>NZ_JBIATW010000006.1:0-379112 GCF_042892135.1 Streptomyces sp. NPDC001822
CGCCCCCCGGGGCGCCCGGCGGGGCCGGGGCCCCGGGGCGGGCGGGGGGGGGGGGGGGGGGCCGGCGCCCCCCCCCCCCCCCCGCCCCGGCCGGGGGGGGGGGGGGCCCCCCCCCCCCCGCTTCCGTGCGTTCCGGGCCCTCCGCTTCCGGGTCTCCCGTGCCGCCCCGGGGAGGGCCGTCCCGTGCCCCGGGGTGGCACGGACCCCACGCGGACCCCGGGGACCCCCGGAGACCCCCGGAAGACCCCGGAAGACCTCTGGGGACCCCCGGGGACCCCTCAGGGGATGTCACAGCTAGGCCGCAAAGGCGCCCCTGTTGCCCCGGCCCACACACCGCACCCACATGGACCAGGTACGTTCGATGTGTGGCTGGATTCAGGATCGGACGCGGCCGGGACAACCGCACACCGCAACAACACCCGCAGCAGCAACAGCCGTACGGCGCGCAGGCACCATCGCCGCCCTACGGCCGTCAGTCGTGGCCCCCGGCAGGAGGCGGCGCATCGCGCGGCGGCCCTCAGGGCGGCCCGTACGGCGGCGGGCACGGCGGCAACGGACACGGGGGTGGTCACGGGCACGGAGGCGGGAACGGCGGACACGGCGAGCCGGAGTACTTCGGCGACCCGTACCAGCAGCCCGCGCAGCACGACCCGTACGCCAACGCACCCGGGCACACGCAGGCGTTCAGCATCGACGAGGACGCGTACGGCGACGGGATCACCTACCACGCCGGCCAGGCACCCGCACAGCCCTCGGGCCCGCGGCTCCCCTGGAAGCAGCTGCTGAGCGGCATCGTGATGCGCCCCGGGCCGACGTTCTGGCAGATGCGCGACTACCCCGTGTGGGGCACCGCGATCGCCGTCACGTTCGTCTACGGACTGCTCGCGCTCTTCGGCTTCGACCAGGCCCGCGACGAGGCGATCCACGCGGAGGTCTCCACGGCCGCCCCGTACGTCATCTTCACCGGCATCGGCTTCGTCGTCGGTGGCCTGGTGCTCGGCGCGGTCACCCACACCCTGGCCCGTCAGCTCGGCGGCACGGGCTCCTGGCAGCCGACCGTGGGCCTGTCGATGCTCATCATGTCGATCACGGACGCACCCCGCCTGGTCTTCGCGCTGTTCCTGGGCGGCGAGAACGCCCTGGTCCAGATCCTCGGATGGGTCACCTGGCTGGCCGCGGGAGCGCTGTTCACCTCCATGGTGAGCAAGTCGCACGACCTGCCCTGGCCGAAGGCGCTCGGCGCCTCCGCGATCCAGTTGATCGCACTGCTGTCGATCATCAAGCTCGGCACGATCTGACGTACGCACGAGAAAGGGGGCTCCCGGTGCCTGGCACCGGGAGCCCCCTTTTTTTTCGGCTTCGACCTCTACAACCGCTACAACCGCTACGAGTCGAGAATCTGGCCTTCGCGACGCACCACGGGCTTTTCCACGCTCCACGGGAAGTTGATCCACCGATCGGTCTTCTTCCACACGTATTCGCACTTCACGAGCGACTGCGACTTCTCGTAGATGACCGCGCTGCGCACCTCTGCGACATGGTCGACGCAGAAGTCACGGACGAGTTTCAGCGTTTTTCCGGTGTCGGCGACGTCGTCGGCGATCAGGACCTTCTTGCGCGTGAAGTCGATCGCGTTCGGGACGGGCGCCAGCATGACCGGCATTTCCAGGGTGGTGCCCACGCCGGTGTAGAACTCCACATTCACCAGGTGAATGTTCTTGCAGTCCAGGGCGTACGCCAGACCGCCGGCGACGAAGACCCCGCCGCGCGCGATGCTCAGCACGACGTCGGGCTCGTAGCCGTCGTCGGCGACCGCCTGGGCCAGCTCGCGCACGGCGGTCCCGAAGGCCTCGTACGTCAGATTCTCCCGCGCCTCACCAGCCATGCCGCATCACACCTGAGTCCGATGGAAATTCATGAAGGAACGCGAGGCCGTCGGCCCGCGCTGGCCCTGATAACGCGATCCGTACCGCTCGGATCCGTACGGGAATTCGGAGGAGGAGGTCAGCCGGAACATGCACAGCTGCCCGATCTTCATTCCCGGCCAGAGCTTTATCGGCAACGTCGCCAGATTCGACAGCTCCAGCGTCACGTGACCCGAGAACCCGGGGTCGATGAAGCCGGCGGTCGAATGCGTCACCAGCCCGAGTCTCCCGAGCGAACTCTTCCCCTCCAGCCGCGACGCGAGGTCGTCGGGAAGGGAGATGACCTCGTACGTGGAGGCCAGGACGAACTCACCCGGATGAAGGATGAACGGCTCGTCGGCCTCGGGTTCGACCTGACGGGTCAGGTCGACCTGCTCGATGGAGGGATCGATATGCGGATAGCGGTGGTTCTCGAACACCCGGAAGTAGCGGTCGAGCCGCACATCGATGCTCGAGGGCTGCACCATCGAAGCGTCGAACGGGTCAATGCGAACCCGCCCGGCATCGATCTCGGCCCGGAGGTCCTTATCTGAGAGAAGCACGGTCCGAGGATACGCAGAACGCGCGGGCCCGCCCCAACCGGACCGCCCCGCGCGCCTGCCCCACCTATGTCCCGCTTACGCCTGCCGCCACTACCGCCGCTCGAACGACACAGGCACCGCTTGCCGCAACCGCGCGCAGCGCGGGCAGCGGATGAGCCGCCCGGGGCCGATCCGGTCGGGCCCGAGCTGCTGCATCGGGAACGACGAGGTAGCGAAAACATGCCCTTCGGCACAGCGGACGACGGTGCGCTCCATCGACTCCATCAAGTCCCTTCCCCAACACGCCATGGACGAGATCGCCACATTAGGGGATGAACAGGACGCCGCTCCACGCGGCACTCCGACGGCTCACGCTACGCCCTCAACTCCGGTCCCCCGCAACCGCATCCACACTCCGGAACAACACGCGGGCCCCGCGGCGAAGACGCCGGGGGCCTGAGATGGGGTACAGTGTGGGCGTTGCACTGCCGGTGATCGGCTCGCTTCGCGGGTGTAGTTTAATGGTAGAACATGAGCTTCCCAAGCTCAGAGCGCGAGTTCGATTCTCGTCACCCGCTCCATGAAAAAGCCCCAGGCCAGCGGCCGGGGGCTTCTTTGTTGCCATAAGCCCGATCAGGCACCCCGAGCCCGCTCTGCATCCGACGTGCCCGTTGGCTTCCTCCAGCCGTCGCACCTCACGGGCACGTATGCCAACTATGATAGTTGCTATACGCTTCAGCATATGGAGACGAAGACCTACACAACCATCGACCTGCGCAAGGGGATGGGCGAGATCCTGGATCGGACCCGGATCGCCGGCGAGGCCGCCGCCATCACCCGCAAGGGGAAGACGGTCGCCTACCTGGTGCCGGCCGAGTGGTTCGAGCAGATGGCCCGCGGGCGCCAGCCACACGAGGACCGACACGAGGCGGCCTGACCCACACCACACCAAGGAGCACGAACCATGCCTGCCCACGCACTCCACTTCGATGGGTACGAGGGGGAACCCCTTCGGTTGCCGCCCATGCCCGAACACACGCCTCAAGCACTTCGGTTGGCGATTCAGGAACACACTCCGCACCTCCTCCCGGACTTTGAGGCGCACTGGAAGCGCGTCATCGGCGACGCCTTCAGCATCACGCCCGTGCCCGCCTTCATGCGCCTGTGGTGGACGCAGTACGCCATCGCGCGGAATCCCGTCCTCGACTCGCACCTTCGCGACCTCGAAGCCCGCGCCGCCGAGTCCGAGGACCCCGAGGAGTCCCTCCGGCTCCTGGAGGAGTACAGCCGCCTCCGGCACGAAGCCGCTGAGAGGAAGCCCGGAGAGTGATCGACGAACCACTCCGGCCGCCTTGGCAAATGGACTGGACGAAGCAGGCGCAGCACGACTTCCAGAACATGCCCGCCGATGGCAGTGACCTGATCATGAGTGCCCGTGCGGAACTGATCACGGCCGAAGACCCGTACTTCCGGGGGATCGACGCCGATGCCTCGCTCCCACACTGGATGACCGTCCGGCCTCTGGCCTCCACAAGCCCCGGCGGCCCCCATATCGTGGACCTGGCCGGCGGACGCGGTTGGCTCATCTACACCTTCATGCGGCGCCACGCCGATCCCCAGATCGTCGTCACCGAAGCCTTCTGGGCCTGACGTCTGCGCCACCGGAGCGTCTGCAGCACAGGTGGCTACCGTTCCAATTTCCGTCACCCGCTCCAGCACAGAACCTCAGGCTGACGCCCTACAGTCAACGTGCCCCATCCGTGCCCAGCAGAGCGGACAACAGCGGTCGGATACGGCTCCCCAGAGACAGGGGCCCATCCACCTGCCCGCTACATATCCCCAGTTCAGGCCTCCTCTGGCAGCGCAAGAACCGTTGATTCCCAAGCTCAGAGCACGAGTTCGATTCTAGTCACCCGCTCCATGACAAAGGCCCAGGTCAGCGACCAGGGCCTTGTTTGTTGTCTGGACCTGTCTACGCACTCCTCCCCAACCGGAGCTGAGCGAGGGCGTGCGTGACCGGGCCGTTGCAGGAGCCCGGCTGGACGAAGACAGTGCCAGCGGTGGTGTCGGTCACACGGACCTCCTGCGGCGAATAGGTGAGCAGGCCGTGCAGGAAGGCGCTGAGCGGGTCGGTCGGGCACTGCCCGTGCTTCCCCTCCGGCTCGAAGTCGTTCCAGGTGGCGCTGCGCATCACCGCCGTGCCCACCTCCGCGGGAGTGAACTCTCCGTTCAGCACGAGGTAGCCGTATGACTCGTTCTCGTCAACCGGCCAGAGCGCGAAGTCTTCGGCGGCGGAGATCTCCAGAACGGGTTGCATCACCATCACATGGGGACGACGCCGGACCCACTGCTGCATCGCCACGGGCTTTCAGGTGCCGCACCGGACTCGGAATGGGCCCACAAGCTGGGCAGTTTCGCGGTGCGCTCCGCGTAGGCGAGGGACCGCACCGAAGCCGATGCCTAGCTCTCGTACTGAACGCCCGTCATCGAGCCGGCCCTGGTCATCCGAGCACTCCCAGCTGCGATGTCAGACGCATGGGGCAAGGTAGCCGGGGCGGGCTGTCGCGGTGCGCCCGGGTGGACGAGGAACCTGTGGAGAAAGTGACATGCCGAATATCCCCAAAGGGCGGCGGGTGGGCCAGGCCGCGGTGAACGCGCTGCGCACACTGCTGGAGGAGCACGACCACATCGTGCAGGAAATATCCGGGCAGAACGACTTCGGTGAAGACTTCTACGTCACCTTTACCGACGACGACGATGTCACCAGCGACACGATCAAGGTCCAGGTCAAGGGAGGCGACAGCTGGCGTCGGGGCAACGGCTATGTCGTGCCCATCGACCGGCATCGCGATACCTGGTCGGAGGGCAACATCCCGGTCTACTGCGTGGTGTACGACCCGGACACCAAGAAGCTGTACTGGGCCAATGCCACCCAGCAGCTCCGCCGCTCCGGTTCCTTCCATGAGCCTCGCTTCATCGGGATCAGCCCCAATGCGGTGCTGGACGACACCACCATGGGCTCCTTCGTTGCCCAGGCACGCCGTTACGTCGGGCGATATCGCGGCCGGCAGGCCGTTCTTACTCACCTTGAGGAGATGTCCGGAGCGGAATTCGACCCTGCCGATCACGTTCTGCACTTCGTCAACGGTGACGACGAAGACCTCATCTTCTGGAAGCGCCCGAGCGACGCAGTAGCGACGCTGCTGCTCAGCACCCAGGAATGGGAACCGGCCTGGGTCACTCTGGAGTCGCTGATGCGGTCCGAGCTTCAGCTGCCCGAGCCCCCGGACGGCCTCGGGGTCCCGGACATCGATCTGTTGACCGCCGAAGACCTGGGGCTGGGCCGAACCGAACTCATGTGGGTGGCCGCGTGCTTCGCCTCCACCCGGCGGGCGGACGAAGGCCCGGAAGGCGAACTCGTCAAGTGCGAGGGATGCCCGAGTTGCACCGGGGAGGAGCCCCCGGAACACGGCAGGATCGCAGCGGACGTCATCCATACGTACGTGCTCGAGCGCATACTCGACCGCATCGATACCGAGCCCGACCTCGTGCAGCGCTCGATCCGAGCGATGCGGGAGGAAACCGATCTGGAACCGAACGTCGTGGCTGAACTCGGCTCCCTCGAAACCGAGCCACGCATCGTCCGACAGGTCCACAAGCTCAGCCGGGCAACGGTGGAATCGGTGGACGACATTGAACCGGAGGCCTACCGGCTGGCCATCCTGTATCTCATCCAACGCATCTACGTGGGCGGCCCCTCGCTCCCCCTCGACGAACAGGTCCGAATCATCTGGCGCATCCCCGGGCCGACAGGGAGGGGGTGACATCCGGATCGTCGCGTGAGCGTCCGTACCTGACGGCGACGACGCCCTCAGCCGACCGGGCCACAACTTCCCCAGCTTTTGCATACTTCAGTATGCTTGCTACATGTCCTCCACGACCCGCATCACCGTCACGCTCCCCAGCGACCAGGTGGCGGAGCTCCGCAAGCTCACGGACAACGTCTCCGGCTATGTAGCGGAAGCCGTGGCCCGCCAGATCCGCCACCAGCTTCTGGGCGACGACCTTCGCCGGCATGAAGAAGAGCACGGAGGCTTCAGCGACGAGGAGCTCGCCGAGGCCCACTCGAAGATCTTTGGCGCCACCGCCTCTTCCAAGGGCGCGGACGCCGCGTGAGCGAGCGCGTCGAAACCGTCGTCCTGGACTCGGAAGGGCTCTCCGCCTGGATCGCGCAGGACCGCAAGCTCCTGGCGATGCTTAAGGTCTTCCACGACGTGGGAGCCGACCTGGTGATCGGGGCGAACACCATCGTGGAAGTGGCCCACTCCCGTACCAACATGCCCCGCCTGAACTGGGCCCTGTCCCGCATCAAGGTGGAGCCGGTCACCGACCAGGCGGCGAAGGCGGCGGCTGAGCTCCTCAAAGGCGCCGGACTGCACGGGCACAAGTACGCCATCGACGCCACGGTCGCCGAGGTCGCGCTCCGCCAGCCGAAACCCGTCGCCCTGCTGACGTCCGACAGTGACGACATGGCCAAGCTCTGCGGCGACCAAGTCCGCATCATCCCCCTCTGACCAGTCGGCCCGTCCGAAGCACGCGTCGCACTGCCAGCTCTCGTGCCCCATCCTTGCCCAGCAGAGCGGACAACAGCAGTCAGATACGGCTCCCAAAGGCCGGAGTCATCCACCTGCCCGATCCGAAATCGCAGGTCAGAGCCCCTCCAACAGCCCATGGCATGGCAGGTGGACCGGTGAGCCGTGACAACTCCAGCCCAAGCCCCTCCACGGATCTCAGTGGGTCGCTACGGTACGGATCACCTACACCGGAGGTCTGATGGCTGACTACGTCGCACATGCGCACAAAGCTCAGGAACTGCTCGAAGTGGCCGAGCGAACGGCGAAGGGGCGACTCTCTCCCGAGACCCGAATACAGATGGCTCAGGTCGAGGCGCTCCTTGCGCTTGCCGCTGCGATAGACAAGCAGGGGAGAGCCACGACGTCTCGCGAGGTGTAACCCGCACCTTGTCAAGGGGGGCCTGAGTTCCTGACATCAGCGGCTGACACCAACACCATTGGGCCAGGGCGATCGTGAGCGAACCTGCACGGCAGGTGGTTCGGTGTCTACGCTTGAAAGCAGGGCCGTTGGGACCTGCGTACCGGCCTGATAAAGATGAGGCCACAGACTAAAGCCTGCCTTGGCAGCCAGTACTCCAGCCGGACTTCGGTGTGTGTCCTGTTCAACGGCTTGAGCGTGGGGATTTTAGAGGGGTGGAGCCGGGTGCGGGGCGGGTTCGCCCGGCCTGTCCAACAACCAGAAGCACGATGAAGAGCTAGGCGTCCAAGACCCTCGATCGCAGACCTGATGGTCGGCTACGCGGGAGGAGCCGCGCCGATCTGAGCCCAACGAGGGGTTCGTGCTACAGCCGCGCCATACAGGGCAGGGACTCACGGAGAACTGCGGCTGCCGGAGGGACGACAGCGGATAAATACCGAAGTCGTTAGCCGGCAGGCCAGGCCCAACTCGCCCCACCGGCCCAAAGGCCTGTGCGGCAGCCCGGTGAGCGCCATCTGCAGGCAACGTGACTGACCACGCGGGACAGCCAGAGCGCATGCCAGCGGATCGAAGCGTGGGACGCTTGCGCCATGTCAAATGCCACCGCCGACAATTACCGCTGGCTCGAAAAGGACTTTGCCCGCCTTGCCGAGGCGTACTGCATCACGCTGGTGCGCGGGATCACGCCAGTGGATGTGCTCAAGGCACTCAAGGCCGAGGTGCAGGGGCGCGGGATTGGAGTAGGAACGCTGGACGAACACGCCTACGAAACGGCCCAGGTACGCGAGGGCACCCACGGTTATCTCGGAGTCGCGCCCCTCCACGGCTGGTCGGTAATGGTGGAGCCCAACGGCTACATCGGGACGCTCGACGGAGTCCTGTCGCATCTGTCGGCCGGGCGCACGGTGGTGTCCCACTTTCGGAACGTCAACGCGGTCGATCATTTCAACTGGTTCGAGAACGGGAAGCTAAGACTGCACTTCGAGCCGCTGTTTGCCTACTACCGAGACGGCGATGAGTCCGAGAGCCTCGTGACAGCCATGCGCGAGGTGGGCTTCTCCACGGAGGAAAGGAGCGCAGATGATCTAGACGTAGTCACCGCTGCCACCTTCGCTCTCGCCGAGCGCGTCACAGGGATCCGGCTGACTCCGGAATTTCTGGAGAACGCACAGTTCATCAAGGGCTTGGCGCCGATACCCGGCGACTGACCAGCTCTCGCCGGCCCGAGCGGGATGCGGGTGCTCTGACGGCAGAAGGTGACGGTGGCGGAGCCGCACGTATAGAGAGCTCGGCGGTAACAGGGGGAGCCGGTGCCCATCTCGTGGCAGCCGTGCCAGAACAGGCGGGGAAGAGCCACCTGGACCACGCAGGACCGCAAGCTCCTCGCCATGCTGCAGGTCTTCCACAACGTTGGAGCCGACCCGGTGATCGGGGCCAGAACCATCGTGGAAGTCACCCACTCCCGCACCAGCATGCCTCGCCTGAACTAGGCCCTGTCCCGTGTCAGGGTGGAGTCCGTCACCGAGCAGGCGGAAAGCGGCGGCTGAGCTCCTCAAAAGGCGCCGGTCAGCACGAGGGGATGGTGTGGACCCGGTTGCCGCAGAGCTTGGTGATCTCATCGAAGCGCCCGGCGACCGGGTGCGTGCCCGCGCCGTGCAGCGAACCCCGAAGGGCCCCACCGCGAGCGGCAGAGCCCTTCACAGGACATCGGAAGTCAAGTGATCCGGACCGGACGACCTAGTTGGAGAAGTACAGGTACTTCCAGGAGCCATACGTCGTGGAGTTCACGGTGTCCCCGGACGTTCCTTTGACGTACACCGACCGCATCCGCGCCTTGATCCCAGCCTTCCCCGGCGCTTCAAGGCGCACGGCCGACTTTCCGTTCGTGCCGAGCGCGAAGTACTCAGAGTCGGCGGAATGCCACTTTCCACCCGAGTAGACCTGGAGGTCGAAACGTTGCTTACGCCCCTTGTAGTAGGACATGGTCGTAGTGAGCAGCGGATCGGTGCTCTTGTGGAACCAGTAGTACGACGTCGAGCCGATCTTGGCGGTCCTGTAGTGCTTGGAAACTGCAGTGGAAACATTGACCCGGGCGTGCGCCGTGGACTTGACCGTCCTGGGCGCGATGCGTGTGTCCCCCTTGAAGACCGCGGTGACTTCCGTGTCCCGCGTCATGTCCACCGTCGCGGAGATGTTGCCGCTGGAGTTGACCGCACCGGTCTTCAGCAGCTTGTTGGGCTTGTCGCCGCCGAAAGGGTTCGCCCAGATCTCGACCGTGCGGTTCTTGTACGTCGAGCCGAGGTGCGCGGTAAAGGAGACGTCGGTGCCGTAGTTGTAGACGCTGCCGTTCTTGCTCAGGGTCAGCGTCGGATTCGTGAGAGGAACCGTGACCTTGTCGGACGCGCTGACCGCCGTGTGCGCGGCGTCGCCCGCGTAGGCGACCTTGTACGTGACCGTGCCGCCGGCCGGCGGGGTGTCCGTGAAGGTGTACGAGCCGTCTGCCATCGGCGCGACAACGGGCAGCGGCTTGCCCGCGGGACTCTCCAGGTCGGTGCGGGTGAGCTGCAGCTTGGCGCCACTCGGCAGCGGCACTGTCGCCGACAGCTTCCCGGTTACGGTGAGCTTACTGCCGCGTGTGGCGGTCGACGGCGCGTTCACCGTCAAGCTCGGGACGTTGAGCGTTGGGTCGGTGAGCACCTTGAGGGTGTAGCCGCCGGGCGAGCTCACGAGCGCGAAGATCCGGGAGGCGTCCGGGGCCCAGGCGAGGACGGAGGTGTCGGCGGCGTATGTGCGGATCGGCTTGGTCGCGCCGGGCCGGTAGACCGACACGTTCGCGTCGCTGATCTGGGCAACCAGACCGTTCGGAGCGATGTCCGCGCGCTGCCCGGCCGGGTAGGCGCCGGCAGCGGTGAACTTCTCGTCTGCATAGGCGTGCCGGTCCGTGCCGTCGACCAACACCTGCGGGGAACCGGGCACGAGGTCGATGTCGCTGACGTAGTTCAGCGGGTAGTCGCCGTTGTGCCAGGCGGTCACCTGGGGCGTGGCGCCGGAGACGTCGACGACGGCCATCAGGTCCTTGGTCATGTCGAAGAAGTCGGTCGCGCCGACGGCCAGCAGTCCGGGTGCGGACGGGTCGGAGTCGAGGAACGGCCCGCCCCCGAATCCGGAATCCCGGGAGAGCTGTCCGAGCGTCACCGGATCCGTCCCGCCGGCCGGGTCCACCGCCGAGTCGACCGAGCCCAGGTTGCCGTGGCCGTTCGACTGGCCTTCGTAGGTGAACCAGGCCTTGCCCCCGGTGAATTCGACGTACAGCGGGCCGATGCCGGTGGCCACCGGGTACCGGGCCTTGATGTCGAGGGTGGCCGCGTCGACGGCAACAATCTCGTGGCTGACCCGCGCCGCCGCGTACAGGGTGGTGCCGTCGTCGGAGAGAGCCAGGTCGAAGATCCCGTCGATGCCGCTCACAGAGTCGAGAAGCTTGCCACTGTAGTCGGCGGCGATAATCCTGTCGTGCGTGTCGTCGCCGACGAAGACCCGTTGTCCGACACCGTCGACGACGATGCCCGCGGGCGAGCCGATGGTCGCGGTGCCCGCCGACGCGGGACCGGCCGCGGCGACACCCAGCACCACCGAACTGAAGAAGACCGCTAGCGCTGTCGCGGTCGAGATGCTGCGCCTACGCACAGTAGTTTTACCCCCACGTGAAACCCCGATAAATGACCGGGAGTCGAGAGCACCGCGCAGCACCCGGATGTGTCCGCGGAGCGCGGTGACGCGGGGTGCGCGGCTGCTACCCGGCAGCGTATGACATAAAAGTGACAAGTAAGGGGGGCGTTTCCAGCGCAGAGAAGTCGCTCACCCGAAGGGTCGGGCGAGGCCGCCCGGAGCGGCCACCGTGGGAGGTCGTCGCAGCATCGCGGGCCAGCTTGTCCCATAGTCAACTCTGCGCTCTGTTCTTGAGCCTTCCCAAGCGCAGTGGGCTACGCATCCTCGGCGGGCGACAGCGGCCATCAAAGGGGCACACGCGCCCCGTCAGGCTGAACGTTGATTCACACCCTCACAAGTCAGTTGCTGCACAGGGATTTCAGTACCGGATGATTCCCGAGCTCAAAGCGCGAGTTCGACTCTCGTCACCCGCTCCAAGAGAAGCCCTGGGCCATCAACCCGGGCCTTCCTTGTCTTCTCGACCGCGATGCATGCCTGCGTCGGTTGTCGCTATCAGCCATCCCGGCCTCGCCATCAATGCCTAAGGTGTGCGCATGATCGAACACTCAAGCGAAGTGCTACTTCAGCTCTATCCAGAGCTGGCCACGCCCGGGGGCTTGGGAGCGGCGCTGGATCTCGAGGCGGTTCGGCGCGGGCACGGTGGCGAACGGCTGGGTCCCGTTGAGGGGTTCGCTCCCTCGGTCGCCGCATGCTGCACACGTGGCAAGGCACGGTTCGCCGTGTACGCGACCAATCCCGATGAACGCGAGTTCCGGATCGAGATCTCCACGGACTCCGGATGGCGTTGGGGCGCCTTCGGCAGTACCGATGACCTCGCAGTGGTCGACGCCATCCTCTACGCGTGGCGCGAAGGTGCGTCGATCGATCAACTGCGGCTCGAGTGGCCCTTGCTCGCGGCGTACCCGTTGGGAGCGGCACCTCCGGGGAGGGTCGTGTCGACAGCATGGCGGCTGACCCTGGAACGCTCGCCCACGATCAGGCTGGGCGACGCCGAACTGGCCGAGGCCCTGTACGCGCAGCCCGCCCTGCGCGTGTTCTTCCCGTTTCCGTCGCACGGGCAGTTCAGCCTCCTGAGCAGTACGGCTGACCCCTTCTATGCAGAGCTTCCGCGTGCAGAGCCACGCTTAGATGGACTCTGGAACGTGGTTCTCCTCCGGTCGTGCTGGACTCCGCACATTCCGTCACGTGTGCTCGGCACCGGGCTCAGCGCCCGCGAGGCCGCAGCGCTCATCGCGGCGAGCATTCCTGCGGGTAGCGGCCCGGCCATCGAAGGCGGCTGGCCGCACCCGCCACCCACCGAGACCCGGTGATCGCCCAACACCGGAACTGGCACGGGCCGATCACGGGGCGCAGGGGAACCGTCGCGGCCGTTCGCGCCACAGCACTGCGGCTCCCAGCAGGACTACCGAAGGCACCCGCTCACCGGCCGCCGAACAGCCCGACATCACCCATTCAAGATCAGTAGCGTGTGCTCATGCATGAGGCCACTTGGGCGGGAGTGCGGGAACGGGTTCTCCGGCTCGCCGAACACCCCGAATCGAAGAAGGTGTTCGGCGCGCCGGGGCACGGCTTTCGCCTCGGTCCGGTCATGAGCGAGGAGCAGATCCACTCAGTGGAAGCGGACTTGGGCGTCAGCTTGCCCACGGAGTACCGGAGCTTCGTCCTCCATGTCGGAGCGGGTGGGGCCGGTCCCCACTACGGCCTGATGACTCCGTCCTTGGGCGACGACGGTTGGCAATGGCGCGGCATCGGGCTCACGTTCTCCGCCCAGCCGACCACCGCCGAGTTCGCCGGGCGGCCCTTCGTGGCCGAGGTGCTGCAGGGTGAGATCGACGCGCTCGACGATCAGGAACCCGTGCAGGACGCCTTCGCGACCGACGAGGAGTTCCGTCAGGCTCACGTGGCCTGGGACGCGCGCTACGAGGAGCTGTACGACGCGCAGGAAGCGGGCGTGGTGTTCCTCAGCGAACAGGGATGCGGCTATACGTCGCTCCTGGTGATGACAGGCCCACATCGGGGATCCATCTGGGAGGATCTGAGACCGATGGACCGGGGCATCGAGCCGACCGGATACGGCTTCGCGCACTGGTACCGGAGCTGGCTCGAACGCACCGAGCAGCGGCTCGATACCTGACAGGGTGACGACGATGCGGTACTGCGAACGCCACGACATGCACAACTGCGCGGACTGCGCTCCACCCGCACCACGTAGCAGTGCACCCACGGGCGAGTGGGAGGTCTGGCCGGCAGCGGCGATCATCATCCACGCCAGTGGCAAGGCACACCTTCCCGGCTGCATGCACATTGTCCCGGCCGACATCCGGCCACCCCGCTACGGCTGGGTGCTCACCCCCTCACCCGGTGCCTGGCGCCGCCTCGCGCCCTCCAGCCCGCTCCGCGCCACGCAGGGCAACGTCGAGAGGGTGGCCGTGAGCCGCTGCGAGAGCTGCGACGCGTCGCAATAGGGACGCGGCTCGATGTCTGAGGGAGAGGCCGCTGTCCGAGCCTTCGAAGTCTCGAAGTGGGGCCACGCAGCGACCTTCCACGGGGCATGAGTATCCGCCCGCGGTCCGAAGCGACGAGAAGTCGCTTGACCGTACAACCACAGGCCACGCTCAGGAATCTCCTATGTCGTACGACTGCCTGTGGGGCGGTCATATGTCCAAAAGGGGACTCAGTGAGCAGTGTTGGAGGATTCCGTCTGGCTGCCGCCACCGCGGTGGTGGTGACGCTGACGGGCGGTCTCGTCGCGAGCGTCACCTCGCCGGCGTCGGCGGCCGTGTCGTGCGCGACGAACACCTACACCAGGCAGTTCTTCGCGAACACCGGCTTCTCGGGCACGCCCAAGCGCACGGACTGCGACACAGCGGTGAGCGAGAAGTGGGGCGCCTCGCCCGGCGTCTCCGGCGTCGGCAAGGACAACTTCGGTGTCCGGTGGAGTGTGAAGCGCGACTTCGGTTCAGGCGGCCCGTTCACGTTCGCCGCGTCCGGCCAGGACGGCATCCGCGTCTATCTGGACGGCGCACGCAAGATCGACCTGTGGAAGAACGGCACCAAGACCGTCTCCAAGAACGTCAACCTCACCATCCCCAAGGGAACACACACGCTCCGTATCGACTACGCCAACTGGACGGGTGCCGCCGCCGTAAAATTCGCCTACACACCCCGCACGCAGACCACCGTGGACCGAGTCGCACCGCTGGCGCCCACCGGGGCGAAGGTCGTGTACGACAAGGGCAGCGACTCCGCCACCTTCTCCTGGGCACCCAACAAGGAGATGGACCTCGCCTACTACCGGGTCTACCGGCAGACCGCGGCAGGTGACTGGGGCCCCACGGTCCTCACCAGCAAGACCGCTTGGACCGAAACCGGACTGCCCCGCAACGGCAAGCCGATCCGCTACTACATCAGCGTCACCGACCGCGCCGGAAACCTGTCCGAGAGCACACCCGTCCTGACGGTCGATCCGGTCGACACCGTCGCCCCGACCGCGCCCGTCCTCGCGGTGTCCCACATGGCCAACACCCCCAGCACCCTGAAGGTCAACTGGGACGAGCGGACCTCGGACGAGATGAGGAACGGCGGCACCATCAGCATCTACCGCTCCACGGGCGACATCCTCGGCGACAGCCCCGAACTCATCACCAGGATGACGAAGGAGTCGGCGCCAGAGGCGACCTACGTGTACTTCGACGAACTGCCGACGTACGACGGCACCACCTACACCTACGCCGCCGTGATGACCGACGCCGCCGGCAACGCATCCACGATGTCCTCGCCGGATTCCGTGACCCCCGACCATGTTCCCCCGCCGGCGCTCACCGGTCTGACCGCGACTCCGCGCGCGGACGGCGTCGTGCTGAGCTGGGACGCCCCCACCGAAAGCGGCCTGAACTATGCCGCCACCCGCGTCGTACGGCGGCCGGACGGCAGCATCCGCTACGACAGCGACGGGTGCTACGACGCCGGCCCCTCGGAAAAGCTCGCCCTGCCCAACGCCATGCTGTGCGCCGGACCGGCGGACGGCGAGACGGTGACCTTCCTCGTCGTAGCGTTCGACGAGTGGAGCAACCACATCGACCTCGGCCTGGCTTCCTCCGTCACCACCACTGAGCTCGACACCAGGCCCGATGACGCTCTCGGCGAGGACTCCGGGGTGCTCACCGTCCTCAATCCCGACGACGTGGCCAGAAACGGCTACATGGATTGGGCCTGCGCCGACGAGGCTGCCTGCTCCGGCATCACCAACTACCTCGTCGAGCGTTGGAACCCGGCCACCAGGACGTACGCACCGGTCACCTCCGTCGCGGTGGTCCCCGGCCGCCATTACCGCGCCATCACACGCCTGCCGCGCGGAGAGACATCGCACTTCCGGATCACCGGGATCCTCGCCGACGGAACACCGGGCGCCGTCGTGCACTATTCGGTGGCCCAGGGCTCCTACATGTGAGCCCGGAAACCGTGCCGACGGCTTCACGACGGTGGCGCGGGTTCTGTCCCGGAAATGATCAGCAGAACGTCCCCGGCTGCACTGACCGCTCGGTAAGCATGGTGTGTCGTGCACCGCGACGAGGGGACGCGACCTCGACGTCGCGTCCCCGCCTTCCGCGGGCAGGTCCGGAGATTCACGCCGGGGAGACGCCGGGCAGCGCTTCAGGCCGGGACCGGGGCCGATGCCGGGCGCGAAGGCCTGGCGTGCGGGTCCGGCGGAACCGGGTAACGTCTTTGACGTGTTCTTCCAGGTGCCGATTTTCGAGTGAGAGCGTGATGGGCCCCTGCTGACGTCCTCTGACGTCGCCACGCCCGTCCTCCACCGGCGGCTCCGTAGATCACTTCACATCGTTTCGGGAGAACCCATGACTGACAGCAAGAACATCAACAACCCCGTGGGCATGGGCGGCGGCCAGCGCAAGAAGCTGTCCCGCGCCGAGCGGCAGAACAACGGTCCGCACCGCAACCTCGACCGCCAGAACGCCGCCGATCAGAAGGCGGAGCTCGTGCGCAAGATGCGCGAGAAGACGGGCGGAGCCGCGGGCGCCGGGCAGACGGACGACCACACCGCGCAGAGCTGACGCCACGCCGCCGCAGCGAGGTGGCTCGGTGCAGACGGCAGGGCCCGGACCGCGATGCGCGATCCGGGCCCTGCCGTCGTACCGGGGCTCCCAGCGCTCGGCAGAAGAAGTCACAGGGGAAAGGAGCAGCCGCCGGAGGCTCTGCGAGCTCCTTGCAAGGGTTTCCGGACCTGTGGAAGAACGCCCGCGAACCTCTCACGTGCCCGATTCGGAAACCGGTCCGCACTCAGCCGACGACGCGAACGAGTGTCCCCTTGGTGGCGAAATTCCACAGCGCTGTGCCGTCCGCGACACTTTCGCGAATCGCGCCGGTCTTCAGGGTGCCGTCAGGTGCGGGAGAGGCCCCGTCAACGGCGTGGGAAAAGGCTGATCGCGCCCCGAAGTAGACCGCGTGCTGGATGCGTACACCATCACTGCCCGTACCCTCCGCGCGGCGGAAGGCCACCGGATACTTCCCTACTGCCGGGGCCACGTTGCCCGGCCACACCGTAAAGGTGCGAGCGGTGGACTCACTCTCGGAGACCAGCCACACCCTTTTCTGGGAGAGCGAATACACGACCCGCCGGCCGGTTCCGGAGTTTTCGGGAACCGGGTAGATCTTGGGCTTGACCGCAGAGGGCCGAGGCTTCGGAGTCGGCTTGGGATCGGCACTCACGGTGCCCTTTTCAGGAATGTTCCGGGAGGCCTGCACCGACAAAAAGGAGACCGTGGCGAGGGCGGCAGCCAGCAAAACGACGATCCAGACACCGGAGGATATCCTGCGGGTCGCCATCAGAATGCTCCTCTATGTCATGCTCTGCCCTCTACGGGTCAGCGTTCGCGATCATCAGCTTATCGGAGCCCCGCAACTGCGGCGTCGCCGTGTGACGTCGTCGGCCTGCCACATCGATCGCCTCCAGGATCCGAAGCAGGTGAGCTGCCACCGGGCGAACGGCACCCCCGTCGTCGCCACCTCTCCGAGGGCCCCGCGCAACCGGTCACGCCCCCTGGATCCGCCCCGGAGCGGGCCGCCGAGCACACCGCCAGGATGATCCTGTGATGGTGCCCACCACCCGTTCGTGGCCCGACGGCTGCGGGAGTGGTCTCTGCTGCGTGCCATCACTCTCGGCCGGTCCTGGGACCCGCAGGCCCTGCTCCGAGCGACCGACTGGCTCCAGCGGCGGGCTGCCGCCACCTCGGCCGTCTACGCAGTCCGGCTCCTCGCCGCGCACGGTCGCACCAAGCGGGTTCGCCTCACCGCCAGGAGCGTCGTGCACCAGGAGCGTCGTCCACCCACAGCATCACGATGACGGGGCAGGTCGTTCGGCCGCCCGCCGGCGGTGCGGGCGGGCGGGCTCCGTTCACCTCACCGGGAAGCCGAAGACGTATCCCTGCTCCCTGAGCCAGGGCAGCACCTCGCGCAGGGCGTCCAGTGTCTGGGAACGATCGCCTCCCGCGTCGTGGAAGAGGATGGTCGGGCCGTCGGCGATCTCCCTCTTGACGGTGGCGACCATGGTGTCCGCGCCGGGACGCTCGAAGTCCTTGGTGTCGACGTTCCAGCCCAGGGGCCGCATCCCGCGCGATGCCGCGAGCTGTCGGCTGTAGGGGGTGAAGGCGCCGCCCGGGGCCCGGTAGTACTCGGGCCGTACGCCGCCGGAGGCCTTGGTGATCATGCGTTCGGCGTCCAGGATCTGCTGGGACTGGTACGCCTCGGGCTTCGTGTCCATGGCGGTGTCGTGCGAGACCGTGTGGTTGCACAGCCGGTGGCCGCCCGCCACGACCTCCTTGACGAGGTCCGGGTACGCCTGCGCCTGCGTGCCGACCATGCAGAACGTGGCCTTCACGCCGTTGTCCTTCAGCAGCTGCAGCACCTGAGGTGTCCAGGCCGGGTCCGGTCCGTCGTCGATGGTGATGTTGACACCCTGCGGGCCCCGGTCCGAGGCGTGCGCGATGTCCACGGCCACCTTGGCGACCCGGGTGTCGGGCGCGGAGTCACTCGCCTTCGGTCGCCCCCCGACCTGTTCGGCCTGTGCGGTCCACATCGAGGCCCCAGCGGCCAGCACGGTCACTCCGAGAGCCGCCGCGAGAAGCCTGCTGTTCCATCCCTTCTGCTTGTGCCGTGCCATGTCCCGCCCCTTTGCCGTCTCCGCCGATGCCGTGCACCCATGAAGACATACGAACCCCCGGTCAGGCTGCCTCTGTTACCGGTCCCGGACGAATCCACCGGAGGCCGGCGACAAAGACAGGGATTCCGCGACAGAAGAGAGGCACGACGGGGGCAGCGCGCCGTCCGACCTGCGGCTTCGGCTCGGATGCGGCCGCCGGACGTGGCACGGCGCGGCCGGACCGGGGCAGGGGCAGGGACAGGGACAGGGCACTTGCCTCGGCCCCTGTTCCCGGCCTTCGACCTCACGCAGGACGCCCGGCCGGGAGATCCCGGCCGGGCGTCCGAAGCCGGCGTGCAACAGCCCCTCGGTGGGCGGAGGTTGCCAGGACCCCTCCCCCGCCCACCACGGGGCGGCGGCTCGCGCCTCGGAAGTGGTCTCGCAGCTGTCGCCGGTTCAGATCGTCAGGTCAGACAGTCGGGCCGGACAGTCAGGTCGGACGGTCGGATCAGACAGTCGGATCAGATCGTCGGGGTGTCGTCGACGATCTCCTGGTGCGGTTCGACGACGAACTTCCAGCCCTCGCTGGGCTCCAGGAAACGCACGCGGGTCGGGTAGATGTCCAGGGCGCGACGGTCGCGGTTCTGACTGCTGTTGTTCTTCCGCCCCCTGACCGGCTCCTCGTAGAGGTCGACCTTGACGTCCGGAACCGCGACGGCTTCCTCGCTCCACCGCTGGACGACCCCCGCACCGAACGCGTCGCGCGCGGCGGAGTAGAGCGAATCCAGCGAGTCCTTGTTCCCGTTCGGCACGAAGAGGGCGAGGTTGAGGAGGACTCCGGCGCTCTGCAGGACCTCGATCTCCTGCCCCGACTCGTCGGCGATCCAGACGCCGGCCTCTTCGGTGTTGTCCGGGAGGACGTGAATGGTCTCACCGAAGACCGTCCTCGCGACGAAGGACCCGCCTTCGAAATTCTTGCCCGGCTCCGTGAGGAAAGCCGGGGCGTAGCAGTCGAGAGGAAAGCCTTCCGTCCCCGCCGAGACGAAGATGCCATCCTGCAGGCCCAGGCCCGAAATCTCCTCGGCCGTCAGACGCCGAGCCGTAACCTTCTCGGTATTCACGCCGTTCCCCTTTTAGTTGTGACGTCCTGCGAATGCATTAATACTCTACCACGAAAAGGATCACTCCCTTCCCATTACGCACCCCCCGCTTCCACGGCACCCCGGGGCAATCGAGCGAGTGAATCCCTCCCTGTCGTCGACAGGCAACCTCCCTGCGACGATGGCGAGTCGGAGCGCTCCCGGGCCGATACGGCATGGCCCCGGAAATAGCCCTCCATTCACAGGATGCTTTCTGCGGCAGAGCATCTGCCTCGTCCCGGATTTCCCTCCTCGCGGGTCGGCCGGAACTCCGGTTCTGCACAAAAGGCAACCCCTGCGTGCACCGCGAGAAAAATAGCACCCACGAGCCCCTGCCGATGGCCACCCATAAAATCCTTATCCGGGGGATTCTCCGCTTCGGCGCATATTGCCGGATTCGAACCGCCGCACCTGAGCCGGCCACGGAGAGCGGGCAGAAGCATTCTCGTTCGCGCATGAAGCCACGGCGCAGGATCCGCCCGGTCCTGCACGCGTGCCGGAGCCGCCCGGGGAGACGTGAGCCCATCCCGCCCGCCCGTCAGAGGGCCGCGTATTCCTGGACCCAGGGTCCCTCACGGGCAGGTCGGGTACGGCTTCCGGTACGGCTCCGGGCATGGCCCCTGTGCATCACGCCTGGTGTCGACAAGGCACCGCACGCACGCGCGTACGCATCACCGGCAACTCCCCGCCCCGGCAGACCTCCTGGGCCTTCACGCCCGCAGCAACAGTCCCGACGGCCGCGGCGCCGACGGTCCGGTGCGGTCCGGTCCGGAGCGGGAATGCCGTGCTTGCCACGCCCCGGTCACGGTGGCGCCGCGCCGCGCTCCTTCGCCTTGGTGAGGACTTCGTCCAGGTCCTTCAGACGGTCGAGGCCCTTCACGGCACGGGCCGTGCGGTGGTTGGAGGAGAGGCGCGTGCGGTGACGGTCCATGAAGGCCCAGTAGCCGGTGGTGTAGGGGCAGGCCCGGTCGCCCGTGCGCTCGGTGGGGCGGTAGGCGCAGGGGCCGCAGAGGTCACTCATCCTGTGGATGTAGGCCCCGCCCGAGGTGTACGGCTTGGTCGTCATGAGCCCGCCGTCGGCGTACTGGGACATGCCCACGACGTTGGGCAGCATCACCCAGTCGTAACCGTCGACGAAGCAGCGGTGGAACCAGTCCGTGACCGCGGCCGGGTCCCAGCCGTCCTGCAGCGCACGGCTGCCCAGCACCATCAGCCGGGGGATGTGGTGCGTCCAGCCGGTGTCCCGTACCTGGGCGAGCACGGTGGAGAGGCAGTTGGCCGTGACCGCGTCCGCGTCGAGCTCCAGGAACCAGTCGGGCAGCGGGGCGGTGTGGCGCAGGGCGTTGCGGGCCCGGTAGTCCTCGCCGAAGTGCCAGTAGAGGTGCCAGACGTACTCGCGCCAGCCGGAGATCTGCCGTACGAACCCCTCGACGCTGTTCAGGGGCGCGTCGCCGTTCCGGTAGGCCCGCTCGGCGCGTTCGACGCATTCGGCCGGGTCGAGGAGGCCGAGGTTCAGTGGTGCGGACAGCAGGCTGTGGCTCATCACGGGATCGGCCCCGAGCATGGCGTCCTCGTAGCGTCCGAAGTCCCGCAGCCGGTGGGTGACGAAGTGGCGGAGCGCCGACATCGCCTCCCGCCGGGTGGCGGGGAAGCGGCGCGGGCCGTCCCTCCCGACGAAGGAGACGTCCCCGTCGCGCTCCCACCGGTCGAGGTCGCGGCGGACCTCCTCGTCGATGTCGTCCTCGTGTGCCTGCCAGGGGCCCCGGACGTCCAGGGTCTCCCGTCCTCGGGGCGGGGGCTCGCGGTTGTCGTGGTCGAGGTTCCACGTCCCGCCCGCCGGTTCGCCGCCGTCCATCAGCAGGTCGTGCCGTTCACGCACCCAGCGGTAGAAGCTCTCCAGGCGCAGGCTCCGGCCTCCGCTCCGGCCGGCCCATTCCTCGAACGCGTCCTGCGCCACCAGGAAGCCCTTCGCGGGCAGGACCTCGATGTCGTCGTACCCGCCGAGGAAGGCGAGCGCCGCGCGGGAGGTGGGGTGGCAGACGGTGAGGCGGACACCGGCCTCGCGCTCCGCCGCGCCGCCGGTGTCCTTGTCACGGGTGCCGCGCGACCTCCAGGGCGCACCGGTTCCGGCGGCCCGCTCAAGCCCCTCCGCGTACGTCTCCGCCTGGATGTAGGTGACCCGGTCGCCGAGTTCGGCGGCCCTGTGGCGCATGGCCGACAGGACGAGATGGGCCTTGGCGCGGTGGAAACGGCGGCGGCGCAGCACCGAGCGCGCCTCGATCATGACGACGGGAGCGCGGTCGTCGGGGCCGCCGTGCCGCGGGTCGAGGAAGTGCGGGCCGAGCTGGTCCCCGAAGATCCAGTGGGGGCGTGGCGCCATGGGTCCGCCTCTCACGGCAGGGGGCCGCCGCAGGGGTACGCCGCCAGGGTGACGGCCGGCCGGGGGTGCGGGCGGGAGTCGGGTGCGGGCGACCTCAGTGGACTCCGGCCCACTGCGCGTCGGTGCCCTCGCCGGGGCGCTCCGCCCGGCCGATGCTGCCAGCATCCGCCCGCCGGACCCGGCCGACACTCCGCCGCCCTTCCGTGCGATCGGCCGGCCGCTCCCCGTGCGACGACCCGGCCCGGAGCTCCGCCACCGTCGGTGCGTCACCGCGCCGGTCTCCCGTCTCCACTGGACGCGTACCGGGGCCCGTACGTGATGATGTGGGCCTGTACGACGGGTAGTTGACGTCACGGAGCGGTGGGGGGAACTGCTGGTGGACGATGCGGTCGAGCTGGCGGACATGATCGCGCAGTTGCGGGACGAGCTGAGCCGCGCCATGGCGGACGGGGAGGGCTCCGGCCTGCGGTTCAAGGCGGAGCGGGTGGAGCTGGAGCTCACGGTGGGGGTGGAGAAGAGCCGTGAGCCGGGGGTGAAGGTGCGGTTCTGGGTCTTCGACGCGAGCGCGGCGGCCAAGCGCACGTCCGCCGTCACCCAGCGGCTCACCCTGACGCTGCAGCCCGTCCTCGCGGACGCGCCGGACGGGATGGCGCTGATCTCCGGCGACGAGCTGCTCGGTGAGGACTGAGGTGGCGGCCGGCGGTCTGGATCCGCGTCGGATCGCGGAGGTCATCGTCACGACGGCGGCGGGTGGCCGTCGCGGTTCGGGTTACCGCGTGGGCGACACGGCGGTTCTGACCGCGTTCCATGTGGTGGCCGGCGCCACCGGCGTACGGGTGCGCTTCGACGCGGACCGGCCCGGGCAGTGGGCGGCGACCGCCGAGGTGTCGTGGGCGGACAGCGGGACGGATGTCGCGGTGCTGACCTTCCGGCCCGGTCCGGGGGTCGCCGCGGTGGCGCCCGCGCTGTTCGGGCGCATCGGCGACGACGGCCATGCCGTCGTCGCGGTGCACGCGGCCGGGTTCCCCCTGTGGAAGCGGCGGCGGGGCGCCGACGGGAGGCAGTTCCGGGAGCTGCACCAGGCGGACGGGACGGTGGCGGCGCTGTCCAATCTGCGCACCGGCACCCTGGAGATCACCGTGCAGGCCGCGGCCGCCGACCCCGATCCCGGGGTGTCACCGTGGTCGGGCATGTCGGGCGCCGCCGTGTGGGCCGGGACCCGCATCGTCGGAGTCGTCGCCGAACACCACCGGCACGAGGGCGCCGGCCGGCTCACGGCCGCCCGCGTCGACCACGCTCTCGGCCGGGTCTCCGAGGAGCGGCGGGCAGCCCTGGAAGCCCTGCTGGCGATTCCCGGGGCCGCTGAACTGCCCTCGGCCGGGGCGGGCGGCACCGGTTCGACGGGTTCCAGGGTGATCGGGCTGCCGGTCACGCACGGCCTCGAACTCTTCAAGGACCGCGTCGAGGTGCGGGACGCCATCGCCCGCCACCTCGCTGACCCGGCCGTCCGCGTGGTGACCGTCACCGGGCGGCGGGGCATGGGCAAGAGCTCCGTGGCGGCCAAGGTGATGGACATGCTGGAGCAGGGCGAGTGGCCCGGCCAGGTGAGGGCTCCGCTGCCGCGCGGACTCGTCAATCTCAGCACGCGTACGTCCGGGATCTCGCTGGAGCGCGTGTACTTCGACTGCGCCGAGGTGCTGGGCGGCGTGACGAAGGCGCGGCTGCTGGAGGTCTGGGCGAGCGACCGGACCGCCCGGGAGAAGATCGGCGAGCTGTTCGCGGCGATGCGGGGCGAGCTGTTCGTCATCCTGATGGACAACCTCGACGACCGGTTGCAGGACGACGGCCGGCTCGACGAGGAGGACGAGCTGGCGGTCTTCCTCGACTGCCTCTTCCGGGCCCGCTCCACCCCCCGGCTGCTGGTCACCTCGCAGATACCTCTGCGTCTCGCACCGGAGCTGCGCCGGTTCGCGGCCGAGGTCGACCTGTCCGACGGCCTGCCGCCCGTCGAATCCGTGGCTCTGCTGCGCGAACTCGACCAGGACGGCAGCATCGGGGTGGCCGCGCTGTCCGACGAGGAGCTGCTGAGGGCGGCGGTCCACGTGCACGGCGTTCCACGCGCGCTGGAGCTGCTCGTGGGCGCGATGGCGGACGACATGCTGGCGCTGCCGACCCTCCAGGAGGTGCTGGAGGACTTCGCGCTGCGCGGCGACGTGGTGGCCGGCCTGGCCCAGGACCGTTACCAGCGGCTGGGGCCGGAGGCCCGCACCGTGCTGAACGTCCTCGCCGTGCTGCGGACTCCCGTGTCCCGGGAGGCCGTCGAGTGGATCATGGCGGGCCTCGCCCCCGGTCTCGCCGTCGCCCCGGTCCTGTCCGGTCTGCTGCGCACGCGGATGCTGTCGGTGAACCGGGCCGACCGCACCTTCGCCCTGCACCCGATGGACGCCGACCTGGCATACGGCGCCATGCCCCGGGAAGGGGCACTGGGGCGGCAGGCCGTGGAGCGGCGGGCGGCGGACTGGTACACGGGGACGGCCCCCCGACGGCCGGACTGGCACGACCTGGACGACATCCGGCTCCACCGGCGCGCGTTCGACCACCTGGTGCGCGCCGGGGACTTCGACGAGGCGGGGCTGCTGCTCGGCACGATCGGTGAGTGGATGGTCTGGCACGGGTCGGTGCTGGCCGCCCTGTCGATGCATCTGACTCTGGAGGAACAGTTGACCGACGACCGCGCCCGTCTCGCCCATCTGATCAGCTTCGGCCACGCCCGGCTGACGGCGGGGCCGCTGGCCGACGCCGCCGACGTGTTCACCGAGGCCGCGGCCCTGGCCGAGGACCTCGGCGACCGGCAGGCCCTGCAGCGGGCGTTGTTCGGTCTCGGGGACGCCTGCCGTCAGCTGGGCCGGCTGGAGGACGCGATGGAACCGCTGAGGCGCGCCGGTGATCTCGCGCACGAGAACGGCGACGCCGAGTCGGAGGTACACGTCCTGCTGGACCTGAGCCTCGCCCACAGCACCCTGGGCGACGGGAAGGCGGCCCTCGCGGGCGCCGACCGGCTGCACGAGATCGCGCGTGCCACGGGTGACCTGTTCACCGAGGCGCGTTCCTGGAACGCCCGCTTCACGGCCCTGCTCTCGCTGGGGCGTTGGGAGGAGACCGTGGCCGCCGGCGACAGGGCGGTGCTGGCCTACCGGGACGCCGGTATCCAGGAGGCGACGGACTACGCGCTGAACGCCAAGGGGGTGTCCCTGCTCGCCCTGGGCCGCACCGCGGAGGCGCTGGAGGCGCTGGAGGCCGCGCTCGCCGCCGCGTCGCGGATGGAGAGCCCGCGCACCGAGGGCGTCTGCCTCTACAACACCGCGTGGGTCCACTGGGCCGACGCCCGTCACGCCGCCGCGGCCGAGGCCGCCGGGCGTGCGGCCGCCTCGCTGGAGCTGGCCGGCGCGGTGGAGGCCGTGGCGGCACGAGCGCTCGCCGAGGCGGCCGTCGCGCTGTCGGGGCCGGCGCCGGACGCGCGGGCGGCGGCCGACGCGCTGGTACGGGCCGCCGAGGGCGCCGGACGCAACGTCGAGATGGTCCGGCCGGCATGGCTCGTCGCGGAGGCGGAGCGCCTGCGCGGACGGGCCTGAGGCACCGGGCCGGGGCCGGGAGGCCGGGGCCGGTCGGGGGCGGGACGCCGGGGCCGGGTTTATTCACCCCCGTCCCGCCCTGGCCAGGTGTACAGTTTTTGAGTCCTGTCGTCTCCGATAGAGGTGGACGTTGCGCATCTGAGGTCCGCGAACATCGCGCGGTGCGGCCCCTGCCGCAGCCCGTCACGCCTGCGTCGGCTTTCTGCCGCCCGTGACCCCCGCGTGGATGCGACCTCGGTGCATGAGCCGTCCCCGTACGTACCAGGACAGCTCAGCCCCCTCTTCCGGCCGGTCGCCGCGTGTTGCTCGCATACGAATCCCCCGTTCACATGCCTGCGACTGCGAGGATCACATGTCCCAGCCCACCACCCCCGCCGCGTCCCTCAGCACCTCCGCCCTGACCTTCCGGTGGCCCGACGGCACCGGGGTCTTCGACGGGCTCTCCCTCGGCATCGGCCGGGGCCGCACCGGTCTCGTCGGGACGAACGGCTCCGGCAAGTCCACACTCCTGCGGCTGCTGGCGGGGCGGCTGCACCCCTCCGCGGGGTCCGTGACCGTCAACGGGCGCCTGGCCTACCTGCCGCAGAACCTCACCCTCGACACGGAACTGCGCGTCGAGGCGGCCCTGGGCATCGCCGGGCGGCGAGCGGCGCTGCGCGCGATCGAGGCCGGCGACGTCGCCGGCCGGCACTTCGAGACGCTCGGCGACGACTGGGACGTCGAGGAACGCGCTCTCGCGACCCTCGGGTCGCTCGGTCTCGGTGACATCGGTCTCGACCGCACCGTCGGACAGCTGTCGGGCGGTGAGACCGTGCTGCTGCGGCTGGCCGCACTGCTGCTGGAGCGCCCCGACGTCCTGCTGCTCGACGAGCCGACCAACAACCTCGACGTGTTCGCGCGCCGCCGGCTCTACGAGGCCGTCGACTCCTGGCGATCGGGTGTGCTCGTCGTCGTCAGCCACGACCGTGACCTGCTGGAACGGGTCGACCGCATCGCCGACCTGCGCGCCGGTTCGGTGACCTGGTACGGCGGCGGCTGGTCCGCCTACGAGGAGGCGCTGGCCACGCAGCAGGAGGCGGCCGGGCGCATGGTGCGCGCCGCGGAGTCCGACGTACGCCGCCAGAAGCGCGAGCTGGAGGAGGCGCAGACCAAGATCGCCCGGCGGCAGCGGCACAACAGGAAGATGGACGCCCAGCGGCGCGCGCCGAAGATCGTCGCGGGCGGGCACAAACGGTCCTCCCAGGAGGCGGCGGGCAAGCTCCGCGGCCTGCACGAGGACCGCCTCCAGGAGGCGAGGGAGCGGCTGGACACCGCGTCCGAGGCGATCCGCGACGACGACGAGATCAAGGTGCGCCTCCCCCGCACCGCCGTGCCGTCCGGTCGCACGGTCCTGAGCGTGCGGGGGCTGCGCCCCCGCTTCGGCAGCCTGCGCGACGGCGGTTTCGAGGTCCGAGGGCCTGAGCGCATCGCGCTCATCGGGCGCAACGGTGCAGGCAAGACGACTCTGCTGCGCACCCTCGCCGGGGAGCTGGCGCCGCTCGACGGCGAGGCGAGGACGTTCGTACCGCTGCGTTTCCTGCCGCAGCGGCTGGACGTGCTGGACGACGCGCTCGGGGTCGCCGCGAACGTGGCCCGCATGGCGCCCGGGATCACCGACAACGAGATCCGTTCGCAGCTCGCGCGCTTCCTCTTCAAGGGGGCGCGCGCCGAGCAGCCCGCGGGCACGCTGTCCGGCGGCGAGCGGTTCCGTGCCGCGCTCGCGGCGACGATGCTCGCCGCCCCGGCCCCGCAACTGCTGATGCTGGACGAGCCCACCAACAACCTCGACCTGGCGAGCGTGCGGCAGCTGACGGGCGCGCTCGACGCCTACGAGGGTGCGCTCCTGATCGCCGGGCACGACCTGGCGTTCCTGGAGTCGGCCGGGATCACCCGGTGGCTGCTCGTCGGCGAGGAACTCACCGAGCTGGGCACCGACGAGGTGCGCGCGCTGCTCGGCGCACCCGACGCGATCGGGTGACCGGTGGTGTACTGGAAGGTGCGGGCGCTCCACCGGCCCGCACCGTCCCGTACACCCGGCTACCGATCCGGACCCGTCATGCACCGAACCCACGGATTCCGCAGAGCCTCCAGGGCCGTCGCCGGCGCTGCCGTGCTCGTCCTCGCCGCCGGCGGCGTCGCGGCGGCTGCGGGCGGACAGCCCCCGGCCTCCCCGGTGGCGACGGCGGCGGCGACCGCCGGACCACCGGAGGACAGGACCGATCCACGGACCGCGACCGCCGAGCTCACCATCCCGGCGATCGGTGTGACGGACCTGCCCGTGGTCCCGTACGAGGGCACGACGGACGACGCGCCGGGAACCCGTGTCCAGGACCGGGGCGTGGCCGCCAGTCCGTACGGCGTGGACGGCGGCGTCGGGCCGGGCGAGGTCGGGAACTACCTCGTGACGGCCCACCGGCTCTCCGCCGGGGGCCCGCTCCACGACCTCCCGGCCCTGCACAAGGGCGACAAGGTCCTGGTCGAGGAGAGCGGCACGGTGTACGAGTACCGGATCACGGAGACCCGCATGACGTCCTTCCGCTCCGCGCACTCGCTCGCGGAGCAGCGCGCCGAGGTGCCGGGAAAGCCGGGCGAGAAGCCGACCCGGGCGATGATCACGATCTCCACCTGCGCGACTCCGGAGGACGACGCGGCGGGCAACTTCTGGCGCGACGCCCAGCACAACCCGGAGCACCGCATCGACAAGATCGGAGTCCTGGTGTCCTCCCGGCCCTCATGAACCGCCGGTCAGGTCGTCGGGCAGTTCCAGCCAGCGTGAGGTGCCGGGATCGATGACGTAGGAACTGCCGTCCAGCCTCACCCGCACCCCCGGCCGTTCCGAGTCGGGGACGGCGATCCGCAGCCGCTCGGCCCGCAGGCGCAGGTCGACGTCCCAGTGACGGCGGAACCGGAGCCGCATCCGGAACTTCGAGAGCTGGGGCAGCGTGGCCGGCGCCAGCCACAGGGCGTCGTCCCGGGTCTCCAGGCCGGTCATCCCCCGCTGGACGAAGTCGAGCGTGCCGGCCATCGCCCCCAGGTGGATGCCCTCCTCGGTCGTACCGCCCTGGATGTCCGCCACGTCGCCGATCAGCGCCTCCTCGCAGTAGCGCCAGGCCTCGTCCCGGTTGACCCTTGCCAGCACCCAGGCGTGGACGAGGGAGCTGAGGGTCGATCCGTGGCTCGTGCGCCCGGCGTAGTAGTCGACGGTCTTCAGCCACGTCCCGTCGTCGAGTTCGTGTCCGAGCCGCTGGAAGAGCGCGGCCAGTTCCCTGGGGGAGAAGAGGTAGCCGAGCATCAGCACGTCGGCCTGCTTGGACGCCTGGTAACGGTTGACGGTGTCGCCCTCCGCCTCCAGGATGCGGTCGAGCCGGCGGATGTCCCCGTACCGCTGCCGGTAGCCCTCCCAGTCCAGCTCGGCCAGGTCCCCGTATCCGGCGAACTGGCTGATGACGCCGTCGTGGTGGGGCACGTGCAGCTTGCGGGACACGTCCTCCCAGCGGTCCAGCTCGTCGGGGTCGAGCCGGATGACGTCGAGGAGCTGTCCGCGCCGGGTCGCAGGCAGTTCGCGGAAGATCTCCCCGGCCCGCGCCAGCACCCAGGACGCCGTCACGTTCGTGTACGTGTTGTCGTCCAGGCCCGCGGTGTCGGCGTCCGGATAGGCGTCGTGGTATTCGTCGGGCCCGACGACACCCCGGATGCGGTACCGGCCCAGCGCGTCGTCCCACTCGGCGCTGTCCGCCCAGAAGCGCGCGATCTGGAGCATCATCTCGGCGCCCTTGGAGTAGAGGTACTCCGTGTCGCCGGTCGCCTGGCAGTACTGCCACACGTTGTACGCCACGGCCGAGCCGACGTGGTGCTGAAGACGCGAACGGTCCTCCAGCCAGCGCCCCGAGCGGGGGTTGAGGTGCACCTCCTGGGTCTCCTCGCGCCCCTCGTCGGCGCTCTGCCACGGGAACATCGCCCCTCGCCTGCCGGTCTCGGCCGCGGCGGCGCACGCCGCGGGGAGCCTGCGGTGCCGGTAGTCGAGGAGCCCCCGCGAGACCTCCGGCAGATGCAGGTTCAGGAAGGGCAGGACGAAGAGTTCGTCCCAGAAGACGTGTCCCCGGTAGGCCTCCCCATGGAGCCCGCGCGCCGGCACCCCGACGTCGAGCTCCGCGGTGTGCGGCGAGAGGGTCTGCAGCACGTGGAAGAGATGCAGCCGCAGGATCCGCCCCGGCTCTCCCCGCACTTCGAGCTTGGCCTGCTGCCACAGGTCCGCCCAGGCACGCCGGTGGGAGGCCAGCAGGCTCTCGTGGACCGGTGCGTCGGTCACCGCCGTCACCGCGGCGCGCAGCGGGCTGCCGATCGCGGGATCGCGCGAGGTGTACAGGGCGACCGTCTTGTCGACCACCGCGTCCGACTCCGGGTCCAGGGGCAGCAGCAGCGTCTGGTGGACGGCGCGCGGCTGCTGCAGCGGCTCCGCCCGGTGGTCGCCGTTGCGCTCGGGGCCGCACGACGCCACGGTGCGGGCGGCGAGTGCGATGCCGATGTCCGACTCCACGGTCCGGCAGCGCAGCCACACGACGGAGTCCGGCTCGGTGCCCGTCTCCCAGCCGGCGAGGTGGCGGTCGGCCAGATCCCGGTAGCGGGCGACCCCGCTGTTGCGGATGTCGCCGTCGATCCCCGCCTCCACCTCCAGCTCGCCCGACCAGCCCTCGGCCCCGAACACCGTGTGCAGGGCGGCGAGATGGGGTTCGCCCATGTGCACGAGACGGTCCTGCACCACCGTCAGCCGGCGGCCCCGGGTGTCCTCGTAGACCGACCTGCGGGTCAGCGTCCCGCCGCGCAGGTCGAGCGACTGACGGTGCTCCACCAGGTACGCGTGGTCCGGGGTCAGCCAGGGTCCGGGCCGGGCTCCCTCCGGACGGATGCGGTAGCGCAGCGGCAGCCAGTTGGGGAGGTTGACCATGTCCTCGTTCTCGACCTGGCGGCCCTGGACGGACGAGGTAAGCCGGTTGTAGCAGCCCGCGACGTACGTACCCGGGTAGTGCGACCGGGCGGCCGGGGTCTCCGGCGCGGCTCCCCGGGTGGCGAAGTAGCCGTTACCCAGGGTGCACAGGGCCTCGCGCAGACGCTCCTTCTCCGGGTCGTAGCCCTCGTACTCCCAGATCCAGCCCCGCGCCATCAGCCCTCCCGGGCGATCGGTCCGGCGGCCACGAGGCCCGCGCCCGGGGAGCTCCGCCAGGCGGCCCTCCGGTCGGCCCTCACGGTGTCGAAGACGATGCCGTCCGTGCCGGGTACCACGGCGTGGACGGAGAACAGGACCGCGGCCGTCGATGGAGCACGTGCCATGACCGGTGTCCTTTCGTCGGGACTTCGCTCTCGTGGGACAGCACCGGTCATCTCCCGGGCTTCTCCGGCATCACCGGGTAAAAAGTCGCAAAAGTTTCTATTCGTCCCCTATGGGATTACCGTACATACATGGCCAGAACCGAGCGTCAGACCGGCCGGCAGGCGGAGTACGCGTGTCCGGCCTGCAAGCAGCCCGTCGACACCGTGATCGAGCGGCACAAGACCCTCGGGATCTTCGTTCCCCACTGGGGCCCGGGACCGTGCCACAACGCCGACTGCCACAGATACTCGGCGGAGGACGGTGCGGGGGGCACCTCAGGAAAGGCCCGGGGCTCGCACACCGTACGTCGCTGAGCCGGCTTTCCTGGCCGGCCTGCGGACCGCGCGGGTCGCTCTGCGGAGGCGGTGGGGGCGGTGCGGACGGAACCGTGCCGTGGGGTCGTGGGGGCCGGGCGCCTCGGCGGGCGGAGTCCGGGCAGTGCCGTCTGCGATGCGCTGATCATCGTGGGGAACCTGCACCCTCGGTTGGTGGAGGACCACCGTGACGACGCCGTCGTCGCGGCCGGGACGTGGAGCACCGTGACCGGGACGGGTCAGGCGTTCAGGCGCAGGTGCTGACCGGGGAAGATCAGGTGCGGGCCCTGGTCCAGGGCGTCGCGGTTCATCTCGTACAGCGCGTGCCAGCCACCGGACACGTCCGCGCGCTCGGCGATCGACGAGAGGCAGTCGCCCGGCTCGACGACATAGGACTCGGAGTCGGCGAGGTCCTCGGAGTGGTGCTTCGAGACGGTTCCGCTCCCGGACGACGAAGAGCCGGCGGACCCGTGGTCCGTACCGGCGTGCGAGGAACCAGCGGTGCTGCCGCTCACGCTGCCGTTCCCGTGGTGCGCGGAGCCGGAGGAACTGCTCGAACTGCCGCTCGACTGACGTTGCGGGGCGGCCTGTGCGCTGTCACCGCGGTCGGAGCCGCCCGACGAGGAGGAACCCGACGAGCCGTTCGCTCCGAGTCGTCCGCAGGTGGGCCAGGCGCCCATCCCCTGCGAGCGGGCGACGCGCTCACCGACCGCGATCTGCTCGGACTTGGTGGCGAGGTCGGCGCGCGGTGCGTACTGGCCGCCGCCGTAGGCCCGCCAGGTGGAGGGTGCGAACTGCAGCCCACCGTGGTAGCCGTTGCCGGTGTTGGTGTTCCAGCGGCCGCTGCTCTCGCACTGGGCGATGCGGTCCCAGTCCGTGCCCGCCGTGACGGTCGGCGCGATGACGGCCCGGGCGGGGGCGGCCTGCGCAGGCACCGCCTGGACGGGGGCCTTGGCGGGGGCGTCCGCGGCGCTGCGGCCGGCCAGACCCAGCACGCTCAGGAGGACCAGCAGAAGGGCGAGCACCGATTCGACGGGCCGCTTGGCGAGGGGTGATGCCGGCATGACGGTATTCCTCCGCTGTGCTCCGAGATGTGTACAAGGGCACGAACAGATAAGCCTCCGATATTCTTTTCTCGTGTCTTTGACGCGTCCGACGTCAGCACATTCACTCGGGTGGAGGCCCTTTCATGGCACTGTTCGGCAACGCGCACACCGTCGACCTCGAGACGGCACAGCGTGACTACGCCCCGCTTCTGGGGCAGGGCGAGCAGTTGCACGCCGCATACCAACTCATCCGGGACACCATCCTGTTCACCGACCGCAGGCTCGTTCTCGTCGACAAGCAGGGCATCACGGGCAAGAAGGTGGGATACCACTCGATCCCGTACCGGAGCGTCACGCACTTCACGGTGGAGACGGCCGGGACGTTCGACCTCGACGCCGAGCTGAAGATCTGGCTCTCGGGCAGCGAGATCCCGATACAGCAGACCTTCACCAAGGGCGTCGACATCTACGAGGTGCAGGCACTGCTCGCCCAGTTCGTCACCAGGTAGGCACCGGCTACGGCTTCGGCTTCCTCAGCCGGGCCATCTCGGCGCGTACAGCGGGAAGTTGAGCATAGAGGGCCTCACCGGGGCAGTCCGTCCGATAGGTGTCCCGGTGGCCGGACACGGCATGGAGGTAGACCTCCTCACCGCGGTCGTACAGGCTGTCGTCGTTCGTCGAGACCATCCGCACGTGACCTCGCGGATCGATGCTCCGGCTCAGCTTCCACGCGCCGACCTTCGCGATCCCTTCGATGAGCGCCTTCGGCACCGGCACACCGGGGCCGAAGGTGCCCAGGGCCGCGATGCCCACGCTGTGCGCGTTGAATCCGGTGGCATGGGCACCGCGTACGGAGCGCCCCACACCGCCGGCCCGGCCCTCGTAGATCGTCCCGCAGCGGTCCACGACGAAGTTGTAGCCGATGTCGTCCCAGCCCTCGCCCCGGACGTGCGTCTCCTCCATCGCCCGCAGCATCGCGGGAGCGTCGGCGCAGTCGTAGCCGTTGGGGTGCCCGGTGTGATGGACGAAGACCGCGTTCACCGAGCCCGTGTAGACCGCGTGCTCCTTGACCAGGCCCTCGTCCGCGTGCCACTGCGCGCGCGTGACGATCGCGGGCCGCGGGGCTCCTGCCGGGGCGGCGGGCTCAGCCGTGGTCCGCTCGGGCGCGACGAGCCGCACCGGCGCGTCCCTGAGAACCAGGAAGGCCAGCGGGACGGCCATGGCGCCCACGACTGTTCGGCGAAGCCACATAGGGCCACCATGCGGGCTGACCAGCCACTTCGCAGGAACGCCGCACCCGATCGGGTGACGCGCCACCGCCCCGGCCGCAGCCGTGCGGGACAGGCACTCAGGGGACGGGGACCGCCCGGCCCTCCTCGATGATGCGTTCCGCGCGGTGGGGAGAGATGTCCAGTCTGGCGAGCACGCCCGGTACGGCGTTGTTCGGAAGGATCAGTTCGAGCAGTCCGGAGATCTCCGCGACCAGGTCCAGCGGCTCGGCCATCGACTCGGTCACCAGCTGGACGCCCGTCCACGCGCCGACGAAGATCCGCGAGGTGGCGACGGGGTCCACGTGCGGCAGGAGCTCCCCCCGCTCCTTGGCCTCGGTGAGTATCTCCGCGCCCAGGGTGATCCAGTCGGGCCAGCGGGTCCCGAAGAGACTGCGCGCCCGGGGATCGACCGACAGCCGGATCGAGGCGCTGAGCAGGGGTTCTCTGGGCAGCCGGTAGGCCAGCAGAAGGGCCGTGTCCACCCATTCCTGCAGCTTGAAGTCCTGCGGGGTCACCCCGTCGGCCGTGACGGCCTCCTCGAGGACCCCACGGGCGAGCTCCTCCTTCGACGTGAAGTGGAAGTAGAGCGCGCCCCGCGTGAGACCGGCCCGATCGAGGATCGAGGCGATGGTGGCGGCGTCGTAACCGTGCTCGTCGAAGACCTCGGCGGCCGCCTCGAGGAAGATTCTGCGCGTGCGGATCGCCCGTTGCTGTCGTGCCAACTCGCGCTCCTCTTGACCTTGCCTGACGACTGCTCAAAAAGTACCGGTGGACCGGTATCATATCAGCGCCAGCGGACCAACTTTGCGCCATGCACGCGGAAGCCCGTGCCGGACATTTCCGTCGCCCCTTATACGCCGGAGGGTATGGCGGGGGCCCGGCACGGGGTTTCGAAGATTTCGGCGCGTCTCCTCCGCGAGGACGGAGCCTTTTCCACCGGCCGGCAGTGCCTGAAGGATGGCGAATTCTCGCCCACCGCGAGACGGCCGGAGCCCCCTGAGGGACTTCCCCGCGACCTCTGCGCGCTCACCCCGGCCGTCCGCCGGAGCGGTCTCGTCGTCGCGCACGCGTCCCAGGAGGTTCCGCTCGCCTGCCGGACGCGCCACCGCATTGCCTCGACTCCACCGTCGTTCCGGGTTCCCGCCCGCCGCTCCCGGAGACTCCTGTCCACTCACCGCCGGGGCAACCGTCACCGACCCCGCGAAGAGGCCCGCCGTACGGCCACACGGCCCCCAAGTGCCGGGAACCGTCCCGATGGAGGCCGGGGGCGGTGGGCGGCGTACACCGCCCGCCGCCCGGGGCCTTCCGAACGGACCACCGTCAACGGCACCTTCGAGCGATGCGCCGGGAGCGATCGCCCCGCCGTATCGACACCGAGGGCATCGCCCCGGCCGGCAACCGCCGGGCGTTGCTCACTGGTTGACGAAGCCGCCGTCCACCGGCATGACCGTGCCCGTGAGGAAGGGGCACCGGTCGCTGAGCAGCCACGCCGCGGCGTTGGCGATCTCCTCGGGTTCGGCCGTACGCCCCTGCGGCGTAAGGCTGTTGACCATCTCCTCCAGCCCGGGGTTGCGCCCGAACCAGTCGGCGGTGATCTCGCTGCGGGTGGTGCCGGGAGCAACGGCGTTGACCCTGATGCCCTGTTGGGCGTACTCGTCCGCCGCGGCCCGGGTGAGTCCGACGACCGCGTGCTTGGCGGCTATGTAGGGTGCGGCGGCGGGGATCGCCACCAGGCCGCCCACACTGCTGTTGTTCACGATGGAACAGCCGCCCTTGTTCGGCAGCATGGCCGCTATCTCGGCGCGCAGGCTGTTCCAGACGCCGCGGACGTTCACGTCCATCACCGCGTCGTAGACGTCGTCGCCCATGAGGTGGAGGGGGGTCCGGTCGCCGCCGAGTCCGGCGTTGTTGAAGGCCGAGTCCAGACGCCCGTACGTGTCGACCGCGAAGCCGACGGCCCTGGCGGCGTCCTCGGCCACCGTGACATCGCAGACCACGTACGAGGCTTGGGCGCCCTTGTCCTTCAACTCGTCCACTATCGCGGCCAGTCGTTCCTCCCGGCGGGCGGCCAGGACGACCGTCGCACCTTCCTGGGAGAACACGCGCGCCGCCGCCGCTCCGATACCGCTGCTCGCCCCGGTGATCAGGACGACTCTGCCGTTGAGTAGATCGCTCATACGCGCAGTCTGGCAGGCCCTCCTGGGTCGCTGCCATGCCCGGTACCACCCCGCCCCCGCCCCGGCGCGCACCCCTCGCACCGCCGGCCCGACGCGTGCGGCATGCCCGTGCGGCATGTGCCCGGCCCCAGCGGACCCCACTCCGCGCGGTCGGAAACCGGCGCGGATTGGACGGTAAACAAACTGCTTGTCCCGTTTCTTCTCCCGTCGGACACCTCGCAACGTCCCGTCGGACACGTCGGAACGCGCTCTGCCGTGCGGCCACGCCGAACGACGGGCACCCCGATCCCTGCGCCCGGAGACGCACCCGGATTTCGCGAGGGCCGCGGAAAGGGCCTCCGGAGGCGCTCAGCCCGCCACGTGGGGCGCTCAGCCCGCCACGTGCGTGCGGCCGAGGACCGTGGCGTGCTCCAGGACGTCCTCCAGCGGGTCGTCGACCTGGCCCGTGGCGATCAGTGCCACCTGCGGCCCGTTGTGCGAGTGGGCGTGGGTCTCGTCGCCGTGGGCCGTGGCGGCCGGCAGCACGGACGACAGCAGGGTCACCCCGAGCACGGTCATCTTGCTCTTCATCTCGTCCCCTCGCCGCGCCGGGCCGTCCCGGCGGCACCGGACGATCTTCCCCCGGCCGGTGCGGGCGGGGCGGTGGACCCGGGCCGTGGCGGCCGCGACTGTTACAGACGTTCCCGGCCCCGGCGGAAGGACAGGACGGCGCCCCCGGACGCACCGCACCCCCGGCCCGGAGGGCGCGGGGGTGCGGTGCGTCGGACGGTTTCGTCCCGGCTCAGACGTCGCCGCGGTCACCCAGCAGGGCCGACGCGTTCTCCAGCGGCGTGAGGCGCGCCGCCGGCGCGGACACCTCCGCGGGACGGCAGGTGAAGCCGAGGCGCGACAGCGCCCTGGTCACCTCCGCCGCGCTGAAGTCGCGGCGGTCCTGCCGCGTGATGATCTCGCCCACCTGCTTGACGGGGTAGACACGGCGGGCGATGACCACCGCGTCACCGGTGACGGGCTCGGGCTTGACGCCCTTCATCGAGGCTTCGACCTCGTGCTTGAACAGATCGAACGGGAAGCGGGCGATGACACAGCGCATGGTGCCTCCACAAGGTCGGAGAGAGTGCCGGAAAGGGGGCGGCCGGGCGGGCCGCGTGACTACGCGGCCTTGTTGGCCCTGCGCTGCTGGGCCGCGGCACGCGCCTGCGGCGTGGGCGTGTTCGCGTTGGAACGGCGGCCCTGACCGGGGCGCGCGCCGCGGCGGCTCCGGGGACCGGAACCGCCGCCCTTGCGCTCCGTCACCGGGGAACTGATCGTGACCGGGACGCCCGAGGGCGCCTGGGCCCCGGTGATGCGGCTGAGCTCGGCCTGGCCGGAGCGGACCTGGGCGATCTGCGGGGTGATCCCGGCGTCGGCCATCAGGCGGGTCATCTCACGGCGCTGGTTGGGCAGCACCAGCGTGACGACGCTGCCGGACTCCCCGGCGCGCGCGGTACGGCCACCGCGGTGCAGGTAGTCCTTGTGGTCGCTCGGCGGGTCGACGTTGACCACGAGGTCCAGGTTGTCGACGTGGATGCCACGGGCCGCGACGTTCGTGGCGACCAGCACGGTGACGTGACCGGTCTTGAAGCGGTCCAGGGTGCGGGTGCGCTGCGGCTGGGACTTGCCTCCGTGCAGGGCTGCGGCACGCACACCGCTGTTCAGCAGGTGGTCGGTGAGCTTGTCCACGGCGTGCTTGGTGTCGAGGAACATGATCACCCGGCCCTCGCGGGCGGCGATCTCGGTCGTCGTGGCGTACTTGTCCGCGCCCTGGACGTAGAGCACGTGGTGCTCCATCGTCGTCACCGCACCGGCCGCCGGGTCCACGGAGTGGACGACCGGGTCGTGCAGGTAGCGCCGGACCAGCAGGTCGACGTTGCGGTCGAGGGTGGCCGAGAACAGCATCCGCTGACCGTCGGGGCCGACCTGGTCGAGCAGCTCGGTGACCTGGGGCATGAAGCCCATGTCCGCCATCTGGTCGGCCTCGTCGAGGACGGTGATCGCGACCCGGTCGAGCTTGCAGTCGCCGCGCTCGATGAGGTCCTTGAGCCGGCCCGGGGTGGCGACCAGGACTTCGGCACCGCCGCGCAGCGCGCTGGCCTGGCGGCCGATCGACATGCCGCCGACGACCGTCGCCAGCCGGAGCCTGAGGGACCGGGCGTACGGCGTCAGGGCATCGGTGACCTGCTGGGCCAGCTCACGGGTGGGGACGAGCACCAGGGCCAGCGGCCGGCGGGCGTCGGCACGGTTGCCCGCGGTCCGGGCGAGCAGGGCCAGACCGAAGGCGAGCGTCTTGCCCGAACCCGTGCGGCCACGGCCCAGGACGTCCCGGCCCGCCAGCGAGTTCGGCAGGGTGGCGGCCTGGATGGGGAACGGCACGGTCACGCCCTCGGCGGTCAGCGCCGCCAGCAGGGGCTCCGGCATGTCGAGGTCCGCGAAGGTCTCGGCGGCCGGCAGCGCGGGGGTGATGGTCACCGGCAGGGCGAATTCGCCCGTGACGGCGGCGGACCGGCGGCCGGGGCCGCCGGAGCGCCTCGGTGCGCCGGAGCGCCCCTGGTAGCCCGGCGCGCCCTGCCTGCCGGAGCCCGCCGAACGGAATCCGTTCGCCGTACGGCTGCCGCCGGCGGACCCGCCGGAGCGCGTCCGCGAGTACCGGTCGTCAGTGCGAGATGTGCGATCGCGGTTCAATGCAGAACCTTTCCCTCGAATGGCACGTGTCGAGGGATTCTTTCCGGGCGGCTGCAGCCATGTACGGCGCCAAGAATCGCAAGAACGAGCCGGTGAAATTATCGAATAGCGAAGTCCGTCCGCCGGATCGACCGGCCGGAATCGGCACTCCATATGACTGCAGATAACCGGTGTGCGGGATATGCGCGACACCCGGAATTACCTCGCGGCCGCGACGACGGTGGTCACGGCCGGAAAAACACAACGAGCTGGGGCCCGCACCCCAAGGTGCGGGCCCCAGCTGCGCCGTACGCCCGAGTGATCAGGCGGGGGTGATGTTCTCGGCCTGCGGGCCCTTCTGGCCCTGCGTGACGTCGAAGTTCACCTTCTGGCCTTCCTGCAGCTCACGGAAGCCGGAGGAGGCGATGTTCGAGTAGTGGGCGAAGACGTCGGCGCCGCCGCCCTCCTGCTCGATGAAGCCGAAGCCCTTTTCCGAGTTGAACCACTTCACGGTACCGGTAGCCATGTCATATCTCCTTCGGGGCGTTGCCCGTGGGCCCACACTGTGCGAGCCCTACGTCGCCGCAAATGATTGCCCCGTCCGGAAGAGACCGGAAATACAAAAGCGCACCCGCCGGAGTGAAAACGGCGAGAGCACTTGAAGTTTTGGGAACCACAACTGCAACTGAGATCAACAGTAGCACGATTCAGGCAGGAGCGAGCTGTACGCCATATCACTGCCACGGCACTCCACCGCACACGGCATAAACTCTCACCGGCCTTTGCGCGTATTTCTGTGCCCGCCGAAACAGATATGCGCCGGTGCGCCGGTCAGGAATCGGCGCGGCCACCGCCGGCCGCGGGCCGCCGCAACGCCTCGTTGAGGCGCAGGGCCTCCTCCAGCTGGTCCTCCAGGATGACGATGCGGCACGCCGCGTCGATCGGCGTACCCCCGTCGACCAGCTCGCGGGCGCGGGCCGCGATCCTGAGCTGGTAGCGCGAGTAGCGGCGGTGTCCGCCCTCGGAGCGCAGCGGCGTGATCAGCCGGGCCTCACCGATGGCGCGGAGGAAACCCGGGGTCGCACCGATCATCTCCGCGGCTCTCCCCATGGTGTACGCGGGGTAGTCGTCGTCATCGAGACGGTCCGTGGCATGCGACGGGGACTCCGGGGGCATCTGCACCTCTTCTGCCGTGCACCGGGCTTTCGATATGGCCTGGCTGCACAAGAAACCCTAGGCGCACGGGTAGGTCATGTCTATTGCCGCCGGAGCAGGTTTGCTCGGCTCCGGCGGCGCCCGTACGCCCCGGGACGCCGCTCGTCATCCGCCGGGGGCGTCCCGGGGTCCCGCGATCGGCCCAACTGCGCTGACCGACCGGTCAGTTGTCCACCGACCCGCGGACGGTCATACTGCACGGGTAGCCCTTCACGCATCCCCCGTCGTGAAGGGCTACTTCACGTGCCCCCACGACGCCCCGCGCCACGGCGGTGACACCCCTCACCGGGGCCGTGACCGCGCGTGTTCCCGGGCGGAAGGGGGCTCCGAACCGACGACCCCGCGAGTGGGGCGGCCCCGATTGCGGACCCGTCGCCCAGCCGGTTACGTGGACAGGGGGCCGTGCAGTGATGCCACCGGGAGGCACGCAGATGCCCAGGACACCCACGAACTCCAAGGCCGGCCTGATCCTCAGCCTGGGCAGCAGCGCGTTCGCCGTCATCCGCTCCGTCAGGCAGATCCGCAGGACGCGCGGCGAGCAGGACGGGCTGACGACGGCGAACGCCCTGGCGGGGCTGCTCCCCCTGGTCACCTCCGCCCTGATCATCCTGCGCAGGCTGCGCGGACGCTCCCGGCAGCAGGCCTGACCGGGGCCGGTCCCGCGCCAGGCCTGCTGCCGGGAGCGCCCGCGGCCGGTGGACGCCCTCTCACGGCCCCGCACACGGGCCCCCCACCCCCGCCGCCGTCTCAGGCCACCGGGTCCGGGTCTGGTGCCCCTTCGCAGGCCAGCGCCCCCAGCCGCTCCAGCACCCGGTCGCGCAGCAGCTCGTACTCCTCGCGGAGGCGCACGATCTCGGCCGGCCGCTCGATCACCACGCCGCCGGAGACGATCTCGTGCGCCTCGAACTGCTCCCGGGTCAGGTCGATCTCGACGCCCCGGCCCAGGCGGTTCCACCAGTGGAAGTCGACGCGTTCCCCGTCCACCCCGACCTCGCCCCGGATCAGCTCGCCGCCCAGGAGGTCGTGCAGCACCAGGGCGGTGACGCCGCACTGGTCCCGCGCGGGGTTCGCCTCGCTCCAGCGCGGGCGGTGCTCGGGCGTGGTCGTGTCCGCGCCCCAGCCGGCGCGCACGGCGGCCTCGATGTCGGTGAGGAGCAGAGGTTCCATCCGCAGAGGTTCCATCCGGGGATCCTCGCACCCGCCACCGACAGCGCCCGGCGTACACCGTGCCGGGCGGCGGGCGTTCAGTGGGCCCGGCTCCGGGAGACGAGCACGGCGATGTCGTCCTCGGCCGCGTCCGCGAAACGGTCCACGACCTCGTCCAGCAGGTCTTCGAGCCGTCCGCTCACCGGCATCGTGAGCCGGGTGAGCCGCTGGATGGAGACGTCGATGTCCTCGCCCCTGCGTTCCACGAGACCGTCGGTGTACATGAACAGCACGGTGCCGGGACCGCACGGCATGACCGCGGTCGTGTACCCGCCCACTCCCGTGCCCAGCGGAGGCCCCACGGGCACCCTCGCCACGCGCGCCACGGGCTGGCCGGGGTCGATGAAGACGGGCGGCGGATGCCCCGCGCTGGCCACCTCGCAGATGCCCCGCCCCCGGTCGACGACCACCACCAGGCAGGTCGCCGCACGGTCGAGTCCGGACTGTTCGACCGCCCTGTCGAGCCGCTCGAGAATGCGGTGGGGCGGCTGGTCGTCATCGGCCATGATCCGCAGCATCGAGCGGTAGTTGCTCATGGCGACGGCGGCCTCCACGCCGTGGCCCATGACGTCGCCCATCACCTTGAGGTGGCGTCCCCCCTGCAGGGAGATGGCGTCGTACCAGTCTCCGCCCACCACCGCGCCGACCCCCGCGGGCAGGTAGAGGGACGCGACCTCGATGCCGTGGTCCGGTCCCCTCGGCTCGGAGAGCAGGGACCGCTGGAGTTCCCGGGCGACGTGGTGCTCGTGCGTGTAGCGGTACGCGTGGTCCACGTCCACGGCCGCGCGGCCCGCCAGGGTCCTGGCGACGACGACGTCCAGCCCTTCGGTGAAGGGCGGCGAGTCACCCGCCCGCAGGAGGCTGAGCGCACCCAGCGGCCGTCCGCGCGCCGTGAGCGGTACGACGACCGCGGAGTGCAGCCCGATGGCCCGGTAGGCGGCGAACCGCTCCGGTGTGAGCAGCGAGCGGATGAGCCGTTCGTCGCCCGCGAGGTCCTCGATGACCGGTTCGTCGGCCGCCAGACAGCGCGGCACCGCGGTGCCCTCCTGGTACTCGACGTCCTCCCCCGCCCCGCCGAAACGGTCGACCAGGCCGACGAGTCCGGGCACGGCGGCCACCCCTGCCCGCCGCAGCCGCAGCACCCCGGGCGGCGGCTCGCGCCGCGGGTGCCCGTCCTCGACGGGAATCGTCTCGACCACGGCGACGTCGGCCATGACCGGCACCACGAACTCGGCGAGTTCCTGGCAGGTCGTCTCCACGTCGAGCGTCGTGCCGATACTGACGGCGGCGGTGTCCAGCAGTGTCAGATAGCTCCGGGCCCGCTCCAGCTCCTCGTGCTGGGTGCTGGTGGCCGTGATCTCCTGGGCGACGGCGACCAGGCCCCGGACCCGCCCGTCCTGCTCGACGCGGTGGCAGGCGACCCGCCAGAACCTGCGCGGCTCGGCGGAGTCCGCCCAGGTCCGCCCACTGGTGGTGAACTCGCGGGACCGGCCGTCGGCCAGCACCTGACCCATGAGGTCGGTCCGCCCGTCGACCTCGGGAAGGACCTCGGCCGGGGTTCTGCCGAGGTGCGCCGCGGCCGGAACGCCGTTGACCCGTTCGAGTGCCTCGTTCACGTAGACGTAGCGGAGTCCCGTGTCGAACACCGCCACCCCGGCCGGGCTGTCTCCGACGATTCCGGCCAGCACTGTCGTGTCGAAGGACGGCGGGGCGGCGGCGTGCTCTTCGGCCTGCAACGGAGCCTCCAGACGGATCATGGCCCGGCGGGTGCGGAGCCGTCGGCCCTCACCGGCGGTCCGGCGTCCGCCTCCTCATCGTCTGCCGCCGCGCGCCACCCCGCATCTCCGTGCCGACGTCCAGCCGGTCCAGTGACAGCGTCCCCTCCGAAGCCGCGGCCCCGGGGGGCAGCCCCAGCGCCGCCTCGACCCGCCCCGGCACCGGGGCCAGGCCCAGCAGGCCGGTCACGAGCAGGCCGGCGAGGTGGTGCCAGGCCGGGGCGCGGCGGATCATCGCGTGGTCGCTGCCGGGGATCGTCACCAGGCAGGTACGGGCGCCCGCGCGGCGGGCCCTCGCCGTGAGGGACTGGGACGCCAGGGGGCTGGTCACCCGGTCCCGGGTGCTGTGCAGCAGGACGACGTCCCGCCCCGCCAGCTGTGTCACCGGGTCGCCCGGCGGGCACCAGGGGGCGAGGCCGACCACCGAGCGGACCAGTGGGTGGCCGGCCGCGTGCAGAGCGGCGCGGGCGCCCATCGAGTGGCCGAGGAGGACGACCGGGATGTCACCCGCCTCGCGGCGGAGGTCGTCCAGGACGCGCACCGTGTCGTGCAGGGGGTCCTTCCGGGCGCCGTTCCAGCCCCGGTGCGTGTACCGCACGCGCTGCACACGCACCCCGGAGTCGCCGCGGACGGCGTGGGACACCGCGCGCGATACCGGCAGCATGCGCAGACCGGGCAGGTTCAGCGCCCCCGGCGCCGGTGCCGCCAGCCCGGTCTCGTAGCCGCCGTGGAGGATGAGCACCGCTGCCGACGGCGGTCGTTCGGCCACACGTACCTCCGGATCGGGGTGCGGGGCCGGCGCCCCGCGTTCGCCCTGTATTCGGTGCCGGACGGCCCGCGGATGGGTCGGACGTGTCGATGCGGGGGAAGTGCCGTTCACTGTACGAGGCACGAACCCCTTCACGTACGCGAACCGAGGAGCCGCCGACATGGCGTCAGGACCCCGAACCGGCCTGCGGGCACCCGACTTCACCCTCCCCGGCGGGGTGCTCACCGACGAGGCCTTCGTCCGGAGCGACTACACGCTCTCGGCCGCCCGCGGCCGGGCCGTGGTGCTCGCCTTCTACCCCGGCGACAACACCGCCGTCTGCACGAAGCAGCTCTGCTCCTACTCCTCGGGCCTGGAGACCTTCGAGGGCCTCGACGCGGAGGTCTGGGGAATCAGCCCACAGGGTGTGGACAGTCATGAGCACTTCGCCCTCGGCCACGGCCTGCGCATGCCGCTGCTCGCCGACGAGGCACGGGAGACCGCCCGGGCGTACGGAGTCGCGGCGCCCGGCATCGGCGTACGCCGTTCCGTCTTCCTGATCGGCCCGGACGGGGTGCTGAGGTGGAAGCACGTCGCCCTGCTCGGTGCCACGTTCCAGTCGCTGGACACGCTCGCCGGGCAGCTTTCCGGCATCGCAACTCCCTGAAGACTGCCGGACTCCGGCAGTACCACCGCGGGGTCCCGCATGGGACCATTCAGGCAGTTCGACGGGAACGTTTCGGGGGACCAGCGACACCGGGGGAGTGATCGCGTGACCGTTTTTCTCGGTCTCGGCATTGCGGGAATCGCGCTACTGACCCTGTCCCTGATCTTCGACGGGATCCTCGAAGGGCTCCTCGGTGACGCCTTGGGCGGCCTGCTCAACGGCTTCTTCGACGGTCTGCTCTCACTGCCGGTCATCGCAGGTTTCCTCTCGATGCTCGGGTTCGGCGGTGCGATCGTGCTCGGCACCACCGGTGCCGGGATTCCCGTGGCGCTCGCGGCGGGGGCCGGAGCCGGCATCGTCGCGGCCTGGCTGACCTGGAAGTTCAGCCAGGCCCTGATGAGGGATCAGACCACGGCCACACCGCGTGGCGACGATCTCATCGGCACCTCGGGATCGGTGGTCACGCCGATCCCCGCCGACGGCTACGGCGAGGTGCTGCTGCGACTCGCCGGCCAGACCGTCAAGTTCTCCGCGAAGAGCGCCGTGCCGGTCGAACGCGGCGCCGAGATCTGGGTGGAGGCCACGCTCTCCACCACCTCGGTCACCGTGCGCCCCGTAGAGCGCTGACACCGCCGAGCGAGCCCGCCAGTCCGGAACTCGCACAACCGAACACACTGCCGTCCCGTCGGGGGGCAGAGGGGGACACCTTTCATGAGTCCAGTAGTGATCGCCATCATCGGCATCGTCGTCCTTGTCGTGCTCCTGGCCCTCGCCGTGATCACCCGGTACAAGGTCGCGGGCCCCAGCCAGGCCTTCATCATCACCGGGCGTCGCGGCAAGAAATCCACCGATCCGGTGACCGGCCGCACCAGCATCGACAACAGCGGCCAGAAGGTGGTCGTCGGCGGCGGGGTCTTCGTCGTGCCGTTCGTCCAGCAGAAGTTCACGCTCGACCTCTCCAGCCGGCACATCCCGGTCGCCGTGCGCGGCGCCGTCACCCTGCGAGGCGTGAAGTCCAACCTCGAAGGCGTCGCGATCGTCAAGGTCGGCGGCAGCGAGGACGCGATCCGGGCCGCGGCCCAGCGCTTCCTCCAGCAACAGAACGGCATCGTCGGCTTCACCCAGGAGGTGCTGTCCGGCGCGCTGCGGGCCATCGTCGGCCGTATGTCCGTCGAGGACATCATCCGCGACCGTGCCGCGTTCGCCGGCCAGGTCGCCGAGGAGGCCGAGGCCAGCCTGTCCGGCCAGGGCCTGATCCTGGACGCCTTCCAGATCCAGGACATCACCACCGAGGGTTCCTACCTGGAGGACCTCGGCCGCCCGGAGGCCGCGCGCGCCAAGCAGGAGGCCGACATCGCCGAGGCCATCGCCCGGCGGGCGTCCGAGCAGGCCCGGCTGAAGGCGGCCGAGGAGATCGCCATCGCCGAGCGGACGTTCTACCTGAAGCAGGCCGAGATCAAGGCCGAGACCGAGGCCGCCGCGGCCAAGGCCAACGCCGCCGGTCCGCTCGCCGAAGCCGCCCGCCAGCAGGAGGTGCTCGCGGAGCAGGAGAAGGTCGCCGAGCGCCAGGCGGCCCTGACCGACCGCGAACTCGACACCAAGGTCCGCAAGCCCGCCGACGCCGCCCGCTACCGCGCCGAACAGGAGGCCGAGGCCCGCCGTATCGCACAGGTCAAGGAGGCCGAGGCCGACGCGGAGCGGTCCCGTCTGACCGGCCAGGGCGAGAAGCTGCACCGCTCGGCACTCGCCGACGCCGTACGCATCGAGGGCGAGTCCGAGGCCGCCGCCATCGCGGCGAAGGGTGCCGCCGAGGCCGAGGCCATGCAGAAGAAGGCTGACGCCTTCAAGGAGTACGGGGACGCGGCCGTCCTGCAGATGCTGGTCGAGGTGCTCCCCCAGGTCGTCGCCAAGGCGGCCGAGCCGCTGAGCGCGATCGACAAGATGACGGTCATCTCGACGGACGGCGCCAGTCAGCTGTCCCGCACGGTCACGGACAACGTCGCGCAGGGGATCGAGCTCCTCAACTCGACCACGGGCGTGGACCTGGGCGCGCTGCTGAAGAACCTTCAGGCCAAGGCTTCCGGCACCGCCCCGCTCGCCGCCGTCCCGGCCCCCTCGGCCAACGGCGAGAAGATCGAGATCAAGGACTGACACAGCGGGTCCGGCCGCGGTACCCGTGCGGGTGCCGCGGCCGGCCCGGTGCGGGCGTGCGGCGGGGTTCAGCGGCCGACGACGGTGATGACGGTGACGCCGCGAGGAGCCCGCCCGAAGTACACCCGGTGCCCGCCGTCGACGACGACGAGCGTTCTCCACCCCGCCGGCGGGATGACGCCGTGCCCGGGGCTCCGCCGTGTCCGGAGGCCCCTCTCCCCGTGCCCGACAGCCGGCGGCCGACCCCGGTTAGGGTAATGAGCGGTTAAAGAGATGATCAAAAGCGTCGCCCTGCCGCCGCGCGCTCCTCGGGAGGAAGCCATGGGAACCCACCGCACATCGCTGCCGGGAGTCGGCGTCCAGTACGACTACACGACCGAGTCGGGGCAGCACATCTCCGTCGTCGTGCATCACGACGGGCGGCGGTTCCTCGGGTTCTACGAACAGGACGATCCAGATTCGTGCGTGCTCTCGGTGCCCCTGACCACGACCGAGGCCACCGGGCTCGCCCACCTCATCGACGCGGCGCCGATCGACGCCGTACGGACCGAGGGCATCGACCTGGTCACCGAGCACATCCCGCTCGGAACCCGTTCGCCGTACGGCGGGCGACTGCTCGCGGACACCCGGGCACGGACGAGGACGGGGGCGTCGATCGTCGCGGTCCTGCGCACGCACAGCGCGCACCCGTCGCCCGGACCGGACTTCCGGCTGGCCATCGGGGACACGCTCGTCGTCGTCGGAACACGTGAGGGCGTGGACACGCTCTCCGAGATCATTGCGGAGGGCTGACCGTGCACGACACGACCGCACTGCTGGTGGAGCTCGGCTCCGTCATCCTGGGACTCGGCATCATCGGAAGGTTCGCCGGGCGGATAGGGCTCTCCCCGATCCCGCTCTACCTCCTCGCCGGACTCGCGTTCGGCGAGGGCGGCCTGCTGCCGCTCGGCGCGAGCGAGGAGTTCACCGCCATCGGGGCGGAGATCGGCGTCATCCTGCTCCTGCTGCTCCTCGGGCTGGAGTACAGCGCCTCGGAGCTCGTCACCAGCCTCAAGACGCAGTACCCGTCCGGAGTCGTCGACTTCGTGCTCAACGCGACGCCCGGTGCGATCGCCGGCCTGCTGCTGGGGTGGGGGCCGGTCGGCGCGGTCGCGCTGGCCGGGGTCACCTGGATCTCGTCGTCGGGTGTGATCGCCAAGGTGATGACCGACATGGGACGGCTCGGCAACCGGGAGACGCCCGTCATCCTGGGTGTCCTCGTCATCGAGGACCTCGCGATGGCCGTCTACCTTCCGCTGCTCACCGCGATGCTGGCGGGCGTCGGTCTGGCCGGCGGCAGCATCGCGCTGCTGATCGCGCTCGGCACCGTCGGGTTCGTGCTGTACCTCGCGCTGCGCCACGGCAGGCTCATCAGCCGGGCGGTGTCCTCCGACAACCCGGAGATGCTGCTGCTCGTCGTGCTCGGGCTCACCGTGCTGGTCGCCGGTGTGGCTCAGCAGCTCCAGGTGTCGGCGGCGGTCGGCGCCTTCCTGGTCGGCATCGCCCTGTCCGGTGAGGTCGCCGAGGGCGCGCGAAAGCTGCTGACGCCGCTGCGGGACCTGTTCGCCGCCGTCTTCTTCGTGTTCTTCGGCCTGTCGACCGATCCGGCGGAGATCCCGCCCGTGCTGCTCCCGGCGGCGCTGCTGGCGGTCGTCACGGTCTTCACGAAGATCGGCACGGGCTGGTACGCGTCCCGGCGGGCCGGGATCGGTCCGCGCGGCCGGTGGCGCGCGGGCGGCACCCTGGTGGCACGCGGGGAGTTCTCCATCGTCATCGCCGGTCTGGCCGTGGCGACGGAACCGCGGATCGGGCCCATCGCGACGGCGTACGTCCTGATCCTGGTGATCGCCGGGCCGCTCACCGCGCGATGGACGGAACCGGTCGCCTCGCGACTGCAGGCGGCCCTGGCGGGCAGGCGGACGAAACCGGCCGTGACGCGCGGCGAACCGGTGCCGTCCCGCGACGGGATGCCGTCGCACGACGACCTGACGCCGGAGCACGCGGGGCGCGACTCCGACTGAGGGCGTCCGGCTGAAAGGCCGAATCGATTCCGCACGACTGTTCACACGGCCCCGGGGCACCCGCCCCGGGGCCGTCGGCGTCGCGGGGCAACGGCGCCTGTCCCTCCGGTGGCCGGATCCCGTCCCGGCGGCCACGATGCGAAGACCGCCACCCACGCGACTTCTACACCGCTGTAGAGTTCCACTGGTTCCCGCATCACAGGCAACGCTACGTATGGAGACGTCATGGCCCTTTGGGATCGGATCAAGGAATCCGCGTCGACGATGCAGACGCAGCTGGAGGCGAAGAAGAACGACCTCAAGAGCGGGGCGTTCCGGGACGCGAGCATGGCCATGTGCGCCCTCGTGGCCGCGGCCGACGGCTCCATCGACCCGTCCGAGAGGCAGCGCGTCGCCGCGCTGATCGCCGGCAACGACGTGCTGCGGAACTTCCCGGCGGACGATCTGCAGCGCCGGTTCAACGACTACGTGGACAAGCTGACCGCGGACTTCGCCTTCGGCAAGGTCAGCGTGCTCCAGGAGATCGGCAAGGCCAGGAAGAAGCCCACCGAGGCCCGCGCCGTCATCCAGATCGGCATCGTCATCGGCGGCGCCGACGGTGACTTCGACAAGTCCGAGCAGGCCGTCGTCCGGGAGGCGTGCTTCGCGCTCGACCTGCCGCCGCACGAGTTCGACCTGTAGCACCCCGCCCGCCCACGGCGTACGGCCCGGAGCCACGGGCCGTACGCACGGGACATCCGCGCACACGGAACATCCGTTGCACACGGAACATCCGTTGCACACGCGCCGGACGTCCGACCGCCGCGCGTCAGAGTTCCTTCGCGGGCCAGTCCAGCAGCCTCGCGCCGATCACCGCCGTCTGCAGCTTGTAGCGGTGCGTGGGGTCGGCGGGGTCCGATCCGGTCAACTGGTGTATCCGCTCCAGCCGGTAGGTCAGGGCGCGCACGCTCAGCGACAGCCGCCGGGCCGTCTCGGCCGCCACACAGCCCGCCTCGAAATAGACGGACAGCGTCCGCAGCAGGGGTTCCGCGCCGCCCCTCGCCTCCCTGAGCGGTCCCAGCTCGCTGCGCACCAGATCGGCCATCGCCTGCCGGTCCCGGGTCAGCACCGGGTAGACCAGGAGGTCGCTCGCGTACAGCACCGGATCGTCCAGGGCCATCCGCTTGGCCAGGTCGAGGGCGTCGAGCGCCTCGTCGTAGGAGTGGACGACCCCGCCGGGACCGCGGTGCGGGCGGCCCACCGCCACCTGGCCGCCCTCGGTCGCCGCGTGCGCCTGCTTCGCGAAGTACCTCAGGACGTCCGGCTGACTGCCGGGGGCGATGCACACCATGCGCCCGTCCTTCGTGGTGGCCAGGATCTTCCGGCCGCTGAAACGGCCGAGCAGCGCCGCCTCCACCCGGCGCGGCACGGCGTCCGACTCGGTGTACGCCTCCGGGCCCGCGGCCACCGCCACCGCGTGGGCCCGCGAGAGCCGCAGCCCGAACCGGGTGGCCCGCTCGGCGAGCCGTCCCAGGTCACTGCGCCCGTACAGCAGGTCGTCGATGAACTCCCGTCGCGCCGCCTCCTCGCGCCGCACGGTGAGCCGCTGCGCCCGCTCGAAACCCTCCGCGAAGGCGTCCACCGCCTGTTCCACGGCGCACAGCACCGCGTCGGCGGCGACGGGAGCGGCGCCCGGGCCGGCCTGCGGCCAGGCCGCGCGGGTCCCGGCGAGATGGAGCCGCACCAGGGCGCGCAACTGGTGCCCCGCCTCCGCCGCTTCGCGGCCGAGCGTGCGCCGGCCCTCCAACTCGTCGCGCGTGAGCCGGCGGCCGGTCTGCGCCACCTCGGACAGGATCCGGGTGTAGTCCTCCAGGAACTCCCCGGGGATCTCGGGCTCCGCCACGGCTCTCTCCTCGTCACGTCACTCACACTGTTCACCACGCCCAACGCACACCGGACGGTGCCGGTGCCCGGCAGGCGGACACGGCGAAGCCTGCCGGAACACGGCAATGCGCCGGACGGCCCCGGCTGACACGATCGGTTCAGCAACACACGGGGGAACAACGGGGGATCACGGGGGACCACGGGGGAAGGAACCGGTTGCTGCGGGGCCCTTTGCGGCGCCGCGGCGCCGGCGCCCCGACGGTCCCGTCCGCCGCCCGGCCTCCTGGACCGTACAGTCGCGCACGGCGTCGCAGGGGGTGGACCCGATGACCGATCTCGTTTCCGCAGCGCTCACCTTCCCGGCCGTGATCTTCGGCGCCGCCCTGGTGGTCACCGTCTGCTTCTGGCTGCTCGTGCTGGCCGGAGCGGTCGGGCACGACTCCTTCGACACCGACCTCGACGCCGAAGCCGTCGGCTTCGCCGGGGTGCCGGTCGCCGTGTCCGTGTCGCTGTTCGTCGTCATCTCCTGGTTCACCGGCCTCGCCGGATCGGTCCTGGTCCTGCGCGGAGGCACCACCGGCACACCGCGGGCCGCTCTGCACCTCGTCGTGCTCGCGGGTGCGCTGCTGGTCGCCTGGGGCGCGGTGCGCCTGCTCGTACGCCTCCTGCGCCGGTGCTTCCCCGCGGAGCCTCCCTCGTCGCGGCAGGACCTCGTGGGGCGGACCTGCACGATCCGCACCCTTCCCACCGGCTCCGGCCTCGGTCGTGCGGAGGTCGCGGCCGCCGACGGATCGACCTCGGTCGTACGGGTGCGCCGGCCGGTGGGCCGCCCCGCACCCACCGGCGTGTTCACCTCGGGCAGTGCGGGGATCCTCCACGCCTACGACGCCGAGGGCGAGTTCTTCTGGGTGTCGCCGTACGACGCGGCGCTCACCCCGTACCCCCTGCCGCGCAGGGCGGCCTGACCCGCCTCCCGCCCTCCGGGTCCGTCACGCGACCACCGACCCGCCCGACCGAACCGGAGGGAGCACGGCATGCTGGGTTCCGTGTCACCACTTCCGCAGCAGCCCCAACGCCCCTCCGCCACCGGCCACATGGTCGTCTGCGGCGACGACGCCCTCGCCCGGCGGCTCGCCGTCGAGCTGCGCTACGTGTACGGCGAGCGGGTCACCCTCCTGCTCCCACCGGGCCGCGACACCAGCCGGCCGGAGCTGCCGCTGACCCAACGAGCCCGGGCGAGCGCCCTGTTCGGGCGGATGTCGGCGGCTATGAACCGCAACGGAACCGCCGCCGGGGGTGACAGCGACACCAACGCCGGGGTGGAGGCCGTCCGCATCATCGAGGCACACGAACCCTCCGACGACGTGCTGGAGGAAGCGGGCGCCGACCGGGCGGCCGCGCTCGCGCTCGTCTACGACGACGACGAGCGCAACATCCGCGCCGCCCTGACGGCCCGCCGGCTCAATCCCCGGCTGCGGCTCGTCATCCGGCTGTACAACCGCAAGCTCGGACAGCACCTGGAGACCCTCCTCGACCAGGCCGCCGCCGTCTCCATGCCGGGCCTCGACCATGCCGCGCTCGACGCCTCCACCACCGTCCTGTCCGACGCCGACACGGCCGCCCCCGCACTGGCGGCCACGGCGCTGACCGGCAGCAGCAAGGTCATCCAGGCCGAGGGCCTGCTGCTGCGCGCGGTCGAGCGCACCCCGCCCCGGCACGGCGAACTCGCCGACCCGGGGCTGTGCACCCTCGCCCTGCTGTCCTCCACCAGCCAGGACCCCGCGGGCGCCGAGGGCTCCGACAGCAGCGGCGACGAAGGGCCGCAGCTCCTGCCCGACCGGGCGACGGTGCACGCGGCGACCGGCCGGGGCACGATCGTCCTGGAGGCCATCAGCCAGGCGGGCCCCGACCGTGCGCCCACCCGGATGGGCGGCAGGGGCGCCCCGCTCGGCCAGGTCTTCTCGCGCAGGCTCCGCTGGTCGGCGCTGGGCGTCGCGGCGGCGGTCGTCGCGCTCGCCGTGGCGTCGGTGATCACCACCGGCGACAGCCCGTTGCACGCCGCCTACCTCACGATGCTCGACCTGCTGGCCATGGGCGACCCCGCCGTCGAGGACGGCGACCCCGCGTCCCGCCAGGTCATCCAGCTGCTGTCCGGGACGGCCGGCCTCCTGCTGCTGCCCCTGCTGGTCGCCGCCGTCCTGGAGGCGTTCGGATCGCTGCGCACCGCGTCCGCGCTGCGCCGTCCGCCGCGCGGCCTGTCGGGCCACGTGGTCCTGCTGGGCCTCGGCAAGATCGGCACGAGGGTGCTGGTGCGGCTGCGCGAGCTGGACATACCCGTCGTCGTGGTGGAGGAGGACCCGGAGGCCCGGGGCATCCCGCTGGCCCGCAGCCTGCACGTCCCGACGGTCCTGGGCGACGTCACCCAGGAAGGCGTCCTGGAGGCCGCCAAGATCCGCCGGGCCCGCGCCCTGCTCGCCCTGACCAGCGTCGACACGACGAACCTGGAGGCAGCGCTGTACGCCCGGTCGGTGAAGCCCGACCTGCGGGTGGCACTGCGCCTGTTCGACGACGAGTTCGCGACCGCCGTCTACCGCACCCTGCGCACGGCGCACCCGCACGCCCTGACCCGTTCCCGTTCGGTGTCCCATCTGGCCGCCCCGGCGTTCGCGGTGGCCATGATGGGTCGCCAGATCCTGGGTGCGGTGCCGGTCGAGCGCAAGGTGCTGCTGTTCGCGGCACTGGAGGTGGCGGGCCACCCGCAGCTGGAGGGCCGGACGGTCGACCAGGCATTCCGGGCGGGCGCCTGGCGGGTCCTGGCCCTGGACGCGACCCCGCCGGGCGACCGCCTCCCGGACCTGGCCGCGGTGCCGCCGTTCGACCCGCAGGCGCCGGGGCAGGCGGCCTCCGGTCTGGTCTGGGACCTGCACCCGGGCTATGTGCTGCGGGCCGAGGACCGGGTGGTGATCGCGGCGACGCGTCGCGGTCTGGCCGAACTCCTGCGCCGGCAGCGGTCGATGATCCGGCGCTGAGGTCCGGCGGCCCGACGGCGGGCGCTGTGGCCCCCGTCCGCCGTCGGGCGGTGCGGGGGACCGGCGGGCCGCTCCGTGGGCCCCGGGCGTTCAGCCCGGTGTGCCCATGGCCTCGCGCACTTCTCGCAGGGTCGCGTCCGCCACGGCGTTCGCCTTCTCGTTGCCCGCGCGCAGCACCTCGCGTACGTACCCCATGTCCTGGGCGTACTCGGCCCGTCGGGCCCGGATCGGGGCCATGCGTGAGTTGACGGCCTCCGTCACCGTCCGCTTGAGGGCCGCGGAACCGCCGTTCCCGGTCTCCTCGGCGACGTCGTGCGGGTCGCGGCCGAGGCAGAGCGCGGCCAGCAGGACCAGGCTCGACACCCCGGGCCGTCTCTCCGGCTCGTAGGTGATGCGGCGTTCGGCGTCGGTCGTGGCGCCCTTGATCAGCCGGGCGGTCTCGTCGGCACTCGCGCGCAGGGTGAGGGAGTTGCCTCGGCTCTTGCTCATCTTGGTGGCGTCCGTGCCGAGCAGCAGCGGTGCGGCCGAGAGCAGCGCGTCGGGTTCGGGGAAGACGCGGCCGTACCGCTCGTTGAAGCGCCGGGCGATCGTGCGGGTGAGCTCCAGGTGCGGCAGCTGGTCCTGTCCGACGGGCACGAGGTTGCCCTTGCAGAAGAGGATGTCGGCGGCCTGGTGCACCGGGTAGGTGTACATGAGCCCGCTGACGGCGGCCTGCCTGGAGTGCGCGATCTCGTCCTTCACGGTGGGGTTGCGGCCGAGCTCCGCGACGGAGACGAGGGAGAGGAAGGGCAGCGTCAGCTGGTTGAGGGCCGGGACGGCGCTGTGGTTGAAGACCGTGCTGCGGGCGGGGTCGATCCCGATGGCGAGGTGGTCCAGGACCAGGCCCTCGACGTGCTCGGTGAGCCGCTCGGCGACGTCCCGGTCGGTGAGGACCTGGTAGTCGGCGACGAGGACGAAGACGTCCACGCCGAGGTCCTGGAGCCGAACCCGGTTCTGGAGGGTGCCGAAGTAGTGCCCGAGGTGCAGGGCCCCGGTGGGCCGGTCCCCGGTGAGGACGCGGAACGCGCCGGGGTCCCGGGCGAGCCGCTGCTCCAGTTCCGCGCCGCGGCGCGCGGCGGGGCCCGCGGGCAGGTCGGTGGTGATGGTCACGGGGGTTCTCCTCGCTGGTGGTGTACGCGTGGAGGACGGCCCGTCGCAGAGCGGTGGGGCAGCGGAAAGGGCCGTCCGTGTGTCGAACGGCCCTGGTTCCGTGCTGGCTGAGGCGGCCGCTCCTAGGAGGAGCGCCACCAGGTGCGGCACGGTACGGAGGTCATGGCCCGACTGTAGCGCGGACCGGCGGGTTCCCGCCCGGTCCGGCGGTGCGGCCGCTTTTCCGGTGCGCCGGGCCCGGGCCGGCGCGGGAGCCGGTGCGGTGCGTTCAGATGTCGCACCCGTGTCCTATTCTGCGATCACCGCGCCCCGGATATCGGGCCGGTTCACAGTGGGGGGATACCACTCGTGCCCAGACGCACGCTCACGGCCGCGACAGCTCTCGCGGTCCTCTTCAGCTCGGCCGCACTCGTGGCCGGCGCGACGGGGTCGGCCGCGGCCGACTCCGCGAAGGTCCTTCCGGTGAGGTCCACCGGCGACATCGTGGTGGACGGGGTCCACCGGAAGATCTTCATCAGCGACCCCTACGGCGGGACGCTCGTCGCCACCGACTACTCCGGCACGGTGCTGGCCACCCTGACCGGTCTCACGGGCGTGGACGGACTCGCCCTGTCCGCCGACTCGGAGCAGCTGTTCGCGGCCGTTCCCGGCGACGACTCCATCGTGTCCGTCGAGACGCGGACGGTCACCCGGACCGCCCGCTACGCCACCGGCGAGGACACCGGCCCGGAACACCTCGCCCTCGCGGGCGGCAGGATCTGGTTCGGATACGGCAGCGACGGCCGCGGCGACATCGGCTCGCTCGACCTGTCCGGCGCCGAGCCCGTCGTGGCCCTCGGCCAGGACTCCGACAACGGTTACCGCCTCGCTCCCAGGCTCGCCTCCACCCCGGGCGCCCCGGACGTGCTGGCCGCCGGCTCCCCGGACTACAACGGCTCCTCGCTGGGTGTGTACGACGTGTCCAGCGGCACGGCGAACCGCACCGCCCAGTACGCCAACGGCGTCGGCACGCCGTGGCTGGGGATCACCTCCGACCTGGCGCTCACGCCGGACGGCAGCGGGCTCGTCACCGCCAATCCGGGCGACCGGCACCGGCTGTGGAGGACCTCGGACCTCACCGACGCGGGGTCCTACCCGTCCGCGTACCACCCCGACGCGGTGGCCGTCGCCCCCGACGGCACGGTCGCCGCCGGCACCTCGTCGCCGTACGACCCGGACCTCTATGTCTTCAACCCGGGGACCACGACCGCGGTCCGGCAGTACGACCTGCCCGACACGGACGGCTCCATCAGCGGCGGCGACGAGGTCGCCACCGCCGGCCTCGCCTGGGAGCCGGGCGGGAGCCGCCTGTTCGCGGTGACCAGCAACAGCAGGGGCGACCACGCCCTCCGCGTCCTGACCGATCCCACCAAGTCGGCCCCGGTGATGACCGCGACCGCACCGGCCTCGGCGTCCCGTGCGAAGTCGCTGACGGTCAGGGGCACGCTCAAGGCCACCCTGCCGCTGCCGGCCGGGACGCCGCTCACGGTCACGCGGACCGACCTGGAGTCGCCCGGCGGGAAGTCCCTCGGGACGAAGACGCTGGGGGCGAACGGCGCGTTCGCGTTCACGGACACCCCGCCCGCGGGCGGCAAGGTCACGTACAAGGTGTCCTACGCCGGTGACGCCACGCACACGGCGGCCTCCGCGTCCGCCTCCGTCGCCGTCTCCCGGGCGACGGCCTCGCTGACCCTGAACCGCAACGGCGCCCTGTACGCGTACGGCACGGACGTCTCGTTCACGGCGCACCTCGGCACGACGTACAAGAACCGGACCGTGCAGATCTGGGCGGACCCGTTCGGCGCGGACAAGCCGAAGAAGCTGATCAAGACCGGCAAGGTCAACTCCAGCGGCAACCTGTCGGCGACCGTGGACATGACCCGGGACACCACGGTGACCGCCGTGTTCGCGGGTGACTCCCGCTACGCCCCGAAGTCCGTGGCGTCGACCGCGTACGCCAAGGTCAAGGTGTCCCTGGCGGTCGGCAAGCAGTACCGGACGACCAAGATCGGCTCCACCCCGTACGCCTACTTCCACAAGAAGACCAACCCGGTCTTCACCACGAACATGTCGTACTACACGAACCGTTCGCACCGCCTGAACCTGGAGCTGTACTACCAGGGCAGGTGGTACGACGCGGGTTCGCAGTACTTCAAGCTCGGGACCAGCGGGAAGTCGGCCGTGACGCTGACGGGCACGCACGAGACCGGTTACCGGATGCGCGTGCGCTCCTCGTACATCAACGGCTCCTCCGGTGACACCGTGAACTCCACGACCTACACCCCGTGGAAGTACTTCATCTTCACCAAGTAGGACCGAAGGGTCCCGCTCCCCACGGCCGTGGGGGTTCTCGCCGCACGCGCGGTGAGGGCTCCCGCGGCCGTTCCGCGTTTCCGCTCCCGCGTGGCCGCCCGGCCCGGGAGGGGGCGGAATAGAGAAGGGGGGTGTCCCGTTGTAGGGTGTGTTCACATAGTTCAACGTTCAACCAAAAGCATCACAACCCCTTGGAGGCGGGCGCCATGCAGTTCGGGATCTTCACCGTCGGGGACGTCACCACCGACCCCACGACCGGTACGACACCGAGCGAGAACGAGCGGATCAAGGCGACCCTGGCGATCGCGCTCAAGGCCGAGGAGGTGGGCCTGGACGTCTTCGCGACGGGCGAGCACCACAACCCGCCCTTCGTCCCGTCCTCGCCGACCACCACGCTCGGCTACATCGCCGCCCGCACCGAGAAGCTGATCCTCTCCACGTCGACCACCCTGATCACCACCAACGACCCGGTGAAGATCGCGGAGGACTACGCCACGCTCCAGCACCTGGCCGACGGCCGCGTCGACCTGATGATGGGCCGCGGCAACACCGGACCGGTCTACCCCTGGTTCGGCAAGGACATCCGCCAGGGCATCCCGCTCGCCGTCGAGAACTACGCCCTGCTCCACAAGCTGTGGCGCGAGGACGTCGTCGACTGGGAGGGCAAGTTCCGCACCCCGCTCCAGTCCTTCACCGCCACCCCGCGCCCCCTGGACGGCATCCCGCCGTTCGTCTGGCACGGCTCCATCCGCTCCCCCGAGATCGCCGAACAGGCCGCCTACTACGGCGACGGCTTCTTCCACAACAACATCTTCTGGCCCATGGAGCACACCAGGAAGATGGTCGACCTCTACCGGCGCCGGTACGCCCACTACGGGCACGGCACCGCCGAGCAGGCCATCGTGGGCCTCGGCGGCCAGGTGTTCATGCGGAAGAACTCGCAGGACGCGGTGCGGGAGTTCCGCCCGTACTTCGACAACGCGCCGGTCTACGGCCACGGGCCGTCGCTGGAGGACTTCACCCAGCAGACACCGCTGACCGTCGGCTCCCCGCAGGAGGTCATCGAGCGGACCCTGTCCTTCCGTGAGGACGTCGGCGACTACCAGCGCCAGCTGTTCCTCATGGACCACGCGGGACTGCCGCTGAAGACGGTCCTGGAGCAGCTCGACATCCTGGGCGAGGAGGTCGTGCCCGTGCTGCGCAAGGAGTTCGCCCGCCTGCGCCCGGCCGGTGTGCCGGACGCCCCCATCCACCCGGCGGTCGCCGCCGCCCGCGCCGCCGCCACCGCCGACCCGAAGGAGCTCTGAGGAACGTGCTCGCCACCGCCCCCCTGAAGATCGTCGCCGTCGCGGCGGGGCTCAGCAGCCCCTCGTCCACCCGGCTGCTGGCCGACCGGCTCGCCGAGGCCGCCCGCGAGCAGCTCGCGGCCGGCCAGGACCGGCGGGTCGAGGTCCGGGTCGTCGAGCTGCGCGATCTCGCCGTCGACATCGCCAACCACCTGGTCACCGGCTTCCCGCCGGCGGGCCTGAAGGCGGCGCTGGACGCGGTGACCGGGGCGGACGGACTGATCGTCGTGTCGCCGGTGTTCACCGCCTCGTACAGCGGACTGTTCAAGTCCTTCTTCGACCTGGTCGAGAACACCGCGCTGACCGGCAAGCCCGTGGTGATCGCGGCGACCGGCGGAACGCCCCGGCACTCCCTGGTCCTGGAGCACGCGATGCGCCCGCTCTTCGCCTATCTGCGCGCCGTCGTCCTGCCGACGTCCGTCTACGCGGCGTCGGAGGACTGGGGAGCGCAGGGCGACGAGTACACCGACGGCCTGCCGTCCCGGATCCGGCGCGCGGGCGGCGAACTGGCCTCCGCCGTCATGGGGCACACCGTCTCCGGCGCCTCGCGGGAGCCGACGCTCGACGACGGGGAGGACGCCGTCGTGCCGTTCGAGCAGCAGCTCGCGGCGCTGCGGACCGGCTGACACCGGCACCGGGAGCCACCACGGCTCCCGGTGGGTGTTTCGACTAGATTCGTTGGCGAATGCCGGAAATGTTCGAGCAGTGGGAGGCAGACATGGGCAGGATCGTCGTGGGGGTGGACGGATCGGACGCGTCGCTCAAGGCACTGCGCTGGGCGGTGCGCCAGGGCGGACTGACCGGCGACACCGTCGAGGCGGTGAACAGCTGGGAGTACCCCGCGACCAGCTGGGCATCCATGATGCCGGGCCTGCCGGAGGACTTCGACCCGCAGGCGGTGGCGACCGCCGCGCTCGACGAGGCGCTGGAGGAGGCCCTCGGCGCCGACGGCGCGGCGGCGATCGAGCGGATCGTCGTGATCGGCAACCCGGCCCAGTCGCTGCTGGACCGCTCCGAGGGCGCGAACCTGCTCGTGGTCGGTGCCCGCGGCTACAGCGGCTTCAAGGCGACGCTGCTCGGCTCGGTCAGCCTCCACGTCACCCAGCACGCCGCCTGCCCGGTCACGGTCGTCCACGGCTGACCTCCGGGCGGCCCGCCGCGGCGCAGCCGCCCGGCCCGCGGACAGCGCACGGGCACGGCCGCCGGACATGGTCCGGCGGCCGTGCCGTTTCCCGCTCCCGCGAGGGGTCACTCCTCGTGCGTGTAGTGGATGTAGAACATCGTGAGGAAGGTGCCCGCGCCGATCACCAGTCCCAGCCCGCTCGACGAGAAGACGCTGTTGCCGTTGAGGCTGAAGAGATAACCGATCGCACCCCCGGCCAGCACCGCGTAGCCGGCGGCCCTCAGCTCGCGCGGAAGTGCCCGCCGGATCATGACGAACGCGTAGCAGAGCACGGCGTAGGCCACCCCGGAGACGACGCCGAGCACGATCTGGCCGTCGGTCGTCGTCCCCCCGTCCCGCTTGATGAAGAAGGCCCAGAAGCCGAGGATCACGCCCAGCGACACCGGCACCGCCCAGGCGAGCGGGGTGTGGCCCTCGCGCACCGGGGTGCGGGCGTGCTGTCGGCGGCGGGTCGGCGTCGTCGCGTGTGTGGCCATGGCGCACAGCTCCTTACCTCGCCCCCGTCCCTGTGTTCCTCCAGCGCACACCCGGAGCCGCCGGGCGGCAACTCGAACGGCCCACGGCCCGGGGCGTACCGTCACCGGACGGGATTGGCTGGTCACTGTGCGGACCTACCTCTCAGCGGCACTGTCGGCGGTGCTCCTCGTCCTGCTCACCCTGCTGGTCCCGGTGGCTGCCCTCTCGGCCTGGGTCGACCTGGAACTCGACGACACCGACCGCTATCTCGCCGCCGTCTCCCCGCTCGCCACCGACCCGGACGTGCGGACCACCGTGGCCGCACTCGTCACGGACGAGGCGATGAAGAACATCGACGCGGGAGCGCTGCAGGACGCCGTCGAGGACTTCCTGCACGAGGCCGCCCTGTCGTTCACCACGACCCCGGCGTTCCGGCGGGCCTGGGACAGCGCGAACCGGACGGCGCACCGGGCCGTGACCGCCGCGCTGCACGGCGACGACGGGCAGGCGGTGACCATCGACCTCGCTCCGGTCATCGGCGAGGTCAAGCAGCAGCTCGTCACCGACGGGGTGCCCTTCGCCGACGGCATCCCGGTCAGGGAGACCTCGATCACCGTGCTGTCCGCCGACCGCGCCGACGAGCTGCGGTCCTCGTTCCAGTGGCTGCGGCACTGCAGCGTCTGGCCCGCCGTCGGGACGGTGGTGCTGCTCGTCCTGGTGCTGGGCCTCACGCTCGTCCGGTACGGCGCACGGGCCGCCCTCACGACCGCGGCCGTGGCCGGGGGCGGGCTCCTGCTCGGCGCCGTCCTGCTGCGCGTCGCCGTCGCCGTGGGCCGGGCCCGGGTCCTCGATCAGGTCCCGGGCACCGAGACGGACGCCGCCGCCGCGGTCTACGACGCGCTGACCGCCTCGCTGCGGACGACGGTGTGGGCCGTGCTCGCGGCGGGAGCGGTCATGGTGGCCGGCGGACTGGCCGGACGGATCGTGGCGGGCCGCCGGCGGCAGAGCGCGGTGCGAGCCGCGGATGCGCCCGGGTGGTGAGGCGCTGAGCCGGGGGCGGGCCGCGGCGGGCGGCGGGCCCCGCACGGCGGCTGATGCGGCGCCCCGGCCCCGACGTGCGCGGGCCCGTGGGCCGGGCGAGAGTGGGAATCGTGAGTGCAGGGGGGCGACTGAGAGGTCTGCCGTATGCGAGCCATCGCTGTCAGCGCGTTCCGTGCGGAGCCGTGTCTCGTCGAGGTGCCGAAGCCCGACCCCGAGGCGGGCGAGGTGCGGGTGAAGGTCGAGTACGCGGCACTCAACCCGCTCGACTGGCAGACCGCGGACGGGGCCCTCGACGGGACCGTCCCGCACGTCTTCCCGCTCGTCCTGGGGACGGACTTCGCGGGCCGGGTGGACATGGTCGGCGGCGGCTGGAACCGCTTCCGGGTCGGCGACCCGGTCTTCGGGCGTGTGACGGCACCGCCGGTCGGTCTCTGCGGGGCGTACGGGGAGTACCTCTGCGTCCACCAGGACTCCCCGGTCGCACTGGTCCCGCGCGACATGCCGCTCAGGAGCGCGGCGGCCGTGCCGTCCGCCGGGGCGACCGCCGCGCAGATCCTGTCGAGCACTGCTGTACGGAGCGGCCTGAGCCTCCTGGTCATCGGGGCGGCCGGCGGCGTCGGGAGCTTCCTGACCCAGCTGGCGGCCGCGCGCGGCATAGGGGTCGTCGCCGCGGTGAGGGGGGACGAGCGGCGGCGGATGGCCGCCCTGGGCGCGACCGCCACCGTCGACACGGCCGACGGCACCGAGGCGCTCGAAACGGCGGTGCGCGAGCTGTATCCCGGGGGAGTCGACGCGCTCGTCGACCTCGTGTCCACCGACCCGGCCTCCTTCGGCCGCCACGCCGCCCTGCTGCGCGAGGGCGGAGTCGCCGTCACCACCCGCGGTGTCGCCGCGCCGGCCGGCGTCGCCTGGGCCGACTTCCGGCTCGCCGTCACCTCCGGGCTCCTCGACGAACTGGCGGCCCTGGTGGCGGGCGGGGAGCTGGAGGTCCCCGTCGACATGGAGCTCCCCCTGGAGAAGGCACCGCAGGCGCTCGTCCAGAATCGCGCGGGCGGAGCGCGCGGGAAGACCGTGTTCGCGGTCTGACGGGGCCGACCGGCACCGTCGGACCGCGTCCGACCGACGACCACGTCATCCGACAGGAAACGGACCGGGAGAGGCTCATGGCCGACCAGGACATCTTCGAGAACATCGACGGGCTGATCAGCGAGGAGCGGGCCCTGCGCACGCGTTCGACCGCCGATCTGGGCCTCTCGCCGGAGGAGCGGGCACGGCTGCGCGAGGTGGAGGTCCAGCTGGACCAGTGCTGGGACCTGCTGCGGCAGCGGCGGGCGCTCAGCGAGTTCGGCGAGGACCCGTCGCAGGCGCGGGTGCGCCCCGCCGACGAGGTGGAGGGCTACCAGGGCTGAGGTGGCGGGCCACCGGGGCTGACGGCTGCCGCGGCGACCGCGTGCCGGGACCCGGGCCCCGGCGCCGCGTCAGCTCCTGCCGGGACGGGTGTCCTGCTCCGGCCCGGGGCCGCGCCCCTGGAGGCGTTCCATCTCGCGGCGGTCCCGCTTGGTCGGCCGGCCGGTGCCGCGGTCGCGCACCGGCACCTGCAGCGCGGCCTCGCGCGGCGGCGGGGGCGGGCTGTTGTCGACGAAGCACTCCGCGGCGACCGGAGGGCCCACGCGCTTCCTGACGATCCTGGACACGACGACGACCCGGTCCCGGCCCGCGTGCCGCAGCCGCACCTCGTCGCCCGCGCGCACCGTCGTGGCGGGCTTCGCGCGCTCGCCGTCGACCCGCACGTGCCCCGCGCGGCAGGCGGCGGCCGCCTGCGACCGCGTCTTCGTCAGCCGTACCGCCCAGATCCAGGCATCGACCCGGACACTTCCCTCCGCCTGCGGCGCCTCACCGGAAACCATGCTCCCGACTCTAATCCGGTGCGCCCCGAGCCGGTCGCCGTCCGTCGAGATCCGGTTCCGTTCCCGGGCCGGGCGCCGCCCGACTCGTGGTGCGGCCGTGAGGTTCCCGGGGAGCTTCCGTGTGTCCTCCGGGGCCCTTTCGGGGCCCGTCCGCGGTTCGGGCGGCGCGCTGTTGACACGGGGGCGGGCCGCGCCACCGAACGGCCGGATCCGGCCGCTAACCTTACGTATCCGCCCTGGCCAGGGATCAAATTCCCGCAGTACGGACATTTATCGCACCCAACTCATGCGAAAGGCCTCGCCCATGGGCATTCGGAGCTTGCTGCGCAAGGTGTTCGGCCGGACGGAGCAGGACGAGCCGACCACGGCCACCGTCCCTCCCCAGGCCGAGCGCACCCAGCCCACGGAGCCGGAGGGGGAGACCGCCCCCTCGGCCGAGCCCGCGAAGGCCTCGGTGCCGGCTCCCGCGTCCCCGCCCCCGGCCGAGCACGACGACGGCCGGGCATCGGACCTGGTGGCAGCGGCATTCGACAAGGCGTCCGTGTCCCCGGCCCCGGCACCCCGGGTCCCGGCCCAGGGGTCCGCCCCCGAGGCGGACCCGGTCACGGAGTCCCACGACACCGGGCGGGGCGCGGACACGGTGCCGCAGGAGCCGGAGGCGGTGGCACCGGTGATCGAGGCCGACCCGGAGCCCGGAGTCGTGGCCCCGATCCTGATCGACATGGACCCGGAGCCGGAGGCGAAGGCCGAGGCCACGCCCCTTGAGATCCCGGCCGTGACGGCCGTGACGGCAGAGGCTCCTGGGGCCGATGCCGAGGAGCCCGCCGCGCAGGCGGAGACCGTGCCCGCTGACGAGCCGTCCGCCGCGAAGCCGGAGGGCCCCGTCGCGGAGGGCCCCGTCGCGGAGGCCGCCGCACCCGAGGCCGAGACGGAAGCCGCACCCGCCGCCGAGGCCGAGCCCGAGGCGGCACCCGCGCCGGTCGTCGAGGCCGCGCCCGTGATCCCGGCGGCGCCCGAGCCGGTCGTCGAGGCCGCGCCCGTGATCCCGGCGGCGCCCGAGCCGGTCGTGGCCGCGCCCGTCGCCGCGCCCGAGCCGGTGGCCGAAGCCGCGCCCCTCGCCGAGCCCGAGCCGGTCGTGGCACCCGCACCGGTCGCCGACGCCCCGCCCGCAACGCCCGCAACGCCCGTCGCGCCCGCAGCGCCCGTCGCGAAGGCGGTCCCGGCCGGCAAGCCCGCCGTCACCCTCGCCCGGGTCAAGACGGCGGCCCCCGAGCTGGTCGCCCCGTACAAGGCGGCGCAGTCCGCGCTCAAGGCGCACGGGCTGACCGGGCTCCGGGCCACCGTGTACCTGGTGCTCGACCGGTCCGGATCGATGCGGCCCTTCTACAAGGACGGCAGCGCCCAGCACCTCGGCGACCGCGCACTCGCGCTCGCCGCACACCTGGACCCGAACGCCACCGTGCCCGTCGTCTTCTTCTCGACGGACATCGACGGCACCGGCGCGATCGACCTGACCGCGCACGAGGGCCGGATCGACGAGCTGCACGCGGGTCTCGGACGCCTGGGCCGGACGAACTACCACCGGGCCGTCGAGGAGATCGTCACGCACTACGAGAAGTCCGGGGCCACCGGTCCCGCTGTGGTGATCTTCCAGACGGACGGCGCCCCGGACGCCAGGCAGGCCGCCAAGCAGGCCCTGGTCGAGGCTGCACGGCTGCCGCTGTTCTTCCAGTTCGTCGCGTTCGGTGACGAGGACGCGAAGGGCTTCGACTTCCTGCGCAGGCTGGACCTCCCGAACGTCGGCTTCCTCCACGCGGGCCCCGCCCCGCGCGAGGTCCCCGACGCGGCCTTCTACCGGGACGCGCTCGCCGGGCTGCCCGCCTGGTCCGCCGCCCGCGGGGCCGTCACGGAGGGCTGATCCGCCGCTCTCCGTGCGGTCACGGCGGTACCCGCCCCCGGGCCGGGTTACCGCCGTGGCCGTGACACCGCGGGCGGGAGCGGCCCGCGGCACGGCCGGGAGGCCCGGGGCGCCGCAATCGATGTGAGTGGATCTCCCACGGACCGTTAGGATTTCGACCATGGCGGCCACTGGATCCGAGAAGCAGGGGGCGACGGCGTACTACGTCTCGACCCCCATCTACTACGTCAACGACGCTCCTCACCTGGGCCACGCCTACACGACCGTCGCAGGCGACGTGCTCACCCGCTGGCACCGCCAGCGCGGCGAGAAGGTGTGGTACCTCACCGGCACGGACGAGCACGGTCAGAAGATCATGCGCACGGCCGAAGCGAACAACGTCACCCCCCAGGCCTGGTGCGACAAGCTCGTCGAAGAGGCCTGGAAGCCCCTCTGGGAGCACCTGAACATCGCGAACGACGACTTCATCCGCACGACGGAGAAGCGGCACACGGACCGTGTGCAGGAGTTCGTGCAGGACCTGTACGACAAGGACCAGATCTACAAGGGCGGGTACGAAGGCCCGTACTGCGTGGGCTGCGAGGAGTACAAGCTCCCCGGGGACCTCATCGAGGCCGAGGACGGCACGAAGCTGTGCCCGATCCACAAGAGGCCGGTGGAGCTCCTCAAGGAGGAGAACTACTTCTTCAAGCTGAGCGAGTACGGCCCGAAGCTCATGGAGTTCTACGCGGCCAACCCGGACTTCATCCAGCCCGAGTCGGCCCGCAACGAGATCGTGAACTTCGTCAAGCAGGGCCTCCAGGACCTGTCGATCTCGCGGTCCACCTTCGACTGGGGCGTCCCGGTGCCGTGGGACCCGAAGCACGTGATCTACGTGTGGATCGACGCGCTGCTGAACTACGCGACCGCCGTCGGCTACGGCGCCAACCAGGAGAAGTTCGACGGCACCTTCCCGGCGAACGTCCACCTGATCGGCAAGGACATCCTCCGGTTCCACTCGGTGATCTGGCCGGCCATGCTGATGGCGCAGGGCCTGCCGCTGCCGGGCAAGGTCGTCGCCAACGGCTGGCTGATGGTCGGCGGCGAGAAGATGTCCAAGTCGAACCTGACGGGCATCAAGCCGCAGGACCTGACCTCCCACTTCGGCGTGGACGCCTACCGCTGGTACTTCCTGCGCGCCATCGCGTACGGCAGCGACGGCTCGTTCTCCTGGGAGGACTTCAGCGCCCGCTACACCTCCGAGCTCGCCAACGACTACGGCAACCTCGCCTCGCGCGTCGCGGCCATGGTCGGCAAGTACTTCGGCGGCGCGCTGCCGGAGGCCACGGCGTCCGGTGACGCGGAACTCGCGGTCCAGGAGGGCCTCGCCCGCGCCGTCACCGCGGCCGACCTGAAGATCGGCGAGGAGCTGGACTTCCAGGGCGGCATCCTGGCGGTGTTCGACTTCGTGAAGCAGGTCAACGGCTACATCACCGAGCAGGAGCCCTGGAAGGTCGCCAAGGACACGTCGCCGGAGGGCCAGGCCCGCCTCGCGACCATCCTGTACACGGCCGCCGAGTCGCTGCGCGGTGTCGCGGTCCTGCTGAACGCCGTCATGCCCGACACCTCGCAGAAGCTGTGGGAGTCCCTGGGCGCCGAGACGTCCCTGGGCGCCCTGGCCGCACAGCCGGTGCAGGACGCGGGCCGCTGGGGGCAGCTGCCCGCCGGCGCGACGGTCACCAAGGGCGCGGTGCTCTTCCCGCGCCTGGAGGAGAAGCCCGCGTAGGACCGCGGCACGACCGCGTACGCGTCACTCTTCCCGTGCGAGAAGGAGCCCGGGACCCGTGGGCCGGGTCCCGGGCTCCTTCGTACGCGCCGGCGGGTCGTCCTCTCACCTCGCCAGCGCCGCGGCGTCCCCCATCACGATCACCGGGTACTTCGCGGGGTCGAGGGTGAGGAGCAGCTCCCGCATCCGGTCCTCGGTGAGCGAGACACAGGCCTGGGTGGGGCCGCCGTGGTCCACGTGGACCCAGATGCCGCCGCCCCTGTCCTCGCCGAGGGGCCGGTCGCGGTCCAGCGGGGACGTGCCCGGGATGCGGTTGTAGTCGATGGCGACGACGTAGTCGAAGGAGCCCTCCAGAGGCTCGCCCAGGAAGCCCTCGCCGCTCACCGCGAATCCGGGGTCCTCGTCGTACGGCAGCAGGGTGCCCGGGTCGGGCAACAGGCCGCCGGCGTCGGAGAGGCCGAAGACCCCGACCGGCGAACGGAGGTCGTTGGCGAGGTGGTGGTCCGTCCAGCCCTCCATCCCGTTGTGCGCGGGCCAGGGTCCGGCGATCGGTCTCCAGCCGCGTGCGGGGTCGTCGCGGCTGTAGAGCACGGCCGTGGAGCGGTTGGAGTCGGGGCCGAGTCCGGTCACGACGAGGGCCTGCCGGGCCGAGTCCGGGATGTCGTCACGGGTCCCGGGCCCGATCTCCGGGATGTCCGACGGGGGCATCAGGGGCTCCACGGCGAGGGGTACGGCCGCGGCCTCCGGACCGGCCGCGCCCTTGGGCTCCGGGGTGGTCCGCACCGCACCGGCCGAACAGCCGATGACGAGCAGGAAGAGGAGGACGAGCAGGACGTACGGGCGGCGCGCGACGGACACGGTGCGGGGCTCCTCGGTGGCGGGGCGGACGAGCGCTTCCGGGTGCCAGTCCTCGCCGGGCCCGCAGGCGCCGAATCCGAACCGGGACCCTGCGGATGTACCCGGTCCGTGTACCCGGGGCCCGGGAAGTCCCTCACCCTCACCCGTACGCCGTACGCGTACGCGCGGCAGACGGAACAGCCCTCGGCCGGCAGACGGAACAGCCCCCCGGCCGGTGGCCGGGGGGCTGTTTCACGTGGAACCGAAGCGGAACCGCCGACGCCTACTTGGCGCCGGTGTCCCTCGCCACCGAGTCCTTGGCATCGGCGGCCCTGGCTTCGCCCTTCGCCGACGCGACGGGCTTGCGGAGCTGGATGTTCAGCTCGCGGAGCCGCGTCTCGTCCAGCTCGCTCGGCGCACCCATCATCAGGTCCTGGGCGTTGCCGTTCAGCGGGAAGGCGATCGTCTCGCGGATGTTGGGCTCGTCGGCCAGCAGCATCACGATGCGGTCGACACCCGGGGCGATGCCACCGTGCGGCGGGGCACCGAGACGGAAGGCGCGGAGCATGCCGGCGAACTCCCTCTCGACGGTCTCCGCCTCGTAGCCCGCGATCGCGAAGGCCTTCAGCATGACCTCGGGCTCGTGGTTACGGATGGCGCCGGAGGACAGCTCGATGCCGTTGCAGACGATGTCGTACTGCCAGGCCAGGATGTCGAGCGGGTCCTTCTCCTCCAGGTCCTTCATGCCGCCCTGGGGCATGGAGAAGGGGTTGTGCGAGAAGTCGATCTTCCCGGTCTCCTCGTCCTTCTCGTACATCGGGAAGTCGACGATCCAGCAGAAGCGGAAGACGTCCTCCTCGAAGCGGCCGGCGCGCTTGGCGGCCTCGACGCGGACGACGGACATGATCTTGGAGACCTCGTCGAACTCGCCCGCGCCGAAGAAGACCGCGTGGCCGGGGACGAGGGACAGACGCTCGGTGAGGGTCTTGACGTCCGCCTCGGTGAGGAACTTGGCGATCGGACCGGCCAGCGTGCCGTCCTCGCCGACGCGGACCCAGGCGAGGCCCTTGGCGCCGTGCTCGACCGCGTAGGCGCCGAGGCCGTCGAAGAACTTGCGGGACTGGCTCGCGGTGTCCGGCACCGGAAGGGCGCGGACGTGCTTGCCGGCGAAGGCCTTGAACTCGGAGTCAGCGAAGATGTCGGAGATGTCGACGAGCTCCAGCTGGGCCCGCAGGTCCGGCTTGTCGTTGCCGTACTTCAGCATCGACTCGCGGAACGGGATGCGCGGGAACGGCGAGGTCACCGGGCGGCCGTTGCCGAACTCCTCGAAGAGCTCGGTCATGAGCCTCTCGATCGGCTGGAAGACGTCCTCCTGCTCGACGAACGACATCTCGACGTCGAGCTGGTAGAACTCGCCGGGCGAACGGTCGGCGCGGGCGTCCTCGTCGCGGAAGCAGGGCGCGATCTGGAAGTAGCGGTCGAAGCCGGAGATCATCAGCAGCTGCTTGAACTGCTGCGGCGCCTGCGGGAGCGCGTAGAACTTGCCCGGGTTCAGGCGGGAGGGGACCACGAAGTCGCGGGCGCCCTCGGGGGAGGTCGCGGCGAGGATCGGGGTCGCCATCTCGTTGAAGCCGAGGGCCACCATCTTGGAGCGGATCGAGGCGATCACGGACGAGCGCAGCATGATGTTGCGGTGCATGCGCTCGCGGCGCAGGTCGAGGAAGCGGTACTCCAGGCGCCGCTCCTCGTTGACCCCGTCCTCGGCGTTGATCGTGAAGGGCAGCGGGGCGGCCTCGCCCAGCACCTCGACCTCGGTGACCTCGATCTCGATCTCGCCGGTCGCGAGCTCCGGGTTGACGTTGTCGGCGCCGCGCGCGGAGACCTTGCCGTCGATCCGGACGACGGTCTCCTTGGTCAGCTTCGCCAGGGCGTCGTTGCCGGCGGTGCCGGGGCGGGCGACGAGCTGCACGAGGCCGTAGTGGTCACGCAGATCGATGAAGAGGATGCCGCCCAGGTCTCGGCGATTGTGCAGCCAGCCGCTCAGCCGGACGTCGGTGCCGACGTCAGAGGCGCGGAGCTCGCCGCAGGTGTGGGACCTGTACCGATGCATCGTCGTTCATCCAGTCTTCGCGGTCGGGGTGGATTGACACCCCAGGCTACCGCCCGTAGGCGCACCACTTCATTGGCATTGACGCCGCACCGTCCTCCCGGACGCGCGTACGGACGTCCGGGGGCGCTGCCTGGCGGCATTCCCTCGGTGGCGTCCACGGAGAACATCTTCCTAAAGTGGGGCAATGCGTACCGAGGAGATCCTGGCCGCGATCGGGACGGGTCTGTGGAGCTGGGACAGCTCCTCGGGCACGGTCTCGCTCGACGCCGAGGCCGCCCGGTTGCTCGGACTGCCCGCCGAGCCCGTGGTGCGCCCCGGCGAGGAGGTGCGCCCCCGCTTCCACCCCGCCGACTGGGAGGAGATCGACGGGGTGGTGAACTTCGCGATCGCCGAGGACACCGTCGCCGAGGCCCGCATGCGGGTCGTCGACGAGGACGGCAGGGTCGTGCGGACGGTGCGCACCCGGTCCAAGCCGGTGCCGGCCGACTCCCCAGGCCGCCACACGTACGTGCTGATGGGCACCCTCCAGGAGATCGCGCAGCCTCCGGAGACCATCGCCTCGCACACCCCGCTCACCGGCGACTGGCGCCGCTCCCGCGAGGCGTTCCTGCTGGACGCGGGCCGGGCGCTGGCGGAGGCGGGGTCCACGGCGGAGGTGCTGCGGGTGGCGGGTTCGCTCTCCATGCCCGGCTTCTCCCCGGACGGGCTCGCCGTCTTCGGCGTCTCCGGCGACCACCTGACGGTCGTCGGCCACCACGGGCACAACGTCGGCGACGAGAAGCCGTTCATCGACATGCCGCTGGAGACGGACTACCCGGCGGCCGAGGTCGTACGGACCGGGCAGGCGATCTACCTGTCGTCCCCCGAGGAGTACCGGAAGCGGTTCCCGGCCACCTGGCCGCTGGCCCGCGACTTCGGACGCCGTTCGTGGGCCTTCCTGCCGCTGGTCTCGTCGGGGCACACCACAGGGGCGTGGATGGCCGGGTTCCGGCACAACGTGGCCTTCTCGCCGGACGAGCGCTCGGTGCTGACCACGGTGGCCAGGATGCTCGCACAGGCCCTGACGCGTGCCGGTGCCGCCGAGACGGAGCGGGAGCTCTCCCTGGGCCTGCAGAAGGCGATGATGCCCTCCCTCGGCCCGGGCGTGGACGGTGTGACGATCGCGGCGCGCTACGTCCCCACGGGAGGCGGTCTCCAGGTCGGCGGCGACTGGTACGACGTGATCGCGCTCCCGAACGGGCGTATCGCGCTCGTCATCGGCGACGTCCAGGGCCATGACGTGCGTGCGGCGGGTCTGATGGGCCAGCTGCGGATCGCCCTGCGCGCCTACGCGGCCGAGGGCCACCGCCCGGACGCCGTGCTGTCCAGGGCGTCCCGCTTCCTGTCGGGTCTGACCGAGGCGTACGACCCCGCCGACGGGGAGGACGGGTCCCACGCGACGCGTTTCGCCACCTGCCTGTACGCGGAGGCCGACCCGGACACCGGCACCCTGGACATCGCCCGGGCGGGCCACCCGGACCCTGTGGTGATCAGCGTCGACGGCACGGCGATGATCCGGCAGACCGCAGGAGGACTGCCCCTCGGGATCGAGACGGACGCCGACTACCCGACGACCCGGGTCGTCCTGGGCCCGGGCGAGACGATCATGCTGTGCACGGACGGGCTGATCGAGACCGGCGGGCACGACATGGCCACCGGCTGGGCCAGGCTCCGCCCGGTCCTGGAGAAGCCCGCGGAGGATCTGGAGGAGCTCGCCGACGCCCTGGTCCAGGCTGTGCACGGCCCCGGCTCGCACTACACGACCGGACCGCTCGTGGACCGGCGCGAGGACGACATCGCGGTGCTCGTACTGCGGCGGGAGGCCGCGCGGACCCGCAAGCCGCCCGGACGGCGCTCGGCGATGACGATCGCGCAGGCCGAGCCCGAACGGGTCGCCGCGGCCCGGCAGCAGGTGCGGCAGCTGCTGCACGACTGGGCGGACGCGGAGCAGGTCGACTCCGCCGAGCTCATGGTCTCCGAGATGTCCACGAACGTGCTGGTCCACACCGACGGCGACGCCCTGCTCCTTGCGGAGGTGACCGGCGTACGCGGCGAGCGGCGGCTGCGCGTGGAGGTGGCCGACGCGAGCGACGAGCTGCCGCACAAGCGGCGGCCCGGCGAGATGGCGTCCAGCGGCCGCGGGCTGGTGCTGATGGAGATGCTCGCCGACGCCTGGGGCGTCGACCCGCGCGGCGAGGGGAAGTCGATCTGGTTCGAGCTGTACGAGTCCGAGGATCCGGCGGAACTCGGCCGGGCGGGCTCATGAGCCCCCGGCGGCCTCGTGCCCCAGGGGCTCCGCGCCGCCCCCGTAGTGCGTGCGCAGCACCCCGATCACGCTGAAGAGCGCGGCGCACAGCGGCACCGCCAGCAGGAGGCCCAGCAGCCCGGCGACGCCGGCCCCCGCGGTCAGGGCGATCATGATCATGGCGGGATGCATCTGGACGGTCCTGCTCTGGACGACGGGCTGGAGCACGTGCCCTTCCAGCACCTGGACGGCGAGCACCACGCCCAGCGCCCACAGGGCGATCGCGAACCCCCGGTCGGCCAGTGCGACGAGCACCGCCACACCGCCGGAGAGTACGGCGCCCAGGTAGGGGATGTAGGCGGCGACGAAGACGAGCGCGCCCAGTCCCACCGCGCCCGGAACCCGCAGGATCAGCAGGCCCACGGTGATGCACAGGGCGTCGATCAGGGCGATGACTGTCGTGCCGCGCATGAAGCCCTCGACGGCCTCGAAGGCCCTGCGCCCCATGGCCTCCACGAGGTGGCCGGTGCCACGCGGCGCGAGGCTGTGGGCGAGCCTCGCGGCACGGTCGGAGTCCCGCAGGAAGAAGAACGTCAGCAGCAGGACCAGAACGGCCGTCGTCACGAGCGACCCGAGCAGTCCGATCCCGCTGAGCAGTCCGCCCGCCGCGCTCGCGCCGAACTTCTCGACGAGTTTCCTGGCGTTGTCCTCGAAGTCGTCCACGTCGGCCGCACCGCCGATGTCGAAGTGGTCGACGACCCACTGCCCGGCCTCCTTCAGGGAGTCCACGATCTGGTCGCCGGTGTCGACGAGCGCGGTGACGACGATGTATCCGGCGCCCCCGACCACCGCGACGAGCGCGGCGCAGGTGAGACCTGCGGCCAGCGATCTGTTCACCCCGCGGGCGCTCAGCCATCGGTGGACGGGCCCGAGCAGCGCCGTACCGAGCAGCGCCAGCAGGATCGGCGTGACCGCGGTCTTGAGGGCGACGCAGAGCCAGATCGCCACCGCCACGACCCCGGCGGCCAGGAGCAGGACACAGCACCAGGCGGCCGTCCGCCGCGCGGCTTCGGGCAGGAGGGGCTCACGGGTGGGCACCGTCCCACCCGATCACGGGCCGGGACCGGTGTCCCTCCCGCACCGGCGTACGGGTGACGGACCGTCACCCGTACGCCGGTGCGGGACCGTTCACATGCCGTGGACGGCGGGGACCTTGCCGAGGCGGCCGGCCTGGAAGTCCTCGAAGGCCTGCTTGAGCTCGTCCTGGGTGTTCATCACGAACGGCCCGTAGTGCGCCATCGGCTCACGGATCGGACGTCCGCCGAGCAGCACGACCTCCAGGTCCGGGGTGTTTCCGTCCTGGCTCTCGTCGGCGCGGACGGTCAGCGAGGACCCCTTGCCGAAGACCGCGGTCTGCCCGGTGCGGACGGGGCGGCGCTCCGTGCCGACGCTGCCGCGTCCGGCGAGGACGTAGGCGAGGCCGTTGAAGTCCTCGCGCCAGGGCAGGGTCACCTCGGCGCCCGGCCGGACCGTCGCGTGGACCATGGTGATCGGGGTGTGCGTGATGCCCGGCCCCTCGTGGCCGTCCAGTTCACCGGCGATGACACGCAGCAGCGCGCCGCCGTCCGGGGAGGCGAGGAGCTGGACCTGTCCGCCGCGGATGTCCTGGTAGCGCGGGGCCATCATCTTGTCGGCCTTGGGCAGGTTCACCCAGAGCTGGAGGCCGTGGAAGAGCCCGCCGGACATGACGAGCGCCTCCGGGGGCGTCTCGATGTGCAGGAGGCCCGAGCCGGCCGTCATCCACTGGGTGTCGCCGTTCTCGATGGCTCCGCCGCCACCGTGGCTGTCCTGGTGGATGAAGCTCCCGTCGATGATGTACGTGACGGTCTCGAAGCCGCGGTGGGGGTGCCAGGGCGTCCCCTTGGGCTCGCCGGCCGCGTACTCCACCTCACCCATCTGGTCCATCATGATGAACGGGTCGAGGTGCCGGTAGTTGATCCCGGCGAAGGCGCGCCGCACCGGGAACCCCTCCCCCTCGAACCCGCTCGGGGCGGTCGTGACGGTGAGCACGGGGCGGGCCACGGCGTCGCCCGGAGCTGCGATCTTGGGCAGGGTCAGCGGGTTTTCGACGGTCACTGCGGGCATGGGAGCCACCTCCGGGAGTCTTCTGCGTCCAATTTAGTTGAACGCTGAACATCTTGCAAGCGGCGCGCACCGGCCACCGCCGGACCGCCGCGTTCCGGCCGCCGCCCGGACAGCACCGAGGGCCCGCACCCGGTCGGGTGCGGGCCCTCGGGCCGTCTCGCGCGTGTGCGGGTGTCCGTCAGCCGTACATGCGGCGCATGGCGAAGTCCACCATCTGCTCGACCGCCTTGGCGTCGAAGACCATGCGGTGATCACCCTCCATGTCCAGGACGAAGCCGTAACCGGTCGGGAGCAGGTCGATCACCTCGGCGCCGGTGATCACGAAGTACTTGGACTCCTTGCCCGCGTAGCGCCTCAGCTCCTTGAGCGTGGTGAACATGGGGATCACCGGCTGCTGGGTGTTGTGGAGGGCGAGGAAGCCCGGGTTGTCACCGCGCGGGCAGTAGACCTTCGCCGTGGCGAAGATCTGCTGGAAGTCCTCCGCGGACAGGGATCCGGTCGTGAAGGCCCGTACCGCGTCGGCCAGGGAGGGCGGCGAGGGCTCGGGGTACAACGGCTGCTCGCCGTAGCCGCCGCCCATCTGCTGCTGTGCACCCGGGTTCTGGTCGTAGCCATACATGCGGCAAAGAGTAATCGGACACATCTGTGCCTCGGGGGGTTGCGTCTTATTACTGACGGGTAGCATCATCGTGGGGGTCAGGTGGGAAACCCACGCCAGGCCGTCCGCCGCCCGATCCTCACTCCTCCCCGGGGCGCTGCGCGCCACTGCTATTGATTACGGAGCCTTCCCATGGGGCACTACAAGTCGAATCTCCGCGACATCGAGTTCAACCTCTTCGAGGTCCTCGGGCGCGACAAGCTCTACGGCACCGGCCCGTTCGCGGAGATGGACGTCGACACCGCGAAGAGCATCCTGGACGAGGTCACCCGCCTCGCGGAGAACGAGCTGGCCGGCTCCTACGCCGACGCCGACCGCAACCCGCCGGTCTTCGACCCCGAGACCAACACCGCGCCCGTCCCGGCCTCGTTCAAGAAGTCGTACCAGGCGTTCATGGACTCCGAGTACTGGCGCCTGGGCCTGCCCGAGGAGATCGGCGGCACGACCTCCCCCCGCTCCCTGATCTGGGGCTACGCGGAGCTCCTGCTCGGCGCCAACCCGGCCGTCTGGATGTACTCCTCCGGCCCGGCGTTCGCCGGCATCCTCTTCGACGAGGGCAACGACGCGCAGAAGAAGGTCGCCGAGATCGCCGTCGAGAAGCAGTGGGGCTCGACGATGGTGCTGACCGAGCCCGACGCCGGTTCGGACGTGGGCGCGGGCCGCACCAAGGCGGTCGAGCAGGAGGACGGCTCCTGGCAGATCGAGGGTGTGAAGCGCTTCATCACCTCGGGCGAGCACGACATGTCCGAGAACATCCTCCACTACGTCCTGGCACGCCCCGAGGGTGCCGGACCGGGCACCAAGGGCCTCTCCCTCTTCCTGGTCCCGAAGTTCCACTTCGACTGGACCACCGGCGAGCTCGGTGCGCGCAACGGCGTGTACGCGACGAACGTCGAGCACAAGATGGGCCTCAAGGCGTCCAACACCTGCGAGATGACCTTCGGCGACCAGCACCCCGCCAAGGGCTGGCTGATCGGCGACAAGCACGACGGCATCCGCCAGATGTTCCGCATCATCGAGTTCGCCCGCATGATGGTCGGCACGAAGGCCATCGCGGCGCTCTCCACGGGCTACCTCAACGCCCTGGAGTACGCCAAGGAGCGCGTCCAGGGCACCGACCTGTCGCAGTTCATGGACAAGGCGGCCCCCAAGGTCACCATCACGCACCACCCCGACGTACGCCGCTCCCTCATGACGCAGAAGGCGTACGCCGAGGGCATGCGCTCGCTCGTGCTCTACACCGCCTCCGTCCAGGACGCGATCCAGGTCAAGGAGGCCGCGGGCGAGGACGCCAAGGCGCTCAACGGCCTCAACGACCTGCTGCTCCCGATCGTGAAGGGCTACGGCTCCGAGAAGTCCTACGAGCAGCTCGCGCAGTCGCTCCAGACGTTCGGCGGCTCCGGGTACCTCCAGGAGTACCCGATCGAGCAGTACATCCGTGACGCCAAGATCGACACGCTGTACGAGGGCACGACCGCGATCCAGGGCCAGGACTTCTTCTTCCGGAAGATCGTCCGCGACCAGGGCGCCTCGCTGAACGCCCTCTCCGAGGAGATCAAGAAGTTCCTCGCGGGTGCCCAGGGCGACGAGGAGCTGTCCGGCTCGCTGGACAACCTCGCCAAGGCCGCGGTCGACCTGGAGGCGATCGTCGGCACGATGATCACCGACCTCACCGCGACCGGCGAGGACGTCAAGAACATCTACAAGGTGGGCCTCAACACCACCCGCCTGCTGATGGTCTCCGGTGACGTCGTCGTCGGCTACCTGCTCCTCAAGGGCGCGGCCGTGGCCTCCGAGAAGCTGCGCAACGCCTCTCCGAAGGACGCCGCCTTCTACCAGGGCAAGATCGCCGCCGCGAAGTTCTTCGCCGCGAACGTCCTGCCGGGCGTCTCCGCCGAGCGCGCGCTCGCCGAGACGGTCGACAACTCGCTGATGGAGCTGGACGAGGCCGCGTTCTAGTCCTCGCCGTTCAAGGTCCTGCACGCGGAACAGGTGCGGCCCGCCCCCGAGACGGGGGGCGGGCCGCACCGCCGTCCGCCGTGAACCCTCCCGGCCCGCCGTCGTTAAAGTGAAGAACATGAGCACTTCCCTCCGCTTCGACCGCGGGCACACCGACGACCTGATGGCCTTCCTGATGGCCAGCCCCTCCCCGTACCACGCCGTGGCCACCGCTGCCGCGCGACTGGAGAAGGCCGGATTCCGGCAGGTCGAGGAGACGGCCGCGTGGGACGGCTCCACGGGTGGCAAGTACGTCCTGCGGGGCGGCGCGATCGTGGCCTGGTACGTGCCGGAGGGCGCCGGTTCCCACACCCCCTTCCGCATCGTGGGGGCTCACACCGACTCCCCGAACCTTCGCGTCAAGCCGCTGCCCGACACCGGGGCGTACGGCTGGCGCCAGGTCGCCGTCGAGATCTACGGCGGGACCCTCCTGAACACCTGGCTCGACCGGGACCTCGGCCTGGCCGGGCGGATCTCGCTGCGCGACGGCACCCACCGGCTCGTGAACATCGACCGGCCGCTGCTGCGGGTGCCCCAGCTGGCCGTCCACCTGGACCGCTCCGCCAACCCCGACGGCCTCAAGCTGGACCGCCAGAAGCACATGCAGCCGATCTGGGGGCTCGGGGACGTGGAGGAGGGTGACCTCATCCGCTTCGTCGCCCGGGAGGCGGGAGTCGACCCGGACGAGGTGACCGGCTGGGACCTGATGCCGCACCCCGTCGAGCCGCCGGCCTACCTCGGCCGGGACCGCGAGCTGCTCGCCGGCCCGCGGATGGACAACCTGCTCTCGGTGCACGCCGCGACGGCCGCACTGGCCGCCGTCGCCGGGCAGCCGGACGAGGAGATCCCGTACATCCCCGTCATGGCCGCCTTCGACCACGAGGAGAACGGCTCCCAGTCCGACACCGGTGCGGACGGTCCGCTGCTCGGCACGGTCCTGGAGCGTTCCGTGTTCGCCCGGGGCGGTTCGCTGGAGGACCGCGCCCGCGCCCTCGCCGGAACCGTCTGCCTGTCCTCGGACACCGGCCACGCCGTGCACCCCAACTACGCCGAGCGGCACGACCCGACACACCACCCGGTCGCCAACGGCGGCCCGATCCTCAAGGTCAACGTCAACATGCGGTACGCGACCGACGGCAGCGGCCGCGCCGTGTTCGCGGCGGCCTGCGAGAAGGCGGGCGTGCCGTGGCAGACGTTCGTCTCCAACAACGCGATGCCGTGCGGCACCACGATCGGCCCGATCACCGCGGCCAGGCACGGCATCCGGACCGTCGACGTCGGTGTGGCCATCCTGTCGATGCACAGCGCACGCGAACTCTGCGGCGCCGACGACCCCTACCTGCTGGCCAACGCGCTGGCGGCGTTCCTCGCGGGCTGAGAACTCTCCCAACCACCTCCACGGACATGCTTGTTGCCGGGCCGGGTACGCGATCCGTACACCGGCCCGGATTCACCGGGCCGTCGAGGAGGCGGAAATCATGGGACTCGGAGGATGCATTCTCCTGATCGGTGCCGGGGCGATTCTGGCGTTCGCCACCGACTGGGAGATGGACACCGTGAACGTCGACCTGGTCGGCTGGATCATGATGCTCGTCGGCCTCGTCGGGGTCTTCGTCTACGTGAGCATCGCGCGGCGCCGCCGCATGGTCGTGCCGCCCACCACCACGGTCGTCACGGAGGAGGAGCGCCGCTACCAGTGACGGCGCGCGGTAGGCACCCCGCCCGCCCGGGACGGCCCCTCGCCGGGCGGGCGGGACCACGCGTGTCGTGGGGTCCCGTCCCGCGGCGCCGAGGGGCCGGTGGCATCCGGCCCGTCAGGCCTGCTCGTCCATCCCGGCCAGCACCAGCGGAAGCCTGGACGCCCCTCCGGCCGTGACGCTGACGGGAACACCCCAGTCCTGCTGGTGCACGTGGCAGGCCGGGTACTCGTTCGCCGGGTCGTCGTCGCAGGAGGCCGCCATCGCGGAGACGTGGAGGACGCCCTCGGTGATCCCGTCCGCGAGGACCAGGTCGCGGCTCAGATCCGTGCCCTGCCCCGATCCCTCGGCCAGGAGTTCCGGCGGGGTCGAGGAGACCAGGAGCCGCGTCGAGGGTCCGTAGCGGACATCGAGCTTCTGCCCGGCGGGGGCCTGGAAGACCACGTCCAGCCTCAGGGTGCCGGCGGCGACCTCGGTGGCCGCCCGCTGTGTGCGGTGCGCCCGGTCCGCGACGCGCACGGCCTCCTCGGGCAGCCGCAGCCGGGTCAGCCGGTGCCGGGCGGACTCGACGACGACGAGGTCGCCGTCCACGAGCACCGCGTCGCTGGGCTCCCGCAGATCCGTGGCCAGCGTCGTGACCTCACCGCTTGCCGGGTCGAACCGGCGCAGCGCGTGGTTGTAGGTGTCGCTGACGGCCACGGAGCCGTCCGGGAGGGCCGTGACGCCCAGGGGGTGCTGGAAGAGCGCCTGGCCGGCGTCCCCGTCACGGTGGCCGAAGTCGAAGAGCCCGGTGCCGACGGCGGTGTGCACGGTGCCGTCCAGGTCCACGTACCGCAGGGACGAGGTCTCCGAGTCGGCGACCCAGAGCCGGTCCCCGGCCGCGGCGAGGCCCGAGGGCTGCGCGAACCACGCCTCGGGGCCGGGGCCGTCGACCAGACCCTCGTTCGTCGTGCCGGCGGCCACCCGGACCGTGTCCTGTCCGGGGTCGTAGGTCCACAGCTGGTGCACACCGGCCATGGCGATCCACAGCCGGTCGCCGAACCAGGCGATGTCCCACGGGGAGGACAGGTCCACCTCGGCGGCCGGGCCGCTGGTGGCGGAGCCCTGCCACCACTGGCGGCCGGTCCCGGCGAGCGTCGTCGTCGCGCCCGTCGCGAGGTCGAGGGCCCTGATGGCGTGGTTGACCGTGTCCGCGACGGCGACCCGGCCGTCCGGGAGGAAGGCGAGGCCCTGGGGCTCGCTGAACCGTGCGTCGGACCGGCCGCCGTCGGCGAACCCGCGCTCGCCGCTGCCGTAGTGCCCGCGCACGGTCTCACCGTCGGCGTCGAGCTCGACCAGGCGGTGGCGCGTGGTGTCGGAGACCAGGAATCCCCCGTCCGGAAGGACGAGTGCCTTGCCGGGGAAGCGCAGATGGGTGGCGACCGGCTCGGGCGCGACGTACGGACCGTCGCCGCGGCGCAGCGTGCCCTTCTCGGTGTGCTCGGCCTCCAGCTCCTCGACCAGCTTCCCGATGGCGTGGGCGTGCCCCTCACCGGCGTGCTGGGCGACGACATAGCCCTCGGGGTCCACCACGACGAGGGTCGGCCACGCCCGCACGGCGTACTGCTTCCAGGTGGCGAGCTCGGGGTCGTCGAGGACCGGGTGGTGCACCCCGTAGCGCTCGACGGCGTCGACGACCGCCTCGTGGTCGGCCTCGTGGACGAACTTCGGGGAGTGGACGCCGATGATCACCACGGTGTCGCGGTGCTTCTCCTCCAGCTCGCGCAGCTCGTCGAGCACGTGCAGGCAGTTCACACAGCAGAAGGTCCAAAAATCCAGAATGACAATGCGTCCCCGCAGGTCAGCAAGGGTGTACTGCCGGTCGCCTGTATTGAGCCAGCCGCCCTTGCCGATCAGTTCGGGGGCGCGGACACGTGCACGTGCTGTCATGACAACAGTCAACAGCACCGTGGCCTGCGCGCATTCCGGCAGGGCGTCGGGGAACCTGTGATCCATGAGACTTCTCGTGCGTGAGCGGCTGTTCGGCGTCGGCGACGACTACTGGATCGAGGACGCGGACGGGCGGAAGCTCTTCCTCGTCGACGGCAAGGCCATGCGGCTCCGGGACACCTTCGAGCTGAAGGACACCGACGGCCGGGTGCTGGTGGAGATCCGCCAGAAGCTGATCAGCCTGCGCGACACCATGCTCATCGAACGGGACGGCGACGAGCTGGCCAAGGTCAAGCGCAAGCGGCTCTCGCTGCTGCGCAACCACTACCGGGTGACCCTGGTGGACGGCACGGAGCTGGACGTCAGCGGCAGGATCCTGGACCGCGAGTTCGCCATCGACTACGACGGCGAACTGCTCGCCCAGATCTCGCGGCGCTGGCTCACCGTCCGGGACACCTACGGCGTCGACATCGTGCGGGAGGACGCCGACATGCCGCTGCTGATCGCGGTCGCCGTGTGCGTGATCGTGCTCGCCGACAAGGATCACGAGGACTGAGCGCGGGCGCGGCTCCGCCCGGTTTCACGTGAAACCGGGCGGCGGGCCCCGTGTCCTCAGCGCGGGGGCGCGAGGCCGAGACGGCGGTCCTTCAGTGCCGGGAACTGCTCCCGGGTGGTGGCGGTCCTCGTCGGGTCGAACTCGACGGCGAGCACCTCTTCGCCCGATCCGGCCTCGGCGAGCACCTCGCCCCAGGGGTCCACGACGATGCTGTGGCCCGCCTGCTCGACTCCTCCGTTGGTGCCCGACGAGCCGACCCCCAGGACGTACGCCTGGTTCTCGACGGCGCGGGCCTGCGCGAGCAGGGTCCAGTGCGCGCGGCGGCGCTCCGGCCAGCCGGCCGAGACGACCAGCGTCTCGGCGCCCGCGTCCACGAGCCCCCGGAACTGCTCGGGGAAGCGCAGGTCGTAGCAGGTGGCGAGGCCGAGGGTCGTCCCGGGCAGTGCGACGGTGACGAGTACCTCGCCCGCTCCCATCATCACCGCCTCGCCCTTGTCGAAGCCGAAGCGGTGGATCTTGCGGTAGGCGGCGACGCGCTCCCCCTCGGGGGAGAACACGAGCGAGGTGTTGTAGAGGGTGCCGTCCTCCGCGCGCTCGACGAACGAACCCGCGTGCAGCCAGACGCCGGCCTCGGCGGCCGCCTTCGCCATGACGTCGTGCGTGGGGCCCCGCAGCGGTTCGGCCGCGTCCTCGAACTCGGTGTAGGCGAACGCTCCTACGGGCCAGAGTTCGGGAAGGACGACCAGGTCCGCGCCGCGCTGGGCCACGACCAGTGAAGCCGCGCGCTCTCTACGGGAATTGATCGATTCATCCGGGTTTACAGCGATCTGGATGAGGGAGGCGTGCACACTACCACCGTCCTGGCATGGAAGCCGTCAACGCGGGCCTACGATCGTCACACGAAAGCACTGCCGGGGTGCCTGCTCGCAGCGTAACTTAGCGAGCGAACCTCCCACGCAGCCCGCAGACAGCGCCGTCGCTGCCGGCCCTCCCGCCGGCAGTCCCTGCTCTCCAGCCCATGCACCGCAGAACCGCACGAGGGGTCCCGTGACCGTCCATCCCAGCCTCCAGACCTACGCCGACGCCTGGACCCACTCCGTCGAGTCGATATCCGAGCTGGTCAAGCCACTCGCCGAGGGGGAGTGGAACCGCCGCACACCCTGCCCGGGCTGGTCGGTCCGCGACATCGTCTCGCACGTCATCGGCATGGAGTGCGAGCAGCTCGGCGACCCCCGGCCGATCCACACGCTGCCGCGCGACCTCTACCACGTGCAGAACGACAAGCAGCGCTACATGGAGATGCAGGTCGACGTGCGGCGCCACCACACGGCACCGGAGATGACCGCGGAGCTGGAGTACACGCTCATCCGCCGGATGCGTCAGCTCCGCAACGAGTCGCGCGCCCCCGAGACCATGGTGCGGGCCCCTCTCGGTGCCGAACAGACCCTGGAACTCGCCCTGCGCATGCGCGCCTTCGACGTGTGGGTGCACGAGCAGGACCTGCGTACGACGCTGGGCCGGCCGGGGAACCTCGACTCCCCCGGCGCCCTGATCGTCAGGGACGTCCTGCTGATCGGGCTGGCGAAGGTCGTCGCCAAGGACGCGGGCGCGCCGCCCAACTCCGCCGTGGTCTTCGACGTGCACGGCCCGCTGGAGTTCCTGCGCACGGTCAGGGTCGACGGCGAGGGCCGGGGCTCGGTCGACGGCGCGCCGTCCCTCGGCCCCGCCGCGACGCTGGCGATGGACTGGGAGACGTACTACCGCCTGGCCTGCGGCCGGGTGCGTCCGCAGGCCGTGGAGGACCGGATCAAGACCGACGGGGACCAGGAGCTGGCAGCCGAGATCCTGCGGAACTTCGCCGTCACCCCGTGACGCCCGGCCGGCGGCGCGCCCGTCCGGCGACGGACGGGGCGGGCGCAGCGCCGGGCCGGCCGCGCGGGCACCGCCCCGCGGGTCAGGCGGGTACGTGCACGGCTTCCACCCTGCTGACGACGTGGTGGTCGCGTTCCCGGTGGGTCGCCCTGCCGTGCAGCCGGAGGATCTGCGCGACGCCGAGCGCCTCCAGGACGAAGACCGACGCGAACGCGACGCGGTAGTCGTCGCCCGTCGCGTCCAGCAGGACCCCCACCAGGAACAGTGTCGTCATCGAGGCGACGAACCCGCCCATGTTGACGATCCCGGACGCGGTGCCCTGACGCTCCGGCGGGTTCGCGGGCCGGCCGAAGTCGAAGCCGATCATCGATGCGGGGCCGCACGAGCCGAGCACCAGGCACAGGGTGACGAGCAGCCACATCGGCGCGTGGTCACCGGGGTAGAAGATCGTGGAGCCCCAGAGCAGCGCCGTCATGGCGACGGTGCCGAGAGCCAGCGGGGCGCGCGCGGCGTGGTGACGGGCGATCACCTGGCCGTAGACGAGCCCCACCACCATGTTGGAGAGCACCACCAGCGTGAGCAGTCCACCCGCCGTGCCCCTGGTCAGCCCCTGCGCCTCGACGAGGAACGGCATGCCCCAGAGCAGCAGGAAGACCATGGCGGGGAACTGCGTGGTGAAGTGGACCCACATGCCGAGCCTGGTCCCGGGCTCCCGCCAGGCGGCAGCGATCTGCTTGCGCACGTACACGGCACCGGCGTGCTCGGCGGGCGGAGGCTCGTGACCCTCGGGGTGGTCCTTGAGGAAGGCCAGCAGCAGCATCAGCACCAGCACGCCCGCCGTGGCGCTGCCGACGAAGGTCGCCGTCCAGCCGTAGCCGTGCAGGGCGCGCGCGATGAAGAGCGTCGACACGAGGTTGCCCGCCATGCCGAAGAGCGCGGCGACCTGTCCGATCATGGGCCCGCGGCGGGCCGGGAACCACCGGGCGCCCAGTCGCAGCACACTGATGAAGGTCATCGCGTCACCGCAGCCGAGCAGCGCGCGGGAGGCGAGCGCCATGCCGTACGAGGGCGAGAGCGCGAAGCCGAGCTGCCCGAGCGTGAACAGCACCGCCCCGAAGGTGAGGACCTTCTTGGTGCCGAACCGGTCGACCATCAGCCCCACGGGTATCTGCATGCCGGCGTAGACCAGCAGTTGCAGGATGGAGAACGTCGACAGGGCGGAGGCGTTGACGTCGAACCGGTCGGCGGCGTCCAGCCCGGCGACACCGAGGCTGGTGCGGAAGATGATGGCGACGAAGTAGACGGCGACGCCGATGCCCCAGATCCAGGCGGCGCGACGGCCGCCCGGCGGATCTCCGGGCAGCGACAGGGCGGGGGCGGCCGAGCTCATCGGTCATCACCCCGGACCAGCACCCTGACCCGGCCGACGTGCCGGCGTACGACCTGCGCGGCGCCGTCGGCGTCACCGGACCTGATGGCCTCCAGCAGTTCACCGTGCTCCGTGATGTTGGCGGCGATCCTGTCCGGGTGCGCCTCCATCACGGCGACCCCCATCCGCAGCTGCCGGTCGCGGAGCTGGTCGTAGAGGCGGGAGAGGATCTCGTTGCCCGCGTTCCGGACGATCTCGGCGTGGAAGCAGCGGTCCTTGACGGATACGGCGGCCAGGTCCCCCGCACCCGCGAGTTCCCGCTGCTCGTCGAGGAGTTGTTCGAGCCGGGCGATCAGGCCCGGGGAGGCGGGCACGGCCTTGCGGGCCGCGAACTCCTCCACCAGCAGCCGGGTCTCGACGACGTCCGCGATCTCCTGGGCGGAGACGGCGAGCACGAGGGCGCCCTTCTTCGGGTAGAGCTTGATCAGCCCTTCGGCCTCCAGCCGCAGCAGCGCCTCCCGGACCGGCGTCCGGGAGACCCCGACGGCCTCGGCGAGGTCTCCCTCGGTGAGGAGCGTGCCGCCCTCGTAGCGGCGGTCGAGCACCGCCGTCTTGATGTGCGTGTAGACGCGTTCGGCGGCGGGTGGTGACTTGGGGTCCGCCTTACGGGCGGCGGGCGGGACGAGGGACGCGGCTGGCATGCGCACAGCATAGATACAAGATGGGTGCGTCCGCCGACGCGTCCGCGATCCGGACCCGCCCGCCCTTTCCGGCAGCGCGCCCCGCGGGCACCGACTCCGTGGCCCGATCGCGTCCGGATGTCACACACCCGCCACCCCTCGGGGGGTCCGGACGAGGACCGCGGTTCGTATAATCCGTGCAGCCGGAATCGATCTCACCCGTACGTGAGCACATCCATTCGGCACCCTCGCGAGTCTCACCACCAAGCGGCACTCTCACGTGACCGCATTTCAGGTGTATTTGGAGCGTTTGACTTGAAAACCGGTCTTAAGGGCATAAACCGCGCAACCGTTGCCGCCACCGTGGCCCTCACCGCAGGCGCCCTCCTCGCGGGCAGCACGTCCGCCTCAGCGGCCCAGGCAGCGACCCTGCCGACGCCCACGATCACCGCCAAGGGCGGGTTCGTGATGAACAACGGCACCGCGAAGACGCTTTACAGCAAGTCGGCGGACACCCGCCGGTCCACCGGTTCCACCACCAAGATAATGACCGCCAAGGTGGTGCTGTCCCAGAAGAACCTGAACCTCGATTCCAAGGTGACGGTCCAGAAGGCGTACAGCGACTACATCGTCAAGAACACCGCCTCGTCGGCTCGTCTGATCGTCGGCGACAAGGTGACGGTCCGTCAGCTCCTCTACGGTCTGATGCTGCCGTCGGGCTGCGACGCCGCCTACGCCCTGGCCGACAAGTTCGGGTCCGGCACCACGCGTGCCGCCCGGGTGAAGTCGTTCCTCGGCAAGATGAACGCCACCGCGAAGTCGCTGGGCATGACGAACAGCCACTTCGACTCGTTCGACGGCATCGGCAACGGCTCGAACTACTCGACGCCGCGCGACCTCACCAAGCTCGCCAGCTCCGCGATGAAGAGCTCCACGTTCCGCGCGATCGTGAAGACGAAGTCGACGAAGCAGAAGGTCACGACGAAGTCCGGCGGCTACCGCTACATGTCGTGGACCAACACCAACCTGCTGCTGGGCAGCTACAGCGGCACGATCGGTGTGAAGACCGGCTCCGGCCCGACCGCCAAGTACTGCCTGGTCTTCGCCGCGACCCGCAACGGCAAGACGGTCATCGGGACCGTCCTCACCGCGACGTCCTCGACGACCCGTACGTCCGACGCGAAGAAGCTCATGGACTACAGCTTCAAGAAGTAGTCCGGCCCGCACACGTGCGAAGGGGCCCGCCGCAGCCTGCGGCGGGCCCCTTCGCACGGCCGGTCAGGCCCAGGTGATCAGACGCTTCGGCTGCTCCAGGATCGCCGCGACGTCCGCGAGCACCTTGGAACCGAGCTCGCCGTCGACCAGGCGGTGGTCGAACGACAGCGCCAGCGTGGTCACCTGACGCGGCTTCACCTTGCCCTTGTGCACCCAGGGCTGGAGCTTGATCGCGCCGACCGCGAGGATCGCGGACTCGCCGGGGTTCAGGATCGGCGTGCCCGTGTCGACGCCGAAGACGCCGACGTTGGTGATCGTCACGGTGCCACCCGCCATGGCCGCGGGGGACGTCTTCCCCTCGCGCGCCGTGGTGACCAGCTCGCCGAGCGCGCCGGCCAGCCGGGGCAGCGTCATGGCGTGCGCGTCCTTGATGTTCGGCACGATCAGGCCGCGCGGGGTGGCGGCTGCGATGCCCAGGTTCACGTAGAGCTTCTGCACGATCTCCTGGTTGGCCTCGTCCCAGGCTGCGTTGACCTCGGGATTGCGCTTGATCGCGACCAGGAGGGCCTTGGCGATGATCAGGAGCGGGTTGACCCGCACCCCCGCCATGTCCTTGTCCTCCTTGAGCTCCGCCACGAGCTTCATCGTGCGCGTGACGTCGAGCGTCACGAACTCGGTGACGTGCGGCGCGGTGAAGGCACTCCCGACCATGGCCTGCGCGATGGCCTTGCGCACACCCTTGACCGGGATACGGGTCTCACGGCCGGCCGCGTCCGCGGCCACGGCGACCGGTGCGGGCGCGACGGGCGCCGCCACCGGCTCCGCGGGGACCTCGGCCGGGGCCGGGGCGGCCGCCGCGTGGACGTCCTCGCGGGTGATGATCCCGCCCTCGCCGGTCGGGGTGACCGTGGCCAGGTCGATGCCCAGGTCCTTCGCCAGCTTGCGCACGGGCGGCTTGGCGAGCGGACGGGCCTCCGGGGCCGCTGCGGCGTGGCCGTTCATCTCGGCCTGGACCGCGGCGGCGGCCGGACCCGGGATCTCCACGCCCTTGCGGGCGCGGCGCTTCGTGGAGGACTCGGCCACGCCGTAGCCGACCAGCACCGGCTGCCGCCCCTTGGGAGCCTCCGGTTCGGCTTCCGGTTGTGCCGGCGCCACGGGCTGCTGCACGGTCTCCGCGGGGGCCGGGGCGTCACCGCTGCCGGGTGCCACGTCCACCGCGATGATCACCTGGCCGACGTCCACGGTCGTGCCCTCGGGGAAGCGGAGCTCGTGCACCACCCCGTCGAAGGGGATCGGCAGCTCCACCGCCGCCTTGGCGGTCTCCACCTCGCACACGACCTGGCCGTCGGAGACGGTGTCGCCGGGCTGGACGAACCACTTGAGGATCTCGGCCTCGGTCAGTCCTTCGCCCACGTCCGGCATCTTGAACTCGCGGAAACGAGCAGACGTATCGGTCATCGTCGTCACGATCCCTCTCCTCAGTACGCCAGCGAGCGGTCGACGGCGTCGAGCACCCGGTCGAGACCCGGCAGGTACTCGTCCTCGAGCCTGGCCGGCGGGTAGGGGGCGTGGTAGCCGCCGACCCTGAGCACCGGCGCTTCGAGGTGGTAGAAGCAGCGCTCCGTGATCCGGGCGGCGATCTCGGCACCCGATCCGTAGAACACCGGCGCCTCGTGGACCACGACGAGCCGGCCCGTCTTCTCGACGGACGCCTGTACGGCGTCGAAGTCGATCGGGGACATCGACCGCAGGTCCAGGACCTCGAGGGACTTGCCCTCCTCCTGCGCCGCGGCGGCGGCCTCCAGGCAGACCTTCACCATCGGGCCGTACGCGACGAGCGTGAGGTCGGAGCCCTCACGCGCCACGACGGCCTTGTGGAGGGGGAGGGGGATCGACTCGGTGTCCAGGTCCCCCTTGTCCCAGTACCGCCGCTTGGGCTCGAAGAAGATGACCGGGTCGTCGCTCTGGACGGCCTGCTGCATCATCCAGTAGGCGTCGCTCGCGTTGGACGGCGAGACGACCTTCAGGCCCGCCACGTGCGCGAACAGCGCCTCGGGCGACTCGCTGTGGTGCTCGACGGCACCGATGCCGCCGCCGTACGGGATGCGGATGACGACCGGCATCTTGATCTTGCCGAGCGCGCGGGCGTGCATCTTGGCGAGCTGCGTGACGATCTGGTCGTACGCGGGGAAGACGAAACCGTCGAACTGGATCTCCACGATCGGCCGGTAGCCGCGCAGGGCCAGGCCGATCGCCGTACCGACGATGCCGGACTCGGCGAGCGGGGTGTCGATGACACGGTCCTCGCCGAAGTCCTTCTGGAGCCCGTCCGTGATGCGGAAGACCCCGCCGAGCTTGCCGACGTCCTCACCCATGATGAGGACCTTGGGGTCGGTCTCCAGGGCCTTGCGCAGCGACTCGTTGAGTGCCTTCGCGATGGACAACTTCTGGGCGGCCATGACTAGTTGCCCTCCTCGGCGAACGATGCCTGGTAGGCGGCGAACTGGGCGCGCTCCTCGTCGACGAGCGGGTTGCCGTCGGCGTAGGTGTGGTCGAAGATCGCCATCCGGTCGGGGTCGGGCATGGCCCGCACCGCCTCACGCACCCGCTTGCCGAGGGCCTCGCTCTCCTCCTCCAGCGCGGCGAAGAACGCGGCGTCGGCGAGGTCCTGCTTCTCCAGGTACGTGCGCAGCCGCAGGATCGGGTCCTTGGCCTCCCACGCCACCCGCTCCTCGTCCGCCCGGTACTTGGTCGGGTCGTCGGAGGTGGTGTGGGCGCCCATCCGGTAGGTGAACGCCTCGACGAGGGTGGGCCCCTCGCCCCGGCGGGCGCGCTCCAGCGCCGACCGGGTGACGGCCAGGCACGCCAGGACGTCGTTGCCGTCGACCCGGACACCGGGGAAGCCGAACCCCTGCGCGCGCTGGTACAGCGGCACGCGCATCTGCTTCTCGGTCGGCTCGGAGATCGCCCACTGGTTGTTCTGGCAGAAGAACACGACGGGGGCGTTGTAGACGGCGGAGAAGGTGAAGGCCTCCGCGACGTCGCCCTGGCTGGAAGCACCGTCACCGAAGTACGCGACCACGGCCGAGTCGGCACCGTCCTTGGCGACGCCCATGGCGTAGCCGGTGGCGTGCAGCGTCTGCGAGCCGATGACGATCGTGTACAGGTGGAAGTTGTTGGTGCTCGGGTCCCAGCCGCCGTGGTTCACCCCGCGGAACATCCCGAGCAGATTCGTGGGGTCGACACCCCGGCACCACGCCACACCGTGTTCCCGGTAGGTCGGGAAGACGTAGTCGTCGTCGCGCAGGGCGCGGCCCGAGCCGATCTGTGCGGCTTCCTGGCCGAGCAGCGAGGCCCACAGGCCCAGCTCGCCCTGACGCTGCAGCGCGGTGGCCTCGGCGTCGAAGCGCCGGGTCAGGACCATGTCCCGGTAGAGGCCGCGGAGCTCGTCCGGGCTCAGGTCGATCTCGAAGTCCGGGTGCTCGACGCGCTCACCTTCCGGCGTCAGCAGCTGTACCAGCTGGGGCTCGGAACTCTGTGGCGTCTTCGCGGCGCTGGTCCGCTTGCTGCTGCGTCGCGGTTTGCGCGCGGCAGTGCTCTCCACGGTCACGTGCGTGCTCCTCCGTCGGTCCGGCCCCCGGGATGGCCGGGAACCAGTGCGGCTCGCCTGTGTCCGGACCCGTGCACGGGGTGGGTGCCGCTGGCCGGGAACAGGCGTGACAGGTGTCCCGGCGAGCGTCCTTTCACAAGCACGTTACCCAGTGCACCGCACAACTGCGAAACACCTTGTGACCTGCGATTTTGCTTGGATTTCCAAGTAAATCGCAAAAACCGCGAAGTCTTGCTGGTCACAGCACTGGCAACAGCCTGGCAGGCGGCCGGAACAACGGCACGTTATCCCGCGCCGCCAGTGCCAGGGAAGGGCGGACGACAAAGGAGTGTGTGAGACTTCGAATGTGCGCGAAGAAGGAAAAATCACGGTATTCCTGCTCGATGATCACGAAGTGGTGCGGCGCGGCGTCCATGAGCTGCTTTCCGCCGAGGGGGACATCGAGGTCGTCGGGGAGGCCGGCACGGCGGCGGACGCACTCACCCGGATCCCGGCGACGCGTCCCGACGTGGCGGTCCTCGACGTGCGGCTGCCCGACGGCAGCGGGGTGGAGGTCTGCCGCGAGGTCCGCTCGGCGGACGACCGCATCAAGTGCCTGATGCTCACCTCGTACGCCGACGACGAGGCACTCTTCGACGCGATCATGGCGGGTGCCTCGGGCTACGTCCTGAAGGCCATCCGCGGCAACGAGCTGCTCAGCGCCGTCCGGGACGTCGCGGCGGGCAAGTCCCTGCTCGACCCCGTGGCCACCGCCCGCGTGCTGGAGCGCCTGCGCGAGGGGAAGAACGGCAAGGGGGACGACCGGCTCGCCGGTCTGACCGAGCAGGAGCGCAAGATCCTCGACCTGATCGGCGAGGGCCTGACGAACCGGGTGATCGGCGAGCGGCTGCACCTCGCCGAGAAGACCATCAAGAACTACGTCTCCAGCCTCCTGGCCAAACTGGGGATGGAGCGGCGCTCGCAGGCCGCGGCCTACGTGGCGAGGCTCCAGGCCGAGAGGCGCTGAGCGCCGGGCGCGGGGACCTTCGTCCCGAGCCGCGGGGGCCGCGGACCCTTACCCCGCGTCGACGGCGTACCGGAGAGTGGAGCGCATGCTCTTCTCCAGCCCCTGTGACACCGCGCCGGGCGCCGGTCCGGCATCCACCTCCGGTGCGGCCGCCGGTTTCGCCGCCGCTCCGGCCTCCGGCTCACCTTCCGCTCCGGCCGCCGGCCCCTGCGGAGTGCCCGGTCGCGAGTCCGGCCCCGCCCCGGTCCCCGGCTTCACCCACGGCAGGGCCCGCGCCATCGAGCTGCTGGCCGGCGTGCGCCACGGCCGGATCGCCATGAGCATGCGCGCCCTGCCGTTCCTGGCCGTGGCCCGGCACCTGGTGGTCGAGGGCCGCGTCGTCCTGCGGATGCACAGGGGGCTCGGCTTCCACGAGTCCTGCGACGGCAGCGTCGTGGCCTACGGGGCGGACAACCTCGACGCCCCGGCGCCCGACGGGGAGACCCGCTGGTCGGTGCAGTTCACCGGCCCCGCCGAGATCGTCCACCCCTCCTCCGACCAGCGAGAACTCTTCGGTCCCGGCCCGTCGGAGGTGAACGGCGAGCGCTTCGATCCCGTCTATCTGCGACTCGATCCGCAGCTCGCACGCATGCACACTCTGAGCTACAGCGCAAGTCCGTAAATCCAGCCACGCAGCGTCACCTAACATGTGGCGAGTGCTGCGCTCATCTGTGACCCTTCCACCTGTTCCTCCGGTCGGCGAGGTGCTGCGCCGCTACCCCGCCGCCGGCGAGCCCCTCGCCTGCGAACCCCTGAACAAGGGCCTGCTCAACCACGGTTACCGCGTGTCCACCACCCGGGGTTCGTACTTCCTCAAGCACCACCTGGACAAGCACCACCTCGACGACGCCAGCGGTGATCACGACACGATCGTGAGGCAGCACCGGGCGACCCAGCAGTTGCACTCGCTCGGTGTGCCCGTCGCACCTCCCCTGGCGGACACGCACGGTGACACGGTCACCGTCATCGACGGGCAGCGCTACGCCCTGCACCACTGGGTGGACGGCCTCCACCGGGACGGCGCCCAGCTGACGACCGCCCAGTCGCGGCGCCTCGGAGCGCTGCTCGGCGCCGTGCACACCGGGCTCGAACAGGTCATGGGTGACGACCGGCCGCCTTCCGTGCGGGGACAGAGTCCGCATCCCGCCGACACGTTCGCGCTGATCGACGAGTTGCTGTCGGCCGCCGGGGGCCTGGGCCCCCGGGACGCCTTCGACGAGCTCGCCGTGCACCGGCTCGTCGAGCGCCGCGCCCTGCTGGAACAGCACGCGCACCGCCGGCCGCCCACGCCCGGGGGGTCCGCGCGGGGCTGGGTGCACGGTGACTTCCACCCCTTGAACCTGCTCTACCGGGGTGCCGATCCCGTCGCGATCGTGGACTGGGACCGGCTCGGCGTACAGCCGCGCGCGGAGGAGGCGGTGCGGGCGGCGGCCATCTTCTTCGTCCGGCCCGACGGGGAACTGGAGCTGGAGAAGGTCCGGGCGTACGCCCGCGCCTACCGGCGCGCGGCCGGCGCCGGAGCCGCCGAGATGGCGGCCGCGGTGCACCGGGTCTGGTGGGAGCGGCTCAACGACTTCTGGATACTGCGCTGGCGCTACCGCCTCCACGACCGCAGGGCCGACCCGCAGTTCCCTGCGGTGTCGGCCCTGGCGGTGTGGTGGACGCGTGAGTACGAGGCGGTCGGCGAGGCCTTCACTTCGTGAGGCCCCGCCCCCGCGGCCGTCAGGTGCCGGCGGTGGTACCCGTCGTCGTGCCCGCCGCGGCGCCCGCCGAGGTCCCCGCGGGGGTCCCGGCCGTGGCGCCGTCCGTGGTCCCGCCGTCGGGCTCTCCGGCGCTGCCCTCGTCGGTGCTGCCTTCGGAGGTGCCGCCGTCGTCACCGGTGCCACCGTCCGTCGTCGTGGCGCCCTCGGTCGTACCGGGGTCGGACGACGTGGGCGTCTCGGTCGGCTTCTTGGTCGGCTCGGTCGGGTCGTCGGACGGCGTGTACGTCGGCTCCCTGGTGGGCCACGTCTGACCGCTCGTGGAGTCGGCGGGTTCCTCCGTCTCCTCCGTCTCCTCGTCCGTGGGATCCGGTGACTCCGGCGACTCGGTCGGGGAGACCGAGGTGGAGGGGCTGGACGGGGTCTTCTTGTTCTTGTCGTTGTCGTTCGCCGCGTTGACGGCGAAGGCGACGCCCACGCCGATCGCGATGAGCGCGAGCAGGACGAAGAGCCACATCTTGCCGCGGCCGCCGCCGTTGTGGTGCCCGCCGGCGTACGCCCCGTCGTCCGGGTTCATGGGCGGCAGGATCGGACCCTGCGAGGTCTCCCCGTGCATGGGGTGACCCATCGCGGCGGTGCCGCCGCCGATGTTCATCGCTGCCGTGCGACCACCGTCGTGCACGGTGACCGGGCCGGTGTTCCACGTGCCGGTGTGCCCGCCCTGCACCTGCAGCATCTGCAGGCTGTACTGGACGAGGCCGCGCATCTCCTCGGCACTCTGGAACCGGTCGTCCGGGTCCTTGGCCAGGGAGCGCATGACGAGGCCGTCCAGCTCCGGCGGGACGGCTCCGGCTGCCTCGGAGGGCGGGAGCGGCATGTCCTGCACGTGCTGGTACACGACGGAGAGCGGCGTCTCGCCGGTGAACGGGGGCCGCAGCGCCAGCAGTTCGTACAGCAGGCAGCCGGTGGCGTACAGGTCGGAGCGGTGGTCGACCGCCTTGCCGAGCGCCTGCTCGGGGGAGAGGTACTGCGGGGTGCCCATGACCATGCCGGTCTGTGTCATCGTCGACTGCACGCCGTGCAGCGCGCGGGCGATGCCGAAGTCCATCACCTTGACCGCACCGGAGTGCGTGATGATCACGTTCGCCGGCTTGATGTCACGGTGCACGATGCCGTGCTGGTGGGAGTACGCCAGTGCCTCCAGCACGCCGGAGACGATGATCAGCGCCTGCTCGGGCGGCGGCGCCTCGGCCTCCAGCAGCAGGTCGCGGATGGTGTTGCCCTCGACCAGCTCCATCACGATGTAGGGCACGGTCGAGCCGCCCACGACGTCCTCGCCGGAGTCGTACACCGCCACGATCGCATGGTGGTTGAGCCCCGCGACGGACTGCGCCTCACGCGTGAAGCGCGCCTTGGAGACGGGGTCCTCGGCGAGATCGGAGCGCAGCAGTTTCACCGCGACCGTGCGCCCCAGACGGACGTCCTCCGCTGCGTAGACCTCGGCCATGCCGCCGCGGCCGAGCCGGTGCGTCATGCGGTAGCGGCCGTCTCCGACCACACCGCCGACACCCCAGGAGTCGGTGCCATCCGAAACTCCGCCGCCGTTTGCTTCGGATCCGGGTGCCATCAGTCCTCGCCGTCGTATCTGTCCGCGCGTCCGCGGGTTCTCACGGTGCCTTGCTGCATCGCCACGTCACGCTACAGCCTCTGTCGGGCCCCACCGGTTTCGAGAGTGACGGGCCATCCAATCGGCTGGCGCGCCGCCTGCGCAAATTCCATGTTCGTCCTGTAACGCTTCCGAGACGCTTCTTGTGCGTAGGGTCACGGAACGGGCACCCGGCTTGACGTGTCGTACCCCTCGGGCAGACTTGGCCCGTAACAGGGATCACGCGTCCGCCCGGGCGCCGGGGGGGATGCGAGTCATGAGCCACGACGGCGCACAGGGGCGGTACGCGGGCGGTTCCGTGGCCGGCGGCCGCTACCAGCTCCGCGACCTGCTCGGCGAAGGCGGGATGGCGTCCGTCTACCTCGCCTACGACTCCGCCCTCGACCGCCAGGTCGCCATCAAGACGCTGCACACCGAGCTGGGCCGTGAGCAGTCCTTCCGCGAGCGTTTCCGGCGCGAGGCACAGGCGGTCGCCAAGCTCCAGCACACCAACATCGTCTCGGTGTTCGACACGGGCGAGGACGAGCTCGGCGGCGCCCTGATGCCGTACATCGTCATGGAGTACGTCGAGGGGCAGCCGCTCGGCTCCGTACTCCAGTCGGACATCCGGCAGTTCGGCGCGATGCCGGCCGAGAAGGCGCTCAAGGTGACGGCCGACGTGCTGGCCGCCCTGGAGACCAGCCACGAGATGGGGCTGGTCCACCGCGACATCAAGCCCGGCAACGTGATGATGACCAAGCGCGGCGTGGTCAAGGTCATGGACTTCGGCATCGCCCGGGCCATGCAGTCGGGCGTCACGTCGATGACCCAGACCGGCATGGTCGTCGGCACCCCCCAGTACCTCTCCCCCGAGCAGGCACTCGGCCGCGGCGTCGACGCGCGCTCCGACCTGTACTCGGTCGGCATCATGCTCTTCCAGCTGCTGACGGGGCGCCTCCCGTTCGACGCGGACTCCCCGCTCGCCATCGCCTACGCGCATGTGCAGGAGGAGCCGGTCGCACCGTCGAGCATCAACCGGTCGGTCACGCCCGCGATGGACGCCCTGGTCGCCCGTGCGCTGAAAAAGAACCCGAACGAGCGCTTCCCCAGCGCCGCGGCCATGCAGGACGAGATCGCCCGCGTGCTCAGCGCGAGCGGTCCCGCCGGCGCTCCGGCGATCGTCGGCGGCAGCGGCCCGGCGAACAGCGGCTCGGGAGTCGGTTCGGCGGTCTTCCCGCCCGTCGGCCAGACCACGCCGCCGCAGCACAGCGTGCAGACGCCGTACCAGCCGCAGCCCCACCACCACCAGCAGCAGCACCAGCCCGGCCCCTACGGCTCGCCGACCCCCGCGCCCACACCGGGATACGGCTACCCCCAGGCGCCGCAGCAGTACGGGGCACCGGCGCACCCGGGACACGGGACGCCGCCTCCGTACACGATGGCGCCGCAGACCTCCACGGGCGGGAGCGGCGGGTCCGGCCGGAACATGCCGGTCGTGGTGAGCGCGATCGTGGTCGCCCTCGTCGCCGTCGGCGGGCTGATCGCGTTCCTCAACATGGACGGGGACGCGGAGAACGGCAAGGGCGGTGACCCCGGCTCCAGCGAGTCCGCTGCGGCCGGCGAGCACAAGCCGCCGGAGCGCAACCGGACGATGGACACCGAGGACTGCACCGACGCCACGGAGGACACCGACGACCCGGCGAAGGTCCAGGCCCCGAACTTCATCTACAAGGACATCATCTCCGCGAAGTCCTGTGCCGCGGCGGCCGGTTGGACGGTCAAGGTCGTCAAGGTGGAGGGCAACACCTACGCCGAGGACCAGGTCGTCGACCAGTTCCCGACATCGGGGACGGCGGTGGCGGAGCGCGGCGCCCACTTCGAGCTGCGTATCGCCACGGGCGATCCGGCCTGAGCTTTCGGATTCCGGGAGCCGTCCGGGCTGGTGCCGCCGCCTGAGCTGCCGGACCACGGCCTGCGGGGTTCTCGGGCCGCCGGGTACCGGAGTCAGGTGGCTCCGGAGCCTCGGGCTCCAGGAGTCCGGGGGCGCACCGGGGGTACCGGAGTCCCGGCTGCCGTACTCCGCGAGCGACCTTTGGCCGCATTCCAGATGCCGGACACATCAGCACATGTGACGCTGATCTCATGCCTCCAGGACTCCTGGTCTCACGGCCGTCACGCTATGCGGCCTGCCTGGTGTTGGCGGCCGGGGCGGCGCTGGGCCCACCGGCCTGGGCCCACGGATCCGACGGCACCGCCTCGTCGCTACGGAGCCGTCCGGCACCTGCCACGACCATGACACCGTCGGCATACACGGCGCGAGGCACGGCTACGGCGTCCGGGGCCTCCGTGACGTACGGGGTGTACAGGGCGCACGCGGCCTCCGGGGGGTACGGCGTGTCCGGGGCTTCCGTGGCGTACGGCGCATCCGGAGCGTCCGGGGCGGGCACGGCGGCCGTGGCGTTCTCGCGCCGCTCGGCCTCCCCCGACGAAAGCCCCTCCGCCGAGGAGTCACCGCTGGCCGGGCGGCAGGCCGGGGAGGGCCGGGCGCGACCGGGGCGGTCGCTGTCCTCCGTCGACGTCGCGGACTCCGAGGCGGCGGACGAGATGCCGCCGGACCCGGACCCTGCCGGAGTCCCCGAGTTCACGCCACCGCCGGACGCGTTCCCCGAGCCCGGCGAGACCGCGAGGCAGAGGCGGTCGCTGGACGTGGCCGCCATGCGACAGGTGCGGGACGTGTCGCTGGGCAGCGGGATCGCTCTGGTCGGGCTGGGCCTGGCGTTCCTGGCGCTCCGCATCCGCCGGACGACCTGACCTGAGCCGAGCGGACCGCAGCGGCTCCGGCTCTTCCGTGGCTCAAAGTTCCCCGCGGCGCTTGCGGAGATCGACATACTGGGTATACATACTGAGTATGTCGATCCGCCACGGGCTGCTGGCCCTCCTTGAGCGGGGGCCTCGGTACGGCTCCCAGCTCCGCACCGAATTCGAGTCGCGCACCGGCGCCACCTGGCCGCTGAACGTCGGCCAGGTCTACACGACCCTCAGCCGCCTGGAGCGGGACGGCATGGTCGCCCAGGACGGCAAGGACGACGCGGGCCACGCCCTCTACGCGATCACGGGCGACGGCCGGACCGAGTTGCGCAGCTGGTTCGAGACCCCCGTGGACCGAAACAGCCCGCCCCGCGACGAACTGGCCATCAAGCTCGCCATGGCCGTCGGCGCCCCCGGGGTCGACATCAGGGCGGTCATCCAGGCGCAGCGCAGCCACACGCTGAAGGCGATGCAGGACTACACGCGGCTGAAGGCTCAGGCACTCGCCGAGGATCCGGCCGACCGCGACGCCATCGCCTGGCTGCTCGTCGTGGAGCAGTTGATCTTCCAGGCCGAGGCGGAGGCGCGCTGGCTGGATCACTGCGAGTCCCGCCTCGTCCGGCTCGCGGCCGCCGCAGCGACCGAACCGGCCCCGGCCACCGGCCTGGGCTCCGCCCGCACCGCCGCCAGCCCCGGGCCCCGCGTCCGGCACTGACCGGAGGCCCCGAACCGACAGCGCCCGTATCCGGTCGGCGGTCAGCCCGCCGACCCGACAGCCCACGCCCCGACAGCCCGTGCCCCGGCAGTCCGACGACCCGGCCCACCGGGCGCAACTCCCACCTCGCACCTCGCCCGACACACGGGGCGCGTCCTCGCGCGGCCTCGTCGTTCCTAGGGGGAACACCTCACCATGCCCTCGTCCGTCACCCCGTCGTCCGCCGTTCCGACGGCGGACGCGCCCGTCCTGGAGCTGCGGTCGCTCACCCGCACCCACGGTTCCGGAATCGCCCAGGTCCACGCACTGCGCGGGGTCAGCCTCTCCGTACGAGCCGGCGAGCTCGTCGCCGTGATGGGTCCTTCCGGCTCCGGCAAGTCCACACTCCTGACCCTGGCCGGTGGTCTCGACACCGCGACCGGCGGCCAGGTCGTGATCGAGGGCCAGGACATCTCCGCACTCGGCCGCAAGGGCCTCGCGGCACTGCGCCGTCGCAGCGTCGGCTACGTCTTCCAGGACTACAACCTCATCCCGGCCCTCACCGCAGCGGAGAACATCGCCCTGCCGCGTGAGCTGGATGGCGTCTCCGTGCGCAAGGCCCGCAAGGAGGCACTCGCCGCGCTGGAGGAGATGCGGCTCTCAGAGATCGCGGACCGCTTCCCGGACGAGATGTCCGGCGGCCAGCAGCAGCGCGTCGCCATAGCCCGGGCCCTCGTCGGCGACCGCCGTCTGGTCCTCGCGGACGAGCCGACCGGCGCGCTCGACTCGGAAACCGGCGAGGCCGTCCTGGCCCTGCTGCGCGGGCGCTGCGACGAGGGCGCGGCCGGTGTCATGGTGACGCACGAGCCCCGCTACGCGGCCTGGGCGGACCGTGTCGTCTTCCTCCGTGACGGGTCCGTCGTGGACCAGACCCTCTCCTCCGGTGCCGAGTCGCTGCTGGCCGGAGAGGGTGCCGCGTGAGTGTCCTGAGCGGGTGGCGTGCCGCCCTGCGGATCGCGCGCCGTGACGCCCTGCGCGCCAAGGGACGCAGCGCGCTCGTCGTCGCCATGATCGCCCTCCCCGTCCTCGGCGTGACCGCCGTCGACGTCACCTATCGCAGCTCCACGCCCACGAAGGCCGAGGAACTGACGGCCGACATGGGTTCGGCGGACGCGGTGTTCAGCTCGGCCGGCATCGGCCCCGTACCCGTCGAGCAGCTGCCCGACCTCCGGACCTACGACACCCCGCCCGGCTCGCCGAAGACGTCCGAGGACACGGCGGAGCCGGTCGACGTACCGGGTGCCCTCCCGAAGGGGTCCCGGTACGTCACCGAGCAGTTCGTGCCCGCCACGGTCACCACACGGCACGGCATCTCCCACATCGACATCATCGAGCTGCGCACCTCCGACCCGATGGTCCGCGGCAAACTCGACCTGATCGACGGGGCCTATCCCCGGGGCAAGGGCGAGGTCGTCGCCACCGAGCACTTCCTCGAGTCGGCGGGCCTGCACATCGGATCCCGCACCACACTGCGCGGCCCCGAGCAGACGTACACGATCACCGGCAGCGTCGAACTGCACAGCGCGCTCGGGGCTTCCATGCTGTACGCCGAGCCCGGCACGGTCGTCGCACCGTGGAAGGAGGCGGCCGCCCGCGACAAAAGGATCGTCCCGCCCAACCCCGGGGACATGAGGTGGCTGGTCCGGGGCTCGGACGGTGCCGGGATCACCTGGCCCGACGTGCTCGCGGCCAACGAGAAGGGCGTCCTGGCGCTGTCCCGGCAGGTCGCGCTCGACCCGCCACCGGACTCAGAGGTGCCCCTGGCATCCCGCGCCGGGGAAGGCTTCCCCGACAGCTCGCCGGAGACGAGTGCGGCGGTGCTGACGGTCGTCGCGATGGCGATGCTGGAGATCGTGCTGCTGGCGGGTCCCGCTTTCGCGGTCGGCGCGCGTCGGTCGCGCAGGCAGCTCGGCCTCGTCGGTACCTGCGGAGGCGACAGGAGTCACGTGCGGGCGGTGGTGCTCGCCGGCGGTGTGGTGCTCGGCGGGTCCGGCGCCGTGGTCGGAGTGGCCGCCGGTCTCGGGCTGACCGCACTGTTCCGCCCGTTGATCGAAGCCTGGTCCGGGAGCCGCTTCGGCGGACTCGCAATCCGCCCGTGGGAACTGCTGGCGATCGCCCTGCTCGGACTCACGACCGGGATCCTGGCGGCGCTGGTCCCCGCGATCGTGGCCGGCCGCCAGTCCGTACTGGAATCGCTGACCGGGCGCCGTGGAGCACGCCGGAATTCCCGTGTCCTGCCCGTCCTGGGGTGTGTGGCGCTGGCCGGAGGTGTGACGGTCGCCGTCGTCGGCGGCACCACGGGTGACGCGAACCTGGTCGCCGGCGGCTCGATCGTCGCGGAGCTCGGAATGCTCGCGTGCATCCCGGTGATCGTCGGATTCCTGGGCCGGCTCGGCTCCCGGCTGCCGCTCTCCCCGCGGATGGCACTGCGCGACGCAGCCCGCAACCGGGGGCGCACAGCACCCGCCGTCGCCGCCGTGATGGCCGCCGTCGCGGGCACCGTGGCCATCGCCACCTACACGGCCGGGGTGAACGCGGAGCACGCGTACGACTACGTGCCCACGCTCGCACCCGGCACGGTCGCGCTCCTGGGGAGCAGGGCACCGGGGCCCGACTCGCTCCCCCTCTCCCGGGTCGCCGTCGAACAGAACGTGCCCGTCCGCGGTGGCCGTGCCGACTTCGCACGTGTCTGGGCAGGATCCGACTGCCGCGTCTACTACGAGGAGGGGGACGGCTGCGGCACGATCGAGCTCGTCAAACCGGCCGGAGAGAGCCACCGCTGCCCGCTCGAGGGTGCGGGAGCCCGGAAGCTCGCCGGAGGACTCTCCGCCGCCGCGCACAAGAAGCTGATGGGCACGCCCGCCTGTGTCGACGCCCGCCCCCAGCCCGTCCCGTTCGATGCGGGTGAGGCCAAGATCCTGGTGGGCGGCGCCTCCGTGCTCACCTCCTACGCGAAGCTCGACGACCCGGCGGCGGCCCGGGCGCTCGCCGACGGCACACCCGTGCTGCTCAATCCGGCGTACGCGGACCATGGCCGGGTCACCCTCCGGGCCGTGCACACCTACAGCGAGCGCGACAAGGAGAACCGGAAGCTGCACCCCGGCAGGGCCAGGACCACCACGAGCCGGCTGAAGGTGTACGTCGCGCCCGCAAGGTACGCCGCCACCCCGGGCATCCGCATGATCATGCCCCGGAGGACCGCGGACCGGATGGGCCTGCATACCGAGGACTACGGCAGCTTCTACACGGTCGCACGCCCGCCCACGGACGCCGAACAGCAGGCGGTGAGCGCGGCGTTCGCGCAGCTCGGATACGGTGCCTTCCTTAAGACCGAGCACGTGCCGAGCTCCCAGGACGAGGATCTCGTCCTACTGATCCTCGCCCTGTTCGCGGGCGTGGTGACCCTGGGCGCGGCCGCGATCACGACCGGTCTGGCCAAGGCCGACGCGGACGCGGACCTCACGACGCTCAGCGCAGTGGGCGCACCCCCTGGTGTGCGGCGGTCCCTCTCCGGTTTCCAGTGCCTGGTGGTCGCGCTCACCGGCGTGCTGCTCGGCACGGTGGCGGGGATCGTGCCTGCCGTGGCGCTGCGGCTCATCGACCTGCGCAAGGCGATGCAGTTGATGCGGGAGCAGCCGATGGATTCCGCGTACACACCCATCGTGCTGCCGTGGGAGACCATCGGCCTGCTGGCCCTGGTCGTTCCGGTCCTGGCGGGGCTGCTGGCCGCCGCGTTCGCGGGTTCCCGGGCTGCCGCGACCCGTCGCGCGGGATGAGCCAAGGGGGCTGACCGGTGTTCCGGTGCCCCCGGAGAGGGTGATCTTCCCTTTCCGGGGGCACCACCATGTGATGAGGCCCGTGTGCGAGACAATGGCGTCATGGAGATGCCGAGGAATGAACGGTCGCAGGAGCACCCCCAAGTCCTCGTGGTGGGACAGGACGGAATGGCCATCGGGGGCGGCGGCGGGGGCGACGAATCGCGCGAGGTCCCGGTGACGGAGATGGTCGAGCAGCCCGCCAAGGTCATGCGCATCGGCAGCATGATCAAACAGCTTCTGGAAGAGGTCAGGGCGGCTCCTCTCGACGAGGCGAGCCGGGTCAGGCTGAAGGAGATCCACGCGAGCTCCGTCAAGGAGCTGGAGGACGGCCTGGCCCCGGAACTCGTGGAGGAGCTGGAGCGTCTTTCGCTGCCGTTCACCGAGGAGTCCGTCCCGTCGGAGGCCGAGCTGCGGATCGCGCAGGCTCAGCTCGTCGGCTGGCTGGAGGGCCTGTTCCACGGTATCCAGACGGCGCTGTTCGCCCAGCAGATGGCGGCGCGTGCGCAGCTGGAGCAGATGCGACGCGCTCTCCCTCCGGGCGTCGGGAGCGACGACGAGGAAGCGGTCATCGACCCCCACGGTCCGGCGCGTTCCGGCCCGTACCTGTAGACATCGGTCCACCCACCGACGACCGCGGTATCGGCATCGGGGCCCGGCACACGTGATGTGTGCCGGGCCCCGATGTCTGGGGACCTCAGGCGTTCGGCGCGGCCAGGAGGATCTTGCCGATGTGGCTGCTGGACTCCATCAGCCGATGAGCCTCCGCCGCCTCCGTCATCGGCATCGTGCGGTCGACCACCGGCCGGACGACCTCTGCGGCGATCAGCGGCCACACGTGCTCGCGTACGGCGGCGATGATCGCCGCCTTTTCCGCCAGCGGACGGGCGCGCAACGAGGTCGCTGTGACCGCGGCCCGCTTGCTCAGCAGGGCGCCCAGGTTCAGCTCGCCCTTGGCGCCGCCCTGCAGGCCGATGATGGCGAGACGGCCGTTCACCGCCAGGGCACGCACGTTGCGGTCCAGGTACTTCGCTCCGACGATGTCGAGGATGACGTCGGCCCCCGCACCGTCCGTCGCCTTGCGCAGTTCCTCGACGAAGTCCTGCTCGCGGTAGTCGATGAGGATGTCGGCGCCGAGCTCCTGGCAGCGCGCCAGCTTCTCGGGACCGCCCGCCGTGACGGCGACCCGCGCCCCGATGGCCTTGGCGAGCTGGATGGCCATGGTGCCGATACCGCTGGACCCGCCGTGGATGAGCAGGGTCTCGCCGGGGCGCAGGTGCGCCACCATGAAGACGTTGGACCAGACCGTCGCCGCCACCTCGGGCAGCGCCGCGGCCTCCGCGAGGTCCACTCCCTCAGGAACGGGGAGGAGCTGACCGGCCGGCACAGCGACCTTCTCCGCATACCCGCCCCCCGCCAGCAGTCCGCACACCTCGTCGCCCACGGACCAGCCGGACACTCCGGGGCCCAACGCCAGGATGCGGCCCGCGCACTCCAGGCCCGGATAGGGCGACGCGCCGGGCGGCGGGTTGTAGAAGCCCTGCCGCTGCAGGACATCGGCGCGGTTGACCGCGCTGGACACGACCTCGACGAGGACTTCACCTTCGCCGGGCACGGGTTCGGGGACCTCGGCCCATACGAGCGCTTCGGGACCGCCTGGTTCGGGGATCGTGATCGCATACATGGCCGCGAGGCTACTCCGTGAGGACGCCCGGGCGCCGGTGGAGCCGCCCGCGCCGTGTGCGGGTCCGGGATCGACGGTCCGTGACCGTACGGCGCGTGGTCCTACGGCTTTCGGCCTCACGGGGTCGGGTTCGCACGGCTCGCGGTCCTACAGTTCGCGGTCGTGCAACTCTCGGTCGTACGGCCCGACTTCGTACGCCCCCGCCTTCGTACGGCCCGACTTCGTACGCCCCCGTCTTCGTACGGCCCGCCTTCGTACGCCCCGCCTTCGTGGGGCGCGTGGTCCTACGGCCTCGACCCGGACTGCGGCGGGTGAACCGACTGCTGAAGGTGGATCGGTGAGGCGCGCACGATCGTGATCACCCGGTCCGTCAGCTGGAGCGGGCTGGCGGCCGGATCGTCGTAACCGATCAGCCTGTGGCCCCGCAGGACGCTGACCACCAGGTCCTCCGTCTCCCGGACGTTCTTGCCCACCTCGGCCTTTATGACCGGCCGCTCGACCAGATCGAGCCCGCTGCCCTGCTGGATGAGATCCTCCATCACCGTGCCCGCACTCGGACTCAGCACGGACAGGCCCAGCAGTCGGCCGGCGGCGCTCGCGCTGGTGATCACGGCGTCGGCGCCGGACTGCTTGAGCAGCGGCGCGTTCTCCTCCTCACGCACGGCGGCGACGATCTTCGCCCCTCGGTTGAGCTGTCGGGCGGTCAGCGTGACCAGCACCGCGGTGTCGTCCCGCTGGGTGGCGATTATGATCTGCCGCGCCTTCTGGACCTCGGCCCGCAGCAGCACATCGCTGCGCGTCGCATCGCCCTGTACGCCGACGAAGCCCTCGGCGTTGGCCGCTTCGATCACCTTGCCCGCCGGATCGACGACGACGATCTGGTCCTTCTTCAGGCCGGTGGCACACAGCGTCTGGATCGCCGAGCGGCCCTTCGTACCGAAGCCGACGACGACGGTGTGTTCACGCAAGTTGCTTCTCCAACGCTTCAGCCGGAAGTCCTCCCGGGTCCGCTCCGTCAGGACCTCGAGGGTGGTGCCGACCAGGATGATCAGGAAGAGCACGCGCAGCGGAGTCACCAGGATGACGTTGACCAGCCGCGCCGGATCGCTGTACGGGACGATGTCGCCGTACCCGGTCGTGGACAGCGTCACCGTCGCGTAGTACACGGCGTCGAGGAAGTCGACCTTGCCGTCCGCGTTGTCGTGGTACCCGCTGCGGTCGGCCCAGACGATGAAGACCGTCAGGGCCAGCACGGTCAGAGCCATCGCGAGCCGCTTGGCCACCTGACGCAACGGCCTGTCGACCACCCGGCGGGGCAGCAGCACCCGGGTCGGGACGACGTGTTCATCTGCGCGCCTGGCCATCGCGTCCTGGCCGGGAAGTTTCACGTGAAACACCCTTCCGTCCACGGCGACGCCGAGGCCCACGGTAGATCGAGGATCTCCACCTCGGTGCCGGACCGTACCCCGCCGGGCGGCACCACGGCCAGCCCGTCCGCGGCGGCGATCCCTCGCAGCATGGCCGGGCCGTTGTAGTGCAGCGGCAGGACACTGCCGTCACGGTGGACCACCGGGATCAGCCGGGTGTCGTGCGGGTGTCCGTGCACCTCTTCGTGCACCGGCGCACGGTAGGGCTCCTCAGCCGTCCGGCCGGCGATACCCCGGAGGAGCGGCTCGGCCAGGGTGAGCAGCCCGGACACCGCGGCGAGCGGGTTGCCCGGCAGGCCGACCAGACACGGTCCTTGCTCGGCGAGCCGTGCCAGGAGCATGGGATGCCCGGGGCGTACGGCCACCCCGTCGACGAGGAGCTCGGCCCCCATCCGGGCCAGGACCGGGTGGACGTGGTCCACGGGCCCGGCCGCCGTGCCACCCGTGGTGAGAATCAGGTCGGCGTCCGAGGCCACGAGTGCGCGGTGCAGTGCCTCGGCGTCGTCCCCCAGCCGCAGGGGCTCGGTGACCTCCGCTCCCAGGGCGCGGAGCCAGGGGGCGAGCATGGGGCCGAGGGCATCCCGGATGAGCCCTTCGCGCGGAAGGCCCGCGGTGAGAAGTTCGTCGCCGAGCACGAAGACGTCCACGCGGGGCCGGGGTACGGCGACGAGGGCGTCGTACCCCGCAGCGGCTGCCAGTCCGAGTACGGGCGGGGTCACCACCGTTCCGACGGGCAGGAGTTCGTCACCGGAACGGCACTCCTGACCCCGGGGCCGGATGTCCTGCCCCGGTACGACGTCGCGGGTCGCGTGCAGCAGCCCCTTGGCCTCGTCGGCGTGTGCGTGCTCACTGCGGATCACGGCCGTGGCGTCGGCGGGAATGCGGGCACCCGTGGCGATTCTGGACGCCTCCCCGTCGGGCAACCGCTCGACGGCCCCCCGTCCGGCGAGCAGCCCCGCGCCCTCCTGCACGGACCACGGCCCCGGCCCTGCGACGACCCAGCCGTCCATGGCCGAGGTGTCGAACGGCGGCAGGTCGGTGAGCGCGACCACGCGCTCCGCCAGGACGTGCCCCAGGGCACGGTCCAGCGGGAGTCGAAGGGCAGCCAGGGGGGCGGCCCGACCCAGACGCTCGGCCAGGGCACGCGCCTCGGCCCAGGGGGTGGCCCGGCTCGTGTGGGACGTGGACGAGGCGGCCGCCCCGCGTGCCGACGGCGCCGACACGTGGCGATGCGCGGCACCGAGGGCCGAGGAGTCCTGGCCGGAGGGCGCAATGCCGGGGGCCGCGATCCCGGGGGCCGCGATGCCAGGGGGAGGGGGAGGGGAACTTCCGACGCGTTCGGCCGAGGCGGATGCCGGTGCCGCTGCCGCTGCCGCTGCCGACACTGGCACAGCATCGCGCGAACGCTCCGAGGGCCGCGCATCGTGGCCGGAGCTGCCCGACACCGGGTGCGCCACCTGCGGTTGCCGGGCTACGAGAGCGAGGGCCTGAGCGACGGCACGCTCCTCCTCTTCGGCTTCCCGCTTCTCCCGGGCCGCCCGGTCCTCCTCCGCCGTCCGTACGGTCCGCGGCGTCCGGTCCTCCACTCGGCCTGCTCGATCCGCCTGCGTCAGGCGGGCGCCTCGGTTCGGCGGAGCATCGCCGTCCCGCTCCACACCAGGGCTTCGGGGCGGCCGGGCATCGCCGTCCTGCGCCGTCATGGCGTTCCGGGCTCGCTGCCCGGTGCCGCCGCCTCCTCCGCCCACCGGAGCGCGAGGGCCGCGGCCTTGCGGGACGCCTCCGCCACGGCTTCCGCAGCGGCCTCGGGGCTCTTCCCACTGCTCGCCATGGCCGCCGCGTATCCCACCAGGAACGTGGTCAGGGGCGCGGCGGGCCGGGCGACGCCGTGCGCGGCGTCACGGGCGAGGTCGAGGAGGGCGCCGGTGTCGACGTCGAGGTCGATGCCCAGCTCGTTCTTGACTGCGGTGATCCATTCGTCCAGCACGGTCCCATGCTCCCTGATCCGCGCTCTGGCGGCAGCAATGTCTTCCCAGGTGTCGCAGTCGAAAGAGGCGAGCGGTCCCGCCTCCACCCGGGCCAGGTCCAGTTCAGCCGTCAGCAGGCGCAGCGGAAGGCCCGCGAGGCTGCCGTGCTCCGTAGCGAGCAGAGCCAGCTCGCGTCGCAGCGGCTCGGCGCGGTACACGGCGACCAGCGGCTGGTCGCGACCGTCCGGATCGGTGCACAACGCGCCCTCCCGGACTCCCGACCCGGCCGCGGTCAGCAACGAACGGACCGTCGCCTCCCCCAGAAAGGGCAGATCCGCGGAGAGCACCAGAACGTTCGCCGCCTCCGTCTCCCGGACACCGGCGCCCAGAGCCGCCAACGGGCCGCCGCCCTCGGGCACTTCACGGGTCCATGTGACGGGACGCGCGGTCGGTCTCCGACCGCCGACCACCACCGTGGAACCGGCGTCGGCGCACACGGAGAGAACCCGGTCGAGCAGGGCGCGGCCGCCCACACGAAGACCCGGCTTGTCGGCTCCCCCGAGCCGCTTCGCGGCTCCCCCGGCAAGAACGATGGCGTCATACGCGGTCATGACCCGAGTATGCGGGCCGCACACGGACTGTGGTCCCCCCGGGAACCCGAAAGGTCGCCGGAGGGACCGAACTCACAGTCGGGCCGGACGGAAGGGCCGCCCGACCGCTGCGCCTACAGCGTCCGCAACAGCACCGCCGGGTGCTCCACGCAGTCCGCCACGTACCGCAGGAAGCCTCCCGCGGTGCCGCCGTCGCAGACCCGGTGGTCGAAGGTCAGCGACAGCTGCACGACCTGGCGGACGGCCAGTTCACCCTCGTGCACCCAGGGCTTGGCCATGATCCGGCCGACCCCGAGCATCGCCGCCTCGGGGTGGTTGATGATCGGCGTCGAGCCGTCCACACCGAACACGCCGTAGTTGTTCAGCGTGAACGTCCCACCGGTGAGCTGCGCCGGCGTGAGCTTCCCCGTCCGCGCCGCCTCGGTCAGCCGGGCGATCTCCGCGCCGATCGACTCCGCGTTCCGTGTGTGCGCGTCGCGCACAACCGGGACCACCAGGCCCCGCTCGGTCTGCGCGGCGAAGCCCAGGTGGACGCCCGGCAGCCTGACGATCTCCCGGACCTCGGTGTCCACGGTGGCGTTCAGCTCGGGGAACCGGGCCAGAGCCGCCGTACAGATGCGGGCCAGCAGCGCCAGCACCGACACCTTCGGACCGGCGGCGGACCCGCCTGCGGCGTTCATGGCCGCCCTCGCCGCCATCAGTTCGGTGGCGTCCGCGTCGACCCAGCAGGTGGCATCCGGAATCTCGCGTCTGCTGCGCGCCAGCTTCTCGGCGACCGCACCGCGCACTCCGCGCAAGGGGATCCGCTCACCCTCCGGTGCCTGCCGTGGCGCCTCACCGGGTACGGCGGCAAGGACCACGTCCTCCAGCGGGGACTGCGCGCTCTTGATGGCGGACTCCACGTCACTGCGCAGAATCAGCCCGTCCCGTCCCGAACCGGCGATCTGCCGGAGATCGAGGTCGTGCTGCCTTGCCAGCTTCCGCACCAGCGGCGAGATGACGGCGACGGGGCCCGTCGGCGCCGCCACCACCGCGGAGGCGGGAGTCGCTGCCGCAGCGGACACCGGAGCCACCACTGATGCCGGAACGGCAGCCGGGGAGGGACCGGGGCCGGAGGAGCCGGCCGAGGACGACACCTGCGCCGGCCTGATCCTGCGGCGCCGCGCGGCCGGTGCGCCCGTGCCGTAGCCGACGAGTACGTTGCCGGAGCCCTCGCCGTCCACGCCGGACACATCCCCGGACGCGTCCGAGGCCGGGCCGGTCGCAGCCGTGCCGTCCACGACGGGACTCACCGTGCCGTCCGTACCGGAGCTCACCGAGCCGACCGCGACCGTCAGCAGCGGTGCACCGACCGGCAGTTCAGCACCCTCCGCGCCGAAGCGTGCGGTCACCACCCCACCGTACGGACACGGCACCTCCACCATGGCCTTGGCCGTCTCGACCTCGACGACCGGCTGGTCGATGGCCACGACATCGCCCACCTCCACCAGCCAGCGCACGATCTCGGCCTCGGTCAGCCCCTCGCCCAGATCAGGCAGCCTGAATTCGAGTACCTGCGCCATCAGCTGTCCGCCTCCCACTGAAGACGGGCCACCGCGTCGAGCACCCGGTCCACGCCCGGCAGATGGTGCCGCTCCTGCATCGGCGGCGGGTAGGGGATGTCGAACCCGGCGACCCGCAGGACCGGCGCCTCCAGGTGGTGGAAGCAGCGCTCTGTCACCCGTGCAGCGATCTCCCCTCCGGGACCACCGAAGCCGGAGGACTCGTGGACCACCACGGCGCGGCCCGTACGCCGGACCGACGCCGCGACGGTCTCGTCGTCGAACGGCACCAGCGAACGCAGATCGACCACTTCCAGATCCCAGCCCTCGGCCGTGGCCGCCTCGGCGGCCTCCAGGCACACCGGGAGGGACGGGCCGTACGTGATCAGGGTGGCGCTGCGGCCGGGTCGACGGACCACGGCGCGGCCGATCGGCTCGACCTGCGCCGGCGCCTCCGGCGACCAGTCGGACTTCGACCAGTAGAGACGCTTGGGCTCCAGGAAGACCACCGGGTCGTCGGACGCGATCGACTCCCTCAGCAGCCCGTAGGCGTCTTCGACCGTGGCGGGCATGACGACGTGCAGCCCCGGTGTCGCCATGTAGTACGCCTCGGAGGAGTCGCTGTGGTGCTCGACCCCACCGATCCCGCCGCCGTACGGCACCCGCACCGTGATCGGCAGCGGCATGGCACCCGCGGTGCGGTTCCGCATCTTGGCGACGTGGCTGATCAACTGCTCGAAGGCGGGATAGGCGAAGGCGTCGAACTGCATCTCCACCACGGGGCGCAGACCGTACATCGCCATGCCCACGGCGGCGCCCAGGATCCCCGCCTCCGCGAGAGGGGTGTCCGTGCAGCGGTCGTCGCCGAACTCCTTCGCCAGGCCGTCCGTGACGCGGAAGACGCCTCCGAGCGTGCCGACGTCCTCGCCCAGGACGTGCACCGTCGGATCCGCCGCCATCGCGTCCCTCAGCGCCCGTCCGAGCGCCTGCGCCATCGTGGCCGGCTTGGCCCTGCCGGTCCGTTCACCGGCCGTCGCCGCAGCGGTGCTCATCGCCGTTCCTCCACGCCGTTCTCCTCCAGCGGGTCATGCCCGGCGGCCAGCTCGCCCCGCAGCATCTCCGCCTGCTCGCGCAGTTGTCCGGTCCGCTTCTCGTAGACATGGGCGAACAGGTCCATCGGATCGAGCACCGGATCGGCGTTCATCTGCTCCCGCAGGCCTTCGGCCATGCGCTCAGCCGCCTCGCGCACCGTCGCGATGCCTTCCTCGTCCAGCAGCCCGCGCCCCGTCAGCTCCCGCTCGAGAAGCCGGATGGGGTCGTGCTCGCGCCACGCCTCGACCTCGCCGTCACCGCGGTAGCGGGTGGCGTCGTCGGCGTTCGTATGGGCGTCCATGCGGTAGGTGACCGCCTCGATCAGCGTCGGTCCTTCACCTCTCCTGGCACGGGCCACGGCCTCGCCCAGGACCTGGTGCATGGCGGCCGCGTCATTGCCGTCGACCAGCCGCCCCGGCATCCCGTATCCGACGGCCTTGTGGGCCAGGGAGGGCGCGGCGGTCTGCTTGGCCAGGGGCACCGAGATCGCGAAACCGTTGTTCTGCACGAGGAAGACGACCGGAGCGCGCCAGACGGCCGCGAAGTTCAGCGCCTCGTGGAAATCGCCCTCGCTCGTCCCGCCGTCGCCGACCATGGCGAGCGCCACCACGTCGTCTCCCTTGAGGCGCGCGGCGTGTGCCAGGCCGACGGCGTGCGGCAGCTGCGTGGCCAGAGGGGTGCACAGCGGGGCGATGCGGTGCTCACGCGGGTCGTAACCCGTGTGACGGTCGCCGCGCAGCAGGGTCAGGGCCTCGACCGGGTCCAGGCCCCGAGCCACGGCGGCGAGGGTGTCGCGATAGCTCGGGAAGAGCCAGTCGCGCTCCTCCAGCACCAGCGCCGCGGCGATCTCACACGCCTCCTGGCCGGTGCTCGACGGATACACCGCGAGCCTTCCCTGCTTCGTCAGAGCCGTGGCCTGCGTGTTGTACCGGCGGCCGCGCACGAGCTCCGCGTAGAGCCGCAGCAGCAGCTCGGGGTCGGCGTCGGCCGCGGCGTCGGTGCCGAGCACGCGGTACGGCTCGGGGTCCGGGAGCAGCGGCGCGGGATCGGTGAGCGGCTTCCAGGCCGGGGGCGGCGTGGGCCTGTAGGCGGCTGCGCCGGGCAGCTCTTGGACCGTCATGACAAGCACCTCCTGGCATCGAGATATATCGAGGGGTGTCGAAATCCGCTGGAATGTCGGAGCGTGGGCGAGGCAACGGTGTGGCGTGCCTCACCAACCGATTGTTCGGTCGCGGCGGCAATTTGGCTACAGGCACCTCCAGCCTGTGGACAAACGGTTCTCCACAGCCTGGGATAGGAGCAGGTCGTCCACAACAGGGAGGCGCGGGCAGATGGCAGCTGAACAAATGGCTGACCGGGGCACGGATCCCGGCCGGACTCCGCCCGCACGACCGCTGGACTCCACCGACCGGGCCATCCTCCGCATCCTCCAGACGGACGGCCGGGCCTCGGTGCGGGCCGTCGCCGAGCGTGTCCACGTGTCGCGGGCCAACGCGTACGCGCGGATCAACCGGCTGGTCGAGGACGGCGTCATCCGCGGCTTCAGCGCCCGCGTGAACCACGAACGGGCGGGAGAGGCTGCCTCCGCCTACATCACGCTCAAAATCGTCCAGAATTCATGGCGCACCGTGCGCGAACAGCTCCAGGCCCTGCCGGGCGCCACTCACATCGCGCTGGTCAGCGGCGACTTCGACGTCCTGCTGCTCGTGCACACTCCCGACAACCAAACTCTGCGGGAACTCGTCCTCACCCGGATCCAGGCCATACCGGAGGTACTCTCCACCCGCACCCTGCTGGTGTTCGAGGAGACCGATCTGGGTCCGCGCCCGGACCGCCCGGCGGAACTCGCCTGAGGGGCGCCACCGGACCCGGTGGACGGGAGGGCCGCAGGCCCGGTGATCAGCCGGCGCGCATGCCCTCGAACGCGAGCCGCACGACCGTGTCGGCGAGCTGATCCGCCTCCGGGGAGCCGCCCTGCTGCGGCCTGTACCACTCGACCAGCGAGTTCACCATGCCGAAGAGCAGCCGGGTGGCGAGGCGTATGTCCACGTCGGCGCGCAGGTCGCCCTCCGCCACCGCGGCCTTGAGCAGCTCGGACACCCGCTGGTCGAACTCGCGCCGCCGCTCCAGGGCCCAGCGCTCGGTCCGGGTGTTGCCGCGCACCCGCAGCAGCAGCGTGACGTACGGCAGCTCGCCCATGAGGACCTCGACCGTGCGGCGGGTGACGTACTCGACCCGGGCTATCGCCCGTCCCCGTGTCGCCCCCGCCTCGTCGAGAATGCCGAAAAGCCCGTCGAGCGCCCGGCTGACCGCCCGCCGCAGCAGCTCCTCCTTGCCCGCCACATGGTGGTAGATGGAGGACTTGGAGATGCCCGCCGCCTTGGAAAGATGCTCCATGGACGTGCCGTCGTAGCCGCGCTCGTTGAAGACGCGGACGGCAACGGTGAGGAGCGTCTCCGGGGTGTACGTGTCCCGCTTGGGCGTGGTCATGTCCGCGATCCTCCCCCATGAGTTGTCCACAGGTTCCTTGGGGCCCCTTGTCCCGACCGATCGTTCGGTTACTCTAACTCCATCCGTACACACCCGCCCGGCTCGACGAGGAGTTGGTCCGTGATGGCCCCCGCGCTTTCCCCCGAAAAGCTGTCCGAGATCCACCGCCCGACGCTCGACCAGGCGCTCGACGCGATCCGCACGCGCGCGTACTGGTCCCCGCACCCCGAGCACCCGAAGGCCTACGGCGAGGACGGCCTCCCCGGCAGCCTCGGAGCCGCCGAGGGCAAAGCCGCGTTCGACGCGGTGCTCAACACCCGCATCGATCTCGGGCAGCCCGGCACCGACGGGTGGACCGGCGGGGAGACCTCGCCGTACGGGCCGAAGCTCGGCGTCGAGTACCCGCACGCCGACCCGGACGTCCTGCTCCCCGCGATGAGCGCCGCCATGGGCTCCTGGCGTGCGGCCGGGCCCGAGACACGGGCGCTGGTCTGCCTGGAGATCCTCGCGCGCATCAGCGGGCGTACACATGAGCTGGCCCACGCGGTGATGCACACAAGTGGGCAGGCCTTCGTGATGGCGTTCCAGGCCGGCGGCCCGCACGCCCAGGACCGCGGCCTCGAGGCGGTGGCGTACGCCTACGCGGAGCAGACGCGCACACCGGGCACCGCGGACTGGTCCAAGCCGCAGGGCAAGCGCGACCCGCTCCAGCTGCACAAGTCGTTCACGGCGGCCGGACGCGGTGTCTCACTGATGATCGGCTGCAACACCTTCCCCACCTGGAACGGCTACCCGGGCCTCTTCGCATCGCTCGCGACCGGCAACCCGGTGCTGGTCAAGCCCCACCCGAGGGCCGTCCTGCCGCTCGCGCTCACCGTCCAGCTCGCACGCGAGGTGCTGGCCGAGGCGGGATTCGACCCCAACCTCGTCGCGCTGGCGACCGAGCACCCGGGCGAGGGCATCGCCAAGACCCTGGCGGTTCGGCCCGAGATCAAGATCATCGACTACACGGGCTCCACGGCCTTCGGTGACTGGCTGGAGGCCAACGCCCGGCAGGCTCAGGTCTACACGGAGAAGGCCGGCGTCAACACCGTGGTCCTCCACTCCACGGACGACTACCGGGGCATGCTGTCCAACCTCGCCTTCTCGCTCTCCCTCTACAGCGGCCAGATGTGCACGACCCCGCAGAATCTGCTGATCCCCAAGGACGGAATCAGCACGGACGCGGGGGACAAGTCCTACGAGGCCGTGGTGGCGGACCTCGCCGACGCGGTGAGCGGGCTCCTCGGTGACGACGCCCGCGCCAACGGGCTGCTCGGCGCCCTGGTGAATCCGGACGTGAAGGCCCGGCTGGAAGCGGCATCGAGTCTGGGCGACGTCGCCCTCGCCTCGCGCCAGGTGACCAATCCCGACTTCCCCGACGCCGTGGTGCGTACACCGGTCGTGGTCAAGCTCGACGGCACCGTGTCCGACGACGGGGCGGCGTACTTCTCCGAGTGCTTCGGCCCGGTCTCCTTCGCCGTCGCTGTCGAGTCGACGGAAGCCGCCCTGGACCTGCTGCGCCGCACGATCAGGGAGAAGGGCGCCATGACGGTCGGCGCATACACCACGTCGGCGGAGGTGGAGCGCGCCATCGAGGACGTCTGCTTCGACGAGTCGGCTCAGCTCTCGCTGAACCTCACCGGCGGGGTGTTCGTCAACCAGACCGCGGCGTTCTCCGACTTCCACGGCTCGGGCGGAAACCCGGCAGCCAACGCGGCGCTCTGCGACGGGGCGTTCGTGTCCAACCGGTTCCGGGTGGTCGAGGTGCGCCGCCAGGCCTGAGTCGACGTCCGGGCGGCATCGTCCAAGAGGAATCGTCCTGGCGGCGTCACCACGGTGCCAGGAAGCGAGGGCCCGGGCCCGGTGCGGGAACAGCCGCCCGGAACGAAGGGCCGGTGGAGCGGAAGTCCGCTCCACCGGTCACGGCCCTGTGGATCAGCGACCCTGTGGACCAGGGACCTCGGTGGATCAGGGACCTCGGTGGATCAGGGACCTCGGTGGATCAGGGACGTCATGGGTCAACGGGCCTTGACGGATCAACGGGCCCTGCTTGATGGGGCGAGGGCCTTGTGGGTCAGGGCCTTGGAGATCAGGGGCCTTGTGGGTCAGGGGCCGGGATGTCGGCGTACCGCTGCACCCAGGCGTGCATGGCGATGGCGGCGGCGGCTCCCGCGTTGATCGACCGCGTGGAGCCGAACTGCGCGATCGAGCACACCATGGAAGCGTGCTCGCGCGCCTCTTCCGTGAGCCCCGGACCCTCCTGCCCGAACAGGAGCACACACCGGCGCGGAAGCTCGGTCCGCTCCAGCGGTACCGCCCCGGGAAGGTTGTCGATCCCGATGATCGGGAGGCCTTCGGCCTCCGCCCATGCGGTCAGGTCAGCCGTGTCCGGGTGGTGCCGCACGTGCTGGTAGCGGTCGGTGACCATCGCTCCCCGGCGATTCCAGCGCCGTCGCCCCACGATGTGGATCTCCTTGGCAAGGAAGGCGTTGGCGGTGCGGACCACCGAGCCGATGTTGAAGTCATGACCCCAGTTCTCCACCGCCACGTGGAAGTCGTGGCGCCGGAGATCGAGATCGGCGACGATCGCCTCCCGCGTCCAGTAACGGTAGGCGTCACCCACGTTGCGCCGGTCCCCGTTCGCGAGGAGCTCGGGGTCGTAGCGGCCTCCTTCGGGCCACGGAAGCGGATGCGGCCCGACACCGATCTCGCTGCCGTAACCGTCGTCGTACTGGACCGGTTCCACGTGCGGGTCGGTCGCCGGTGTCGACGGGGGTTCTTCTGTACTGCCGGTCTCGCTGGTCACCCGACGAGCGTATGGCCCGTGCCCCCGCCGCCGCGCGGTGCCTCCCCCTCGCCCACGGCAGGGCCTCGCTGCGCGGGTACGACGCGCCGGGGCTTCGAAGCCCGCCCGCCCTTCGAAGCCCGGGAGAACAGCTGCCGCCGGCCCAGCGTGACCGCGCGCCCGAGCCAGACGAGGAAGACCGTCGGCAGGAAGACCGCGTCCGCGGCGATCATCGCCATCGAGAAGAACGGCAGGCCCAGCAGGACCGCGATCCCCGCGTGCTCACCGATCATGAGGACCAGCAGCACGTTCTTGACGCGCCGGTTGAACAGCGTGAAGGGAAAGGCGACCTGCACGATGACCGTGGCGTACGTCATCACCATGACGATCAGGGCGCTGGAGGCCACGAGGCCCGAGAGGCCGGGCCAGGGCGCGAAGTAGTCCAGCTTGAGCGGGTAGTAGATCGCGGTGCCGTCCTGCCAGCGGGTTCCCTGGATCTTGTACCAGCCGGCGGTCGCGTAGATCAGGCACACCTCCGCCATGATCACGAGCAGGGCGATGTTGTGCGCGAGGTTGGCCAGGACGTCCAGGAGCGTACGCAGCTCGTGCTCCGGCGCACGACGGCTCAGTGCCCACCAGGCGCCGTTGCCGAGCCAGAGAACCCACAGGACCGCGGGCAGCCACCAGGTGCCGCCCAGTCCACCCATCAGCGTGGCGGGGAGCAGTACGGCACCCAGGACACCCCACAGAAGCGGCCCGGTCACGTCGCGGGGCGGCCGGAGCCCCTCCGCGAGGAGCGCGGCCTGTCGGGCGGCGCGGCGCGCGTCGAGCGACCAGACCCGCGCGCAGCGCGTCAGCACGAGGTAGATCGCCATGAGATGGATGACGTTGTCGCCACCGTCGCCCATGAAGATGCTGCGGTTCTGGAGGGAGAGCACCCCCGTCATGAACAGCACGGACGTGAGTCGCGTCCGCCAGCCGACCATCAGCAGCCCGGCGGACACCAGCGTGAGCGCGTAGACGAACTCGAACCAGACCGTGCTGTCCGACCACATCAGCACGGTGAAACCACCGTTGTTGGAAAGAAGCCCGCGTGCCATGTCCCAGCTCCACGGTCCGTCAGGGCCGTAGAGCTCGCGGCGGTGGGGCAGTTCCCGGAGCAGGAAGAGCAGACAGGTCGCGGAGATCCCGATCCTGACGACAGCGCTCTGATAGGCGCCGAGAGGCCCCTCGGTGATGCGCTGGACGGCGCGGGTCACCGAACTGCCCGCGTTCTCGCGGACACGGGTCGCGGTGGAGGCGCTCACTGCTGCCCCCTCCCGTCGCGGGGTGCCTGCTCCGCCGTGTGCGTGCCCGGGAGATCCGACGGCCTGACGGTCCACCACGGGAGCACCCGGTAGCGGGGGTCGGTACTGATCTTCTCGTCGCTCCACGACGGGGCTCCCAGCGAACGTACGACGGATCGCACCTGTATCCGCTCGACCCTGCCGGCCAGGTCGTGATCGGCGAGGCGCAGCATGACGATGCGGCGGATGTAGCGCTCGGACAGGTCCCCGCGGAGACCGTTGGAACGGTTCTCGTCGTCGTGGGACCCGGTGAAGAAGTCCCAGGCACGACGGAGCTCGTTCTGGTCGACATGGCTGGGGAGAACGTTGCCGCGTATCGCCGCCCCGTCCTCTCGTGAGAGGTCGATCCAGCGCGTGGTGCTGTGCGCGCCGGAATGGGCCACCTCCGCGCGCACCTGGACCGCGATGTTCTGCTGGAGCGGATTGGGGGCGAACAGTTTCCAGTTCTGCTCGAACTCGGGGTACACCCAGTCGTCGACCACCGCGCCGTGCTGCTTCGTCAGCGTGTTGGACGGTGCGACATGCAGAAAGATCATGGCGATGTGTCCGCAGGCCACCACGCCCATGGCAGCCAGCGCGATCGCGGCGACGATCTGATACCGCAGTGAGAGTCCCGCTATGCCGCCTCCGCCCGGACGCCGGGCTCGCCCCTCGGTCACGGACGTGGCGCCGGAGGACGTCTCCGTGGTGACCGGCGTCCGGCGATCGTCCGGAGGGTCGCCCGCCATGGACGGCGGTCCTGGGAGTTCGTCCGTCTCCGCGCCGTGTTCCGGACGGGTTCCCGCCACGGACGCGGGCTCCGCCGGCCCGTCCGGCCGCCCGTCCGGCGAGGCCGCAGGCCACGGACGGGCGCGGGGGGCCGGTATCCCCGCCTGTGTGTCGTCCGGCTCCGGCCCGGGGGCGCCGTGGTCCGGGGCCGGGGCGGCTCCCGATTCCCCGGCACGTTCCGCGTTCACGCCCGCGTCCTGCCCCGTGTCGGGCCCCGCGTCTCGCTCTGCGTCGAGCCCCGCGTCCTGCTCTGCGTCCGGCTCACGGTCGCGCGCAGGATCCGGGTGATTCGTCACTCCGGGCCAGGAGCGCTTGCTGCCGCTTCCGGCGTGCCCACCGCGCTCCGCATCCATGCCGCCCCGTTCACCGTCGATCACCACTCAGTTATCCACAGGGTTGACACCCTACGGGCCCCCGACTCACCATTGAAGCCAAGGAACCGAACGATCGGTCGGTAGGGAGCCCGGGATGGCGGCAGTGACTGCGGACCAGACGACGCAGAGGACAGCGGACACAGCGGACCCGATGGACGCGGCGCGCACCGCGGCCTTCGACGCCGCGGTGGCGGCCGACGACCGGATCGAGCCCAGGGACTGGATGCCCGACGCGTACCGGGCCACGCTGGTCCGCCAGATGGCCCAGCACGCGCATTCCGAGATCATCGGCATGCAGCCCGAGGCCAACTGGATCTCGCGGGCCCCCTCCTTGCGCCGTAAAGCGATCCTGATGGCGAAGGTGCAGGACGAGGCGGGGCACGGCCTGTACCTGTACAGCGCCGCCGAGACGCTGGGGACCAGCCGCGAGGAGCTGCTCGACAAGCTGCACGCCGGCCGGCAGCGCTATTCGTCGATCTTCAACTACCCCACGCTGACCTGGGCGGACGTCGGTGCCATCGGCTGGCTGGTGGACGGCGCGGCGATCACGAACCAGGTTCCGCTCTGCCGCTGCTCCTACGGACCGTACGCACGGGCGATGATCCGCATCTGCAAGGAGGAGTCCTTCCACCAGCGCCAGGGTTACGAGCTGCTGCTCGCCCTCAGCCGGGGCACCACGGCCCAGCACGAGATGGCGCAGGACGCGGTGAACCGCTGGTGGTGGCCGTCCTTGATGATGTTCGGCCCGCCCGACGACTCCTCGTCGCACTCCGCCCAGTCGATGGCCTGGAAGATCAAGCGCCACTCCAACGACGAGCTGCGCCGGCGCTTCGTCGACATCTGTGTCCCGCAGGCGGAGGCACTGGGTCTCAGCCTCCCGGACCCCGACATCCGGTGGAACGAAGAGCTCGGGCAGCACGACTACGGGGCCATCGACTGGACGGAGTTCCAGGAGGTCCTCAAGGGCAACGGCCCATGCAACGAACAACGGCTCGCCCAGCGGCGCACCGCCCACGAGGAGGGCGCGTGGGTCCGTGACGCAGCCGCCGCATACGCACAGAAGCACGCGGTACGGGCCGGAACCGCCGGCGCCGCCGCCCAGCCCGTGGAGGCGACCGCATGAGCAGCTCGACCGACTGGCCCCTGTGGGAGGTGTTCGTGCGATCCCGGCGCGGGCTGTCCCACACCCACGCGGGCAGCCTGCACGCGCCGGACGCCGAAATGGCCCTGCGCAACGCCCGTGATCTGTACACCCGCCGCTCGGAGGGCGTCTCCATCTGGGTGGTGCCGTCCACCGAAGTCACCGCCTCGTCGCCGGACGAGAAGGACTCGTTCTTCGAACCCGCAGGGGACAAGCCGTACCGCCATCCCACCTTCTACGAGATCCCGGAAGGGGTGAAGCACCTGTGACCGCGGCTCTCGCCCTCGGCGACGACGCGCTGGTGCTCTCGCACCGGCTGGGGGAGTGGGCCGGACACGCCCCCGTGCTGGAGGAGGAGGTGGCGCTGGCCAACATCGCCCTGGACCTGCTCGGCCAGGCTCGGATGCTGCTCTCGTTCGTGGGTGACGAGGACGAGCTCGCCTTCCTCCGCGAGGAGCGGGCCTTCCGCAACGTCCAGCTGGTGGAGCAGCCCAACGGCGACTTCGCCCACACGATCGCGCGGCAGCTCTACTTCTCCGTCTATCAGCACTCCCTCTACGCACAACTAGCCTCCGGGGAAGGTGAATTCGCCGACCTGGCGGCCAAGGCCGTCAAGGAGGTCGCCTACCACCGTGACCACGCGGAGCAGTGGGTCCTCCGGCTGGGTGACGGCACGGCGGAGAGCCACGACCGCATGCAGCTCGGCCTGGACACCCTGTGGAAGTTCACCGGTGAACTGTTCGAGCCCGTCGAAGGTGTGGACGTCGAGTGGCAGGCCCTGCGTGACACCTGGCTGACCGCCGTCACCGCGGTGGTGGAGCAGGCGACCCTCTCCCTGCCGTCGGGCCCGCAGAGCGGCGCCTGGGCCGCGGGGGCGGGCAGGCAAGGCCTGCACACGGAGCCGTTCGGGCGGATGCTCGCCGAGATGCAGCATCTGCACCGCAGTCACCCGGGGGCGTCATGGTGACCACCGAGACCCCGCTGGAGGCGGAGCTGCATCGCCTGGCGGGAGCCGTGCCCGATCCCGAGCTCCCGGTCCTCACCCTCGACGAGCTGGGAGTGCTCCGCGGGGTGCGGGCCGAAAGCCCGGACCGGGTCGTCGTGCACCTGACGCCGACCTACACCGGCTGCCCGGCCATCGAGACGATGTCCGCCGACATCGAACGGGTGCTGCACGACCACGGTGTGGCCGAGGTGTCCGTCGTCACCGTCCTCGCCCCGGCCTGGTCCACGGATGACATCAGCGACGAAGGACGCCGCAAACTCACGGAGTTCGGGATAGCTCCGCCACGCCCCGGTGGCACTGCGGGCGGCCCGGTGCCACTGACGCTCTCGGTGCGCTGCCCGCACTGCGGCTCCACGGACACCGAGTTGCTCAGCAGGTTCTCCTCCACGGCGTGCAAGGCGCTGCGCCGGTGCGTGGCGTGCCTCGAACCGTTCGACCATTTCAAGGAGTTGTAGATGTTCCATCCGCTCCGGGTCAGCGCGATCGAACGGATCACGGACGACGCGGTGGCCGTCACCCTCGCCGTGCCGCCCGAGTTGCGCGAGACCTTCCGCCACAGGCCGGGCCAGCACCTGAACGTGCGCTACAGCACGGGCGGCGAGGAGATCCGGCGTTCGTACTCGATCTGTGCTCCGGCCACCGAGCAGCCGGCTGAACCTTCGCTGCGCGTGGGTATCCGTAGGGTCGACGGGGGCGCATTCTCCACGTACGCCCTCAAGGAGCTGGCCGTCGGTGATCTGATCGAGGCGATGGCGCCGATGGGGCGCTTCGTCCTCGAGCCTCGCCCCGGGCACTTCGCGGCGATCGTCGGCGGCAGCGGCATCACACCCGTGCTGTCGATCGCCGCGACGCTGCTGGCACGCGAGCCCAAGGCCCGCTTCTGCCTGCTCCGGAGCGACCGGACGGCCGCCTCGACGATGTTCCTCGACGAGGTGGCAGACCTCAAGGACCGTTATCCGGACCGCTTCCAGCTCGTGACCGTCCTGTCCCGTGAGGAGCAGGCCGCCGGTCTCCCCTCGGGCCGGCTGGACCGTGATCGGCTCACCGGCCTGCTGCCCTCTCTCCTGTCGGTGCCCGACGTGGACGGCTGGTTCCTGTGCGGCCCGTTCGGCCTGATCCGGGAGGCCGAGGGCGCGCTTCGCGCGCTCGGGGCGGACCGGACCCGCATCCACCAGGAAATCTTCCACGTCGCCGATGAAGGACTTGAACGTCCTGCGCCGGGCCGGACGACCGCTCCGGCGGAGAGCAGGCTCACGGCGACCCTTGACGGCCGTTCGGGCAGCTGGCCCGTCCAGGACGGGGAATCGCTGCTGGACACGGTGCTGCGAAGCCGCGCGGACGCTCCGTACGCCTGCAAGGGCGGAGTCTGCGGGACCTGCCGGGCGTTCCTGGTGTCGGGCGAGGTGCGCATGGACCGTAACTACGCACTCGAACCGGAGGAGACCGGCGCCGGATTCGTACTGGCCTGCCAGTCTCACCCCGTCACCTCGGAGGTAGAGATCGACTTCGACCGCTGACGGCCCGCGCGACACCTGGCCCTGCAGTGTCCGAACTGCCAGGGCCAGGCCGCCGTCAAGGCTAGGGCGCCCGCGAGGGCACGCCTGAAGCGGCCGCTGTCACCAGGGCGACCGCAGCGAGGGCACGCCGAGGCCGAGCAGCTGTGGCCGATCCGCCACAGCTCAATCGCTGGCCGCCACGCACAGACCGCCCGGGCACGCTCCATCGCACACCGACCGCCGGCTACGGATACACGGACCGTCCTGCACAGCCTGTCCTGCACAGCCTGTCGTGCACGGACCGTTGCACGCAGACCGTCGTGCCTGTAGCTCAGACACCGGCCGCCAAGCATGCGACCGCCGGTGGGGTCTCCGTGGCAAGCGGTCGGGGACCTGCCGTCAGAGGACGAAGGCCGAGTTCCCGTCGTCCGTGACCATCTTGCGGCCGGCGCCGTCCCAGGCGAGCATGCCGCCCTCGATGTTCACAGCGTCGATGCCCTGCTGTACGAGGTACTGGGTGACCTGTGCGGATCGCCCTCCCACCCGGCACATCACGTGCACACGACGACCGCCGTCCGCCGCTTCGGTCAGCTCACCGAAACGGCCGACGAAGTCACTCATCGGAATGTGCAGTGCCCCCTCGACGTGCCCAGCCGCCCACTCGTCGTTCTCCCGGACGTCCAGCACGAGGCCGTCCGACGGAACCGCGGCAACATCCACCGAGGGCAGCGGAGCGAAATTCATGGGTCTTGCCTTCTCTCGTACGTACGCGCCAAGTCACTCGAAACGCTACTGCACCAAGCCCGCCAGCTCTGCCTCGCGCTGGGCCACCTCGCTCAGGAGCTTCTCGCCGATGTCGTCCAGGAGACGGTCGGGATCGTTCGGCGCCATCCTCAGCATCGAACCGATCGCGCTCTCCTCCAGCTCCTTGGCCAGAACCGTCAGCAGTTCCTTGCGGCGGCTGAGCCAGTCCAGCCGTGCGTAGAGCTCCTCGCTCTCACTGAGCCGCAGCTCCGGTGCCACCGGCCCGGCCGCCCACTCGGCCGCCAGTTCCTTCAGCAGCTCGACGTCACCGCGTCCGTAGGCCCCGTTGACCCGCGAGATGAACTCGTCGCGCCGTGCGCGCTCCTTCTCGTCCGGCGCCAGATCCGGGTGTGCCCGGCGAGCCAGGTCGCGATAGAGCTTGCGTGCCTCCTCGCTCGGCCTGACCCGCTTGGGCGGCCGGACCGGCTGCTCCGTGAGCATGGCCGAAGCCTCGGGCGAGAGACCGTCCGAGTCCATCCAGTCGTGGAAGAGCTCGTCGACCCCGGGCATCGGCATCACGATCGCCCGTGCCTCCTGCGCCTTGCGCACGTCCTCCGGGTCCCCCGTGATCGCTGCTCGTGCCTCCGCGATCTGGGCATCGAGCTCGTCCAGCCGCGCGTACATCGGGCCGAGCTTCTGGTGGTGCAGCCGGGAGAAGTTCTCCACCTCCACGCGGAAGGTCTCCACCGCGATCTCAAACTCGATCAAGGCCTGCTCGGCCACGCGTACGGCCTTGGCGAGCCGCTCCTCCGGCCTGGGCGCGGCAGCCTCGCCCACCGGCGCCTCGCCACCCACGCCGGCACGCGTGCCGCCGTTCGGATCGGCGCCCGCTCCGTCGGCCGTGATGCTGTCCTGCTGCCCCTGGTCGCTGTCCGCCCGCAGGTCACCCTGCGACGCGTCCCGCGCGTGCTGCGGCTCGTCCTGCCGGTCCTGGTCCTGCCGGTCTTCGTCGTTCCGGGTGGTCGGCACCCCGGCGGCTTCGTGGGTCACCCGTCCAGCGTATGGCCACGGCCGACGCCCCGAGGACACGAGGTCACGGCACGAGCGGGTCAGACACCGAGCTCGGCGGCTATTCGACCGGCCCCGACAGCCCTGACGAGTTCGGCGTGGTCCGCCTCGGTCCTGTCCGCGTACGTCACGGCGAAATCGGCGACCGCCTCGTCCAGCTCGGAGTTCTTCCCGCAGTAGCCCGAGAGCAGCCTCGGATCGGCGGTGTGCGCGTGGGCCCTGGCGAGCAGCGCACCGGTCATTCGTCCGTAGTCGTCCACCTGGTCCGCCGCGAGCGCGGCCGGATCCACGCTGCCCTTGCGATTCCGGAACTGGCGCACCTGATACGGCCTGCCGTCGACCTCGGCCCAGCCGAGCAATATGTCGCTGACGACCTGCATCCGCTTCTGCCCGAGCACCACCCGGCGCCCTTCGTGGCCCACACCCGGGACATCGAAGCCCACCTGCGGGAGGTAGGGGGAGAGAGCAGAAGGGCGGGCCTCCTTCACCTGCAGCACCAGAGGCTCGCCGCGGTGGTCGAGCAGCAGCACCACGTAGGACCGGGTCCCCACACTGCCCGTGCCGACGACCCGGAACGCCACGTCGTGTATCGCGTAGCGGGCCAGCAGCGGCACCCTGTCCTCGGAAACCGTCCCGAGGTATCCCGCGAGCCCTGCTGCCACCGCGGCGGCCTCCGCGTCCGGTACGCGGCGCAGCACGGGCGGCGCGTCGACGAAGCGCCGACCGCCGTCCTCGCAGTCCTCCGTCGACCTGGCGGCGAAGCGAGCGCTCGTGTTGTTGCGTGCCTTGGCGGACACCCGCTCCAACGTCCCCAGCAGATCGCGGGCGTCCGTGTGTGAGACGAGTTCCTCGTCCGCGATGGCGTTCCACGCGTCGAGGGCGGGCAGACCGGCCAGCAGGCGCATCGTGCGCCGGTACGCCCCCACCGTGTCGAACGCACCCTGCCGACAGGTGTCCTCGTCGGCCCCGGCTTCCCGCCCCGCCAGGACCAGCGAGGTGGCCAGGCGCTTGAGGTCCCACTCCCAGGGGCCGAAAACGGTCTCGTCGAAGTCGTTCAGGTCCATGACCAGATTGCCCCGCGCGTCGCCGTACAGGCCGAAGTTCGCCGCATGCGCGTCCCCGCAGAGCTGCGCTCCGACACCTGTGACCGGTGTGCCCGTCAGGTCGTGGGCCATCAGCCCTGCCGAACCGCGCAGGAACGCGAAGGGGGTCGCCGCCATCCGGCCCACGCGTATCGGCGTCAGACCCGGCACCCGGCCCAGGTTCGACTCCTCCACCGCCTGCACCGCGCCCGGCCGTCCCGGGGACAGGACCAGGGCACTGTGCGCGGAGCGGGGCACTACGAGCCTCAGTGCCTTGCCGGCGGCCTTGCGGGACGCCGCGCCCGGACCGGCAGACCGCCCGCCCGCCTCCGCACGTCGCGCGAAACCGGGCACGAACGGGATGCGCGGATCAGCCGTCGTCCGCTGTACCGGCACCGTCGCCTCGATCTCACCCATGGAGCGCCGCCTCCCCCGTCTCGTACAACCGTCATGCCCAACATCAACTGCGGATGACGGTACAGCCGTTGCGTGACGACCGTCTGTCCCTGTGGACAACGTGCGGCGAGCCTGTGGACAACCATCCCGAACCCACTCCGCCCGGATGCCTGAGACCGCGCCGGGCCGCCCCGGGGACAGGACCAGGGAACTGTGCGCGGAGCGGGGCACTACCACCACGCGGCAGAGTTCCGGCAGCGCAGGGCGGCCGGTCAGCAGCGCCCAGGCCCCGAGAGGTAGGCGTCCGCCCACTGGCCCAGCTCCTTGAGAGCCGGCTCCATCGCGGCACCCGCCTCCGTCAAGCGGTACGCGACCCGCAGCGGGGGCCCCTCGTCGACCTCGCGCAGGACCAGACCGGCCGCCCCCAACTCGGCGAGCCGGTCCGAGAGCATGCGCTCGCTGATGCCAGGGATGGCGCGGCGCAGATCCGCGAAGTGCACGGTCTGGCGCATCAGCACCGAGACGATCGGGCCGGTCCAGCGCTTCCCGAACAGCTCGAAGACACGCGTGATCCCCACATCGACCCGCCGACAGGCCTGCTCACCGTGATCCGCCATACCCACAGGGTACTGCACCGCGGTGATGGACTTACAAAACGTAAGTAGCTGTGTTAACAATAGGAGCGCACTGAAAATAGGTACGCCTCGGCCGTGATCGTCGGCCTCCTTCGACCACGGCCCCGGCACCACACTCTTCGCTCCCTATGGAGAACCCCATGGCCACGTTGCTGCACCTCGACTCCGCCGTCTTCCCTCAGGGCTCCGCATCCCGCGATGTCACGGCCGCGTTCGTCGCCGCATGGCGCGAGCAGCACCCCGACGGCCAGGTCGTGTACCGCGATCTCGCGGCCGACCCCCTGCCGCACCTGGACGCTTCGGCGATCTCCGCCGGCGCGGACGACGCACTGCGGGGGGAACTGGCCGCAGAGCTGGCGAACGTGGATGCCGTGCTCATCGGCGCGCCGATGTACAACTTCACCATCCCGTCGACCCTGAAGGCCTGGCTGGACCAAGTGATCATCGTGGGCCACAACGCCGTACCCGGAGGGCCCGTCACCGGCACCCCGGTCACCGTCGTGGCCAGTCGGGGAGGTTCGTACGCCCCGGGCACCCCGCGCGCGGACTTCGAGTTCGTCCAGAACTACCTGGAGAAGGTCCTCACGGGCATGCTGGGCGCCGAAGTGGACTTCATCGTGCCGGAGTTGACCCTGGCCCACTCCAAGCCCGAGATGGCCGAACTCATCCCTCTCGCGGACGCCTCCCGCACGCAGGCGTTCGCGGACGCCAAGGAGAAGGCGAAAGCCCTCGCATCACGCCTCGCCGCCTGACGCGGCGGACCCGCGTTCCGCCCCGCCCGCCACCAGGCGCAGCGCACGTACGCACGCCTCAGGCGGGGCGGGCCCGGGCAGTTCCGGACGGGGCCCCTACGGGCTCGCCGGTAGCTCCCCAGCGAGCCCCGCACGGTTCACGGAAACCGCCGCGAGAAGACTCACAGGCCGGCTGCATGAAACGCCCCTTCAGTACGGAAGCGACGTTTCACGTGAAACACGTCTCGTCTCCGCCGTCACCGCTCGCCTCGTGATCGCCCCACCGGAGAGACAAGGTGAGGCACTCGGGCACCGGGCACTCGCTTCCCTCTCGGGCACGCACCAGCTCTCAACGCCCCAGGAAGTCGTGCCGGTCGAACTGGCGCCGGCACCGACCAGCACCTCCACCCGGCCGGCAGCCTCCACCCGGCCGAGCGCATCCCCCGGCCTCCCGCCTCTCCGCGACTCCCCCGGCCACGGCGCAAAGCGGCCCGAGTGCCGGACTCCTGCCCCTGAACTCTTCCGCGCGGGATCCGAGAACGGGTCACGACCGAGTGGCAAGCGATCACGCGATCCAACGGCCATTCCTCCTGCGCGATACAGCGCACGCTGCACACGCCGCACACGCCGCACACGCAGCGCATACAACGAAGAACCCCCGCACCGGATCTCTCCGGTGCGGGGGTTCTGTCGAACCAACCCGGCAGCCGCAAGCGACCGCCTGTTGTGCGCGAGGGGGGATTTGAACCCCCACGTCCCTAAGGACACTGGCACCTGAAGCCAGCGCGTCTGCCGTTCCGCCACTCGCGCAAGAGTGGTGTTTTCAGACTCTCTCACCGTTTGGTGCGAGCGCCTGGCGACAAACGGAAGATTAGCACGCTGGACTGGGTGGATTCACATCCGTTGTTTCGGCGGACCCACGGAGGGAACCGGGAACGCGGGAAGCCCGCCCCCACTCCTCCTGAGTGCACCCGGAGTGCGGGACACTGTCTGGAGGCCACCTCTACGATCCGTGTGAGGGGTGACACTCATCCACTGTGCAGACAAGGGGAACCAGCCGATTTCCCGACGCGTGGATACGATCAGTAAGCAGTACAAGGATGACGACACCGGAGGAGGTGCCCCATGGGAGTCATGAAGCGTTTCGAGCAGCGTCTCGAAGGTCTGGTCAACGGCACCTTCGCCAAGGTCTTCAAGTCCGAGGTGCAGCCGGTCGAGATCGCGGGAGCTCTCCAGCGCGAGTGCGACAACAACGCAACGATCTGGAACCGCGAGCGGACCGTCGTACCCAACGACTTCATCGTCGAGCTCAGCACCCCCGACTACGAGCGCCTCAGCCCGTATTCGGGACAGCTCGGCGACGAGCTGGCGGGTCTCGTGCGGGACTACGCCAAGCAGCAGCGGTACACCTTCATGGGGCCGATCAAGGTCCACCTGGAGAAGGCGGACGACCTGGACACCGGTCTCTACCGCGTCCGCAGCAGGACTCTGGCGTCGAGTTCGTCACAGCAGGGCCAGCAGTCCGGCCCCGCCCCCGACGCCCATTCCAACCGTCCCGGTGCCGCTCAGGGCCGGGCCGGCTACGGATATCCGCCGCCCGCGGCCCCGCCCATGCCCGCGGCCCCGCCGCCGGGATCCGGGCGGCCGGGCGGCCCCTCCAGCGACTGGCGTCCGCCGGCCGGCTCCGGCCCCGCGCCGGACGCCCAGGTCAGACGCTGGATCGAGATCAACGGCACCCGCCATCAGATCTCCCGCCCGACGTTGGTGATGGGACGAAGCACCGACGCCGATGTGCGGATCGACGACCCCGGCGTATCGCGTCGGCACTGTGAGATCCGGACCGGAACGCCCTCGACGATCCAGGATCTAGGGTCCACCAACGGCATCGTGGTGGACGGGCAGCACACCACCCGCGCTACGCTCCGCGACGGCTCGCGGATCGTCGTGGGCAGTACCACCATCGTTTACCGGCAAGCCGAAGGGTGAAGCGGGGGCAATGTCAGAGCTGACCCTTACGGTCATGCGGCTAGGTTTCCTGGCTGTTCTGTGGCTATTCGTAATCGTGGCCGTCCAGGTCATTCGCAGCGACCTCTTCGGTACGCGTGTCACGCAGCGCGGCTCACGCCGCACCGCGAGTGACACCCGCCCGCAGCAGGCTCGCCAACAGCAAGCGGCACCGCCTCAGCAACGCCAGCAGTCGGGGCGTCAGCGACGTGGGGCTCCCACGAAGCTGGTCGTCTCCGAGGGCACCCTCACGGGCACCACGGTCGCCCTCCAGGGGCAGACCATCACCCTGGGCCGCGCTCACGATTCAACGATCGTGCTGGACGACGACTACGCGTCCAGCAGGCATGCCAGGATCTACCCGGACCGTGACGGCCAGTGGATCGTCGAGGATCTCGGGTCCACCAACGGCACCTATCTCGACCGGACCCGGCTCACCACCCCGACACCTGTTCCGCTGGGCGCGCCGATCCGCATCGGCAAGACCGTCATCGAGCTGCGGAAGTAGTACGACAATGAGCGAGCGGAGCGAGCGAGTCGCTGCGGTCCTGACGATGGACCCGGCCCGGCTCCCGACCGGAGGGTGGGCAGTGTGGCTCGAGACCGGCTGTACCCCGAACCGACGGGCGAGGTGCGCATGAGCTTGTCCCTGCGCTTCGCCGCCGGATCGCACAAGGGCATGATCAGGGAAGGGAACGAGGACTCCGGTTACGCCGGGCCCCGCCTTCTCGCGATCGCCGACGGCATGGGCGGCCAGGCCGCCGGTGAGGTCGCCAGCTCCGAGGTGATCTCCACGCTCGTCCAGCTCGACGACGACGTTCCCGGCTCCGACATCCTCACGGCACTCGGCACGGCTGTGCAGCGGGCCAACGACCAGCTGCGCGTCATGGTCGAGGAGGACCCCCAGCTCGAAGGCATGGGCACAACGCTCACCGCCCTGCTGTGGACCGGTCAGCGCCTGGGCCTCGTGCACGTCGGCGACTCCCGCGCCTACCTCCTGCGCGACGGTGTCCTGACGCAGATCACCCAGGACCACACCTGGGTACAGCGTCTCGTCGACGAGGGCAGGATCACCGAGGAAGAGGCCACCACCCACCCTCAGCGCTCCCTGCTGATGCGGGCCCTGGGCAGCGGCGACCACGTCGAGCCCGACCTCTCCGTCCGCGAGGTCCGCGCCGGTGACCGCTACCTGATCTGCTCGGACGGACTCTCCGGCGTCGTCTCGCACCAGACGATGGAAGAGACCCTGGCCAGCTACCAGGGCCCGCAGGAGACCATCCAGGACCTCATCCAGCTCGCGCTGCGCGGCGGCGGACCCGACAACATCACCTGCATCGTCGCGGACGTCTTCGACGTCGACGGCAACGACACCCTGGCCGGGCAGCTCAACGACACCCCGGTCGTCGTCGGCGCGGTCGCCGAGAACCAGGCGGCGCAGGCGAACGACGGCCGCGCCATGGAGACGCCGGCCGGACGCGCCTCCGGCCTCGGCCGTTCCGTGCCGCCCCCGGCCGGAGGCTTCGGCCCTCCCGGCAGCGGTGACGACATGGGCTACGGCTCGGGTCCGGACGACGCCTTCAACTCCTACACCGACGACGACTTCGTGAAGCCGCGCGGTGGCCGCAGGTGGCTGAAGCGGTCGTTCTACATCGTGCTGGCGCTGGCCGTCATCGGCGGTGGCGTGTACGGCGGTTACCGCTGGACGCAGACGCAGTTCTACGTGGGCGCGCAGGACGACAACGTCGCCCTGTACCGCGGCATCAGCCAGGATCTCGCATGGGTCTCTCTTTCGAAGGTCGAGGAGAACACCCAGATCGAACTGAAGTACCTCCCGCCCTACCAGCGCAAGCAGGTGGAGGCGACGATCGCCGAGGGCAACCTGCCCGATGCGCGCAAGAAGGTCGGCGAACTCGAAGCCCAGGCCTCCGCCTGCAAGAAGGACGCTCAGCGCCGTGCGGCCGAGGCGGACGCCAACGCCGCCAAGGACAAGGACGCGGCCAAGACCACCGACAGCACTTCCGCCAAGTCCCCCGCGAAGGGGACCAAGACGACCGCTACTCCCACTCCCGGCCCCAGCCTCTCGGAGGAAGAGAAGAAGCTGGTCCCGCAGTGCGGTAAGCAGTAAAGCCGTAGGGGGCCTTCAGCACCATGAGCGTTGTCACCAACACCACCACCATCGGCGCGATCGACGCGCCGAGCCGCCGTAACACCGAGCTGGCACTTCTCTGCTTCGCCATCGCCATCTCGGTGTTCGCGTACGCCAATGTCGGACTTGCCATGGATGGAACCCTTCCGTCCGGAATGTTCGGCTACGGGCTCGGGCTCGTCTTCCTCGGCGGTGTGGCGCACCTCGTCGTTCGCAGGTTCGCGACCTACGCGGATCCGCTCCTGCTGCCGCTCGCCACCCTCCTGAACGGCCTGGGCCTTGTCCTGATCTGGCGACTTGATCAGTCTCCCCGGCTGATCCAGCGCGCCGAGACACTCTTCGGTTCGTTCACACCTGACGCTCCGAAGCAGTTGATGTACTCGGCCATCGGCGTAGCGCTGTTCGTCGGTGTGCTGATCGCCCTCAAGGACCATCGGATCCTGCAGCGCTACACCTACATCTCCATGGTCGTGGCCTTGGTGCTCTTGATCCTGCCCATGTTCTTCCCCGCCGTTAACGGCGCCAAGATCTGGGTCAGTCTGGGGCCCTTCTCCATCCAGCCCGGCGAGTTCGTGAAGATCATCATTGCGGTGTTCTTCTCCGGCTACCTGATGGTGAAGCGCGATGCGCTGGCACTGGCGAGTCGCCGCTTCATGGGCATCTACCTGCCACGAGGGCGTGACCTCGGGCCGATTCTTGTCATCTGGGGCCTGTCGATCCTGATCCTGGTCTTCGAGACCGATCTCGGCACATCACTGCTGTTCTTCGGCCTCTTCGTGATCATGCTGTACGTCGCAACGGAGCGTACGAGCTGGATCGTCTTCGGCCTTGTCATGTCGGCCGCCGGCGCTGTCGGCGTCGCAACCTTCGAGCCGCACGTCCAGCAGCGTGTCAACGCATGGCTCGATCCTTTCTCCGACAAGACACTGCAGCAGACAGATCAGATCGCGCAGTCACTCATGTCCTTCGGTTCCGGCGGAACACTCGGGGCCGGCTGGGGACAGGGCAACTCTGACCTGATCGGGTTTGCAGCCAATGCGGACTTCGTTCTCGCCACAGTCGGGGAGGAGCTCGGCCTCGCCGGAATGATGGGCGTTCTGCTGCTCTACGGGCTGATCGTCGAGCGCGGCGTCCGTACCGCGCTTGCCGCGCGTGACCCCTTCGGCAAGCTCCTTGCCATCGGCCTCTCCGGTGCCTTCGCCATCCAGGTATTCGTCGTCGCCGGCGGTGTCATGGGGCTCATCCCCCTCACCGGTATGACGATGCCCTTCCTCGCCGCGGGCGGTTCGTCCGTCATCGCCAACTGGGCGCTCATCGGCATCCTGATCAGAATCAGCGACACCGCCCGCCGGCCCGCTCCTGCACCCGCACCGTCCCCGGACGCCGAAATGACCCAGGTGGTCCGACCGTGAACAAGCCGCTCCGCAGGATCGCGATCTTCTGCGGCGTCCTCGTCCTGGCCCTGCTCGTCCGCACGAACTACATCCAGTACGTCCGCGCCGACGAGCTGAACGCGAACGAGCACAACCGTCGCGTCCAGATCGAGCGCTACGCCCACGAGCGCGGCAACATCATCGTCGACGGCGAACCCGTCACGGGCTCGGTCGAGACCAAGGACAGCGACTTCAAGTACAAGCGGGTCTGGAAGGACGGCCCCATGTGGGCGCCCGTCACCGGCTACTCGTCGCAGGCCTTCGACTCGACGCAGCTGGAGAACCTCGAGGACGGCATCCTCACCGGAAACAGCGACCAGCTGTTCTTCGACCGCACGCTGTCGATGTTCACCGGTGAGAAGAAGACCGGCGGCAACATCGTCACCACCCTGGATGCCGCCGCCCAGAAGGCCGCCTTCAAGGGCCTCGGGGACAAGAAGGGCGCCGTCGCCGCGCTGGACCCGCAGACCGGGGCCATCCTGGCGCTCGCCAGCACGCCTTCGTACGACCCCTCGGTCTTCGCGGGCAACTCGCTCAAGGACTCGGACGCCCGGCAGAAGCTCCTGAACGACAAGGACAAGCCGATGCTGAACCGGGCCCTGCGGGAGACCTACCCGCCCGGCTCGACGTTCAAGGTCGTCACCGCGTCCGCGGCACTCGAGAACGGCCTCTACACCGACATCGACGCGAAGACGGACTCCCCGCTTCCCTGGCGTCTCCCGCAGTCGACCAACCTGCTGCAGAACGAGGGCAGCATCCCCTGCAAGGACGCGTCCCTCAGGGAGGCGCTGCGCTGGTCGTGCAACACCGTGTTCGGCAAGATGAGCCACGATCTCGGCAACGAGAAGATGATCGAGGAGGCCGCCAAGTTCGGCTTCAACGAAGAGGTCTTCACCCCGGTCCGCGCCGACGCGAGCATCTACCCGAAGGACAACCAGCCGCAGAACGCCATGGCGGGCATCGGCCAGGCGTCCAACCGCGCCACACCGCTGCAGATGGCCATGGTGGCGTCCGCGATCGCCAACGACGGCAAGCTCATGCAGCCGTACATGGTCGCCCAGCGGCAGGCTCCCAACCTGGACGTCATCTACACGCACGAGAAGGAGCAGCTCAGCCAGCCCCTCTCGGCGGAGAACGCCCAGAAGGTGCAGCAGATGATGGAGACCGTGGTCAAGAACGGCACGGGAACCAACGCCCAGATCGACGGCGTCACCGTCGGTGGCAAGACGGGTACCGCCCAGCACGGCCTCAACAACAGCGAGAAGCCGTACGCGTGGTTCATCTCGTACGCCAAGACCGACAGCGGATCCCCGGTCGCGGTGGCCGTGGTCGTCGAGGACGGCAATGCCAACCGCGACGACATCTCCGGTGGCGGTCTGGCCGCGCCCATCGCGAAGAGCGTGATGCAGGCGGTACTCGACGGAAAGAAGTGACACTCGTCACAACTTCTGTCCACACCCGCACATTGGCATACCGGTCGGATATCAGCTGAAGGGTGCGGGCCGATCGCACCGGGAGTGCCCGGTAGCGTATGCGCGAACAGCGCACCGCCGGACCACACACGGGTGCGGTCGGGACTGACGGAGAGGGCTGGATCAGTTATGGAAGAGCCGCGTCGCCTCGGCGGCCGGTACGAGCTGGGCTCGGTGCTCGGCCGTGGTGGCATGGCCGAGGTATACCTCGGCCACGACACCCGGCTCGGCCGCACCGTCGCTGTGAAGACGCTGCGGGCCGATCTCGCCCGCGACCCGTCCTTCCAGGCACGGTTCCGCCGTGAAGCCCAGTCGGCCGCATCGCTCAACCACCCCGCGATCGTCGCCGTCTACGACACGGGCGAGGACTACGTCGACGGCGTCTCCATCCCCTACATCGTGATGGAGTACGTCGACGGTTCGACGCTCAGGGAGCTCCTGCATTCCGGCCGCAAACTGCTGCCCGAGCGGACCCTCGAGATGACGGTCGGGATCCTCCAGGCCCTGGAGTACTCGCACCGCGCCCAGATCGTGCACCGGGACATCAAGCCCGCGAACGTCATGCTGACGCGCACCGGTCAGGTCAAGGTCATGGACTTCGGCATCGCCCGCGCCATGGGTGACTCCGGCATGACCATGACCCAGACCGCCGCCGTCATCGGCACCGCCCAGTACCTCTCCCCGGAGCAGGCCAAGGGCGAGCAGGTCGACGCCCGTTCCGACCTGTACTCCACCGGGTGTCTGCTCTACGAGCTGCTCGCGGTGCGGCCTCCGTTCGTCGGTGACTCGCCCGTCGCCGTGGCCTACCAGCACGTGCGCGAAGAGCCGCAGCCCCCCAGCAACTTCGATCCCGAGATCACGCCCGAGATGGACGCGATCGTCCTGAAGGCGCTGACCAAGGACCCCGACTACCGCTACCAGTCGGCCGACGAGATGCGCGCCGACATCGAGGCCTGCCTCGACGGCCAGCCGGTCGCGGCCACGGCCGCCATGGGGGCCGCGGGCTACGGGGGCTACAACGCCTACAACAGCGACCAGCCCACCACCGCCCTGCGCGCGGCGGACTCGAACAGCGCCCAGACGTCCATGCTGCCGCCGGTCAACCCGAACGACGGCGGTTACGGCTACGACGACCGCCCCGACCGCCGCCGCCAGAAGAAGAGCAACACGTCGACGATCCTCCTGGTCGTCGCCGGCGTCCTGGTACTCATCGGCGCGATCCTGATCGGCCGGGCGGTGTTCACCGACAACGAGAGCGGCGGCGGCACGATCGACGTCCCGAACATGGTCGGGGCGACGGTCGACGAGGCGCAGAGACTGGCGGACAACGCAGAAGTCACTCTGAAGGTCGGTGCCAAGGAACCCTGCGCGACCCAGGAGAAGGACCGGATCTGCAGCCAGACCCCGTCCTCGACCGGCGAGATGAAAACGGGCGAGACGGTCACCGTGGTCGTCTCCACCGGTGCGCCCAAGGTCGAGGTCCCGGACGTCGTGGACGACAACGAGGAGGACGCCCGCAAGGCTCTGGAGGACAAGGGCTTCACGGTGAACGTCAAGACGGCCGAGTCCGACAAGACCCCGGACACGGTCATCTCGCAGAACCCCGAGGGCGGCTCGAAGGCCGAGAAGGACTCCGAGGTCACGATCACGGTGGCCAAGAAGACGACTCAGAACGTGCCCGGAGTGGTCGGCAGGTCGTTCGAGGAAGCCGAAGCCCAGCTGAAGGGTGTCGGGTTCGGGAACGTGTCGCGGACCGATGTCGACTCGGATCAGCCCGCCGGCACCGTCATCGAGCAGAATCCGCCCGCGAACAGCAAGCAGGCCAAGGACGTCCAGATCGTCCTCAAGGTCTCCAAGGGCCCCGCGCAGCCGGAACAGGTGACCGTCCCGGGTGACCTCCAGGGCAAGCGGTTCCAGGACGCCAAGGCCACGCTGGAGGGCCTGGGTCTGGTGGTCGCGCTGGCCCCCAACTCGTCCGACAAGCCCAACGCCATCGTGATGCAGTCCGATCCCGCCCCCAACACCCCGTTGGCGAAGGGAAGCACCGTCACCCTCACCACCATCGGGGGCGGCGGCGACGGAAACATCTTCGGCGGCCCCTCCGGACGCTAGGGACACCGCCTCACGCCGTACGACAGGGCCCCGGTCACCTCGAAGGTGACCGGGGCCCTGTCTCTGTTTCCCCGGGCGCGATCCAACCGGACTAGCGCAGCTCCACCGGCTTCGTGCGGTCCCTGTCCACCTTCTCCGTGCGCACCAGTTCGCCCCACACGATGTAGCGGTAGTTCGACGTGTAGACGGGCGTGCACGTCGTCAGCGTGATGTAGCGGCCGGGCTTCTTCGCACCCGATTCCTTGGGGACGGCGGCGATCGCGTCGACGTTGAACTTGGAGGTCTCGGGCAGCTTCGCGTAGACCTTGTAGACGTACCAGGTGTCCCGGGTCTCGAAGACGACGGCGTCGCCCTTCTTCACCTTGTCGATGTTGTGGAACTTGGCGCCGTGTCCGTCCCGGTGCGCCGCGAGGGCGAAGTTGCCCGTCTTGTCGGAGGGAAGGGCCGACTTCACGGGATCCGTGTAATAGCCGGCCACTCCGCTGTTCAGCCTCGTGGTGCCGGTGCCCTTCCCGACCAGTACCTCGCCGTTCTTCATGGCGGGTACGTGGAGGAAGCCGATGCCGTCCCGCGTGTCCAGGGCCCCGGGTCCCCCCGCCCAGCGGTCACGGACGGTGTTGCCCTGCTTGTCGGCCTCACGGTCGGCGAGGACGTTGGTCCACCACAGCGAGTAGACGACGAACAGGCCGAGCACCAGGCCCGCGGTGATCAGGAGTTCACCGAAGAGGCTCACCACCGCGGCGACGGGATGCCGGCCGCCGCGTGGCGCCGGCGGCGGTGGCACGTCGACACGCTCGTCCTGCTCGGTCCCAGCTGCCACCGCACCCGCCCCTGTCGTGATGTCGTCCAGCCCGCTTCAGCCGACGAGCGCGTCGGGCTTCCCCTTGCTCCGCGGGCGTTCGTCGACCATCTTGCCCCACACGATCATTCGGTACGTACTCGTGAATTCCGGCGTACAGGTCGTCAGTGTGATGTACCTGCCGGGGCCGGTGAAGCCGGAGCCCGGGGGCACCTCGTCGATCACCGCCACGTTCGAGGGCGACGTCTGCGGAAGGATGCTGGTCATCTCGTACGTGTAGTAGGCGTCCTGGGTCTCGACCACGATCGGGTCACCGGGCTTCAGCTTGTTGATGTAGCGGAACGGTTCGCCGTGGGTGTTGCGGTGACCCGCCACCGCGAAGTTGCCCTGCTGCGCCGACGGCATCGCCGTCTTCAGCTTGCCCTCGCCGTAGTGACCCACCATGCCCCGGTCGAGGACCTTCTCCTTGCTGATGCCCTCGGCGATCGGCGCGACGACGTCCAGCTTGGGGATGTGCATGATGGCGAACCCCTGGCCCGGTTCGAAGGCACCGGGGCTGCGCTCGCCGGCCGCCCAGTCGTCCTGGATCTTGTGCGTCTCCCGGCCGGCGATCTGGTCGGCGCGGACGTTGGTCCACCACAGCTGGTAGGTGACGAACAGGAGCATCAGCACGCCGAACGTGATGAAGACTTCTCCGACGACCCGGCTCGCCACCACGGCAGGGCTTTCCTTGGCCGCACGGGCCGCGCGACGAGCCTCCACGCGGGACATCGGGGCCCCGGACCGCGCCGTCCCGGATCCCGGGGGCGTCGCTGGTTCCGGCCGCCGTCTTCCGCGCCCCTTGGCCGCCCGCCGGCGCTCGGCCCGGCCACCGGTGGCCGTCGCCTCGGAGTCGAGCGCCTCGGAGGCGGTCGTCGTGGAGGCGGTCGTCGTGGAGTCCGCGCCGGCCTCGCCCGTCGCACGCCGGGTGTCGGCCGTCCGCAGGGCTATGGTCTCGTCGCCGACGGCCGGCCGCGCCTGGGGCGGGACCGCGACGCGTCCGGGAGCGGGGCGGCGTGGCGCCGGCGGATCGACGGACGCCTGTGCGGGAGCCCTCGCGGGTTCCGCCACCGCGGTCACGAGTCCGGGCAGCACCGTGGTCCCCTCGGCCGGTCCCGAAGTGGGTCCTGCGGTGGGTCCTGACGCGACTCCGGGCGCGGGGTCCGCGCCCGGCCGCTGCTGCCCGTACCAGTCCCGCTGATAGCCCTCCGGGTCGTACCACTCACCCGGGGTCTCCGCGGGCTTCTGGGGCGCCGTACCGGGCTTCCCGGGCGGCTCGTCGTCGGCCGCCGCGGTCTCCGGGCGGAGCCAGGGTGAGGCGTGCCGTCCCGGCAGGGGGTCGTTCAGCGGATCAGCGAGCTGTTCCACCGCCGCCTCGAACGCGCCGTCGGGCTCGTACGCTCCCTGCGCGTACGAGCCTTCCTGCCCGGAGTCGGGGCGGATTGCGGTCACGCCGCGACCTTGCCCACCACCGGGGCGAGCCCCACCGATCTCGCGACGGCCCCCACGTCACCGCACTGCTCCAGCCAGTTGGCGAGCATCAGGTGCCCGTGCTCCGTGAGCACCGACTCGGGGTGGAACTGCACTCCCTCCACGGCCTGTTCACGGTGGCGCAGCCCCATGATGATGCCGTCGACGGTGCGTGCGGTGACCTCCAGCTCGGGCGGGATCGTCGTGGGTTCGGCGGCCAGCGAGTGATAGCGCGTCGCGGTGAAGGGCGACGGCAGTCCGGCGAACACCCCCTTGCCCTCGTGAAGTACGGGGGAGGTCTTGCCGTGCAGCAGCTCCGGAGCACGGTCCACGACACCGCCGTAGGCGACGGCCATCGACTGCATGCCCAGGCAGACACCGAAGACCGGGACACCGCTCCGCGCGCAGTGGTGCACCATCTCGATGCAGACACCGGCTTCTTCGGGCGTGCCGGGGCCGGGGGAGAGCAGGACTCCGTCGAATCCGTCGTCGGCGTGGGCCGTGGTCACCTCGTCGTTGCGGACGACTTCGCACTCCGCGCCGAGCTGGTAGAGGTACTGGACGAGGTTGAAGACGAAGCTGTCGTAGTTGTCGACGACGAGGATGCGTGCGCTCACTGACCGGCCCCCGTCCCGCCGCCGCCTTCACCGTCGACCGTCACGTCACCGAACGGGAGCAGCGGCTCCGCCCAGGGGAAGACGTACTGGAAGAGCGCGTAGACAACCGCCAGGGCCAGCACGAGCGAGATGAAGCCCCGTACCCATGCGTTGCCCGGCAGATGCCGCCAGATCCAGCCGTACATGCTGTTGCCTCCGTTCGGTACGGCACCAGACTAAACGGCGCGGGCTCAGGCGTGGGTCAGCTGTGGAAAGCCACCGGGACGGGTCCGTCACACGCTCGTCGTACGGGTCCCGTACCGGCGCGTCGTACGCGGTGCCGGCGCGGCACGGTCACGGCCGGACGGCACAGGACCACCCGCCCGCACAGGCTGCGCGTCCTGCCCGGACCGCCCTGTCGCACGGGCTGCGCGTCCTGCCCGGACCGCCCTATCGCACGGGCTGCGCGTAATGGAGGTCGACGGTGCCCGAGTAGCCGGGGAGCGTCAGCCTGTCGCTCTCCTCGACCTTCCATCCCAGCCCGTAGGCCTTCACGTAGAGCTGGTAGTTCTGGATCGCCGTGGAGTCGTCGAGCGCCTGCCTGAGCTTCCCCCGGTCACCGACCGCGGTCACCTTGTACGGAGGCGAGTAGACGCGGCCCTGCAGGATGAGCGTGTTGCCTACACAGCGCACGGCGCTCGTGGAGATGAGGCGCTGGTCCATCACCCGGATCCCCTTCGCCCCGCCCTGCCAGAGGGCGTTGACGACGGCCTGGAGGTCCTGCTGGTGGATGACCAGGTCGTTCGGCTGCGGATCGGGGTATCCCGGATTGGCGGTGGCGTTCGGCGGCGCGTCGTTCAACGTGACCGAAAGAGCCTCCCCGGTGACCGCCGTGGTGCCCGCGGCCTTCTCCAGGGCGTCCAGTTCGGCGTCCTCGGCGCGGGTGCTCCCGTCGTCGCGCCGGGCGAGGGTGTCGATGTCCGCGCGGACGGACGCGGTCGATTCGTCCAGTTCCGCGTTCTTCTCGCTGCGCTGCTGGATGAGGTCGGAGAGTTTCAGCAGCGAGGAGTCGGTGCGGATGTCGGTCCCCTTGGCCGCGTTGGCGCTGGTGACGAAGATCAGTCCGGCCAGCGCGAAGACGGCAGCGGTGAGGCCCTGGACCGGCCGGCGGGAGATGCGCCGGGCCGGGCCTCGAGGAGAGTCGTCAGAATTACTCAACGTACCCTTATCTCCTTAGGCGCCACGGAAGCACTACGCTAACGGACGCCCCGGGGAGGCAGCATTCCCCCTCGCGCCCCGGCGCCAGCCACAAGATCCCTGCGCGGTCACGCAGCGCATCGACAGGAGAGTCCCTCGTGCCGAAGTCACGTATCCGCAAGAAGGCAGACTTCACGCCGCCGCCGGCGAAGCAGTCGACGAGCATAAAGCTGTCCAACCGCAGTTGGGTGGCGCCGGTGATGCTGGCGCTCTTCCTGGTCGGTCTGGCCTGGATCGTGCTCTTCTACGTCACCGAGGGCGACATGCCGCTCAGTGCGCTGGGCAACTGGAACATCGTGGTGGGCTTCGGCTTCATCGCCGGTGGCTTCGGCGTCTCCACGCAGTGGAAGTAGCTCTGCCCTGAAGTTACCCACAGAGTTATCCACAGGCGGGGGAAAAGGTCAGACGATCTGTGGATAACTTCCCTCGCAGTTGACGCCGGTGTGACTACACACTTACGCATTGCTAGAGGGCATGCCCCTTGTCCTGTCTGGGAGAACCCGGTCCAGCGACAAGGGGCACACCTGTTCCCCACGTCATGCACAAGATCCGGCACGTTCTGTGGACAACCACCCCCCGGAGCGACTGACTTCGCTCAGGTGAGCACAGCGGTCCTCGCCAGGACGATGGCCACGACCGCGAGCAGGACCAGTGCACAGGCGCCGTACTGCACGAGATTCCGGCGTGCGCGCGGGGCGTGGATCATGGCGATCGCTATCAGGGCACCGGCGACCAGCCCGCCGACGTGCGCCTGCCAGGCGATCCGGCCCCACGGGTTGAAGGTGAAGATCAGGTTCACCACGAGCAGCGCGATGACCGGGCGCAGGTCGTAGTTCATCCGGCGCATGAGCACGGCCGTGGCGCCCAGGAGACCGAAGACGGCGCCGGACGCACCGAGCGACCCCTGCGCCGGGCCTGTGATCAGGTAGGTGAGCGCGCCGCCCGCGAGCCCGGAGAGCACGTACAGCGCGAGGTACCGCGCACGGCCGAGCGCGGCTTCCAGCGGCCCCCCGAGCCACCACAGCCCCAGCATGTTGAAGGCGATGTGCCACACCTCCACATGCAGGAACATCGACGTCACCAGCCGGTACCACTGCCCTTCGGCCACGCCCTCGTAACCGGCGGAGGGGTCGTCCGTGGTGGCACGGCCGAACAGCAGGAGATCGTCGAGGAGCTCCGGTCTCGCCCAGACCACGATGAAGACGATGAGGTTGACGGCGATGAGGATCTTGGTGATCAGCCTGGGGTCGCCCGCGACACTGCCGCCGGCCAGGGTCCGCGGCCGGGCGGCGGCAGGGTGATGGCCCGTCCCGGAGCCCTGACGGACACAGTCCGGGCACTGGAATCCCACCGACGCCCCGATCATGCAGTCCGTGCAGATCGGCCGCTCGCACCTGGTGCAGCGGATCCCGGTCTCCCGGTCGGGGTGGCGGTAGCACGTGGGAGGGCCGCCCGCAGCCGCGGACCCGCCCCGGTCTTCCGGCGGCTGCTGCTTCTCCATCGGTCACGGCCCCTTCGCATCTCGTCCGGGGAGGCGGCGCACGTGTGACCGCCCGCTCGCCCGTTATGTAGCACTACGGTCGAGCAGGGCGGTTGGTTCCCGTGCGGGCGGACCGTCCACCGGGTCGGGGGACCGTGCACCGGGTCGGCGGCCCCGGCGGGCGGGGCCGGGCACGTCGGTCAGCGGGTCTCGACGACGACCGATTCGATCACCACGTCCTGGAGCGGCCGGTCGGTCCGCGGATTGGTCGGAGCGGCCGCGATCGCGTCCACGACCTTCCGGCCCGCCTCGTCGGCGACCTCGCCGAAGATGGTGTGCTTGCCGGTCAGCCAGGCGGTGGGTGACACCGTGACGAAGAACTGCGAGCCGTTGGTCCCCGGTCCCGCGTTGGCCATCGCCAGCAGGTACGGCTGGGTGAAGGCGAGATCGGGGTGGAACTCGTCGGCGAACTCGTAGCCCGGGCCACCCGTTCCATTGCCCAGCGGGTCGCCGCCCTGGATCATGAAGCCGCTGATGACCCGGTGGAAGACGGTTCCGTCGTACAGCTTGTCCGTGGACTTCCTGCCGGTCTCCGGGTCGGTCCACTCACGCTCGCCCCTGGCCAGCTCGACGAAGTTCCTGACCGTCTTGGGCGCGTGGTTCGGCAGAAGCCGGATCGCGATGTCGCCGTGGTTGGTCTTCAAAGTGGCGTAAAGCTCCTCGGCCACGATCTGCCTTCCGTAAGTCCTCGCTGATGACCACAGATCCTCGCACGGTGCACCCCCTCCACATCCCCGTCACCGCCCTGCGACAGGGCCGCGCTCACCTCCTTGCCCGCCCTTGCCCCACCCCTCCGGCGAGTCCGCGCCCCGGGTACGGCCTCGTGCCGACGGCGCGGAGCGCGCCGACACGAACCGTGGCATCGTCGTCGACACGCTCCGCCTGCACCGAATTGACCGAGAATGCCGACATGACCCGGATGCCCGTCCCGCATGGCGCTCCGTGCCTCAGCGGGCATGATTTCGAATTGGGTGGATAGGCGGAGTACCTACCCGCCACCAAGGAGGAGGATCCCGTGACCCGCATCGACAGCGTGCGCGCCGCAACCTACTCGGCGAAGGACAGCGCGCAGCACGCCGCGGAAGTGGTGGCGCCCTACGCCGACACGGCCAAGGAACAGGCCGCGCACTATGCCCAGGAGGCCCGCGCCCGGCTCGCGCCCAAGATGTCGAAGGCAGCCGCGCAGGCTCGCGTCCAGTACGGCGCGCACCTCGCCCCTCGCATCGAACAGGCACTGACCCATGTGCCCCCCAAGGTCGACGAGGCCGCGCACAGGGCAGCCGTACGGACGCGCAGCGCGGCCCGTACAGCGGCGGACTACACCGTGCCCCGTGTCGAGTACGCCGTCGCTGCGAGCCGCCCCATGGCGGAGGAGGCCACCGCACGCAGCACGGCCGCGCTGGCCGCGTTGCGTGGCCAGGTCACGGCCAAGGAGATCCACAAGCTCGTCAGGAAGCACGAGCGGCGGGCCAAGGCCGGTCGGGCGGCCAAGGGCTTCCTCGTGCTCGGCGTGCTGGCCGGTGGAGCCCTCGCCGCGTGGAAGTGGTGGGACAAGCAGGCCAACCCGGACTGGCTCGTCGAGCCGCCCGCGCCCACCGAGGTGGCCGACGACCGCGCTCCCCTGACCTCGGTCGACGGCAGCGGCACCTCGGTCCTCGACCCCGAGGTCCGCGTCAAGCAGGACGAGGCCGAGTCCGGCTCGGAGCGCACGGACGGCCGGGACGACAACCGCTGACCGACGGCGCCGGCCCGGTACCCCGGGAAGCGGACGCCGGCGAGGGGCGCCGGAAGACCTCATGGTCTCCGGCGCCCCTCGCCGTTTCACGTGAAACCGAACCGCGCACGAAGGGATCCCGGCGCGGCACGGGATTCCCGGCACCCCGGCGGCTTCCGTGCCTCGCCACACCTCAGGGGTCATGTCGGACCACGACGGCACCGATCCACGAAAGAGAGCCCGGTCGGCCTGCGTTTCCGCAGGCCGACCGGGCTCTTCGCGTGTGGAGCCTAGGAGATTCGAACTCCTGACATCTGCCTTGCAAAGGCAGCGCTCTACCAACTGAGCTAAGGCCCCGAAACGGGGACATCGCAGCGCACAACCGTGCCGCGAGGTCCGTCGCAGAACAGAGTACCGGGTGACCCCCTGAATCTTGCAAAAGGATTGGGACTCCCGGTCTGGAACCGCTCTCCGTAAGATGCACGACGAGGTTCGCGGCAGCGAAGCCGCAGCGAAGGGGAGACGCAATGGACGCAGCGCAGCAAGAGGCCACGGCTAGAGCCAGAGAGCTCCAGCGCAGCTGGTACGGAGAGCCGCTGGGAGCGCTCTTCCGCAGGCTGATAGACGACCTGGGTCTGAATCAGGCCCGGCTCGCCGCGGTGCTCGGGCTGTCCGCCCCGATGCTCTCCCAGTTGATGAGCGGCCAGCGCGCCAAGATCGGCAACCCCGCCGTGGTCCAGCGTGTCCAGGCACTCCAGGAACTCGCCGGCCAGGTCGCGGACGGCAGCGTCAGCGCGGGAGAGGCGACGGACCGGATGGAAGAGATCAAGAAGTCTCAGGGCGGCTCCGTCCTCACCAACACCGGCCAGACCACCACCACCGGCGGAGCCCCCACCGTGCGCCGCGTGGTCCGTGAGATCCAGTCACTGCTGCGTTCGGTGGCCGCGGCGGGAGACATCATCGACGCGGCCGACTCCCTCGCGCCCGCGCACCCGGAACTGGCGGAGTTCCTGAGGGTGTACGGGGCGGGACGCACCGCGGACGCCGTCGCGCACTACGAAGCCCACCAGAGCTAGGACCCTTCGCCAGGAACAGGCCCCGGGGCCCGGAACTGCCACGGGAGAACACGGCCCGTGGCAGTATCCCGACAGCCGGGGCACGAACCGATTCGGAACGGGAGCGGGCACAGCGCAATGGGTGAGGTCTTCGCCGGTCGGTACGAGCTCGTCGATCCGATCGGACGTGGCGGCGTCGGTGCCGTCTGGCGCGCGTGGGACCACAGGCGCCGCCGTTACGTGGCGGCGAAAGTCCTGCAGCAGAGCGACGCGCACACACTGCTCCGCTTCGTCCGCGAGCAGGCACTCCGGATCGAACATCCCCACGTGCTCGCGCCGGCCAGCTGGGCCGCCGACGACGACAAGGTCCTCTTCACGATGGATCTGGTCAGCGGTGGATCGCTGGCCCATGTCATCGGCGACTACGGCCCGTTGCCTCCGCGCTTCGTCTGCCTGCTCCTCGACCAGCTGCTGTCCGGCCTGTCCACCGTGCACGCCGAGGGGGTCGTGCACCGGGACATCAAACCGGCCAACATCCTCATGGAGGCCACCGGCACCGGGCGTCCGCACCTGCGGCTGTCCGACTTCGGCATCTCGATGCGCAAGGGCGAGCCACGGCTGACCGAGACCAACTACGTGGTCGGTACGCCCGGTTACTTCGCGCCGGAGCAGATGATGGGCGCGGAACCCGACTTCCCGGCGGACCTGTTCGCCGTCGGCCTGGTCGCGCTCTACCTCCTGCAGGGACAGAAGCCCGACGCCCAGGCGCTGATCGAGTACTTCGCCGCCCACGGCACCCCCGGTGCCCCTCAGGGCGTCCCCGAGCCCCTGTGGCAGGTACTCGCCGGTCTTCTCCAGCCGGATCCGCACGCCCGCTTCCGCACGGCCACAGGGGCACGCAAGGCGCTGACCGCAGCGGTGGAGATGCTGGCCGAGGCCGGTGCGGACGACGAACCGGTCGAGGTGTTCGACCAGATCGGCCCCCTGCCGGCGGGGTTCGGCCCCGAGGGACCGGAAAGCCCGGCCGACGGTCCGCCACCACCCGCGCAGCCGGCCGTGAACCGGGCGACGCCGCCGCGGCCCTCGGAGCAGTCGCACGTGCCCGCGCAGGACAGCGGGCGGCCGGAGCCCCGTCCCCAGCCGTCCTCGATGTCGGAGACGGGCAGCTTCCACCTGGCACCCCCGCCGCAGCAGGTGCCTGTCCCCCAGCCGCCCCAGTCGTCTCCGTACGGGCCCTACGCGACCGGCCCCGCACCGGACCTCTCGCAGGCAGCGACCGCGGCCGTGCCGTACGGTACGGCGCCGACGCGCTCCTACACGGCACAGCACCCCCAGGCTCCCCAGGCCTTCGTACCGCCCGTGGCCGCCCCTCAGGCGGCTCCGGTGAAGCGGCCGGGCCCTCCCCCCACAGTGGCGATCCCGGTGCTGCTGGTCGCCCTGGTCTGCTTCGCGGTGGGCATCTGGGCCCTGACCCAGACCTGACCGGTCACCGGGCGGGGGGCTGCCCGCCCGGCTGCTGCCCCCCGGCGGAGGGCGCGGCGAGCGCCTCCCGGCGCCTGGCGAGCAGCGTCCACACCCCGAGTCCGGCCACCAGCACCACGCCCGTACCGATGCCACCCGCGGCCACCGTCTTCATGGTGTCGCTCCTGTCGGCGTCGGATGCGCTCTGACCGCTCCTGGCCATGTCCCTGTCGTCGTCGCTGACCCCAAAGATCCCGGCGTCCCCCTGATAGGGCGACGGCTCGCCGTCGTTGACGACCTTGACCTTGAGCGTCAGCCCGATCGGGTCGTCGCCGTACCGCTCCGCGACCTTCGGGGAGAGCGTCACCGAGAGGTAGTACCAGCCGGCGAAACGCATGGCGCTGACGCGTGTCGCCGAGGCGTGGCGGTTCTCGTAGGCCACGGGCGGCAGCGGTTGCAGAGAAACGGAGTTCGGGGCTCCGGAGTACGACAGGGTCGCATCCTCCACATGGCCGTGTGCCGGGTTCTCCAGGGAGACCGCCAGGGCGTTGCCGAGGAATTCGGTCGACCTGCTGCTGTTGCTCAGCGCGGCCGTGGCGAAGATCTGCTGTCCCCAGTCCACGGGCACCCGGTAGAAGCGGGTCTGCCCCGGCGCGATGCCGTCCACCCATTCCCCGGACTCCAGGCTCGTGGCATCGGCGAAACCCGTGCCCCCGGAGCGCTTCTGGGTACCAGTGGGCGGCACCGGTGACGCGGAGGGCCAGTTCTCCGGTGCCTCGGTGGGCCGCGATCCGGCGTCCTTCACCGTCGGCTCGTTCTCGAAACGGAGTTCGAGGTCCCAGGCGCCGGGGTCGGAAGTCGCCTTGCTCTCACGCTCGATCAGCACGTTGTACGTGCCGCTCGCCGCGCAGGTGGTGATGCCCTTCTTCACGGTCCTGTGGGCGTATGCGGCGATCGGCCGGGGGAACTCCGCCGACCCGAAGTCGGCGTCCTGCGAATCGCACCGGTTGTCGTCGAGATCCCTGATGCTGATCGTGACGCCGTCCCCGTAGGCGACCTGCCCGGCCGTCTTCGGCACGACGACCGCGGACACATAGGCGTCGGTCGTGTCGTCGAGCCTCAGGCGGTAGTAGAGCTTCTGGTCCTTCTCGATGGAACTCCGGTAGACCGAACCGGACTTCAGCTCCACCGCATCGGCGTTCGTCTCCGCGCCCCGGACCGCTGTCGCCGTGGGATCGAAGGTGTAGGCGGCCGGGGCGTCCGCCGCGCGTGCCTGCCCCGGCAGCGCCGCCACCGCGCACATCACCCCGATCGACGCCAGCGTCACCCGGCCCCTGTTGCGCTGCCTCTTCACGCGCTTCCCCTCGTCGTGTGCGTGCCTGCCCCGCGCCGGCTGCGTACGGAAGCGGGAGCGGCGAACGAAGCGATCACGGCGCCCGCGCCGGCGTCGGTGGCGATGCCCGTCCATCCTGCCCCGCCGGTACCACCGCTGTCTGCGGTCACCGCCCTGTTGCCGCCATTGCCCGGGCCGGCCGCCGCTCTCGCCCATGCCGTCGGATCCGGCACGACCCGCACAGGTCATTGCGCATGCAACCAATCGATTCGCTTACGCGAATCGCGAATCCGCGAGCGCGGCCGCGGTCACGACGCCGCCACACCGCCCGGACAGCACAAAGCCCCGGCCGCTCGGCGGCCGGGGCTCTTAGCAGACTGTTCCGTCTCACACACCCGGACCTGCGGGCACGGAGTCGGTCGCCTCCGTCCACAGATCCTGCTCGGCGCGATCCGCCTGGATCTGGCGGTACACGAGGAGCCCGCCGATGGCGGCCAGTGCGACCAGGAGAAGCTTCTTCACCGCGCGACCTCGTCTTTCCTTGGCGTAAGGGGACTTCTGCCGCCCGACTATACACACCGGCCGATACCGATCGGTGACCTGCCCGCACCCCCGCAGAAGGCCCTTCACGGGGCCTCTCGGCACCTCGGGGAGAGGTTGTCGAGGCCGGTTGAACCATAAGAGTGGTGTTCATCAGAAGATCGGCGCAGCGCGAGCGTCGGTGCCGGAATCCACGGCCCACATCCACATCATCGGAAAGGTAAGCAAACCGGACCACCTGAAAGCGAGGGGCCATGAGCACCTTCAGGGTCAAGAGCATCTGGACCGCCTTCATCACCGCCTTCTTCGCACTTCTCGCCTCCCTGGGCCTCGCCACCGCCCAGACCGCGGCCGCGGAGCCGACGAGCACGAACCAGGAGCACACGGGTGCGACCGCGGCAACCGCGACCACCCCGTCGGTTCGATGGACCCTTCCGCGTGACAGGGCGCTGCCGCCCACGATGAAGCAGCGCATCCGCGCCGAGGCGCACGGCTCGTCGCCCTCCACGCGGCAGTTGGCGGCGGACACCGCCGAGGGCGCACACACGACCGGCGGCACACGCTCCGCCCGCGATGCGGCCCCGGCCGGGGACTCCACCCCGCTGCCACCCTGAGAGCGGCGCTGACGCCACCCAGGCCCCTTCCGGTCCACACCGGCGGGGGCCTTCCTGTGTGTCCGACCTGCCTTCCTGTGCGTCCGCATGTCTTCCCGCGGACCCGAGACAACCCCCGCGTGCCCGATGCGGCTGTCGGCCGGAGTCCGGGGCGCGTGGCGAGGGATGCCCGCCCGGCACGCCTGGTGAAAGCCACCCCTGCCGCCGCGTGGCGCCGTGAGACTCCCGTCCGGTCCGGCGCCCGGGCCGGCATTCCGCGCCGGCGACCACGCCGCACGAACCTCACCGGGCTCGGGAGCTCCCGGCCGGCGGTCACCGGTCACGGCACCTCGGAGAGCAGAGGTGTGATCCGGCTCACTGATACGGAACCGGTCACTCCAGCCCCTGGACGCACCGCTCTTCAGCCGGACCACGCCCACATACGCGAAGACCCCCGACCGGTGATCGGTCGGGGGTCTTCGTGCTGGTGGGGCTAACAGGATTTGAACCTGTGGCCTCATCCTTATCAGGGATGCGCTCTAACCAACTGAGCTATAGCCCCGCCGCGCTGCTGCGCTGACTTCTGAAGATTAGCGCACGTCGGGGCCAGTCCCAAAATCGATACCCGGCGCCCTACTCGTCCTCGGCGAGAGTGAGCTCGACGCCACCCACGAAGCCTGCCGACAAGTTGTAGATGAAGGCGCCCAGCGTCGCCAGAGCGGTGGCCAGCACCACGTCGATCACGGCGATGACCGACGTGAAGATGAGGACCCGCGGCAGCGACAGGAACGACTGCAGATCGAAGCCGTTGCTCTCGTTCGAGCCGGTGGCCTCACTGATCGTCCCGCCCACGGTGGAGAAGACGCCCATGGCGTCCATCACCATCCACAGGACCGCGGCGGCGACCACCGTGCAGATGCCCAGCGCGATGGAGAGCAGGAAGCTCACCTTCATCACCGACCACGGATCGGCCTTCGCCACCCGCAGACGGGCCTTGCGGATGCGCGGAGTCGTCCGCGCCCCCGTCCGAGGCTTACGCATCGCCTGTACGCCGCCCACGCCCTGCGCTCCGCCCTCTGTGCCGCCACCCTGCGTCCCGCCCGCGGGGGACGGGTACGCCTGCGGCGGGTGATAGGGCCCCGCCTGGCCCGCTGCGGGCTCCCGCTCACCGGGCAACGGCCCGGTCGCGTACCCCTCGTACTGCGGCTGAGGTCCCCGAGTGTCCGTCACAGTGCCCCCTTGGGAGTCCGTGGCAGGGCCACGGGCGCCGCTCGCCCCTGCTCCGGAAGCGGCCGAACCAGCGCCCGTGGCTCCACTCACGCTCTACTCCTCGTGCTCCCCGGCCGAAGGCGCCGTGCCTTCGACAGTGCCCTCGACCACGGTCTCGGCATCGGCCTCGACCGTGGCGCCGTCGGCCACATCGGTCCCGTCGACCTCTTCGGCCTCGCGACCGGCCTCGGCGTTGCGCGCGATGCCGACGACGGCATCTCGCTTGCCCAGATTGATCAGTTGGACGCCCATGGTGTCACGGCCCGTCTCCCTGACTTCATTGACCCGCGTACGAATTACACCACCGCCGAGCGTGATGGCGAGGATCTCGTCCGTCTCCTCCACCACCAGCGCGCCGACGAGGGAACCACGGTCCTCCACGATCTTGGCGGCCTTGATGCCCAGACCGCCGCGGCCCTGGACGCGGTATTCGTCGACAGCGGTCCGCTTCGCGTAACCGCCGTCGGTGGCAGTGAACACGAACGTACCGGGCCGGACAACATTCATCGAGAGCAGTTCGTCTCCCTCGCGGAAACTCATGCCCTTGACGCCCGAGGTGGCACGGCCCATGGGACGCAGCGCGTCGTCCGTGGCGGTGAACCTGATCGACTGGGCCTTCCTGCTGACGAGAAGCAGGTCGTCCTCGGCCGACACGAGCTCGGCACCGATCAGTTCGTCGTCCGCGCCGCTCTCCGTCTCCCGGAGGTTGATCGCGATGACGCCGCCGGAACGCGGCGAATCGTAGTCCTTCAGCGAAGTCTTCTTCACCAGGCCGCCCTTGGTGGCGAGGATCAGATAGGGCGCCGCCTCGTAGTCGCGGATGGCCAGGATCTGCGCGATCTGCTCGTCGGGCTGGAAGGCCAGCAGGTTCGCGACGTGCTGACCTCGCGCGTCGCGGCCGGCGTCCGGCAGCTCGTAGGCCTTGGCCCGGTACACCCGGCCCTTGTTCGTGAAGAACAGCAGCCAGTGGTGCGTCGTCGACACGAAGAAGTGGTCGACGATGTCGTCTTCCTTGAGCTTCGTGCCGCGCACGCCCTTGCCGCCGCGCTTCTGCGAGCGGTAGTCGTCCGTCTTCGTGCGCTTCACGTAGCCGCCGCGGGAGATCGTGACGACGATGTCCTCCTCGGCGATCAGGTCCTCGATGGACATGTCGCCGTCGAAGGGCACGAGCTTCGAACGCCGGTCGTCGCCGAACTTGTCGACGATCGCCGCGAGCTCCTCGCTGACGATCTGCCGCTGGAGCTCGGGAGAGGCGAGGATCGCGTTGTACTCGTTGATCTTCGCCTGGAGTTCGTCGTGCTCCGCGGTGATCTTCTGGTGCTCCAGCGCGGCCAGCCGGCGCAGCTGCATCTCCAGGATGGCGTTCGCCTGGATCTCGTCGATCTCCAGGAGGCCCATCAGGCCCTCGCGCGCGATCTCCACGGTGTTGCTGCGCCGGATGAGCGCGATGACCTCTTCGATCGCGTCCAGCGCCTTGAGCAGGCCGCGCAGGATGTGCGCCCGCTCCTCGGCCTTGCGCAGCCGGAACCTGGTGCGCCGGACGATGACCTCGATCTGGTGGGTCACCCAGTGCCGGATGAACGCGTCGATCGACAGCGTGCGCGGCACCCCGTCGACGAGCGCCAGCATGTTCGCGCCGAAGTTCGTCTGAAGATCGGTGTGCTTGTACAGGTTGTTGAGCACGACCTTGGCGACCGCGTCACGCTTCAGCACGACGACCAAGCGCTGACCCGTGCGCGAGGACGTCTCGTCACGGACGTCGGCGATCCCGCCGACCTTGCCGTCCTTCACCAGGTCGGCGATCTTCTGCGCCAGGTTGTCGGGGTTGGTCTGGTAGGGGAGCTCCGTGACCACCAGGCACTGGCGGCCCTGGATCTCCTCGACCGCCACGACGGCACGCATCGTGATGGAGCCGCGTCCGGTGCGATACGCCTCCTCGATGCCCTTGCGGCCGACGACCAGCGCGCCCGTCGGGAAGTCCGGGCCCTTGATGCGCTCCAGCAGAGCGTCCAGGAGCTCCTCGTGCGAGGCCTCCGGGTGCTCCAGGTACCACTGCGCACCTGCCGCGACCTCGCGGAGGTTGTGCGGCGGGATGTTGGTCGCCATGCCGACCGCGATGCCCGCGGAACCGTTGATCAGCAGGTTCGGGAAGCGCGCCGGCAGAACCACCGGCTCCTGGTTGCGGCCGTCGTAGTTGTCCTTGAAGTCGACGGTCTCCTCGTCGATGTCGCGGACCATCTCCATGGACAGCGGCATCATCTTGCACTCGGTGTACCGCATCGCCGCGGCCGGGTCGTTGCCCGGGGAACCGAAGTTGCCGTTGGAGTCCACGAGCGGCATGCGCATCGACCAGTGCTGTGCCAGTCGCACGAGCGCGTCGTAGATCGAGGAGTCGCCGTGCGGGTGGTACGTGCCCATGACGTCACCGACGACGCGGGCGCACTTGTAGAAGCCCTTCTCGGGCCGGTAGCCGCCGTCGTACATCGCGTAGAGCACCCGGCGGTGGACGGGCTTGAGGCCGTCCCGCACGTCGGGCAGGGCGCGCGACACGATGACGGACATCGCGTAGTCGAGGTAGGAGCGCTGCATCTCCGTCTCGAGCCCCACGGGCTCGACACGCATGCCCACGCCCGCGAGTGCGGGCTCCTCTTCAGGGGTCACAGGGGTGTTCTCGTCGGCCATTGCTGGTCAAAGTCCTTTCGAGCTGCGGCGTGCTTGTACGGCCGACTCAGATGTCGAGGAAACGGACGTCCTTGGCGTTGCGCTGGATGAACGAGCGCCGCGCCTCTACGTCCTCGCCCATCAGGACCGAGAACAGGTCGTCGGCCTGCGCCGCGTCGTCCAGCGTGACCTGGCCGAGCACCCGGTGGTCGACGTCCATGGTCGTGACGCGCAGCTCCTCGGCGTTCATCTCGCCGAGACCCTTGAAGCGCTGGATCGAGTCTTCCTTGATCCGCTTGCCGTTCTGCTTGCCGAGCGCCACCAGGGCGTCGCGCTCGCGGTCCGAGTACGCGTACTCGAAGTCGTCGCGGCCCCACTTGATCTTGTAGAGCGGCGGACGGGAGAGGAACACGTGCCCGGACTCGACCAGCGGCCGCATGAAACGGAACAGGAAGGTCAGCAGCAGGGTGTTGATGTGCTGGCCGTCGACGTCGGCGTCGGCCATCAGAATGATCTTGTGATAGCGGAGCTTCTCGATGTCGAAGTCCTCGTGGACCCCGGTGCCGAAGGCCGAGATCAGCGCCTGGACCTCGGTGTTCTGCAGGATCTTGTCGATACGGGCCTTCTCGACGTTCAGGATCTTGCCGCGGATCGGCAGGATGGCCTGGTACATCGGGTTGCGGCCGGACTTCGCCGAACCGCCGGCGGAGTCACCCTCGACGATGAAGATCTCGCACTTCGTCGGGTCGTTCGACTGGCAGTCACTCAGCTTGCCGGGCAGCGAGGCGCTCTCCAGGAGCCCCTTGCGCCGGGTCAGGTCACGGGCCTTGCGGGCCGCGACGCGCGCCGTGGAGGCCGCGATGCCCTTGCGGATGATGTCGGCGGCCTCGTTGGGGTTCCGGTCGAACCAGTCCGTCAGCTGCTCGTGGACGACCTTCTGGACGAAGGTCTTCGCCTCGGTGTTACCGAGCTTGGTCTTCGTCTGTCCCTCGAACTGCGGCTCGCCCAGCTTCACCGAGATGATCGCCGTCAGACCCTCGCGGACGTCCTCACCGGTGAGGTTGTCGTCCTTCTCGCGCAGCAGCTTCTTGTCGCGCGCGTAACGGTTGACCAGCGAGGTCAGCGCCGCGCGGAAGCCCTCCTCGTGCGTGCCGCCCTCGTGCGTGTGGATCGCGTTGGCGAAGGAGTAGACGCCCTCGGTGTACTGCGTGTTCCACTGCATGGCGATCTCGACGGAGAGCAGCCGGTCCTTGTCCTCGGCCTCGATGTCGATCACCGACTGGTGGATGAGGTCGCCCTTGCGGGAGTTGAGGTACTTGACGAAGTCGACGATGCCGTTCTCGTAGTGGTACGTGACCGTGCGGGCCGGTTCCTCGTCGGGGACGTCGACGGCCTCGGCGCTGTCCGCGCCCGCCGTCGCCTTCGCCGACTCGCGCTCGTCCGTGAGCTTGAGCGTGAGGCCCTTGTTGAGGAACGCCATCTCCTGGAAGCGGCGCGAGAGGGTCTCGAAGCTGTACTCGGTGGTCTCGAAGATGTCCCCGTCGGCCCAGAAGGTGACCGAGGTGCCGGACTCGTCGGTGGCCTCGTGCTTGGCCAGCGGGGCGGTCGGGACGCCGAGCTTGTAGTCCTGGGTCCAGCGGTGGCCGTCCGTCCTGACCTCGACGGAGACCCGGGTGGACAGGGCGTTGACGACGGACACACCGACGCCGTGCAGACCACCGGAGACGGCGTAGCCGCCGCCGCCGAACTTTCCGCCCGCGTGCAGGACGGTGAGCACGACCTCGACAGCCGGCTTGCCTTCGGACGGCACGATGCCGACCGGGATGCCGCGGCCGTTGTCGACCACGCGCACCCCGCCGTCGGCGAGGATCGTGACGTCGATGGTGTCCGCGTGCCCGGCCATCGCCTCGTCGACCGAGTTGTCGACAACCTCTTGCACGAGGTGGTGGAGACCGCGCTCACCGGTGGACCCGATGTACATACCGGGTCGCTTGCGGACCGCGTCCAGGCCCTCCAGCACGGTGATCGCGCTGGCGTCGTACGAGGCGGTGACCTCGCCGTGCTCACCGGCTGTGGACGGGATGTTCTCGTTGGGGTTGCCGGAATCGGCCACGAAGCGCCCTTTCTGGCACAGCACAGGCCGTTCTCCGGCTGGCGGGAGCGGCTGCGTCGTTCGGCGTGTATCGACGACTCCCGCGAGGAAGCGGGATTGTCCATCAGTCTACCGGTAGCGCCGACATGAATGGGGGTTTGCCGGTGCCTGAGTACGCATGTGCCGCCCTGAACCAGCGGCTGACGACTCCCCATATTCAGGAAGGGCCCCCGGGAGGCTCACGACGGCATTGCGCGCTTCGGGCTGTCAACCTCCCGCTACGGTGAGGGACGCCTCACGCTCCCCCCAAGAACCAAAAAGGGACATAAGGCAACAAAGCGGAAGCGTCGTGTCCATGGCAAAGCGGGACAGAAGGCTGATCACAGGCCATCGGGACTCCGCCCGTGTGATCCGGTGTTGACGGACGGGAGGAGGGGGAAAGCCCTGATCAGCCGTAGGTGTCGCCGGGGCCCCTGCTCCCGGGTGCGCGGAGGGGACCGAATCTGCGCTGCGGGCCCCCGGGCCCCTGCACCTTGATCATCCGAACCGTTCCCTGCCCCAGGTCCGCGTTCAACCGGGCCACCAGCTGCGGCGCGAGCAGCCGAAGCTGCGTGGCCCACGCCGTCGAATCGCACTGCACGGTCAGAACCCGCTCCCCGGGATCCTCGTCGTACCGCAGGGGCACACAGTGATTGGCGAGATCGTCCCCGACGATCTGCGGCCAGCGGCCCATCACCCCGCCGACCGCCGCGGGGGTCTCCCAGCCCCGCTCCGTGATCAGCCGGTTGATCGCCGAGCCCAGGGCCAGCGGATCACGGCCGTCCGAGCGAGCTCCCGACCGCAGTCCGCCACCGCGCCTGGCCTGATTCCTCTGCTGCGCGGCGGCGCCCCGCGCACGCGCCTGTTCCTTGGCCGCGCGCAGGGCCACCCGCGCCAGGTCGACGCCCGACACCTCGGGCTGCTTCGCCGGGCGCGGGGTGGGGGCACCCGGCTCGTCCGGTCCGCTCACAGCCGCTCCACCGCACCCGCCGACACCGCGTACCGCGCTCCCGCCAGCACGCCGGGGACGTCGTCGTCCACCGCCGCCGTCACCAGCACCTGTTCGCCCTGCGCGACGAGTTCGGCCAGCCGTTCACGTCGGCGCGCGTCCAGCTCGGCGAAGACGTCGTCCAGCACGAGCACCGGTTCGTTCCCCTCGGTGCGCAGCAGATCGTACGAGGCCAGCCGCAACGCCAGGGCGTACGACCACGACTCCCCGTGGCTCGCGTACCCCTTCGCCGGCATTCCGCGCAGGCCCAGCACCAGGTCGTCCCGGTGCGGGCCGACCAGCGTCACGCCGCGTTCGATCTCCTGCTTCCGTGCCTGTGCCAGCGCGGCCGTCACCTGCTCGTACAGCTCCTCGCGGGTGCGCGCCGGCTCCACGTCCGCACCGATCGAGCTCCGGTACTCCAGCGACACGGGACCGCCACCGGGGGCCACGTCCGCGTACGCCTTGTCCGCCAGCGGCTGGAGGGTGGCGATCAGATCAAGCCGCTGCGCGAGGAGCTCGGCCCCCACCTGTGCCAGATGCTGGTCCCACACGTCCAGGGTGGACATGTCCATCGACCGGCCGCCGTGCCTGCGGGCCATGGCGGCGGACTTCAGCAGGGTGTTCCGCTGCTTCAGCACCCGCTCGTAGTCGGAACGGACGCCGGCCATGCGCGGGGAACGCGCGGTGATCAGCTCGTCCAGGAAGCGGCGCCGCTCACCGGGATCGCCCTTCACCAGGGCAAGATCCTCCGGGGCGAACAGCACCGTCCGCACGATCCCCAGGACGTCACGCGGCCTGACCTGCGACGACCTGTTGATACGTGCGCGATTGGCGCGGCCCGGATTGAGTTCCAGCTCCACCAGCTGGGAGCGCTCGCCCTGGGTGACCGCCGCGCGCACGACGGCGCGCTCGGCGCCCATCCGGACCAGGGGTGCGTCCGAGGACACCCGGTGGCTGCCCAGCGTGGCGAGATAGCCGACCGCCTCGACCAGATTGGTCTTGCCCTGGCCGTTGGCCCCCACGAACACGGTGACGCCCGGATCGAGAGGGACCTCGACCCGGGCGTACGAGCGGAAATCGGCCAGCGAGAGATGCGTGACGTGCATGGTCGCCGACCTTTCCGACTGCTCTTCCGTGTGCTGCTGTACCGCCTGCCGCCTGCTTGCCGGCGACTACTTCTTGTTCTCGACCGCGTGCCCGCCGAACTGGTTGCGCAGGGCGGCGATCATCTTCATCTGCGGGGAGTCGTCCTGCCGCGAGGCGAACCGCGCGAACAGCGAGGCGGTGATCGCGGGAAGCGGCACCGCGTTGTCGATGGCGGCCTCGACCGTCCACCGGCCTTCGCCCGAGTCGGCGGCGAAGCCGCGCAGCTGGTCCAGGTGCTCGTCGTCGTCCAGTGCGTTGACCGCCAGGTCGAGCAGCCAGGAACGGATGACCGTGCCCTCCTGCCACGAGCGGAAGACCTCGCGCACGTCCGTGACGGAGTCGACCTTCTCCAGGAGCTCCCAGCCCTCGGCGTACGCCTGCATCATGGCGTACTCGATGCCGTTGTGGACCATCTTGGCGAAGTGGCCGGCGCCGACCTTGCCCGCGTGGACGGAGCCGAACTCGCCCTCCGGCTTGAGCGCGTCGAAGATCGGCTGGACCTTCTCGACGTGGGCGGCGTCGCCGCCGTACATCAGGGCGTAGCCGTTCTCCAGGCCCCAGACACCACCGGAGACACCGCAGTCGACGAAGCCGATGCCCTTGATGCCGAGCTCGACGGCGTGCTTCTCGTCGTCGGTCCAGCGGGAGTTCCCGCCGTCCACGACGATGTCGCCCGGGGAGAGCAGCTCGGCCAGCTCGTCGACGGTGGACTGGGTCGCGGCACCGGCCGGGACCATGACCCACACGACGCGCGGGCCCTTGAGCTTGCCCACAAGCTCTTCGAGGCTGTGGACATCGGCGATGTCCGCGTTGCGGTCGTAACCGATGACGGTGTGGCCTGCGCGGCGGATGCGCTCGCGCATGTTGCCGCCCATCTTGCCGAGGCCGACGAGACCGAGCTCCATCAGAGATTCCTTTTGCGTTGTGCCGATTCGTACCCGGGTCCGAGCCTACGCCCGCCCCGGACAGCACGGCGGGGGGCGGCGGGGTGGGCACGCTCGGCGCTGAGCCTGCCCACCGGAAGCCGCGGTAAGGGGAACGATGCCCCGGTCAGCCGGAGAGGCGGACGGGCATGATCAGGTACTTGTAGGCCTCGTCGGCCTCGGCGTCGACGGCGGGGCGGCCGCTCAGAAGGGCGGGCTTGGTCGACGTCGTGAAGGAGAGCTGGGCCACCGGGGAGTCGATGGCGCTGAGCCCGTCCAGCAGGAAGGTCGGGTTGAAGGCGATCGAGATGTCGTCCCCTTCGAGCACCGCGTCGACCCTCTCCACAGCCTGTGCGTCGTCGCTGGATCCCGCTTCGAGGATCAGGACGCCCTGCTCGAAGCTGAGACGCACCGGGGTGTTCCGCTCGGCGACGAGGGCCACACGCTTGACGGCCTCGACGAACGGCGCGGTCTCGATGACCGCGACCGAGTTGAACTCGGTGGGGAAGAGCGTCCGGTACTTCGGCAGGTCGCCCTCGAGGAGGCGGGTGGTCGTGCGACGGCCGGCGCCCTCGAAACCGATCAGGCCCTCGCCGGCACCCGAACCCGACAGCGCCAGGGTGACCGTGTCCCCGCTGGTCAGTGCCTTGGCGGTGTCAAGGAGCGTCTTGGCGGGCACCAGGGCCACGGCCGAGGCGTCCGGGTTCTCGGGCTTCCAGAGGAACTCACGGACCGCGAAGCGGTAGCGGTCGGTCGACGCGAGGGTGACGGTGTCGCCCTCGATCTCGATCCGGACGCCGGTCAGGACGGGCAGGGTGTCGTCGCGCCCCGCCGCGATCGCGACCTGGGCCGCGGCGGAGGCGAAGACCTCACCGGGGACGGTGCCCGTGGCGGTCGGCATCTGCGGAAGCGCGGGGTACTCCTCCACAGGCAGTGTGTGGAGTGTGAATCGCGAGGAGCCGCAGACGACCGTCGCCCGCACGCCGTCCGTGGAGATCTCGACGGGGCGGTTCGGCAGGGCGCGGCAGATGTCGGCGAGCAGCCGGCCGGAGACGAGGACCGTGCCGTCGTCCTCGACCTCGGCGTCCACGGAGACCTTGGCCGAGACCTCGTAGTCGAAGCTCGAGAAGCTGAGGGCACCGTCCTCGGCCTTCAGGAGAAGGCCCGCGAGAACGGGAGCCGGAGGCCGTGCCGGGAGGCTGCGGGCCACCCAGGCCACTGCCTCCGCGAGTACATCGCGCTCCACCCGGATCTTCACCGGAACCGCCTCCTGCTGTTGCTCGCTCGCCCTGCTGGCCTTCGTCGTCTGACCGGGGCTCCCTGCCGATGGGCTGGGGAGGCCGCCGGGGTCCAGTCTGACGTACGGCGCCGACAGCCGTTGCTGCTCGGGGTCAAGTCGCGCCAAGAGGTTCGCCGGGCTCGCCGCTCGAGTTGTGCACAGGCCCCACTTCGAAGCTGATTCCTGGCTAACTCTGAGTGGTAGTAGTAGTAGGCCCTGTGGAAACCGTGGAAAACGTTGTTTACGCAGGTCAGCATCGGTTTTTTGTCCACCGACCCTGTGGGTGGCACCGGTGGACAACCGGGCACTTCTGTGGACACACGAAAGTTCTGCACACCCGATGCACAGGGCAGGGTGACTTCTCCCCAAGGCCGTCCCCAGGTTTACCCCCGTTCCCCACAGCCCAACCGTGGCTCCCGGTGTGACGCCTTTCACTCCTGGCGGTGAAGGCGGGTGTCGGGTTGCCGAACAGTGGACAGGCGTGTGGAGAAGCTGGGGACAAGAGCGCCTGGCCTGTGGGCCGCCGGTGGACAACATGATCGAGGCCCTGTGGACGAAAATTCTGTCCACAGGCTGTGGATCATTGTTGACCACAATTCCCCAGGCACCTGACCTGGTCTGATGGAGTATCGGGAGCCGGGGCTGTGGACGCAATCTGGACAACTTCTCAGTCCCCAGGCTGTGGACGCCAGAATCCCAGGTCACCTGTGGAGAAGGGCCCTGCAGAGGCCCGTATTCGAACAGCTCGCGCGGCGGCCGACCGCGCGGACAAGCACAGGGGACGTCTCGGCGAGCTCTCCAGGCGGGCGAAACGGCCCTCTGGCACCGCCGGCACCGCACCGCCGGGCTGCTCCTGGGCGCGTCTCAGCGGCTTCTGACGAAGAAAAGGCGCCCTCCGAGGACCTCGCGGTCTCGGGGGGCGCCTCCGGGTGCGCTCAGCGGTGCCGTGCCGCCGGCGCCTGCCTCAGCCGTTCTTGATGCGGTTGGTGAGCTCGGTGACCTGGTTGTAGATGGAGCGCCGTTCCGCCATGAGTGCGCGGATCTTCCGGTCGGCGTGCATGACCGTGGTGTGGTCGCGTCCGCCGAACTGGGCTCCGATCTTGGGCAGGGAGAGATCCGTCAGCTCACGGCACAGGTACATGGCGATCTGCCGCGCCGTCACCAGCACGCGGCTGCGCGAGGATCCGCAGAGGTCCTCCACCGTCAGCCCGAAGTAGTCCGCGGTGGCCGCCATGATGGCCGGAGCGGTGATCTCGGGAGCCGAGTCCTCGCCCCCCGGGATCAGGTCCTTGAGCACGATCTCGGTCAGACCGAGGTCCACAGGCTGCCGGTTCAGGCTCGCGAACGCCGTCACGCGGATGAGCGCGCCCTCGAGCTCGCGGATGTTCCGCGAGATGCGGGACGCGATGAACTCCAGTACCTCCGGCGGGGCGTTGAGCTGCTCCTGCACCGCCTTCTTGCGGAGGATCGCGATACGCGTCTCGAGCTCGGGCGGCTGCACGTCGGTCGTGAGCCCCCACTCGAACCGGTTGCGCAGACGGTCCTCCAGGGTCACCAGCTGCTTGGGCGGCCGGTCCGAGGACAGCACGATCTGCTTGTTGGCGTTGTGGAGCGTGTTGAAGGTGTGGAAGAACTCCTCCTGCGTCGACTCCTTGCTCGCGAGGAACTGGATGTCGTCGACCAGAAGGATGTCCACGTCCCGGTAGCGCTTGCGGAAGGTGTCGCCCTTGCCGTCGCGGATCGAGTTGATGAACTCGTTGGTGAACTCCTCGGAGCTCACGTAGCGCACCCGGGTGCCCGGGTAGAGGCTGCGCGCGTAGTGCCCGATGGCGTGCAGCAGGTGCGTCTTCCCGAGCCCCGACTCGCCGTAGATGAAGAGGGGGTTGTACGCCTTCGCCGGCGCCTCCGCCACGGCGACGGCCGCGGCGTGCGCGAATCGGTTGGACGCGCCGATGACGAAGGTGTCGAAGAGGTACTTCGGGTTCAGCCTCGCGTGCGGCTCGTTCGTGCCGGGAGGCGGCGGGGACTGCGCGCCCATCGGGCCGCCGCCGGACCGGCCGGTGCCGGGCCCGCCCTGGCGGTGCTGCGGCTGCTGGTCCTGCAGGTCGCGGCGGTCGCGGTCGTCCCGCTGCTGGTCGTAGCCCTGGTGCTCGGGCGGCTGCGGACGGTAGTCGTGCTGAGGCTGCTGCGGTCGCGGGCTCGCGTACGGGTCGCGCTCCTGGTAGCCACCGTGCCGCGGCTGCCAGGCGAGGTCCTCCTGGACACGTGGCCAGGCGCCGGGCTCGGGGCGGTGCTGCTGGTAGTCCGGGTACGCGGGGCGGGCCGTCGGCATCCCGTCGTCCGAGGGCCTGGAGCCGTAGCCGTCGTACCCGTCGTTGTGGCCCGGCTCGTCGCGGCCGGGCCCCTGGTAGCGGTGGGGCTGGTGCGACGCGTGCATGGGCGGGGCGGGCGGCGCAGGGGGCTCGCCGGCGGAGTCGTCGACGGTGATCGCGATCCTGATCGGACGCCCGCACTCACGCGTCAGCGTCTCGCTGATCAGCGGGGCGAGTCTGCCTTCGAGGACGCGTTTGCCCCATTCGTTGGGTACGGCGAGCAGCGCGGTGTCCGCGACGAGCGCCAGGGGCTGGCAGCGCTCGATCCACTGCTTGTCCTTCGGCTCGATGGCCTGCTGGCCCTCCCCGAGGAGTTGCTCCAGCACTCGTGGCCACACTGCGGCAAGATCGGCAGGTACGTCAGCCACAAGGCACGCTCTCTCGCATGTCCCACGAATGTGTGCTTCTCGGGACGGGATGGGTCGGGTCGGGTGAGGCCCGGCAGGGGGGAAGGAAAAGAACCGGAGTTCAGCCACGGTAGTCAGGGCGACCCGCACGGTTCAAGTTGTTGTCCACAGGCTGTGTACAGCATGGGGTGCCGCAGAGCCGGTTTGACCGAATGGCGCAGCCGCGCGTACCGTGACCAGGTCGAGTTGTCGATGGCTGCTGCCGCCTGCCTCCGATGGGCAAAGATCACGATCTGTGATTGTGAAGCGGTGCACTAAGGCGTTTACGCGAGTTCCTCGTGGGCGCACGGTGACAGCCAGGCGATGTCCCGCCAACACACGAATCATTTCTGGAGCCCCCGAGTGAGCAAGCGCACCTTCCAGCCGAACAACCGTCGTCGCGCCAAGACCCACGGCTTCCGGCTGCGTATGCGTACCCGTGCCGGCCGCGCGATTCTCGCGAACCGCCGTGGCAAGGGCCGCAGCAGCCTGTCCGCCTGATCGCTTACAGGTCCATGACGTGCTGCCTTCCGAGAATCGGCTGAGGCGGCGCGAGGACTTCGCGACCGCGGTACGACGAGGGCGTAGGGCTGGACGCCCGCTCCTCGTCGTCCATCTAAGCAGCGGTGTAACGGACCCGCACGTGACTGGGGAGACTGCTCCTCCGCCGCGTGCGGGTTTCGTTGTCAGCAAAGCAGTGGGGGGAGCCGTCGTTCGCACCGCGGTGAAGCGGAGACTCCGCCACCTGGTGCGCGATCGGCTGGCTCAGCTGCCCCCCGGTAGCCTTGTTGTCGTACGAGCGTTGCCCGGATCGGGCGACGCCGATCATGCACAGCTGGCCCGAGACCTGGATGCCGCCTTCCGGCGGTTGCTGGGAGGGGGCGCGCGATGAAGTACCCGCTGCTGGCTCTCATCAAGCTGTACCAGTGGACGATCAGCCCGCTCCTCGGGCCCGTCTGCCGGTACTACCCGTCGTGTTCCCACTATGGATATACGGCGATCGACCGGCACGGAGCGATCAAGGGAACCGCGCTGACCGCATGGCGCATCCTGCGTTGCAATCCGTGGTCACCCGGTGGCGTGGATCACGTACCGCCACGCAAACGTCCGCGGTGGCATGAACTGCTGCGCAGCTCTTTGCGCGGCGGCAAGGGCGGGGACTCAGCCGCCGATGTGCCTTCCGGGGAGTCGGTCTCCGAACCCCTGAGCCCGGCCAAAGAGACCTCGTCCAAAGCTCAAGGAGCCTGATTAGTGGACACGATTGCCAGTCTGTTCAGCTTTATCACCACGCCTGTCTCGTGGGTCATCGTCCAGTTCCACAAGCTGTACGGAGCGATCTTCGGGGACGACACGGGATGGGCCTGGGGCCTGTCCATCGTGTCCCTCGTGGTCCTGATCCGGATCTGCCTGATCCCGCTTTTCGTGAAGCAGATCAAGTCGACCCGGAACATGCAGGTGCTCCAGCCGAAGATGAAGGCGATCCAGGAGCGCTACAAGAACGACAAGCAGCGTCAGTCCGAAGAGATGATGAAGCTGTACAAGGAGACGGGTACCAACCCGCTCTCCTCGTGCCTTCCCATCCTGGCGCAGTCACCGTTCTTCTTCGCCCTGTACCACGTGCTCTCGGCCATCGCCTCGGGCAAGACGATCGGTGTCATCGACCAGCCGCTCCTGGACAGTGCGCGTAAGGCGCACATCTTCGGTGCCCCGCTGGCGGCCAAGTTCACGGACTCCGAGGCGAAGGTGCACGCGCTCGGTGCCACGCTGCTGGACGTCCGTGTCGTCACCGCGATCATGATCGTGCTGATGTCCGCGTCCCAGTTCTACACGCAGCGCCAGCTGATGACGAAGAACGTCGACCTCACGGTCAAGACGCCGTACATGCAGCAGCAGAAGATGCTGATGTACATCTTCCCCGTGATCTTCGCCGTCACCGGCATCAACTTCCCCGTCGGTGTCCTCGTGTACTGGCTGACCACGAACGTCTGGACCATGGGTCAGCAGATGTACGTGATCAACCGGAACCCCACTCCGGGCAGCAAGGCGCAGGACGCGTACCTGGGCAGGGTGCTGAAGAGCGTGAAGGCGCACGGCGACGTGCGGGGCAGGACGCGGCGCAACACCGTCAAGGCCATCGTTGCCAAGGGCCCCGACCGCAACGACATCGAGCGCAAGTTCATCACCGGCCTCGGAAAGCTGGGTCTCGCGGCCCAGGAGGACGGCACGGTGGCGAAGAGCGAAGCCGCGGTGCTCGAGGCCGAGGGCGGTGCTCCGGCCAAGCGGCAGCAGCCCAAGCGTCAGACGAAGGCGAAGCGCCACACTGCCGCCGCGCACTCCGGCGCGGCGAAGGACTCCGACTCCGGCGACTCGGCACCCAAGACCTCGCTGGAGAAGCAGGACGCACCGCAGGAAGACAAGCCGAAGCCGACGGGCAAGCCCGCCGCGTCCGGCTCCTCACGCCAAGCCAAGTCCGGACAGCGCAAGGGCCCGCAGCGGCCCAAGCACCCGTCCAAGAAGTAAGAAGGAGTCCATCAGTGACGGAAGGCACCACCACCACGGCCGCTGAGGGCAGCGACACTCTGACCCGCCTCGAGCAGGAGGGTGAGATCGCCGCCGACTACCTCGAAGGCCTGCTCGACATCGCCGACCTCGACGGTGACATCGACATGGATGTGGAGGCGGACCGGGCCGCGGTCTCGATCATCAGCGACTCGGCGCGTGACCTGCAGAAGCTCGTCGGACGCGACGGTGAGGTGCTGGAGGCGCTCCAGGAGCTGACGCGCCTGGCGGTTCACCGTGAGACCGGTGACCGCAGCCGCCTGATGCTGGACATCGCCGGCTTCCGCGCCCAGAAGCGTGAGGTTCTCGCTGCTCTGGGCGCGAAGGCCGCGGACGAGGTCAAGAGCTCCGGCGAGCCGGTGAAGCTCGACCCGATGACGCCCTTCGAGCGCAAGGTCGTGCACGACGCGATTGCCGCGGCGGGCCTGCGGAGTGAGTCCGAGGGCGAGGAGCCGCAGCGCTTCGTCGTCGTTCTTCCGGCCTGACCGGATCCTTGTTGTGTCGGCCCCGTCTGTTCGCAGGCGGGGCCGATCTTTGTCAGCCTGATAGTCAGCCGCCCACAGTGGGGCGGGGACTTTGTTCGGATCCGGTCGCACAGGTGCGCGGCCGGTTGGGCACATTGCTTGGCATGATCTGAGCGAGACCCGATGAGCGCGGTACGGAAGGACGGTCCCCGTGACGGAGGAAGCAGAGCTCCCTCAGGCGCCCAAGGAGGCGCAAGCGGTATTCGGAGAGTTCTTCCCAGAGGCTGTCCGGTACGCGGAGCTTCTCGCTGACGCGGGCGTCAAGCGCGGCCTGATCGGCCCTCGCGAGGTTCCTCGTCTGTGGGAGCGGCATCTCCTGAACTGCGCTGTGCTGTCCGAGGTGGTGCCCGAAGGTGTCACGGTCTGCGACGTGGGCTCGGGAGCCGGCCTTCCCGGCATCCCGCTGGCCTTGGTGCGCCCGGACCTGAAGATCACGCTTCTGGAACCGCTGCTGCGCCGCACGAACTTCCTTCAGGAGGCCGTCGAGCTGCTCGGCCTGGACCACGTGACGGTCGTACGTGGTCGTGCCGAGGAGGTGCTGGGAACCCTCCAGCCGGTGCACGTGGTGACGGCGCGCGCGGTGGCCCCTCTCGACCGGCTCGCGGGGTGGGGTGTCCCGCTGCTCCGTCCGTACGGAGAGATGCTGGCACTCAAGGGTGGTGCCGCCGAGGAGGAGATCCACGGGGCTCGTGCTGCTCTGAGCAAGCTCGGAGTGGTGGAGACGGAGGTGCTGCACGTCGGTGAGGGACTGGTCGACCCGACCTCCACGGTGGTTCGTGTAGTGGTCGGGGAGAGCCCGGGGGGTGTGAGGTTCGCCGCAAAGCGAGCCAAGGCCGCGCGGGTCAGCCGCACCCGTCGGCGCCGTTGAGGGTCGTCCCCAGGGGTGCGTGACACCACTCCTGCCCCTTTTTGCCGGTTTATGGGCCGCTTCGTGTCGATGCTCCATGCAAGCAGTGATATGTGAGCGGTGCGGAGTGTCGGGGTCGTGCCGTTGGGCTGCGCAGGCATCGTGTTTCACGTGAAACGTCGCTCTCTGCTGCAGGGGATCATCGGCCGCGGTCGTGCGGCTGCCACGCCGCGCGGCCGCACCCCCGTACGGGTCGCCAAGTTGTCCACAGAACCGGATTCATCCACAGAACAGTCGGCCTCGCTGGTTCACGACCCCGAAAGCATGGCAGGCTCTGTTCATTGCGAGCCTGAAGTCGAGGAGAGTGAATCCTTGCGGTCCGACGCCAACATCGCGGGACCGATGACCGATCCGGTCCCCGGTCCCCGTACCGAGTCCCTGGGGGACGGTGTTTCACGTGAAACACCGCCTCCGATGGACGACACCCCTATTGGCCGTGCCGCGCAGTTGGCGGTCGAGGCTCTCGGCCGCGCCGGCGAGGGGCTGCCCAGGCCTGACCGGACACGCGTCATGGTGGTGGCCAACCAGAAGGGGGGAGTGGGTAAGACGACCTCGACGGTCAACCTGGCCGCTTCGCTCGCGCTCCACGGCGCCCGTGTTCTGGTGGTGGACCTCGACCCGCAAGGGAACGCCTCCACAGCTCTGGGGATTGACCACCACGCAGAGGTCCCCTCCATCTATGACGTCCTGGTGGAGAGCATGCCGCTCTCCGAGGTGGTTCAGCCGGTCCCGGACGTCGAAGGTCTCTTCTGCGCCCCAGCGACTATCGATCTCGCCGGTGCGGAGATCGAGCTTGTGTCGCTGGTGGCGCGGGAGAGTCGACTGCAGCGGGCCATCCAGGCCTACGAGCAGCCGCTCGACTACATCCTCATCGACTGTCCGCCCTCGCTCGGTCTGCTCACGGTCAATGCGCTCGTCGCCGGAGCCGAGGTGCTCATCCCGATCCAGTGCGAGTACTACGCGCTGGAAGGGCTCGGACAGTTGTTGCGGAACGTCGATCTGGTCCGTGGGCACCTGAACCCCGATCTTCATGTGTCCACAATCTTGCTGACCATGTACGACGGACGAACCAGGCTTGCTTCCCAGGTCGCAGAAGAGGTTCGTACGCACTTCGGCAAGGAAGTACTGCGGACGAGCATTCCGCGGTCCGTGCGCATTTCGGAGGCGCCGAGCTACGGGCAGACCGTCCTGACGTACGATCCGGGCTCCAGCGGGTCCCTGTCGTATCTGGAGGCGGCCCGTGAGATCGCCCTGAGGGGCGTGGGAGTGCACTACGAGGCCCAGCACGCCTCTTCGGTCGAGCATGCCCGCACGGGCGTGGCGAACAACCAGCAGAGCAACTCGGAGGGCATGCAGTGAGTGAGCGTCGTAGAGGGCTGGGGCGTGGGCTCGGTGCGCTGATTCCCGCAGCTCCGCAGGAGAAGCAAGTTGTCGGAACCGACGGGGCGGCCACCTCGTCCGTGCTGACGGCCGAGCGCGGAGTGGCGGCCGCGAAGGTGACCGCTCTGCCTACGGGAGCCAAGGTCCCCGAGCCGAGCTCACCGGTTGCCGAGATGGAGTCCGTCGCGGAGCAGGTGAACGTCGCGGGTGCGTACTTCGCGGAGATTCCCCTCTCCTCGATTGTTCCCAACCCCAAGCAGCCTCGTGAGGTCTTCGACGAGGACGCTCTGGCGGAGCTGGTCACCTCCATCAAGGAGGTCGGCCTGCTCCAGCCCGTCGTTGTACGCAAGGTTGCCGAAGACCGCTACGAGCTCATCATGGGTGAGCGCCGCTGGAGGGCGTGCGGTGAGGCGGGGCTGGAGGGCATCCCGGCCATCGTTCGTGCGACCGACGACGAGAAGCTGCTCCTGGACGCGCTCCTGGAGAACCTGCACCGGGCGCAGCTGAACCCGTTGGAGGAGGCGGCTGCGTACGACCAGCTGCTCAAGGACTTCAAGTGCACCCACGACCAGCTGGCCGACCGCATCGGCCGGTCCCGTCCGCAGGTGTCCAATACGCTGCGTCTGCTCCGGCTCTCCCCGTCGGTGCAGCGCAGGGTCGCGGCGGGCGTTCTCTCCGCAGGTCATGCGCGGGCCCTGCTGTCGGTCGACGACTCGGAGGAGCAGGACCGGCTGGCTCACCGCATCGTCGCCGAGGGACTGTCGGTGCGTGCGGTCGAGGAGATCGTGAACCTTCTCGGATCGGAGCCCACGAGTTCGGCCAAGCCGCGGGGTCCTCGCGCCGGCGGGCGGGTCTCTCCGGCGCTGACCGACCTGGCATCGCGCCTCTCGGACCGTTTTGAGACGCGGGTCAAGGTCGACCTGGGGCAGAAGAAGGGGAAGATCGTCGTCGAGTTCGCTTCGATGGAGGATCTGGACCGCATTCTCGGCAGCCTTGCCCCCGGTGAGGGGCGCGTGCTGGAGCGGAGCATTGAGTCGGAGCAGGACGAGGCCGAAGAGAGCTGAGCCGACTTCAGGTAAAGGGCGGGCTGGGTTCCGGAACTTTCCGGAACCCAGCCCGCCCTTTGCCGTTCCTCGGTATCCCCATCACGTCTGGGTGGATACGATGCGTTCTGGTATGGCGTATCCACCACCGTGATTCACCTCAGAGGAGGCGGGGGCCGTGCGATCAGTGAATCGCAGCCACCTGATGTCAGTCGGTTTGGGGCTTGGTGCTGTCGGGGGGTTCGTAGGCAGCCTGTTCCGAGAACGCAGTGCGCTCGCAGCCGCACGTGATGCGGCGGGCGAAGGAAGCGAGGAACCGCCTACATGGGGCGTCGGTTTGTACCGCTCACACTGGACAACCTTCCGGACCTCCCCAAGCGCTGCCGCTCGTGCGTCTTCTGGGAACTTGATCCGGTCAGCGGGCAAGCCGCGATAGAGGCCGGCAGGGCCGAACTGGAGAAGGAATCCTGGATCTCCGCTGTCCTGCTGGAGTGGGGGTCGTGCGGAAGGGTCGTCTACGTGGACGAGGTGGCTGTGGGGTACGTCCTCTACGCACCGCCCGCCTACGTCCCGCGATCAACCGCCTTCCCGACCAGCCCCGTCTCCCCCGACGCCGTCCAGCTGATGACATCCCTGATCGTGCCGGGATTCCAGGGGCAGGGACTGGGCCGTGTGATGGTGCAGACGGTTGCCAAAGATCTTCTGCGGCGCGGGTTCAAAGCGATCGAGGCGTTCGGCGACGCGCGATGGAAGGAGCCCGCCTGCATGCTCCCGGCAGACCATCTGCTGGCCGTGGGATTCAAGACGGTGCGCCCGCATCCCACACACCCGCGGCTGAGACTTGAGCTTCGCACGACGCTCTCCTGGAAGGAGGACGTCGAACTGGCGCTGGACAGACTGCTGGGCGCCGTACAGAAGGAGCCCGCGCTTCGACCGCTCTGAGCGGGGCGGCAGATAGGTGCGCGAGAATGCGGAACGGGCCCACCCTCAGGGGTGGGCCCGTTTCACGTGAAACAGTGCGTTGCTACTACTCGCTGATGAACGGCTCGAGGTCGCGGAGGATCGCGGCCTTGGGCTTGGCGCCGACGATGGTCTTGGCCACCTCGCCGCCCTGGTAGACGTTCAGCGTGGGGATCGACATCACGCCGTACTTGGCCGCGGTGGCCGGGTTCTCGTCGATGTTGAGCTTGACGATCTCGATCTGCTCGCCGTGCTCTGCGGCGATGGCCTCGAGCGACGGGGCGATCTGACGGCACGGTCCGCACCAGGCGGCCCAGAAATCGACCAGAACAGGCTTGTCGCTCTTCAGGACGTCCTCGTCAAAGGAGTCGTCGGTTACGTTCTTCAGGGTGCCGGCCACGGCAGCCTCCTTGAATTCGCGGGGTGTGGGGTTGGGGGAAAGTCAGACTGCCGGGGTCTTCTCCGGCTCGGCGAGCTGCTCGTCGGAGAGCGCGGCAAGGAAGCGCTCAGCGTCGAGAGCCGCAGAGCAGCCGGTTCCGGCGGCGGTGATGGCCTGGCGGTAGGTGTGGTCCACGACGTCACCTGCTCCGAAGACGCCCTTGAGGTTGGTGCGCGTCGAGGGGGCCTGCACCTTGAGGTAGCCCTCGTCGTCGAGGTCGAGCTGACCCTTGAAGAGCTCCGTGCGGGGGTCATGGCCGACGGCGATGAAAAGTCCCGTCACCGGAAGCTCGGACGTCTCACCCGTCGTGGTGTTGCGCAGGGTGAGGCTGGAGAGCTTCTGGTCGCCGTGGACCGTGGCAACCTCACTGTTCCACGCGAACTTGATCTTCGGATCGGCGAAGGCGCGCTCCTGCATGGCCTTGGAGGCACGGAGGGAGTCGCGGCGGTGGACGATCGTGACGGACTTGGCGAAGCGGGAGAGGAAGGTCGCCTCCTCCATCGCGGTGTCGCCGCCGCCGACCACGGCGATGTCCTGGTCCTTGAAGAAGAAGCCGTCGCAGGTGGCACACCAGGAGACACCGCGACCGGAGAGTGCGTCCTCGTTGGGAAGCCCGAGCTTGCGGTGCTGGGAGCCCGTGGTGACGATGACTGCCTTGGCGCGGTGCACCGTGCCGGCGGTGTCCGTGACGGTCTTGACGTCTCCGGAGAGGTCCACGGCGATCACGTCGTCGGGGATGAGCTCAGCGCCGAAGCGCTCGGCCTGGGCACGCATGTTGTCCATGAGGTCCGGGCCCATGATGCCGTCCTGGAAACCCGGGAAGTTCTCCACGTCGGTGGTGTTCATCAGCGCACCGCCGGCGGTGACGGCACCTTCGAACACCAGCGGCTTCAGAGAGGCGCGAGCGGTGTACAGGGCGGCGGTGTAACCAGCCGGCCCGGAGCCGATGATGATCACATTGCGGACGTCACTCACGGGTTCTTCCTCGTCTCTGCGGACTGCCTGCTGCCTGCTGGGGTCGGTTCCTCGACTCTCACCCCACCCAACGGATCCTACGGGGCATGCATTCCCGAAGTTTCCGCCCGGATCCCGGCACGGGTCTCAGGGACGTGCGTAGGACCGCGTGAGCAGTAGCTGTCCCTTTGCCGCCGGGGCCGAGCCCACGCACGTGGCATCGATGACATAGGCCGTGACGCGGTCGGGATCAGTCGCGTGAGGCAGGACTACGAGGAACGCGGTGGTGCCCTCGTAGCTTCCTTCCTCAACAGCCAGGGCAGACGCGTCGCGGCCGGTGCCCTTCTGGACACAGGACGGGACGACCACGTTCGCTGCGCGCATCGGGGTACGGGGAGAAGCGCCTTCGGGGGCCACACCCTCCGGGGACGACTTGGTGTCCAGGGACGGCCGAGCCGGCTCGAAGCCGGGAGATTCCGCTGCTGCTGCCTCGCTCAGGAGCGTACGGACCTGTCCCCCGAGGGTGCTTTCGGAGAAGTCCTGTCTCTGTGTCTTCGCGGCGCTGACTCCCGAGTCGGCCATTTTGCTGGCCGAGCCTCCGCTGTACTGGGCAGATTGCAGGAGGAAAACGCTCACACCTACGGCTGCCGCGGCGAAAGCGGTTCCCAGGATCACTGTGCGCCGGCGTCGCCGTGCCGGGCTCCTGCCAGGGCCGGTGGCGCCGCGAGGACGTCCAGCGGGGTGTGATGCGGCCGTGCTCTCCGGCGGCTGTCCGTATGTTTCACGTGAAACATACGGAGCTGCGGCCGGAGTCTCCGCAGGAGCGGCCACCTCCTGCGCCAGGGCCGCGTCGATGCGAGTGGCGACACTTTCCGGCATCGGCTCATCGAGCCGAAGGGTCCCGAGCAGCGCGCGGATCTCCTCCAGCGAGGCGTGGACCTCGGAGCACTCCTCGCAGCCGGAGAGGTGTTGACGGAGAGCTGTCGCACGGGACGGCGTGAGCAGGCCTTCTGTGAGATCGGAGATCTCCGAGACGTCCGGGTGCTGAGCCGTGTCGGCCGTGGATGTCATGCGAGCCCGCCTCCCTTCACAGCCGCGGGACTGCTGCCACCGGCATCTTTCGGTCCTGATGGAGATGGGACGGATGTCCCTGGCGTCCGGTTCCTTTCCATGACGCTGCCCTTGTCGTCCGCTCTGCTGCCGCGCAGGTGTGTGAGCAGTGGCAGGAGTCTGGCCCTGCCTCGGGCACAGCGGCTTTTCACGGTGCCCGTGGGGACGTCCAGGATGCGTGCGGCCTCGGCAACGGGATAGGCCTGCATGTCGACCAGGATGAGAGCCGAGCGTTGTTCCGCCGGCAGGGTGGCCAGGGCCGCCAGGAGTTCGCGATGAAGATCCTGCCGTTCCGCAGGAGCCTCAGCGGACTCGTGCGGCTCCATCAGCTGGTCGAGTCGCTCCGTGTCGTCGACCGGCGCCGTCTTGCGAGAGGCCGTCTTGCGCGCGCGGTCGAGGCAGGCGTTGACCGTGATCCTGTGCAGCCACGTCGTGACGGCGGATTGGCCACGGAAGGTGTGCGCGGCTCGGAAGGCGGACACGAGTGCGTCCTGCACCGCATCGGCAGCCTCTTCGCGGTCGCCCAGAGTGCGCAGCGCCACGGCCCAGAGCCGATCGCGGTGCCGGCGTACGAGCTCACCGAAGGCGTCAGCGTCGCCTGCGACATGCTGGGCCAGTAGATCCTGGTCGCTGGTGTCGGCGAAACCGGCGTCGTCCAACGGTGAGCCCCCTCCCGTGGTGCGGTCAGCTGGTGACCTTGATGTCCGCGATCTTGCCTCGGTAGTTCCCGCCGTCACTCGGGGGGAGCTTGGTCAGCCAGACCAGAAGGTACCGCGCCCGCACCGGCTTGTCGGGCTTCAGGGACACCTTTGTTCCGGTTGCCTTGGCCGCCTTGGTGAAGCCGTCCGGCATGGGAGGCACGGACGTGCCCTCCGTCGTTCTCAGCTCGACGGATGTGTCTCCGCCCAGGAAGGACACATCGACGCTGCCGACCTGCTGGACCTCACCGAGGTCGAGGACGACACCGACGCCCTCCTTGAGCCTGCCGAAGTCGGCGCTGTAGTAGCCGTCCGTGTTCCAGTAGGAGCCCAGGTCACCGTCGTAGACGTTCTTTATCGAGGCCGGCTTCTCGGAGCCGTCCGAACCGAGCGGGTCGTAGTCCTGCGCACCCACGATCTTCACGGGCTTGCTGGGCTCGATGGCGTTGTTGTCGTCGCCGGAGTCGGTCGTGTGGGTCTGGGTGGGGGTCGGCTCTCCGGAATCCTTGTTCCTGTCGAGCAGGGTTTCCGCGAGCTGCCAGCTGCCCAGCCCCAGAGCGGCGATGAGCAGAGCGGAGACGGCCCACTTGAGCACCTTGCCGGTGCGGCTCTGCAAGGGGGGCGGAGGAACCGCGATGACCGGCTGCGTGGCGGATGCGGGGCGAGCCGACGGGCGCCCGTACGTGCCCTGCTGATAGGTGGTGCGCTGGTACTCGGGCGGTGCGGTGAAAGTCGACTCCGGAGGCAGGATCCGCGGCATGGCGGCGACGGCCTTGGCCAGTTCGTCCGGAGTGGTGCAGGGCTGCTCCTGGCGCGACGCGGTGGCACCGTCGTTGGCCAGTGCGCGCATGGCGATCTCGGACAGCCCGCGGTGCACACCCGCCCGCACCTGGTCCGGGGGGATGAGGCCCAGGTCCTTGGGGAGTCCGGTGAGACCGTACGCGTCGCTCTCGTAGGGCCAGCGACGGGTCAGAGCCGCGTAGAGGAGCGCTCCGATGGCTTCGGTGTCCGTACGCAGAGGCTTTTCGGCGGTGATGCCGCGAAGAGCGGCGTTCACGGCCAGCCCGCGGATGCGGTACTGCCCCGTCGAACTGCGCAGTACGGCTCCGGGGGTGAGGCGCAGGTGCGACAGGCCCTCGCGGTGGGCCGCTGCCATGGCCTGGGAGATCTGGTTCACGAGCTGGTACGCGTCGTGGGCCTCCAGAGGTCCCGCGGCCAGCAGGGCGGTGAGTTCGGTGGCGTCCGGGAGCCATTCGTGGACGACGTAGACGAGGTCGTCCTCCTCCACGGCGTCCAGTACCTGGACGAAGCGAGGGTCGCCCAGCAGGGCCGAGGAGCGGGCAGCGGCGAGCACCGAGCGGGCGCGCGGATGGTCGGCGGGCAGCAGATGCACGCCGACCGCTCGACGCAGTTTCTCGTCGACGGCGCGCCAACTGCTGAATCCGTCCAGCCGGGTGACGCACTCCTCGAGCCGGTAGCGTCCGGCCAGCTTGTGACCGCTGTGCAGGTCGGGCGTCGCGGGGACGCCGGCCGATTCCTCGCGCCCGTCGCTCTCCGAGCCCGTGCCCTCTGAATCCTGGGTTCGTGCCGTCCCGTCGGTCGTGGCCGCTTCCGCCTTGGCGGTCAGCGGCTCGTCGCCGCTGTTGTCGGCCACGTCGACAGCGGCCGTGCTACGTTCCGCCACCGTCGTTCCTGCCTCCCCATCCGTTGCGCGATGCCTGCCCGCTCGGCATCACGCCAATTGTGCCCACACTCCGGCGCTATGCACGACACGCGGTGTCCAGCGATGGTTGTGCGGTCCGGCGTGCATTCAGCGTCCGAGTCGTCCCCGGACCATGCCGACCATGCCGTTGAGCTCCTCGATGCGCATCTTCTTGGCTGCGACGAAGAAGATGCCCATCAGGACGACACTGCCGCAGACCAGCGCCACCACCGAACCGCCGGCCCCGTCGCCGAGGGCCGCGAGAAGTGCGAAGCCCACAGCGCCGCCCACGATGGCCGCGGGAAGCGCCGCCAGGCAGAGACGGGCGTAGGTGCGTACCACCCGGGCGCCGTCCAGCCCGCCGCCGAGCCTGTTGCTCAGCCGGCGCCAGGCGATGCCGACGCCCACCGCGTAGGCGAGCCCGTACGAGGCCGCCATACCCACGACTGCCCACTGCGCGGGAAGAACCACGTAGCAGACTGCCGATGCCGCGGCATTGACCGCAGCCACGATGACCGTGTTGTAGAAGGGGGTGCGGGTGTCCTCGTACGCGTAGAAGCCGCGCAGCACGACGTACTGCACGGAGTACGGGATCAGGCCCAGACCGAACGCCATGAGGATGAAGCCCATGGACCGTGCGGCCTCGGTGCCGCTGGACGCGTACAGCAGGGTGCACATCGGCAGGCCGAGCGCGAGGAACGTGAAGGCGACCGGGACGATGGCCACGGCCGAGTTGCGCAGCCCCTGCGAGATGTCGTCGCGGACGGCCCCGGGGTCGTTGTCGTGGGCGGCCCGGGAGATGCGGGGCAGCAGGGCGGCCATGACCGACACCGTGATGATGGCCTGAGGCATGCCCCAGATCAGCTGGGCGTTCGAGTAGCCGAGGAAGCCCGTTCCGTCCTTGCCCGAGTGAGCGCCCGCTGCGGTGGCCAATTGTGTGACGACGATGACGCCGGCCTGATTGGCGAGGACGAAGAGGACCGTCCACTTCGCGAGCTTGATCGTCTTGCCGAGCCCGTGTCCCCTCCAGTCGAATCGGGGACGGAAGCGGAAGCCCGCCTCGCGGAGGTACGGAATCATGGCCAGTGCCTGGACGACCAAGCCGAGCAACGTGCCGATTCCGAGGAGCCGCACGCCCTCCGGCGGGATCGTCTCGACACCCATCTGGGACTCCGCCGCGCTGCCGTAGACCCAGATGAAGAGGCCGAAGGTGCAGATCATGACGATGTTGTTGAGGACCGGGGTCCACATCATCGCGCCGAACTTCCCGCGGGCGTTCAGAATCTGCCCCATGACGACGTGGATGCCCATGAAGAAGATCGTCGGCAGGCAGTAGCGGGCGAATGTGACAGCCACGCTGTTGGCCGCGGCATCGTTCGAGATGGTCGGGGAGAGGAGGTGGATGAGCCACGGAGCGCCGAACACGGCTGCCGCGACGATCGCGCCCAGCGCGACCATCACCAGCGTCAGCAGGCGGTTCGCGTAGGCCTCGCCGCCGTCGGCGTCGTCCTTCATGGACCGGACGAGCTGCGGGACGAAGACCGAGTTGAGACCGCCGCCCACGGTCAGGATGTAGATCATCGTGGGCAGGGTGTACGCGATGATGAAGCTGTCACCGAGCAGGGCGGCACCCAGCGCGGCGGTGATGACGAGGCTGCGCACGAAGCCGGTCAGGCGGGACACCATGGTGCCCGCGGCCATGAGGGCGCTCGACTTCAGTATCCCGGCTGCCTTGCCCCCGGACTTCGGTGGCATGGGTGCCGGAGCGGCTTCCGGTTCGGCGGGAGTGCCCGGAGCGCGGCCCGATCCCTCCTGGTCGCGGAAGAGGTGAGCGAAGGCGTCCTGTTCTTCACGGTCGTCCGACGCTCGCGTCACCAGATCGTCCACCCCCACGTACTGGGTGGTCGCGGCGTTGTCACCGTAGGGAAGGTGCCGGGAGGGGCCGGCAGGCTCCGGTGGCGGCGTCTGGGCCCAGATCCGGGGGTCGGGCGCGTACTGCGCCGCGGGAGGCTGCTGGTAGAGGGGCTGCGGCTCCTGGTAGGTCCCAGGGGGCGGCGGCGGGTGCGAGGCGCGGTCGTACAGCGCCTCGGCCACCGGGTCCTGCGCGGCGAGGTCCTGGGCGCGGTACGGATCGTGGTCGTACGCGTGCTGCAGATACGGGTCAGGGTTCTCCCCGTCCTGGCCGGGGCCGGGCGGCACCGGCGGACCACTGGAAGAACCAGCCCCGCCCGCGCCCTGGCCGCGGTCACCGTCGTACGGCGCGTTCATCGAAACCCCACCTCATTGTCCGCGGCCGACCGGCCCCGACAGATGTCGCTCAACGGTCCACTTTCTCACCCGGGCCCGACGGGGCCCCGCTTTCCGGACCGGTGTCCGGCCGAGGGTCACTCGGCTGCTCGGGTTCACCGCCGCCGCCCTCCGCCGTGCCATCGGCTGCGGCGCGCTTGCGGTGGGTATACATCCGGATGCCCGCCAGGACCAGCAGGAGCAGCCCGCCGGCGATGACGAGAAGCACCGTGGGTGTGACTTCCGAGACCTTCACGGTGAAGGTCATCGCCTCGCCGTACGGGACATTGTCCGTCGTGAAGAGCCGTGCCGTGACCCGTGGCTGTCCGTTGGCATTGGCTGTGGCGTCGAACTTCACGGACTGGCTGTGCCCGCCGCCGATCCGGATCGGCTGTTCGGCCACCGCCCCGCCGTCGTTGAGCTTCAGCCGTGTGGCATTGTCCGAGGTCAGACGGAGCACCAGGTGGTCGACGCCCTGGACCAGCTTGTTCTGCACGGTCACCGGGATCGTCGCGCTGCGCCCGGACAGTGTCACGTCCGACTTCGTGATCAGCTGCACTTCGTCGGTGAGGCCCTGCAGATAGGTCCGGACCGAATCGCGGTACCGCTGGGCCTCCAGCGGCCTGCCCCGCCAGGAGGTCGAGACGGAGCGGTTGATCGCGTTACCGAAAGGAGTCACGACCCGGTCGGGCTGGGTGAGGATCACCTGGAAGCTGTTCAGCGAGTCCTGAGTCGTCCTGATGTCCTGGAACGCCTGGGTGGGCAGCTCCTGCCTGCGCAGCTTCCTGGGGTACTGGGACGCCCCGGGCACCTTGGTGGTGGCCCGGGCGTCCGGCTTCTCCTCCGCGGCCGCCACCAGGTCGAGGGGCCGGGTCCAGCGCTCTGTGGTGAGCGCCCGCAGCGCACGTGCCATGGTCTGGGCCTGTGCGGCGGTGGGAGCGCGCTGGGGGGCGACGACGATGCTGCGTTCGTCGTCGGATGCCTGCTCCGTGAGCGCGAGCGTCTGGGCAAGGAACTTCTGGACGGCGAGTGTGGAGGCGCCGGCCTTGGCCATGTCGCCCGTGAACGCCGTGGACAGCCGGTGGTCCGCGACGACGGCGGTGGTGCCACCACCGATCGGCCGGGCCGACGTCGGGGTGTAGGGCAGGCCGCCCGTCTCGTCGAGGCTGTCGCTGCGGGCGATCACCTTGTGCGCGCCGGCGGACGTGGCGACATCCACAACGGACGGGTCGATCGCGCCGTCCACGGGCCAGGCGAAGTCGCTCGACGGCTTCACGTGCAGAACAGTCTCCACGGTCTTGCCGGCCACCTCGGTCGCCGTCTGGAGGTGGCTGAGGGTGCCGGAGACGTTCTTGCCGCGGTGGGCGATGGAGGCGAGGTCCGGATCGGCGAACGGCAGAGCCACCACCTTCCCGTCCTTGACCGCCCCCTCCAGGTCGTTGAGCCACTTCTTGGCGATGGCCTGGTTGGTCCCCGCGACGGTCTCGTCACCGACTCTGACGCGGTAGTTCTTGGTCATCGCGTCGACCGAGGCCAAGAGGTCGGGGTCGATCACCCACGTCACGGGAAGCGGGCTCCCCAGTGACACCAGCTGTTCCAGCCGGCCGCCCGGAGCGAGTTCGAGGGCCAGGTCGTCGTTCGAGAAGACGGGCGTCTGCTGTTCGTCCGATCCCGTCTCGGCCGTGATGTGCGCCGACGCGATCAGCGGCCAGAGGAAGGTCAGCTTGGTCCTGTGCTTGCTGTCCTCGGGCTGCCAGGGGAGGAAGGTGCGCTGGATGCCGAGCACCTGGTCGTAGGCGTACTCGGAGGTCTTGCCGGTGAGGGACACCCCGAGCTGGTAGACGCCCGCGGCGTCCAGGTCCAGCTTGTCGACCGGAACGGAGAGGGTGAAGTCCCGGCTGACCCCGGGGTCGAGCTCGGAGACCTTCACCGCGTACTTGCCACCGAGCTTGGCCGGGTCACTGCCGGGCAGGTACCCGGTGCGCTTGGCCGCCTCGTCGATCGCACCCCTGCCGGAGAGCGTCGGTCCGACCCGCAGGTCGACCTCGGCATCGGTGACCGCCTTCTTCCCCTTGTTGGTCAGGGTTCCGGAGATGCTGAGGGTGTCGCCCTCGACCGGTGCGCTGGGGGAGAGCGTGTCCAGAGACACATCGACGGTGCGTGATCCGGTGGGGACCTTGGCGGCCTCCCCGGCCTGCGCCGAAGGTGCCGCCGGGCCGGCCAGGAGGCCGGTGATCAGTGGCGCTCCGACGATCAAGGAGGCTGTGCGCCGGAGCCACCGGCGGGCAGGGGAGGGTTTCGTCCCCTGAAAGTCTGCCGCCTCGGCCACGCGTACCCGTCCCTCGTCGTCGGTTGGATGCCGGTCCTGCCGGTCTCTGCGTCCACGCATGGTAACGATGAGCCCGCGGACTGAGTGCCGGGGACCATCCACATGATCGGGAGAGTCTCGCAGGGCCGCCGGAAACGATGACGCCCGGGCCGGTCCGGGCACGTACCCTTTTCTGTTGTGCCGAACGCCAACGAAGACAGCCCCCGTGCCCTGAGCCAGGTGCAGCACCGCGCAGTCAGCGAACTGCTGCGGGTCTCCCCCGTCGCCGACGACCTCGCCCGACGCTTCCAGGAAGCCGGATTCGGCCTCGCCCTGGTCGGAGGGTCCGTCCGCGACGCGTTGCTCGGCCGGCTCGGAAACGACCTGGACTTCACCACCGACGCGCGCCCGGAGGACGTACTCAAGATCGTCCGGCCCTGGGCCGACTCGGTCTGGGAGGTCGGGATCGCCTTCGGCACCGTCGGCCTGCAGAAGGACGGCTATCAGATCGAGGTCACCACCTACAGGTCCGAGGCGTACGACAGGACCTCCCGCAAGCCGGAGGTCTCCTACGGCGACTCGATCGAGGAAGACCTCGTGCGCCGCGACTTCACGGTCAACGCCATGGCCGTCGCACTCCCCGAGAAGGAGTTCATCGACCCCCACGGCGGGCTCGGCGACCTCGATCAGCGCGTACTGCGTACTCCGGGAACACCTGAGGCCTCGTTCTCCGATGACCCGCTGCGCATGCTGCGCGCCGCCCGGTTCGCCGCCCAGCTGGACTTCGACGTCGCCCCTGATGTCGTCACGGCGATGACCGACATGGCGGAGCGGATCGAGATCGTCTCCGCCGAGCGAGTCCGTGAGGAGCTCAACAAGCTGCTGCTGTCGGGGCACCCCCGCAAGGGGCTGGGACTGCTTGTGGACACCGGTCTGGCAGACCGGGTGCTGCCCGAGCTTCCCGCGCTGCGCCTGGAGAGTGATGAGCATCACCGTCACAAGGATGTCTACGAGCACTCCCTGACGGTTCTGGAGCAGGCCATCGACCTCGAGAAGGACGGGCCCGACCTCGTGTTGCGGCTGGCCGCCCTGCTGCACGACATCGGAAAGCCGAGGACACGGCGCTTCGAGAAGGACGGCCGCGTGTCCTTCCACCACCACGAAGTGGTGGGCGCCAAGATGGCCAAGAAGCGCATGACGGAGCTCAAGTACTCCAACGACCTGGTCAAGGACGTCTCGAAGCTGGTGGAGCTTCATCTGCGCTTCCACGGCTACGGGGACGGTGAATGGACCGACTCCGCGGTGCGCAGGTACGTACGGGACGCGGGGCCGCTGCTGGACCGGCTGCACAAGCTGACGCGGTCGGACTGCACGACGCGGAACAAGCGCAAGGCGAACGCCCTGTCGCGTACCTACGACGGGCTCGAGGAGCGCATCGCGCAGCTGCAGGACCAGGAGGAGCTGGATGCGATCCGGCCGGACCTGGACGGCAACGAGATCATGCAGATCCTGGGTGTGGGGCCGGGCCCCGTCATCGGCAAGGCCTACGCCTTCCTGCTGGAGCTGCGCCTGGAGAACGGGCCCGTCGAGCGCGATGCCGCGGTCGCCGCGCTGAAGGAGTGGTGGGCCGCTCAGGACTGAGCGTGTGCACGGGGGACATGGTCCTGAGCGTGTGCGCGGGCGTGGTCGACCGAGCTGAGGCCGGTCATGTTTCACGTGAAACAAGACCGGTGATGAACGGCCAACCGGAGGGGCACTGTTTCACGTGAAACGGTGCCCCTCACTCCTTGGTGCGGGCACGCGGTGACGTCAGGTGCGCGTGACGTCGCAGCAGTGCTGCCGACGTCATGGCGTAGAGGACCGCCACGGTCACCACCACGACGACGGACCGGCCGTCCTTGGGGAGTACGAGGGCGGCCAGCGCGGCGGCCGCGACGAAGGCGACGTTGAACAGCACGTCGTAGAGCGAGAAGACCCGGCCGCGGTAAGCGTCGTCCACCGATGTCTGCACCTGTGTGTCGGTTGCGATCTTCGCTCCCTGAGTGATGAGGCCGAGGATGAAGGCCGCAGCGACCATGGGGGCGGGAGCGAACGACAGTCCCAGCGCCGGTTCCAGCAGGGCGGCCGCTCCCGCGCACCCTCCCATCCAGCCGAATCGGCCGAGCCGGCCGACGGCCCACGGTGTGACCAGGGCAGCCACGAAGAACCCCGCGGCTGATGAGCCGAGAGCCAGGCCGAGCAGGGCCAGACCGTCGGATTCGCCGTCGGACCAGGCGTACCGGCAGAGCATGAGCAGCATCACGGTGAGCGCCCCGTAGCAGAAGCGCAGCACCGTCATCGCGATCAGGGCCCGTGCCGCGTCCTTGCGTTCCGCCAGATGGCGCAGTCCGGCCAGGAGGCCTGACGCCGTGGCGCTCAGTGCCTCGCGCAGTCGGACATGGTGCTCGTCCCGATCCGGCCCGAGGAGGGCGCGGGGCAGCGACAGGGAAGCCACGGCCGACAGGAGATAGAGGAGGGCGCCCAACAGGACCACAGCGGCGTCGGACCCGTCGGTCAGCAGCCGGATGGCCAGAGCGAGACCTCCGCCCGCTGTGGCGGCCAGTGTTCCGGCGGTCGGGGAGAGCGAGTTGGCGATGACGAGCCGGTCGGTGTCCACCACGCGGGGCAGGGCCGCCGAGAGGCCGGCCAGGACGAAGCGATTCACCGCGGTGACGCAGAGGGCGGAGACGTAGAAGAGCCAGTCCGGGACCGAGCTCAGGAGCAGCAGGGCCGTACAGCAGGCCAGGGTGGCCCGTAGGAGGTTGCCGTAGAGGAAGACCTGGCGACGCGGCCAGCGGTCGAGCAGCACTCCGGCGAAGGGGCCGATCAGCGAGTACGGGAGCAGCAGTACGGCCATGGCCGAGGCGATGGCCCCGGGCGTCGTCTGGTTCTCCGGTGAGAAGACGACGTAGGTGGCGAGCGCGACCTGGTAGACGCCGTCGGCACACTGGGAGAGAAGCCGTACGGCCAGCAGGCGACGGAAGTTCCTCAGGCGCAGGAGCACGCGAAGATCACGCACGACAGGCATGTGCGCAAGGGTCACACACATGAGGGGTCCCCGGGCGGATTGCCCGGGGACCCCTCATGGAAGCGAACAGGCGTCGCCCCGGATCGATCAGCGCTCGACGTCGCCGCTGATGAACTTCTCGACGTTCTCGCGGGCCTCGTCGTCGAAGTACTGGACCGGCGGGGACTTCATGAAGTACGAGGAGGCCGAGAGGATCGGGCCACCGATGCCGCGGTCCTTGGCGATCTTCGCCGCGCGCACGGCGTCGATGATGACACCGGCGGAGTTCGGGGAGTCCCAGACCTCGAGCTTGTACTCCAGGTTCAGCGGGACGTCACCGAAGGCGCGGCCCTCGAGGCGCACGTACGCCCACTTGCGGTCGTCCAGCCAGGCCACGTAGTCCGAGGGACCGATGTGGACGTTGTCGGCGCCGAGCTCACGGTCGCGGATCTGCGAGGTGACGGCCTGCGTCTTCGAGATCTTCTTCGACTCCAGGCGCTCACGCTCGAGCATGTTCTTGAAGTCCATGTTGCCGCCGACGTTCAGCTGCATCGTGCGGTCCAGGACGACGCCCCGGTCCTCGAAGAGCTTCGCCATCACGCGGTGCGTGATGGTGGCGCCGACCTGCGACTTGATGTCGTCCCCGACGATCGGGACACCGGCCTCGGTGAACTTGTCGGCCCACTCCTTGGTGCCTGCGATGAACACCGGCAGGGCGTTCACGAACGCGACCTTGGCGTCGATGGCGCACTGCGCGTAGAACTTCGCGGCGACCTCGGAACCCACGGGCAGGTAGCAGACGAGGACGTCGACCTGCTTGTCCTTGAGGACCTGGACGATGTCGACGGGGGCCTCGGTGGACTCCTCGATCGTCTCGCGGTAGTACTTGCCGAGCCCGTCGTGGGTGTGGCCGCGCTGGACGGTCACGCCGGTGCTGGGCACGTCGGCGATCTTGATGGTGTTGTTCTCGCTGGCGCCGATGGCGTCCGCGAGGTCGAGGCCGACCTTCTTCGCGTCGACGTCGAAGGCGGCGACGAACTCGACGTCACCCACGTGGTAGTCGCCGAACTGGACGTGCATCAGGCCGGGCACCTTGCCGGCCGGATCGGCGTCCTTGTAGAACTCGACGCCCTGCACCAGTGAGGCGGCGCAGTTGCCCACGCCGACGATGGCTACGCGAACCGAACCCATGCCGATTGCTCCCTGTGTTCTCGGTGTTCCCCGGTACCGCACGCGGTTCTGCGGGGATTTCACTTGGTGTCGTCGGACGGATCCGGCCGGGATGGGTCCCCGTGCCGGGGCAGGCCGCCCGTCTCTCCTGATGTTCCGTGCTGAGGGGAGCCCTCGGGCGAGGATCGTCTCCGATCCTTGCCCGACCGCTCGCTCTCGATGAGCTCGTTCAGCCAGCGCACCTCGCGCTCCACGGACTCCATGCCGTGCCGCTGCAGCTCAAGCGTGTAGTCGTCGAGTCGTTCCCGGGTGCGGGCCAGCGAGGCGCGCATCTTCTCGAGGCGCTCCTCCAGCCTGCTGCGGCGCCCTTCGAGCACGCGCATCCGCACGTCGCGCTCCGTCTGCCCGAAGAAGGCGAAACGAGCGGCGAAGTGCTCGTCCTCCCAGGCGTCCGGGCCGGTGTGCGAGAGCAACTCCTCGAAGTGCTCCTTACCTTCCGCCGTCAACCGGTAGACGATCTTGGCGCGCCGGCCCGCCAGCGAGGACGCGGGAGCGACCCCGCGGCCCGTGGTGGCCGGCGACGCCGGGGCGCTCAGCGGCTCCTCGATCAACCAGCCGCTCGCGACCAGCGTCTTGAGGCAGGGATAGAGGGTGCCGTAGCTGAAGGCGCGGAAGATCCCCAGCGACGTGTTGAGGCGCTTCCGCAGCTCGTACCCGTGCATCGGCGACTCACGGAGCAGGCCGAGCACGGCGAATTCGAGGATGCCGGAGCGTCTGCTCACCTTCGCCGTCCTTTCTTCGCCCTGCGTCCGCGGGGCCACTGGACCCCACCTTATGCCGTGCTGATGTATCGACTCGATACATCAGCACGATAGATCGGTCCGCGATGTTCGACAAGGGCACGGTTCGTGAGCGGCGTCACATCAGGGATTCATAGCGAGCGACTTGCGTGATTTGGGGTGAAGTTCGGTCCACAGAGGTTTTTGACCGTGCGTAGTCTGTGCGGCATGCAGACCACCGGGAACCGCGAGACGGTGCAGCGCGTCCGTTATCGCGGACTGCCGGATGTATCGCGGGTGAGCCTTCCGCAGGGCTTGTCCGTAATTCGGGGGGACCGGATCTCAACTGCCGCTTCCAGGCACTCTTGCCTGCCCGAGGAGTAGTCGTTCGATGAGCGAGCACCGTCGCAAAGCGTCCCAACCGCAAGGTGGCGGGCGCGCAGCGGCCAGACGAGCCGCCCAACAGCCTGCTGGACGCCGCACTGATGCGTCACGTAGAGCAACGTCAGAATCACCCTCCGACGCGCACGGCGAGGAGTCGTCGTACGGCGGCCGCGCCGAGGCGCGCCGCGCCGCCCAGCGGGGCGGAGGCAGGCGCCGTGGAGGGGGGGACAGCAGCGGTCCTGAAGGCCGTGGCAGGGGGCGTGCCGATTCAGGCAAGAAGCGCCTCATCGACTACCCGCGAGCCGGTAAGTACGGTGCGCGGCGCTGGGTTCCGTCGTGGAAGCTGTTCTCCGGCCTGTGCCTGGGTTTCCTCGGCGTCATGATGGGCGCCGCCGGCATCGCCTACGCCCTGGTGGTGCCGCCGGAGCCCAAGGACATCGCCACCGCCCAGAACAACGTCTACTACTGGGCCGACAACACGCCGATGGTCGCCGAGGGCGGTGACGTCAACCGCCAGGAGATCGAGTACGCCCAGATTCCGGCGGCGATGCGGAACGCCGTCATCTCCGCCGAGAACAAGTCGTTCGATCACGACAGGGGCATCGACCCCATGGGCATCGCCCGCGCCTTCTACAACATGGCGAAGGGAGGTGACACCCAGGGCGGTTCGACGATCACCCAGCAGTACGTGAAGAACTCGATGCTCTCCCAGGACCAGACCCTGAGCCGGAAGTTCAAGGAACTCTTCATCACGCTCAAGGTCGGCAAGACGGAGACCAAAGAGAAGGTCATGAAGGGGTACCTCAACGTCTCCTATTACGGACGTGGTGCTTACGGACTGCAGGCCGCGGCGCGTGCCTACTACAACAAGGACGCCCAGGACCTGAACCCGAGCGAGTGCGCCTTCCTGGCGACCCTGCTCAAGGGCGCGAGCTACTACGACCCCGCCGGCGCCCCGGAGGTCGACCAGGTGAAGGCCTCGGCGAAGGCGAACACCGAGCGGGCCAAGGACCGCTGGAAGTGGATCCTCGACGAGGAGGTCAACGACCACCGGATGACCGCGGCCGAGCGTGCCAAGTACACGACCTTCCCCATGCCGCAGAAGCCGAAGACGGACGCCAAGCTGGGCGGCCAGACCGGCTACCTCGTCGACCTCGCCAAGAAGTACTTCCTCGCGCACAACAAGAGGCACGTCACCGGCAAGGAACTCGCCCTGGGCGGCTACGAGATCCACACGACCTTCGACAAGAAGAAGGTCGACCAGCTCGAGAAGTCGATCAACACGGTACTCAAGGCGAAGATCAACCCGAAGAAGCGTCCCGACAAGGACACGCACGTCCAGTTCGGCGGCGCGTCGGTGAACACCAAGACGGGTGCCATCGTCGCCACGTACGGCGGCCAGGACGCGACGAAGCACTACACCAACAACGCGGATGCGACCGGTGCGCAGGTCGGCTCGACGTGGAAGCCGTTCGTGCTGGCAGCGGCCATGCAGTACGGGAAGCGCGACCCGAAACTCCCTGAGGACCAGGGTCTCTCGGACCGGAAGATCGTGTCGCCGAAGAGCATCTACAACGGCGACAACAAGCTGAGGATCACGAAGTACAACGGCGAGGTCTGGCACGGGGAGGACCAGGCCGAGCTGCTCCAGAAGAACGACGGTGGCAGCGACTACGGTCCTGTCACCCTGCGCTACGCCATGCAGGAGTCCGCGAACTCCCCCTACGTCCAGCTCGGCATGGACATCGGCACCGACAAGGTCAAGCAGGCGGCCATAGACGCGGGACTGCGTGACGACGAGTTCATGGCGAGCTCGAGCGTCCCCTCGTTCTCCATCGGCACGTCCTCGCCGAGTGCCATCCGGATGGCCGGCGCCTATGCCACCTTCGCCACCAGCGGCATGCGGAACGAACCCTTCTCCGTCACCGAGGTGAAGAAGAAGGGCGAGGTCATCTACCAGCACGACACGGTGTCCAAGCGAGCGTTCAAAACCGCTATCGCGGACAACGTCACCGACGTGCTGAAGAACGTCGTCGAGCACGGCACGGGCACACCGGCCCGGCTGCCGGGTCGCGACGTGGCGGGCAAGACGGGTACCACCGACGGCAACAAGTCGGCCTGGTTCGTCGGCTACACCCCGCAGCTGTCCACCGCCGTCAGCATGTTCAGGCTGGACGACGACGAGACGAAGAAGAACCGCAAGTTCCTGGAGATGTACGGCACCGGCGGCGAGGTGTCGATCCACGGTGCCTCGTTCCCGGCGCAGATCTGGCACGACTACATGGCCGAGGCCATGAAGGGCAAGAAGGTCGTCAACTTCCCGAAGCCCGAACCGTACGGCGACACGCTGTACGGCGGCGGCGCCAGCCCCAGCCCGACGCCGAGTCCGACGCCCTCGCCCTCGGAGACCACCAAGGCCCCCGAGACGCCGTCGCCCACCCCGACGACCCCGTCCCCCACGCCGAGCGACACGTGTGCGCCGCTCGACTGGGACTGCAAGAACGACGGTGGAACGACCAAGGGCCAGGAGAACGCCGGCACCACCGAAGGCACCACGAACGCGGGGACCGACGCCGGAACCACCGAGGGCAGTACCAACACCGGTACGACCGAGGGCACGACGCAGGGCAACACGCAAGGCACGACCAACGGGAACTCGAGCAATGGCGGCCAGCTCTTCGGGGGCGGCGGATAGAGCCACAGTGGGCGGTGGACACCACCACCGCCCACCGGGAAGCCCTTCGGGGCCCGCCCGACGCGTGTGAGAGGGCCGCCCGCACCTGCCAGGTGCCGGCGGCCCTCGTGCGTCCCGCCGGCGTCCCACGCCCGCACACAGCGCCGTACGGCAGGATGTGGGGCATGCCAAGCGCAGAAGCCACGAGCGTGGACCAGGAGCCGTCCGTCGTACCGCCCACGCGACAGGACGAGATCGCCGCAGCGGGCAGCGAACTGATCGGCGGGCCGGCGGGTCGCTGGGCACGGTTCGGTTCCGGGCCGCTCACGCCGGTGCGTGTGATCGCCCTCCTGGCGATCGGGATGTTCGCGCTGGGCATGGTGCAGAAGATCCCCTGCTACGACTGGGCCTGGTTCCGCGGCACCAGCTCGCAGTACACCCACGCCTGCTACTCCGACATCCCGCACCTCTACCTCGGACGCGGCTTCGCCGACGGCCTCACGCCGTACTTCGACCGGCTCAGCGGCGACATGGCGTACCTCGAGTACCCCGTCCTGACCGGCCTTTTCATGCAGATCGCGTCCTGGCTGACGCTGACGCCGTCCTCGGACCCGATCCAGCAGCGCGAGCAGATCTACTGGATGGTCAACGCGGGCATGCTGATGATCTGCGCCGTGATCATCGCGGTGTGCGTCGCCCGTACGCACCGGCGCCGCCCGTGGGACGGTCTGCTCGTCGCGCTCGCCCCTGCCCTCGCCCTCACCGCGACCATCAACTGGGACCTGCTCGCCGTCGCGCTGACGGCCGCGGCGATGCTCATGTGGTCCCGGAGCAAGCCGCTCGCCTTCGGAGTCCTGATCGGCCTGGCGACGGCCGCCAAGCTGTACCCCGTGCTGCTTTTGGGGCCCGTGCTGGTCCTGTGCTGGCGGGCCGGGAAGTGGCGCGAGTGCGGTACCGCCGTCTTCGGCGCGGCCGCGGCCTGGCTGGTGGTGAACCTGCCGGTGATGCTGTACGCCCCCGAGGGCTGGAAGAAGTTCTACACGTTCAGCCAGGAACGGCAGATCGACTACGGCTCGTTCTGGCTGGTCATCACCCAGCGCACCGGCCGGCCCATCGAGGTGGACACGGTCAACACCGCCTCCGTGGCGCTGATGATCGTGCTGTGCGCGGGGATCGCCGGCCTGGCGCTGGGTGCCCGGCGCAGGCCCCGGTTCGCGCAGCTCGCGTTCCTGGTGGTGGCCGCGTTCATCCTGACGAACAAGGTCTACTCGCCGCAGTACGTCCTCTGGCTGATTCCGCTGGCAGCGCTGGCCAGGCCCCGCTGGCGCGACTTCCTCGTCTGGCAGGCCTGCGAGGTCATGTACTTCCTGGGCATCTGGTTCTACCTCGCCTACACGACGAGCGGAGACAAGCACCAGGGGCTGCCGCAGGAGGGCTACCAGGTCGCGATCCTCCTGCACCTGGTGGGCACGCTCTACCTGTGCGCCATGGTCGTCAGGGACATCCTGAGGCCGGAGAAGGACCCCGTGCGGCGCGACGGGGCCGACGACCCGTCGGGCGGGGTGCTCGACGGCGCGCCGGACAAGGTCGCGCTCGCGGGCGCGGCGGACCGCCGCGCCGGAAACGCCGCACCCGCGGTCGAAGGACCGCGGGTGGAGTGGGGTTCCGCCGGCCGGACGGCGTCCGGCTGAGGGAGGGCCGGGCTACCGGTCCACGAGGCGGTCGAACTGGGTGGTCGTGTGGCGCAGGTGGGCCACCAGTTCGTCGCCGACCCTCGGTTCCTGAGCGTCCGAGGGCACGAAGAGGATCGACACCTGCATGTGCGGCGGCTCGGCGAACCAGCGCTGCTTGCCCGCCCAGACGAACGGCGACAGGTTGCGGTTCACGGTGGCCAGCCCCGCCCGTGCGACGCCCTTGGCGCGAGGCATCACCCCGTGCAGGGCCTTCGGAGCCTCCAGGCCCACGCCGTGCGAGGTCCCGCCGGCGACGACCACGAGCCACCCGTCGGACGCGGCCTTCTGCTGGCGGTAGCCGAACCGGTCGCCCTTGACGACGCGGGTGACGTCGAGCACGGCGCCGCGGTATTCGGTCGCCTCGTGGTCGCCGAGCCAGAGCCGTGTGCCGATGCGCGCACGGAAGCGGGTCTGCGGGAACTGCTGCTGGAGGCGGGCCAGCTCCTCGGCGCGCAGGTGGCTGACGAACATCGTGTGCAGGGGCAGCCGGGCGGCGCGGAGGCGGTCCATCCAGGTGATGACCTCCTCGACGGCGTCCGAACCGTCCGTGCGGTCCAGGGGGAGGTGCAGGGCGAACCCTTCGAGACGCACGTCCTCTATCGCCGCGTGCAGCTGGCCGAGCTCCTCCTCCTTCACGCCGTGGCGCTTCATCGAGCTCATGCACTCGATGACCACCCGCGCACCCACCAGAGCGTGCACGCCGTCCACGGAGGAGACGGACCGGATGACGCGGTCGGGCAGCGGCACCGGCTCCTCGCCCCTGCGGAAGGGGGTGAGCACCAGCAGGTCGCCGCTGAACCAGTCCTTGATGCGGGCGGCCTCGTACGTGGTGCCGACGGCCAGGGTCTCGGACCCGAAGCGGATCGCCTCGTCGGCCAGCCGCTCGTGGCCGAAGCCGTATCCGTTGCCCTTGCAGACGGGGACGAGCCCCGGGAACTGGTCGAGCACGGATTTCTGGTGCGCCCGCCAGCGCGCGGTGTCGACGTAGAGGGAGAGCGCCATGGCCGGCCCGGAACCTTTCTGGTGGCTGCGGTGTAAGTGAGATGAGGGAGAGGAGCTGGTGGTGATCGTGACCGGGGTGCGCCTAGCGGCGCGACATGTACATATCGAGCGCCTTGTGCAGCAGCTTGTTGAGGGGGAAGTCCCATTCGCCGACGTACTCGACGGCTTCCCCGCCGGTGCCCACCTTGAACTGGATCAGGCCGAAGAGGTGGTCGGTCTCGTCCAGGGAGTCACTGATGCCGCGAAGGTCGTAGACGGTCGCGCCCATGGCATACGAGTCGCGCAGCATGCGCCACTGCATGGCGTTGGAGGGGCGGACCTCGCGCCCGATGTTGTCGGAGGCGCCGTAGGAATACCAGACGTGGCCACCGACGACGAGCATCGTGGCTGCCGAGAGGTTCACTCCGTTGTGCCGGGCGAAGTACAGCCGCATGCGGTTGGGGTCCTCGGAGTTGAGCACCGTCCACATCCGCTGGAAGTACGAGAGCGGGCGCGGCCTGAAGTGGTCGCGCACGGCGGTGATCTCGTACAGCCGCTGCCACTCGGCGAGGTCTTCGTAGCCTCCCTGGACGACCTCGACGCCGGCCTTGTCGGCCTTCTTGATGTTGCGTCGCCAGAGCTGGTTGAAGCCCTTCAGCACGTCCTCGAGGGAGCGGTTGGCCAGGGGCACCTGGAAGACGTAGCGCGGCTGTACGTCACCGAAGCCGGCGCCGCCGTCCTCGCCCTGCTGCCAGCCCATCTTGCGCAGCCGGTCGGAGACCTCGAACGCGCGGGGCTCGATGTGGCTCGCCTCGACGTCACGGAGCCGCTTCACGTCGGGATCCTGGATGCCCGACTTGATGGCGGCCGAGTCCCAGCGCCGGATGACCACGGGCGGGCCCATCTTCACGGAGAAGGCGCCCTGCTGCTTGAGGTGGGCGAGCATCGGCTGGAGCCACTCGTCCAGATTTGGGGCGTACCAGTTGATGACCGGGCCCTCGGGAAGGTAGGCGAGATAGCGCTTGATCTTGGGCAGCTGGCGGTAGAGCACCAGGCCGGCGCCGACCATCTCGCCGCTCTTGTCGAACCATCCGAGATTCTCGGAGCGCCACTCGGTCTTCACATCAGCCCACGCCGGGACCTGGCAGTGACTGGCCGAGGGCAGGCTCTGGATGTACGCCAGATGCTGTTCTCGGCTGATGGTCCTCAGGGTCAGGCTCATGATGGGGCGCTCCTCGGCAGGTGTGTCCCCATCGGTCAGGGGCTCCGGCTCTCGCGCCGAAGCCTACTGTGGCGGACGGGCGCCCGGCCCGGCCCCGTCGGGACCGGGCCGGGCCACCGCCCTGTCGCATCGCCCGCCGCAGCGCTGCGGCGGGCGGCGGACCGTGGTCGGCCGAGGCTCTGCCGGTCAGGTGATGACGCCGCCGAAGAGGCCTCCGTGCGCCATGCCCAGGTAGAAACCGACGGCGGAGGACCCCATGCCCATCACGAAGCCGAACCGCTGCCAGGTCGTCCTGGAGTGGAACTGCCCGTACGCGCCCACCAGCAGGCCGATCAGGCCCGCCCACGAGCTGAGCAGGTGCAGGTTGTAGAACTGCGCCGACACGAAGGCGAGGATCCCCAGCACCCCTGTGACCGCCATCAGCCCTTCCTGGAGCGGATGGGGCCTGCCGTCCGTGGCGAAAAGCGAACCGGTGGCGGGACGGGCGTTGGCGACGCGGCTGGGAGCGGTTCGGCCACCGGGGGACCGCATTGTCTGCGCCATGGAGCACCTCCTGGCAGAAGAGCGGTGCGATGTTGTGCCGATCACACCGCGACTGTCTCGATTGTGCGCCCTGAACACCGGATTTCAACCGGAAGCCCGTCTGCGGGTACTCTGTACGGTCTGCACCCGTGTCTGCCTTGAGCCAGCACAGCAGCTCCCCCTCGATCATCGAAGACGGGCGCTGTCAGTGGCGGCTGTTTTACTCGGAGACACTGTTGCTTACGCATCACGACCCTCCTGCCACGGAACGACCGTGGCCGCTGAGTCCAAAGGAGGTGGGTTCCACATGCGTCACTACGAAGTGATGGTCATCCTCGACCCCGATCTCGAGGAGCGAGCTGTCTCCCCGCTGATCGAGAACTTCCTCTCCGTCGTCCGTGAGGGCAACGGAAAGGTCGAGAAGGTCGACACCTGGGGCCGTCGTCGTCTCTCTTACGAGATCAAGAAGAAGCCTGAGGGCATCTACTCGGTCATCGACCTGCAGGCCGAGCCTGCGGTCGTCAAGGAGCTCGACCGACAGATGAACCTGAACGAGTCGGTCCTCCGGACCAAGGTCCTCCGTCCCGAGACCCACTGAGCATCTAGCTCAGTGGTTCCCGGGTTCGAGTAGCAAGCAGCCAGAAGCAATCCCCGCCGAGAGGTTCACCCATGGCAGGCGAGACCGTCATCACGGTCGTCGGCAATCTCGTCGACGACCCCGAGCTGCGCTTCACCCCGTCCGGTGCGGCGGTCGCGAAGTTCCGTGTCGCGTCCACTCCCCGCATTTTCGACCGGCAGACCAATGAGTGGAAGGACGGCGAAGGCCTGTTCCTCACCTGCTCGGTCTGGCGTCAGGCGGCGGAGAACGTCGCGGAGTCGCTTCAGCGAGGCATGCGCGTCATCGTGCAGGGCCGGTTGAAGCAGCGGTCCTACGAGGACCGTGAGGGCGTCAAGCGCACGGTCTACGAGCTGGACGTCGAAGAAGTCGGCCCCAGCCTGAAGAGCGCCACGGCCAAGGTCACCAAGACCAGCGGTCGCGGTGGCCAGGGCGGCGGTCAGGGCGGATACGGCGGTGGCCAGCAGGGCGGCGGCAACTGGGGCGGCGGTCCCGGTGGCGGTGGCCAGCAGGGCGGCGGCGGTGCACCCGCCGACGACCCGTGGGCCACCAGCGCGCCGGCCGGCGGTCAGCAGGGCGGGGGCCAGCAGGGCGGCGGAGGCGGTTGGGGCGGAAGCTCCGGCGGTTCCGGCGGATCTGGCGGCGGCTACTCGGACGAGCCTCCCTTCTAGGGCTGCTCGTACCCCCACTTCTTGATCACACAGGAGAAACACCATGGCGAAGCCGCCTGTGCGCAAGCCTAAGAAGAAGGTCTGCGCGTTCTGCAAGGACAAGACCCAGTACGTGGACTACAAGGACACGAACATGCTGCGGAAGTTCATTTCCGACCGCGGCAAGATCCGTGCCCGCCGCGTCACCGGCAACTGCACGCAGCACCAGCGTGACGTCGCCACGGCAGTCAAGAACAGCCGTGAGATGGCGCTGCTGCCCTACACGTCTACCGCGCGATAAGGGAAGGGTGACCGAATCATGAAGATCATCCTCACCCACGAGGTCACAGGCCTCGGTGCCGCAGGTGACGTCGTGGACGTCAAGGACGGGTACGCCCGTAACTACCTGGTTCCGCGTGGCTTTGCCATTCGCTGGACCAAGGGTGGCGAGAAGGACGTGGCGCAGATCCGCCGCGCCCGCAAGATCCACGAGATCGCGACGATCGAGCAGGCCAACGAGATCAAGGCCAAGCTCGAGGCCGTCAAGGTCCGGCTGGCCGTTCGCTCCGGCGACGCCGGCCGCCTGTTCGGCTCCGTCACCCCGGCTGACATCGCTTCCGCGATCAAGTCTGCCGGTGGTCCGGACGTCGACAAGCGTCGCGTCGAGCTCGGCTCGCCGATCAAGACGCTCGGCGGACACCAGGTGTCCGTCCGGCTGCACCCCGAGGTTGCCGCGAAGCTCGGTATCGAGGTCGTTGCTGCCTAAGGGCACAGCTCAGTGGAGCTAGGTGAAGGGCCGCACCCTTGGGTGCGGCCCTTCGTCGTTTCACGTGAAACGGACGGGGTGGACCGTTTCACGTGAAACGGGCAGAGGTAACGGCCTGTTTTCAGGGAGCCGAGTTGCGGGACTGGGCTAGCTTGCGAGGGGAACGCGGGCCGGTTTCACGTGAAACGGAGTCGCGCGGGAGTGTGGGCCCTTCAACGCGTGGCACCCGTGACGATCCAGCGACCGGAACGCATGCGCAGCCAGAGCGTCATCAGCCGCACTCCCATCATCAGCGTCATCGCCCACCAGAGAGCGGTCAGACCGCCTCCGAGGCTGGGGACGAGGAGCGCGAACGGAGCGAAGACTGCCAGCGTCAGGAGCATGGCCGAAGCGAGGTACCGGCCGTCCCCCGCTCCCATCAGCACTCCGTCCAGCACGAAGACCACACCGCAGATCGGCTGGGAGAGAGCCACCACGAGCAGCGCAGGGAGCAGGGCGTTCTGCACATCGGTGTCGCCGGTGAACAGCGGGACGAACAGCGGCCTGGCGAGCACGATCAGCAGTCCCAGCGCCACCCCCGACGCGATTCCCCACTGGATCATCCTGCGGCAGGCCTCCCGGGCGCCCTCTGTGTCGCTCGCTCCCAGGTACCGGCCGATGATGGCCTGCCCGGCGATGGCGATCGCGTCGAGCGCGAAGGCCGCGAGGCTCCAGAGCGACAGGATGATCTGGTGGGCGGCGATGTCCGTGTCTCCGAGTCGCGCGGCCACCGCTGTGGCGATCAGCAGGACCGCCCGCAGCGAGAGGGTGCGGACCAGCAGGGGGATACCCGCTTGGGCGCTGGCACGAATGCCCGCCAGGTCCGGACGGAGCGAGGCCCCGTGCCGACGCGCCCCGCGCACGACGACGATCAGGTAGACGAGCGCCATCGCCACCTGTGCGATGACCGTTCCCCACGCGGATCCCGCGATCCCGAGCCCCGCACCGTAGACGAGCACGAGATTGAGGGCGCCGTTCACCGCGAATCCGCCGATCGCGACGTAGAGAGGTGTGCGGGTGTTCTGCAGTCCGCGCAGTACGCCGGTGGCCGCCAGGACGATGAGCATGGCCGGAATGCCCAGGCTGGAGATCCGTAGGTAGGTGCTGGCGTACGGCGCTGCCGTGTCCGACGCACCGAAGGCATCCACCAGCCAGGGAGCCAGGGGAAGAGTGAGGGCGACCACCGCCACGCCGATGATGAGGGCGAGCCAGATGCCGTCCATTCCCTGGCGGATGGCGGAAGCGAGATCGCCCGCGCCGACGCGGCGGGCGACGGCAGCGGTGGTGGCGTAGGCGAGGAACACGAAGATGCTGACCGCGGTGGTCAGGAGGGCCGCCGCGATGGCCAGGCCGGCCAGTTGAGGAGTGCCGAGATGGCCGACGATGGCACTGTCGACCATCACGAAAAGCGGCTCCGCGACGAGCGCGCCGAAGGCGGGTACGGCGAGGGCGATGATCTCGCGATCATGTCTGCGGCGGGACGGCCGCCGGGCGGCGGGAGCCTGGGTCATGGGGGCCAATCTAATCTTCCACAGGTAAGAGATGCAATCCCGTAGGGATCCTTACTCAACTCGTCGTAACGACCTCTGTCGGGGACTGGTTACGGTGATCTTGGGCTGCGGGCAAAAGTTTTTCTCTCCCACAGGCCGTGGACGGAGAAAGGCCAGGTCATGCGGGATGCGGCGGATCCGGTATGAGTTTGTCCACAGTGCTGTCCCCCGGTCCGTGCACAGGTTCTGCCGAGTTCTCCACAGCATCTGGTCCGTCGTCCACATGCCCTGTGGATAACCAGATTGGCTGACGGTGCGGACGGGCCTACCGTGGTGCGGCGCCCGCACTCCGTCTCGGCTCGGAAAACCGCAGAACCAGACGCGCCGGAACCGGAGTCGGGCGTCTTGTTTGTCGGTGCGGTGCCGTAAGAAAGAGTGGCACGGCTAGGTCCGCGACGCGGACGGGAGGAGGTGGCCCGGTGAGCATTCCCGAGCCTTTGGACGATCCCTGGGCCGACGTCGGTCCCAGTGACCGTCTGCCCGTGTCCCGTCAGCGCCGCGGAGAGGGCAAGGGGCGCGACGAGCAGCACGAGCGCGGCCGTGAGAGCGGCTGGGACGGGGGATCGTCCGGCTTCGAGCGGGTGCCTCCGCAGGATCTCGACGCCGAACAGTCGGTGCTCGGCGGCATGCTCCTCTCCAAGGACGCCATCGCCGACGTCGTGGAGATCATCAAGGGCCACGACTTCTACCGTCCGGCCCACGAGACCGTCTTCACGGCGATCCTCGACCTCTATGCCAAGGGGGAGCCGGCCGACCCGATCACCGTCGCGGCCGAGCTGGTCAAGCGCGGCGAGATCACCAAGGTCGGCGGGGCTCCGTATCTGCACACCCTGGTCCAGTCGGTTCCCACCGCGGCCAACGCCTCGTACTACGCGGAGATCGTCCACGAGCGGGCCGTGCTCCGCCGGCTGGTCGAAGCCGGTACGAAGATCACGCAGATGGGATACGCGGCGGACGGCGACGTCGACGAGATCGTCAACTCCGCCCAGGCCGAGATCTACGCCGTCACGGAACAGCGCACCAGCGAGGACTACCTCCCGCTCGGCGACATCATGGAAGGGGCTCTCGACGAGATCGAGGCCATCGGGTCCCGAAGCGGCGAGATGACGGGTGTGCCGACCGGTTTCACCGACCTCGACGCCCTGACGAACGGTCTGCATCCCGGTCAGATGATCGTCATCGCGGCCCGCCCGGCCATGGGTAAGTCCACGCTGGCTCTGGACTTCGCCCGCGCCTGCTCGATCAAGGGCAATCTGCCGAGTGTGATCTTCTCCCTGGAAATGGGGCGCAACGAGATCGCGATGCGCCTGCTGTCCGCCGAGGCACGTGTGGCGCTTCACCACATGCGGTCGGGCACGATGACTGACGAGGACTGGACGAGGCTGGCACGGCGTATGCCGGATGTCTCCGCGGCTCCGCTCTACATCGACGACTCGCCCAACCTGTCCATGATGGAGATCCGGGCGAAGTGCCGTCGCCTCAAGCAGCGCAACGATCTGAAGCTGGTGGTCATCGACTATCTGCAGCTGATGCAGTCCGGTGGCGCCAAGCGGGCCGAGAGCCGTCAGCAGGAGGTCTCGGACATGTCCCGAAACCTCAAGCTCCTGGCCAAGGAGCTGGAGTTGCCGGTCATCGCGCTCTCGCAGCTGAACCGTGGCCCCGAACAGCGCACCGACAAGAAGCCGATGGTCTCCGACCTGCGTGAGTCCGGCTCCATCGAGCAGGACGCCGACATGGTGATCCTTCTCCACCGCGAGGACGCGTACGAGAAGGAGTCACCGCGCGCGGGCGAGGCGGACCTGATCGTCGCCAAGCACCGTAACGGTCCGACGGCGACGATCACCGTGGCGTTCCAGGGCCACTACTCGCGGTTCGTGGACATGGCGCAGACCTGAGGCGTCGTCGTACGGGTTCTCACATGTGGGATCTCAAATCCCGTGTCGGAATCTCACGGTCGATGTCGGATTGAAGCCGGATCGGACACTGAACTGAGATTCGCAGGTCGCTGCGGTAGCTCGCACAGAATCCTGTCGTACGGGGAAGGCACAATCAGCGCATGCAGGAGACCTTCGTTGACCTGGGATCCGTCAACGCACCGTCTGGCGTGCTGGTGCTCGGCATGGCCGGATGGATCGACTACTGGCGGGAGCTCGGGCAGCCCTTGCCAGGGCGCGCCAGGGCGGCAGCGGCGTCGGGAGGAGGCCATCTTCGCGAGTGGTTGTGCGAGGCGGTCGCGGTCCCAGCCGTCGCGGACCGGCCCTTGAAGGTGAGGGCGAGTACCTCGCCATCCCCGTTCGACGAAGAGCCGACGATCGCGACCCTGGAGATCAGCCCCGGCCTTCCGTGGCCCGGGACTGCGAATCGATCGGTGCCGGTCCAGCTGGGGGACCTGCCCGTTGACCGGTGCGGCATGGTCATCGGCGACGCCGCAGGGCTGTACACGTGGACGGGAATGGACGGTGAGCCAGCCGATGGGCTCGCTGACGTCTTCTACTGGGGCAGGTACGCGGACGACGCGCACGCCGAGTTCGGCGGCGAGCGGATCGCGCAGCACGGCGTCGACGGACCGCATGGGTGGCTCGACCTCCCGATGGCCGAGGCGGCCGCCCGTGCGGCCGAACTCGCCGCCTGGTGCGACCGCCTCCACGGCAAGGGCCTCGTGGTCTCGATCGACAAGCACACCGACTACCACCGCTTCCGGCGAGCCGGGTGGCACCACCCGCTCCGCGCCGGAGCGATCGAGGTCGGCGGCTGCCAGGTGCTCGGCATCGAATGGGACCAGGGCGACCACTCGATCAGGCACCGCGGTGAGCGGGACGCCGGCCAGGTGTATCCGGTCACGCTCGAAGCCGACGAGGCGGGCGAGATGGTGATGCGATGGACCATCCCGCCCTACGACTTCGACGATGAAGACGGGTGACGAGCTCGGCCCTGGGGATCCGCCACCGTGGTGAGACTGATCAACCCCGGCACGTCGTGCGACAGATCCGGGAGCCGCAGGTCACAGCGGTGGTCTCTGACACGAGCCGCGAGACCTACATCAAACGTGGAAAGGCACTGCTGCACGCGCCGAACGCGGCGGCCATGACACTGACTCCCTCGGCGAGAGGGTCATCGCGACCATCAGCATCATGCAGAGCCAGATCGCGAGTCAGCCCTGACGCTGATCGTTTGCGGTGCCTGCGACAGCGGGCCCGCAGTTGGCCGGAAGCGCGACCACCACCCTGGCGATGGCAGTTGCCGCGGTGTCGCATTCACCGATGACCGTTCCACGAGAAGGACCGCAGACGCGATATCGCCCGTCGCTCAGCGGATCGATGAACGGTACGTCCCATGAGTACGGGAACCCGGTGCAGGTCGCGAAGTGCAGCGACCAGTGGCTGGTAAACCGTCTTCCGCCAGCGCTTGACCCACGCTGAGGGGTTCACGCTGTCGGACATGTGGGGCTTCGGCGGGGACAGGCGATGGAGCGAGATCTCATCGACGCTTGAGCCCCTGCTCGACCATCCTGACGACGCCGGCGATCTATCCGCGAAACGACATGGCCGTGAGGCAGCGCCCATGCCGACCCGGGTGACACATCGCCAAGACCTGCAGGTCACAGCGTCGCGATATGACACCGAAGGTGAGAACCTACAGTCGGCGTACAGGGCCGCCCGGTACGCGCCGTACGCGCGGGGCCGGCGGAGTCGAGGGTCAGTTGCTCGACGCGTCCCGGGTTTCGTCCGCGGCTTCGTCCGGGCCCCGGCTGATGGCGGCCAGCGCACGGTCCAAAATCTCCTGGACCCCGCCGAGGGCGGAGATCGTGGTCAGCAGGCCTCGGGGCCGATAGTGGTCGACGACAGGGGCCGTCTCGCTGCGGTACACCTCCAGCCGCCTGCGGACAGTCACCTCGAGATCGTCAGTCCGCTGGTACAGCTCACCGCCGCAGAGGTCGCAGCGTCCCGCCGCTTCGGGCGGGCTGTAGTCGACGTGGAAGATGTGCCGGCGGTCCTGGCGGCACAGCCGCCGCCCGGCGATACGTCTGATCACCTCGGCCTCGGGGATCTCCAGGTCCAGCACGGCATCCAGTCGCGACTCCGAGCCGGTCAGGATGCGGTCCAGTGCCTCCGCCTGGACACGATTGCGAGGGAAGCCGTCCAGCAGGAATCCCTGCACGACGTCCCTGCGGGCCAAGCGCTTCTCGACCACCTCGATCATGACCTCGTCCGGGACCAGGAGGCCGGCCAGCATGTGCGTACGGGCGTCCCGCCCGAGCTCGGAGCCCCGGTCGATGTGCTCGCGCAACAGATCACCGGCGGAGATGTGCTCGATCGACAGATGCGTGGCGAGGCGCACTGCCTGCGTGCCCTTGCCCGCTCCGGGCGGCCCGATCAGAAGGATGCGCATCGATGAAGTGTCCCTTCGTCATGCGTCCAGCAGGCTTCAGGTGCGGGTTCCTCGTCCGTGCGGGACGCCCGAGGAGCATCCCAGCTCGGCACATCGGGCCACAACCGGCTTACGGCTGGTCACAGCAGCCGGAAGTCCGTCCCCTGCCGCTTGCCCCTTGCCACAGTCGACGGCGGCTGCTCAGTGAGATCCGTCGCGGGTACCTCGGACGGTGCGATCAGCCCCGGTGATCCAGGCCGCCGGGAAACGGTTCGCCCGGTGATCGCCGTACGGGCCATCCTTGGGCATGAACTCTTCCGAATCCCTGCTCCCCGGCACTCGACGTGCCCTCCTCCATCGTGTGGCCACCGCGCAGTCCGAAGGGCGGGCCCCTTCGCTCGTTGCCGCGGTGCAGCGAGACGGCCGGATCGCCTGGAGCGGTGCCCGGAGCTGTGTGGAGGGCCATGCCCCGGACGGCGATACGCAGTTCCGGATCGGTTCCATCACCAAGACGTTCACCGCGGTGCTGGTGATGCGGCTGCGGGACGAGGGCCTGCTGGACCTGGACGACCCTCTGGAGAAGTACTTGCCCGGCACGGACGCGGGGAGGGTGACCGTGTTCCAACTGCTCGGCCACAGTGCGGGTCTGGGGGCCGAGACGCCCGCGCCGTGGTGGGAGAGGACGCCGGGGGACATGCGGCCGGCACTGGCCGACGTGCTGGGTGAGAAGCCGTTGATGCATCCCGCGGGCCACGCCCATCACTACTCCAACCCCGGTTACACGCTGCTCGGTTCGCTCGTGGAGAAGCTCCGGGGAGAGCCCTGGGCCGACGTACTGCGCCGGGAGATCCTGGAACCCCTCGGCATGGACCGCACGACTCCCGAGGCCCGGGCTCCGCACGCCGGAGGGTGGGCCGTGCATCCCTGGGCGGACGTCATGCTGCCCGAGCCGTCCGAGGACCTCGGGCTCATGGCTCCGGCAGGCCAGCTCTGGTCGACCACCACCGATCTCCTCCGCTTCGCCGCCTTCCTGGCCGGGGGCGACGAACGTGTGCTTCGGGTCTCCTCGGTCGAGGAGATGCGTGCACCGGCCGCCCCGCCCGAAGCTGGGGAATGGGCTGCCACCTACGGACTCGGTCTGCAGGCCGTGAGGAGGAACGACCGCACCCTTCTGGGGCACTCGGGATCGCTGCCGGGCTTCGTCGCCGCTCTGTGGTTCAGCGCCGAGGACGATGTGGCTGCGGTGGTGCTCTCCAACGCCACCTCCGGTCCCCTCACGGGGTCGATCGCCGCTGACCTCCTGCATATCGTCGCGGACGCGGAGCCGAGGATTCCCGAACCGTGGCGCCCGCTCCCCGAGTTCGACGAGGAACTGCTCGCGCTCACGGGCCCCTGGTACTGGGGCACTCACGTCTACGGCCTGAAACTGCTGGCTGACCGGGGCCTGGAACTCCTGCCGCTGCGCGGGCCCGGTCGTTCCGCCCGATTCCGGGCGTGCCCCGACGGGACGTGGACGGGCCTGAACGGTTACTACGCGGGGGAGACCCTCAGGATCGTGCGCGCGGACGACGGCACGGTCGATCACCTGGACCTCGGATCGTTCGCCTTCACGCGGGAGCCGTACGAGCGTGACGCGGACGTTCCCGGCGGCGTGGACGAAGGAGGCTGGCGCGGTCTCGCCACCTGAGGGCCCCGGCCGGCGTTTCACGTGAAACGCCGGCCACCTCGCCGTCCGAGACGGTCCCCTCCGATGGCGGTGACTCCTCGCCGTCGGGCACGTCCTCCGCGACTGCCGTGCGCCGCTCCTGGCCGTGACGTGCGCCGCTCCTGGCCGCCGTCCAGCCCGCGCCCTCCGAGGGACATGCGCTCACGCCCCTCGGACGGGCAGCGGGATGGTCACCCCGACAGTTCGCGCTCCAGCGGGGTACGGAAGCGGGGAGTGATCCGGGCCGCGCCCACCCATGCCGACAACCGGGCCGCCTCCGCCTCGATGAGCCGGGCTGCCTCGTCGCCCACGTCGGACAGGAGCCGCCACACGAGCTCGCCGTCCGCACGCTGGGCCCATCCGCCGACGATCGTGCCGTTCCACCACACCGTGGGGCCGACGTTGCCGGCTCGGTCGAAAAGCGCGGCACGGTGTTCGGCGGGGAGATGGAAGCCGCGGTCGGCCCAGCCCATCGCGCTGGGGTCCAGGCCGGGCAACAGAGCGGCCCAGGGTTCCGGAGGTGGTTCCGGGTCGTGATCACCCGGGGCGACCAGGCCCACGGCCCCGCTGTCGAGCAGTACCTCCTGCGCACCGGCGGCGGCCAGAGCCGCACGTGTGTCGCGGGCGCCCCAGCCGGTCCACCACTTCAGATCCTCCTCGGTCGCGGGACCGTAGGAGCGCAGCCAGCGCCTGGCCACCTCCGCCCGTGCTCCGGCGGGTTCCGACGCGGGCCACGGTTCGGCGCCGGTCCAGCGGAACTGGCTGGACGTCCACGAACCGCGCGGCCGGTCCCGCCGGATCCGGCCGTCCGCGGCGAGCACTCTGATGACGCGGGAGGCGACCCCCTGCGCCGCTTCCTGCCTCGTGCCCGGAAAGACCGTGATCCTTGTACGCAGGGCCGGCACGGCAGCGGATAGCTCGCTTCCCGTCGCATGCCCTCGGGCGGCCAGGGCAGTGAGCGTCTCGGCCTCGGTGTCGGCGAGCCACCGTTCGTCCAGGCCGTTGCCGTCCTCCCGCAGATGCTTGAGCAGCTTGCGGCGTTCTCTGGCTGCCACCGCGCGTGCGTTCGCCGCGTCGACGAAGGGCGCGACCTCCCTGGAGACGGTGAACAGGGTGTTCCGCATCGAGAGCAGACGGACCAGCGCGATGTCGTCGTAGAGCGCCCGCTCGACGACGGCGGTCCCGGGGTCGGACAGGCGTGCGCACACGGAGAGGTGGAGCGTCGCGGCGTCAGTCGCGTGCAGGGCCACCAAGGCGTCCGCCACGGCCACGACCGAGTCGGTGCGCCCGGACGCAGCCAGCAGATGACGTCGCCCCAGCCTGGTTCTGCGCTGCTCGTCGTCGATGCGGTACATGTGTCTGCCCTCTCGGCGTCGGGGACTTCCCGGGGCCCTACGGGTTCACAGTGCGAGTTTGAATCCCACGTGGCTTGCCGTGAAGCCGAGCCGCTCGTAGAAGCGGTGGGCGTCGAGGCGCGTGGCGTCCGAGGTCAGCTGTACCAGCTGGCATTCCTGGCGGCGGGATTCGTCGACCGCCCACTGGATCAGCTGGGTGCCGAGACCGCTGCCCCGTTCGTCGGCGTGGACGCGGACTCCTTCGATGAGCGAGCGGGTGGCCCCGCGTCGCGACAGGCCGGGGACCACTGTGAGCTGCAGCGTTCCCACGACGCGGCCCTCGCGTACGGCGACGACGAGATGCTGGTTCGGATCGTCGGCGAGCCGCTGGAACGCGGCGTGATAGGGCGCGAGGTCGTCCGGGGACTCGCGCTGCGCCCCCAGCGGGTCGTCGGCGAGCATGGCCACGACGGCCGGGATGTCCGTGGGTGCGGCAGGGCGTATGTCGAGATCGCTCATGATCGGCAGAGTACGCAATGCACCGGCCCAGGAGAGGGCCTTGAGCGCCGCGGATTCCTGGGAGGGGGCTTGCCCCGGGGCCGCCGACCTCGAAGCGCGCACCCCGCTCGGCCGGCCGGTCGGCCCGCACACGGCTCACCGGGTCGGTCGGCCCGCCGGCTCAGCCGGTCGGCCCGCACCGTCCTCAGTCGGTCGGTTCGGGCGCGCGCTCATCACGCTCGGCCAGCCGGTTCGAGCGAAGGGGTCCTACGGCTATGGCAGGCCCCCCGCGTGCGCCGGGTTTCAGGCAGGCACCTTGAGTGCTTCGACCGTCCGGACGAGCGGAGCGAGCTCGGGGTTCTCGGCAGCTTCGTCCAGAGCGGCGCGCAGCGCGGTGTCGTTGGTGGGTCGTGCCTCGCCGAGGAGTTCGAGACCCGCGGCCGTGACATCCGTGTAGATGCCCCGGCGGTCCGTGTCGCAGAGGTAACGGGTGAGCAGGCCGCGATCCTCGAGCCGGGTGACGAGCCGGGTGGTGGCGCTCTGGCTGAGCACCACGGCGTCGGCCACCTGCTTCATCTGCAGGTGTCCTCCTGTGCCGCTGTGCTGGCGGCTCAGGACGTCGAGCAGCGAGAACTCCCGCGCGCTGAGGCCGTGCCCGGACTGCAGCGCCCGCTCGATGCGCGCCTCGATCTTTCCGTGGAGCAGGGAGAGGGCGCACCAGCTCTGGGCCAGGGCCGTCAGTGCGGGATCGGTCGCTGTCATGGTCTTCCCTCCGTGCGGGAGCTGCTTGCCTCAAGGATAGGGCACGTTCGCAATAGCCCGCGTTTGCAATTAACCTGCGCCTGCAATTATTGTGAACGCTCGTAAAGCGCAGACGCAATCTCTTGGAAGGTGGCACACATGCCGCTCGCGCTCCTCGCCCTGGCCATAGGGGCCTTCGGCATCGGGACGACAGAGTTCGTGATCATGGGGCTTCTCCCTGATGTCGCGGCGGACTTCCAGGTCTCGATCCCGACCGCCGGCTTCCTGGTCACGGGCTACGCCCTGGGTGTGGTTCTCGGTGCCCCGCTGATGACGGTGCTGGGTACCCGGGTGACTCGTAAGCGCATGCTGATGGTTCTGATGGGGCTGTTCATCGTCGGGAACGTCGTCTCCGCGCTCGCTCCGACCTTCGGTGTGATGCTCATGGGGCGGGTGATCGCTTCCCTCGCCCACGGAGCGTTCTTCGGTATCGGGTCCGTCGTGGCGGCAGATCTGGTGGCGCCGCAGAAGAAGGCCGGTGCCATCGCCATGATGTTCACCGGGCTCACCGTCGCCAATGTCGTCGGTGTACCGCTGGGGACCTTCATCGGGCAGAACTTCGGCTGGCGACTCACGTTCCTGGTCGTCGCCGGACTGGGGGCCCTCGGGCTCGCCGGTGTCGCCAGGCTGGTCCCCGAGCAGCCGAAGCCCGAGGGCGTCAGGATCCGGCACGAGCTGGCCGCGTTCCGCAACGTCCAGGTGCTGCTCGCCATGGCCATGACGGTGCTGGGGTTCGGAGGGGTGTTCGCGGCGATCACCTACATCACGCCGATGATGACGGAGACCGCCGGGTACGCCACCTCGTCCGTCACCTGGCTGCTGGTGCTCTTCGGGCTCGGAATGGTCGGCGGCAACCTCCTCGGCGGAAGGTTCGCGGACCGCCACCTGATGCCCATGCTGTACGTGTCCCTGGGCGCGCTCGCCGTGGTCCTGGCCCTGTTCACCCTGACCGCGCACAACAAGGTCGCGGCAGCGATCACCATCGTCCTCATCGGTGGCCTGGGCTTCGCGACCGTCCCGCCGCTGCAGAAGCGGGTCCTCGACCAGGCGGCGGGTGCGCCCACCCTGGCCTCGGCCGTCAACATCGGGGCCTTCAACCTCGGCAACGCGCTCTCGGCCTGGCTCGGAGGCATCGTCATCGCCGCCGGGTTCGGTTACACCGCGCCCAACTGGGTCGGTGCCGTACTCGCCGGCTCGGCTCTCCTCCTGGCGGCGTTCTCCGGCATGCTGGAGCGCCGCACGCTCACCCGAGACCCACAGGCAGCCGACCGGTCTCCCGAGACCGTCGCCGGAGGCGGCCTCGGCGGGTCGGTCCCCAGGGCTTCACTACCGATATCGCGGTGACGAAGAGGTACGTGGCCGTGGCCACCGAGGGTGCGATGACGAGATCGATGTCTGCCGCACCCCGGGCCACGGCCTCGTCGATGCCCGGACGGAGCGAGAAGACCGACAGCCCCGTGGCGATGAGCGTCAGCCAGAACTTCACCCAGACCCATCGATGCCGGGCCAGACCCCACGGAGTGCCGAGTGCCAGGATCAGCCCACTGACCAGGGAAAGCAGGGCGACCGGCGTCACGAGCCAGTCCGCGAGCACCTTCATCGCACGGGTGGCGGCCACAGCCATGCCCGGGTCGTCGGTGAGGAAGGCGGCGAGGCCGAGGACCAGCAGGCACACGGTGAGGCCCAGCCAGCCCACGGACACCGCTACATGAGAGACGAGGATGCTTCGGCGCACGGGACGCTTGAGTGGTTTCACGTGAAACACGGTGCCAAGCGGGGGACGCCGGGTCATCCGACGGCGGGAGTATCCACGGCTACTGGCCTCGGCGTACATGGCGGACCCCGCTCGCGGCGCACACGCTGACCGCGCCCGGTGGTGCCCGCGTCGCGCCCGCACGATGGCTCCGCTTCCACCTGCGCCGAACGCTCCGGCCGGGGCACCGTTTCACCCGTCGTGCGCCCCGGGCGCGCTCCGGCCGCGCAGCGGAAGATCACCCCAGGTCGGAGGCGTGCAGTGCGCGAACTCCCTCGATGTTGCCGTCCAGGTAGTGCCGCAACGAGAGCGGCACCAGGTGCACCGCCGCGATGCCGACACGGCTGAAGGGCACGCGCACGATCTCGTACTCCCCGGACGGTTCGTCGATCTCCGGACCGTGACGGAGCGAGAGGTCCATCGATGCCAGGCGGCAGACGAAGAAGTGCTGCACCTTCACGCCTTTCACGCCACCGCCGACGATGTGCTCGACGGTGTCGACGAAACACGGCACGACATCGACGACCTTGGCACCGAGTTCTTCGTCGATCTCGCGGTGGAGCGCCTCGACGACGGAGGAGTCCTCCGGCTCGACCCCGCCACCCGGCGTGACCCAGTAAGGGTCGACTCCGGGCTTCGTGCGCTTGATGAGGATCAGGTCATTGCCGTCCAGCAGGACGGCTCGGGCTGTGCGCTTGACCACAGGGCGTTCGGTCATGGCAAGAGAGTGGCCCAGGAAGGGCGTTCTGAAACTCCAGTCGGCAGACCGGTCACCAGTCCACGGCGGCGCGCGTCAGCCACTCGTGGGCCCGCGCGATGTGCGGGAGGCCGAGTGTGCCGGTCCTCGCGATCAGGAAGTAGGTGCGGAGCGGGGGCACCGGGGGGTCGAGCAGGGCCACGACCTCGCCCCGCTCCAGGGCGTCCGCGCAGAGGTAGCGGGGCAGCACCGCGAGACCGGCGCCGGCCGCGGCGCATTCCAGCACGGCGCGCAGGTCGGGAACGATGACCGCGGCGGAAGCCGCGGGACGGCTGTCGAAGACAGCGGCCCAGTAGCGCGAGACCAGGGGAAGGCTCTCGTGCACCTCGACGACGGGCAGCTGCTCCAGCAGGACGGGCCCACGGTGTTTCAGAGCCCCCGGCCCCAGCCGCCCGGCCCAGCGTGGTGCCGCGACCAGCACGTGCTCCTCGTCGCAGAGCGTCGTGGAGGTCAGCGGTCCGCCCCTCGGGCGCGCCGTCGTGATGGCCAGATCGTGGTGCCCGGCAGCCAGTCCTTCCATCGCCTCCTCGGTGTTCGCGAGGAAGGTGCCGCGCAACGCGAGCCCCTGCGCGACCAGTGGGGCCAGGGCGGGCAGAGCGCGCAGCGAGGTGAACTCGGGAGGTCCTGCCAGGTGCAGCGTTCGCACCCCCGATGCGTCGTCCAGCCCGGCCTCGACTATGTCCACCAGTGCGTCCAGGTGCGGAGCGGCCCGGTGGGCGAGTTCGTCGCCCACGGTGGTCGGGGTGACGCCGCGCGCCCTGCGAAGGAAGAGAGGGCGGCCCAGCTGCCGTTCCAGCGTGCGGATCTGCGAGGTGACGGCGGGCTGGGACAGCCCGAGCAGTGCCGCGGCCCGGGTGAACGAACCGGCCCGGTGCACCGTGACGAACGTACGCAACAGCGCCAGGTCCATGGTCCGCCCCTCAACCGTCCAGTCGTCCGTCCGCCACAACTATAAATATGTCGATAGGTCGCTGCCGCTCCTGTGATTGGACACTGACGCACAGTCAACTAGCCTTGTCGAAGCGGTTCTTCGTGCAGGAGCCGGGGCGGTCCGAGTCACGAGGGGGGAGACTCGGGCCGCTCGTCCCCAGCAGGACCGGCCCGGTGGACGGGGACGCCCAGTCCCGGGACCGGTCCTGCTGCGACCATCAGCGCGCGGTGGTCACCGTGCGGCCGCGTCCAGTGCGCTCTCCACGTCGGCGAGCAGGTCGGCGGGGTCCTCGGCGCCGACGGAGAACCGCACGAAGCCCGCCGCAACCGCGTCCCCGCCCCAGCGGGCCCTGCGCTCAGCGGTGGAGCGGACGCCGCCGAAGCTGGTCGCGTCGTCGACCAGCCGCAGGGCCGCCAGAAAGCGCTCCGCGGTCTGTTCGTCCGCCAGCTCGAAGGAGACGACCGATCCGAAGCGCCGCATCTGCCGCACGGCGGTCGGGTAGGACGGGTCACCGGGGAGTCCGGGGTAGCGCAGTCCCGTCACGTCCGCGCGCTCGGAGAGCGCCTGGGCCAGGGTGAGCGCGGTCGCGCACTGCCGGTCGATCCGCAGGTGCAGCGTGGCCAGGGACCGGTGGGCGAGCCAGGCCTCCATCGGGCCGGGGATCGCGCCGACCACCTTGCGCCAGCGCCGCACCTCCGCGGCGAGCGCCGGGTCCCGGCAGGTCACGTGGCCGAGCAGGATGTCCCCGTGCCCGGTCATGCCCTTCGTGTCGCTGGCCACCGAGAAGTCCGCCCCCAGATCGAGGGGCCGCTGGCCCAGCGGGGTGGCGAGCGTGTTGTCGACGGCCACGAGGACGCCCGCGGCGTGTGCCGCCTCGACCAGCTCGCGTACGTCACAGACGTCGAGCCCCGGGTTCGACGGCGTCTCGATCCACAGCAGCTTGGCGCCCTCCAGCAGCTCCAGCTGGGCGTTGCCGCCCGTCGGTGCGGTCCGGACCTCGACGCCGTACGCCTCGAGCTGCTCCCTCACCAGGGGGAGCGCCTGGTAGCCGTCGTCGGGCAGGACCACCACGTCTCCCGCGCGCGCCTGGGACAGCAGTACCGCCGAGACGGCGGCCATGCCCGAGGCGAAGACGGTGGTCTCGACCCGCTCCCCCGGGGCCTCCAGCTCGCCGATGGCCCGTTCGAGATGAGTCCAGGTCGGGTTCGTGTCCCGGCCGTACGTGTAGGGGCCGACGGGCTCTCCGGACAGGTGGAAGTGCGCGGCGAAGACGGGACCCGGGAGTGTGGGTTCGTACTGTTCCGGTTCGGGCAGGCCCGCTCGTACGGCCCGTGTTCCGTCGCCCATGGTGCTCATGCTCGTTCCTCTGCTCTCCCCGGAGTCCACCGGTGTCCACCGGTCCGCTCCGCACTGTGCCATCAGGCGAGGGCTCAGTCCTCGTCGGGGAGGACCACATTGAGCGCCCACGACACGACCGAGATGATCAGACCGCCCAGGACGGCGGTCCAGAAGCCGTCGACATGGAAGTTCAGGTCGACGCCGCCGGCCAGCCATGAGGTCAGCATCAGCATGAGGGCGTTGACGACCAGAGTGAGCAGCCCGAGCGTCAGGACGAACAGGGGCAGGGTGAGCAGCTTCACCACCGGCTTGACGATGAAGTTCACCAGGCCGAAGAGCAGGGCCACGAGCAGCAGGGTGAGCACTTCGCGCCCGGTGTCGTCGCCGGTCAGCGTGATGTCCTGGAGCAGCCAGATGGCCACGGCCAGCGCACCCGCGTTGGCGATCGTCTTGACTACGAAATTCTTCATGTGTCTGATCGTGGCAGACGTGATCGGTGACGGGCACCGGCGGGACAGACGAGTACGGGCACGAGGGGCGGACGCACGATGAAGGCATTCAGGCTGGACGAGCTGGAGGCGGAACGCGCCGCCAACGACGGTGCCTACCTGCAGTTCGTCCGGGAACGCAACATGTCCGTGGGTCTCTACGCCCTGGACGCCGGAGCGCTCGACCCCCAGCAGCCGCACAAGCAGGACGAGGTGTACCTCGTCGTGAGCGGTCGCGCCTCGATCACCGTCGGCATGGAGACGACACAGGTGGGGAGGGGAAGCGTGGTGTACGTACCGGCGGGGACGGCCCACAAGTTCCACCACATCACGGAGGACCTGCGGGTGATGGTGGTTTTCTCGCCCCCGGAAGCCTGAGCGGCGCTCCCTGCTCCGAGGCTCTCCCGGCCGCGTCCCCCCAGGGAACGCCGGCCCGGGCCACCGCGATTCCCTAGGGGATCGTTCAGGGGACTCCAAGGGCTCCCGGCCCCCCGCCGGCCGCTCCGGCGCCTCTAGCATCGAGGCAGGAACTCACGGAGACGAGGTAGCGGCGATGGCGGTGCGGGAGATTTTCGCGGGGATGCCCTGGTGGGTGAAGTGGGTCGCGGTGCCTCTCATCGCGATCGTCGTGTTCGGGGGCCTGATCGCCAGCGTGGTCGGGTTCGTCATCGGTCTGCTGTTCAAGGCGTTGGTCTTCGTCGTCCTGGTGGGCGGCCTGGTCTTCGTCGTGCGGAAGTTCACGGGCTCGTCCTCCCGCAGCGACTGGTAGAAGGCCCCGGGCGGTCGTCCGCCGAGCCCCGCCGGGCGGCGGCTCCGAGGGCCGGCGGGCGGTCATGGGCCGGGCGTTAGCCCAGCGGAGCTAAGTCCTGGACGAAAACCTTCCCGTGGCAGATCGTGCCGATACAGTGACGTACCGCTGCCGCCAGCTGGGAAATGACGGCTCGTCACCATCCTGCCCAGTGGTTTGTGCGACCGTCCGGTCTCAGGACCCCAGTCTCGCGGCGGGCCCGTGGGGGCGGCCCCCACGGGAGGGCTGACAGCCCGTCACCATGCCTGGGGGCGACCTGTGACCACGGCATCGAGCACCGCTGTACCGACATTGATCGGTTCGGTCCAGCGGGCGTTGCGACTTATGGAGGCCGTGGGCACCCATCGGGACGGGGCGCCGGCCAAGCAGCTCGCCCGGGAGGCCGGTCTTCCCCTCCCCACGGCCTATCACCTGCTGCGCACCCTGACCCATGAGGGATACCTCCGCCGGGAGAACGGCGTCTTCCTCTTCGGCGCGGCCGCCGAGCGGCTGGGCGGTGGCCCCGCCACCCCGCGTCCCGGGGTGATCGTCGACTCCCTCGCGCACTGGGCGGAGGTCGTCGGCGCACCCGTGTACTGCGGCCTGTACCGGGAGGGCGAGATCGAGATGATCGCGGTCGCCGACTCGCCCGCCGCTCCCGCGGTGCGGGAGTGGGTGGCGTTCCGTGAGGCCGGCCACGCCCACGCGATCGGACAGTGTCTGCTCGGCCAGCTCGACGAGCGTGCGCGGGAGGACCATCTCGACCGCTATCCCGTCAGGCCGCTGACGCGTTACTCCGTGAGGGACCGTCAGACACTCCTGGCCCGGCTCAGGGCGATGAAACATTCGGAACCGGTCGTCGAACGCCAGGAGTACGCCATCGGAACGGTGTGCGCCGCCATCCCGATCACCGTCGGCTCCGCCGTGGCGGCCATGGCTGTATCTCTCCCCCTGCAGCAAGAAGAACGGTTGCTCGCCGCAATCGAACAACTACGCTGCGAAGTGACCGCGCTCTTGCGCTCGTTCGTGTTCTCTATCAGTATCTGAAAAATCACTCCTTGTGATCTGCTAGCGCGTGCACCACGATGGCGTCAATAGGGCCATGGGGGATCATTCCTGGCCAGATTCATCTACTGCGGGGTTGAACGATGCGCGAGTCGGTTCAGGCAGAGGTCATGATGAGCTTCCTCGTCTCCGAGGAGCTTTCCTTCCGTATTCCGGTGGAGCTTCGATACGAGGTCAGCGATCCGTACGCGATCCGGATGACCTTCCACCTGCCCGGTGACGCCCCCGTCACCTGGGCGTTCGGCCGTGAGCTGCTGCTCGACGGGCTCAACAGCCCCAGCGGTGACGGCGATGTGCACATCGGCCCGACCGAGCCCGAAGGGCTCTCGGACGTCCACATCCGGCTGCAGGTCGGCGCCGACCGCGCGCTGTTCCGGGCCGGTACCGCACCCCTTGTGGCCTTTCTCGACCGGACGGACAAGCTGGTGCCTTTGGGACAGGAGCACACGCTGAGTGACTTCGACGGCAATCTGGAAGAGGCACTCGGGCGCATCCTGGCGAAGGAACAGAACGCCGGCTGAGCCGGAAAACCCGGCCGGTCATCGAACACCGGCCGCCCGGGGGCCACGTGTCCGGCGCCCCCGGATCACGCCTTGCGGCGTCGTCCCCTCCCGGTCCGCGCGGGGGCCGGAACTCCGGCTTCCGCGCCGAGCCCCGTGCGGTCCGCGGAGACCACCAGGGCCGCGAGCACCGTCGTCACCGGCACCGAGGCGACCAGCCCGATCGAGCCGACCAGTGTCCGGACGATCTCCTCCGCGACGAGTTCGCTGTTGGCGACGGTGCCCACACTGCTCTGGGCGATCGAGAAGAGCAGGAGCAGGGGAAGGGCCGCGCCCGCGTAGGCGAGTACGAGGGTGTTGACGACCGAGGCGATGTGGTCGCGCCCGATCCGGATGCCGGCGCGGTAGAGCCGCCGTACGCCCATCGTGGGGTCCGCCTGGTGCAGTTCCCACACCGCGGACGTCTGCGTGACGGTCACGTCGTCGAGTACACCCAGCGAACCGATGATCACACCGGCCAGGAGGAGGCCGCTCATGTCGATCTCCGGGTACAGACCGTGAATGAGGCCGGTGTTGTCGTCCGTGTTGCCCGACAGGTGCGCCCAGCCGATGAAGAGCGAGCCCAGCAGACCGATCAGCACCAGCGAGATGAGGGTGCCGATGACGGCCACCGACGTACGCGCCGTCAGCCCGTGGCAGGTGTAGAGGGCGATCAGCATGATGGCGCTGGCCCCGATCACCGCGACGACGAGCGGATTCGAGCCCTGCAGGATCGCCGGCAGGATGAACAGCGTCAGCACGGCGAAGGAAACCGCGAGCGCGATCAGCGCCATCAGCCCGCGCATCCTCCCCACCACGACCACCGCGAGGGCGAAGATCCCCGCCAGCAGGGCCATGGGGACCGTGCGGTCCACGTCCGTCACCGAGTACTGCAGATCGCGGGGCGCGTCCGGGGCGTAGGCCACGATCACGCCCTGCCCTTCCTCCAGTTGCCGGGTGGCGTCGGGCTGGATGATCTCGACGAACCTGCGGCCCGCGTCCTCGCCGGTCGTCACTTCGACGGTCGCCTTCTTGCACTGCCCCGACTGCTCGTTGACGGCCTCCCTGCCCGAGAGCGTGGAGGTGTCTCCGGTCGGGGGGACCTGCCCGGCGTTGACGTCCGAGCAGTCGACCCTGACGACCTCGACGACCCTGCCCTCCTGGGTCTGCCGGTCGAAACCGACACCCGTGCGTTCGTGGGCGGGCGCCCCGCCCGGCCAGAACGCGACGAGGCCGACCAGGACGGCCGTGGCGAAGGGGATCACGACGGCCGCGATGACCTTGCGCAGGTGCTTCGAGACGGGTGCGGCGGGGCCGTGGCTGTGCGTGTGGGCGTGGGCATGACTCTGCGTGCTGCCTGACGCGGGGCCGTGCGGTTCGGGAGCGCTTCCGGGGGACGTCACACGCCGATCATCCCAAGAACGGTGGAGGCCCTCTGGCCAGCACGCCAGCCGGGCCGCTAGCGTGGAGGCACATTTGCACACGCGGGAGCTCGGAGCACCGGGCTGAGAGGGCGCTGACCTCCGTATATCCGTACGGGACAGCTGCGCCGACCGCCGAACCTGTTACCGGGTAATGCCGGCGTAGGGAGTAGGTCTGATGACCACAGCGGACGCACGCACGCCTGCCTCGGAGCGGAACGCGCAGCAAGCGCGATACGCGGAGAGCACCGAGAGCACCGAGAGCACCGAGAGCACCGAGGCCGGGAAGTCCATCGGCTGGCACAAGGGATACGTCCAGGGCTCGCGCCCGGATCTCCGGGTGCCGGTCCGTCAGGTGCACCTCACCAACGGCAAGGACGTGACGCTCTACGACACGTCCGGGCCGTACACCGACCCCACCACCGAGACCGACGTCCGGCGCGGGCTCTCCCCTCTCCGGGAGAACTGGATCATCGCGCGCGGCGACACCGAGGAGTACGCGGGACGCCCCGCGCGCCCCGAGGACGACGGGCTGAAGCACACGTCGCCACGCGGCGGCCTGCGGAATCTCGACGCCGTCTTCCCCGGCCGGCCGCGACAGCCCCGGCGGAGCCGCGACGGCAGCCCGGTGACCCAGCTCGCCTATGCGCGCCGGGGCGAGATCACTCCGGAGATGGAGTACGTCGCGATCCGCGAGAACGTCGCCCCCGAGGTCGTACGGGACGAGATCGCGGCGGGCCGGGCCGTGCTTCCGGCCAACGTCAACCATCCGGAGATCGAGCCGATGATCATCGGCAAGCGGTTCCTCGTGAAGGTCAACGCCAACATCGGCAACTCCGCGGTCACCTCCTCCATCGAGGAGGAGGTGGACAAGATGACCTGGGCCACGAAGTGGGGGGCCGACACGGTCATGGACCTCTCCACCGGGCGGAACATCCACACGACCCGCGAGTGGGTGCTGCGCAACAGTCCGGTCCCGATCGGCACCGTGCCGCTCTACCAGGCCCTGGAGAAGGTGGACGGCCGGGCCGAGGAGCTGACCTGGGAGATCTACAAGGACACGGTCATCGAGCAGGCCGAACAGGGCGTCGACTACATGACGGTGCACGCCGGTGTCCGGCTGCCGTACGTCCCCCTGACGGCCCGCCGCAAGACCGGCATCGTCTCCCGCGGCGGTTCGATCATGGCTGCCTGGTGTCTGGCGCACCACAAGGAGTCGTTCCTCTACGAGCACTTCGAGGACCTCTGCGAGATCCTCGCGGCGTACGACGTGACGTACTCGCTCGGTGACGGCCTGCGCCCCGGTTCCATCGCGGACGCCAACGACGAGGCGCAGTTCGCCGAACTCCGGACGCTGGGCGAACTCAACACCGTCGCCAAGCGGTTCGGCGTGCAGACCATGATCGAGGGCCCGGGGCACGTCCCGATGCACAAGATCAAGGAGAACATCGACCTCCAGCAGGAGATCTGCGAGGAGGCCCCCTTCTACACGCTGGGCCCCCTGACCACCGACGTCGCGCCGGCGTACGACCACATCACCTCGGGCATCGGTGCCGCGATGATCGCGTGGTGGGGGACGGCGATGCTCTGTTACGTCACGCCCAAGGAGCACCTGGGGCTGCCGAACCGGGACGACGTGAAGACCGGCGTCATCACCTACAAGATCGCGGCGCACGCGGCGGACCTGGCCAAGGGGCATCCCGGGGCCCAGGAGTGGGACGACGCACTGTCGGACGCCCGGTTCGAGTTCCGCTGGGAGGACCAGTTCAACCTCGCTCTCGACCCCGACACGGCACGGGAGTTCCACGACGAGACGCTGCCGGCCGAGCCGGCGAAGACCGCCCACTTCTGCTCGATGTGCGGTCCCAAGTTCTGCTCGATGAAGATCTCGCACGACATCCGGCGTGAGCACGGGGACCAGCAGGCCGAGATCGAGGCGGGGATGGCGGAGAAGTCCAGGGAGTTCGCCGCCGCCGGCAACAGGGTCTACCTGCCCCTCGCGGACTGAGCCGGGTCCCGCCCGGCGGGCTTCCTGGCGGGTGGGTTCTGTGGTGATTCGGCGGTGTCGTCCTGGGCCGTTCCGGTCCCTCGGCGGCGCCGCCGAGCCGCGTCTCGCCTTGAGCGGATAGATGGCGAAAGCGGTCCCTGTGGCCTATTTGTTTCGCTTGAGCACCAACTGGCGCTGTTTCACCAGGTGTTCGGAGTCGATAAGGACACGGTAATGCGGCAGGTGGATGTACGTTTCGGCGGAAGTACGCCTGTGCTTGACCGTGTCCTTATCTGTGCCTTACCTTCCGCTGTGCTTGGCCGAAAAAGTGTGCGTCCCGAACGGGGGGCGCCAGGGGAGGGAATGCACCATGAGCTGGTACCTGGCTGTACTCAAGAACTACGCGGGCTTCAGCGGACGAGCGCGCCGCAAGGAGTACTGGATGTACACGCTGTTCAACATCATCGCGCTCGCGGTCCTGCTGGGCATAAGCGTCGCCGTCGACACGACGATCCCTTACCTCATCTACGTCGTGGCAGTGATCATCCCGTCCCTGGCCGTCCTGGTCCGCCGTCTGCACGACACGGGGCGCTCCGGCTGGTGGATCCTCCTCGGCGTGGTCCCCTTCGGCGGCATCGTCCTGCTCGTCTTCTCGTGCCTCGAGGGCTCGAACGAGGTCAACGAGTACGGTGCGAACCCGAAGCTGGCCCCGCAGGGCGTCTGAGCTTCGCGGACCGCGGGTCGTGCCGGTTGATCCGGTCACACCCGCACAGCGGATGAGAGAGGCCGGGGCGGCAGCGAGCCGCCCCGGCCTCTGCCGTGTGCGGCCCCGGGGCTCGACGGAGCGGCCGGGGAGCCGGATCACTCCGGCCGGTGCTCGGGGCCGCCGAAGTCGGGGCTGGTGAAGTCCGGGCTCGTGAACGTGGGGCGCGGGCCGGCGGACGGGCCGTCCTCCGGCCCGGTGAAGTCCGGCCGGCTGTAGCCGATCTTCGGCATGCGGTGGGCCGAGCGGTGCGGTGTACGGGAGGCCGGTCCGGCCGTCGGGTCGGCCAGCGCGTCCCGCAGGAAGGGAAGGATGCCGCGCTCCAGAAGGGCGTGGCGCCAGGCCTCCCGGGCGCGTGCCACCTCCTCGGGCAGTTCCTCCTCCTCGTCGTCCACGGCGGGCAGGGCGGTGGCGCCGTTGCGCAGCGCGGTGACGAGCAGCCCGATCGCGGCGACGAGGATGGCCGCGGCCGCGACGGCCGCGAAGAACCAGCCCGCCGTGACCATCGGGCCTGCGAACGAGGCTGAGCTGACCGCCTTCAGGAGGTAGCCGATCAGCAGGAATATCAGGGCCGCCGTGCCCGCGAGGACCGGGGCGAGCGCCGCTATCACGGCGAGGGTTCCCGCGCCCTCGGGGTCGTCGTCCATGGCGGGCCCGAGGACGGCGTCGGTGTCCGCCGGGTCGACGGGGCCCCGCAGTTCACCGCGGACCTTGACGTAGTGGTCGTACTCGGTGGCGGCCGCGGTCGTGATCAGGGCTGTGGCGTCGAACGCCATCGTCCGGAGCTGTTCCGTGTTGAGGCGGTCGCCGACACCGTCCAGATCGGGGCGTTCGTGAGCATGACGCAGCGCGTCGGCGAGGATCCGCTCGTATTCGGGGCGGTCCTCGGCCAGCAGGTGCGGAGCGCTTTTCATCTGCATCCCCCGATGCTCCGTAGGGCCTGACCGCCGCGTGGGCCGGGTGATCGGGCGAAAACGGAGGAGAGCCTGCTACTGATACGCCGATGGTAGAGCGCATACGGCGTGCGGTGACAGAGGGTTTCCAGAAATTGCCCGGCCGTCGACGGAGTCAGGTGGTGGCGCGTCTGCCCCCGCGAAAGGTCACCCGTGCAGGGGGAGTTGCACGACCAGCAGCTTTCCGGCCATGGTCACACCGCCGTCCATGGCGATGGCCAGCCCCTCCGCGTAGACGTGCGGCCCGTCGACCACCGGGCGGGGGGCCTCCTCGCCGTCCTCCGACCCGACCTCGCCGAGAAGGTACGGGATGGGGCTGTGACCGTGGACGACGCGCTGCCCGCCGTACGTCGTCATGAGTTCCCGGACGGCCTGCGCACCGCCCTCGTCGCGGAAGGCGAAGCGCTTGGTCAGCTTGCGGAAGAGGTCCCAGCACTCGTCCGCGTCGTTCTGCGTGAGGATGGCGTGGACGGTGTCGTTGACGTCCTCGATGGTGGACCCGTAGTCGAGGTAGGCCGTGGTGTCGGAGTGCATCAGCAGGTGCCCGTCCTCCTCGACGACCGCGTCGAGCCGGGCCATCCACTGGAGATGGACGTCCTGGAGCCGCTCCATGTCCGTCTTCTGGCCGCCGTTGAGCAGCCAGGCCGCCTGGAAGGTCGCGGTGCCGGCGCCGGAGTTCACGGGGGTGTCGCCGAACCTCTTCGCGCCGATCAGCAGCAGTTCGTGATTGCCCATGAGTGCCTTGCAGTACCCGCCTGCCGCTGCGGCCTCCGCCGAGAGGCGCATGACGAGGTCGATGACACCGATGCCGTCCGGGCCGCGGTCCGTGAAGTCACCGAGGAACCACAGCCTGGCGTTGCCGGCGGCCCACCGGCCGTCGGCGTCGATCAGTCCCTGCTCGCCCAGGGCCGCCATGAGTTCGTCGAGGTAGCCGTGGACGTCGCCGACCACGAACAGGGGGCCGAGCCCCGCTTCCGGGGCCGGGCGGGCGTCCGGGACCTGGAGGGTGTCGCCGCGGGTGATCACGGGAAGATCGCGCTCGGTGGGGGTGTACCCCTCCGGCGGCTCGTCGCCCACCACGGCGTGACCGGGATGCGGCAGAGGCGCCTGCGCCTGTGCATACGGCGGTACGCGGAAGTCGCGCAACGTCGCTGTCCGCACCACGGGTTCCTGACCGGCCCCCTGAGTCATCGACCCCTCCACCACCGTCGCGCCGCCGTACACCTGACGGGCCGTGCCTGGTAGAGGTGGTCCGCGGTGTCGTGCGCCCATCATAGGAATGCGGATCGTGCTCTGTGACGCACCAGGGGTGGTGAATCCGGACGCACTCGCGGTTCACCGACCATTTGGTCCGGATTAATCCGATCAGTCCCCGGCGGGTGAGCGCGGTGGGCTGACCGTGGTGCGGGGTGGCCGCCGTTGCGAGGAGGTCCGGACGATGAGTTCCGTCGGTATCACCTGCTCGACCGGACCGTCGTGCTCGACCCCTTCGATGGCGTCGATGAGGAGCTGGACGACCGCGGTGCCGATCCTGCGGGGTTTCAGGGAGAGCGTGGTGATGGGGGGCTCGGTCGAGGCGTACACGGTGGACTCGCTGCAGCACACCAGCAGGAGGTCCTCGGGGACGCGCAGCCCGTAGCGGCGTGCGGCGGCGAGCAGGTCGGTCCCGTTCGGGTCGAACAGTCCGTAGACGGCGTCGGGCCGGTCCGGGCGGGCCAGGAGGCGGTCGGCGGCGACGGCCCCGGCGCACGGGTCGTGGGCCGGGTAGGACTCGTAGACCGGATCCTGCCCGACGCGCTCGCACCAGTGGAGATAGGCGGTGGTGGACAGCCGGGTGTAGGTGTCGGTGGTCGTGCCGGTGAGCAGACCGATGCGGCGCGCTCCGGCGGCCGCGAGGTGGTCGAGGAGATCGAGCACGGCAGCCCTGTGGTCGTTGTCGACCCAGGCCGTGACGGGGAGCGTTCCGGCCGGGCGCCCGTCGGAGACGACGGGGAGGCCCTGGCGCACGAGCTCGGTGACCACCGGGTCCTGGTCGGAGGGGTCGATGACGACCGTGCCGTCGAGGGCGACGTTCGACCAGACGTCGTGGCGTGAGGTCGCCGGCAGGATCACCAGCGCGTAGCCGCGGGCGAGCGCGGCCGACGTCGCGGCTCTCGCCATCTCCGCGAAGTAGGCGAACTCGGTGAAGGTGAAAGGTTCATCCCCGTACGTGGTCACGGTCAGGCCGATGAGCCCCGATCTGCCGGTACGGAGGGTGCGGGCCGCGGCCGACGGGCGGTAGCCCAGCCGTTCGGCGACCTCGCGGACATGGCGGCGGGTGGCATCCGGAAGCCTGCCCTTGCCGTTGAGCGCATCGGACACGGTCGTGATGGAGACTCCGGCCGCCGCGGCTACGTCCCGGATACCCGCCCGTCCCGGCCGGCCGCTGCGCCGGGGCGTCTCTGTCCGGCTCACCTGGTGCTTCCCTGCTGCTGTCATGGCGAGCCGATAGTAGGGCTCGGACGCCGGGTTGGGCCGGTCGCATATGCACGCGTTGACAGGCACGTTTCTGCATGATCATAGAACAGTAAATGCCTTGTGATGTAAGGGCGTTGGGGCCCGTTTGGTCAATGTGTCATGCATCGACGGGCATGAACCTGGCCAGTGGTCCAGGTCTCGAAGAGGTCTCAACTCACCTGTTCGAGGGATGCGCGCCACGGAGTGAGCGATGGGCGTGCGCCAGGTTGCCGAGTGCTCCCCCGGGGCAGGGCCTGTCGGGAGGGTGCGAGTGGGGTCCGTTCTGCCGCCCGCGGAGATTTCGCATCAGAGCCATTCGCACGGATGCCCAATCCTCATAAGGTGAGCAGTATTGATGTGTACGGACGGTCGAGGAGGACCTGCGGTGAGCGAGACGAGCCCCAAGCTGCGCGCCGAGTTGGACGGCGTCCCTGCGTACGTGCCGGGCAAGCCGGCGGCCGCCGACGGACCGGTCGCCTTCAAGCTGTCCTCCAACGAGAACCCCTATCCGCCGCTGCCCGGGGTGATGGAGTCGGTGCTCGCGGCCGCCGCCGGTTTCAACAGGTACCCGGACATGGCGTGCACGCGCCTGGTGAACGAGCTGGCCGACCGCCACGGCGTTCCGGTCTCGCACCTGGCCACCGGCACCGGTTCGGTGGGCGTCGCCCAGCAGCTGCTCCAGGCCACGTCGGGCCCGGGTGACGAGGTCATCTACGCCTGGCGGTCGTTCGAGGCGTACCCGATCATCACGCAGATCAGCGGGGCGACGTCGGTCAAGGTGCCGCTGACCACCGGCGACGTGCACGATCTGGACGCCATGGCCGGGGCCGTCACCGACCGCACGCGCATGATCTTCGTCTGCAACCCGAACAACCCGACCGGCACCGTGGTGCGCAGGGCCGAGCTGGAACGATTCCTCGACCGGGTTCCGAGCGACGTGCTGGTGGTGCTCGACGAGGCGTACAAGGAGTTCATCCGGGACGCCGAGGTGCCGGACGGCATAGAGATCTACCGGGACCGCCCCAACGTCGCCGTGCTGCGGACCTTCTCCAAGGCCTACGGCCTCGCGGGGCTCCGGGTCGGCTTCGCCGTGGCCCACGAGCCGGTGGCGGCGGCGCTCCGCAAGACGGCCGTCCCCTTCGGCGTGAGCCAGGTCGCGCAGGACGCCGCGGTCGCTTCGCTGCGTGCCGAGGGTGAGCTGCTGGGCCGGGTCGGAGCGCTCGTGGGCGAGCGGTCCCGCGTGTACGACGGGCTCGTCCGGCAGGGCTGGACCGTGCCGGAGTCCCACGCCAACTTCGTCTGGCTGCGGCTCGGTGAGCGGACGCTCGACTTCGCGTCCGTCTGCGAGCGGGCGGGAGTGGTCGTGCGGCCGTTCGCCGGTGAGGGTGTGCGCGTCACGATCGGGGAGGCGGAGGCGAACGACGTCTTCCTGAAGGTGACGGAGTCCTACAGCCCGCAGTAGCGGCCGCGGGCTCGCCGCTCGGCCCCCGGTGGCCCCGGACCTCGATCGTCGAGGTCCGGGGCCACCGGCGTTTCCCGCCGGGGGCGGGGCCGTACGCGGTGGCAGGTCTGTCCGGTTTCGGCCGGTCCGGCCGGTGCGGCCGGAAAGCACCCCCCGGGCAAAGGACTCGAAGACGTGTGCGCCATACTGGCTTGTGAATGTGAACGCGTTCACAAGCGCATCCCGTTTCCTCCCGTGATCGGGTGGATCGCCGGGACGGAAGGACGGCTGTGATCGCGGCGACGTAAGGAGAAGCGGCGTGGACATGGCTCTGGCACCGGAGACTCTGGCGCGATGGCAGTTCGGCATCACCACCGTCTACCACTTCCTGTTCGTCCCTCTGACGATCTCTCTCGCCGCGCTCACGGCCGGCCTGCAGACCGCCTGGGTGCGCACGGACAACGAGAAGTACCTCAGGGCGACGAAGTTCTGGGGCAAGCTCTTCCTGATCAACATCGCGATGGGCGTGGTCACCGGCATCGTCCAGGAGTTCCAGTTCGGCATGAACTGGTCCGACTACTCACGGTTCGTCGGTGACGTCTTCGGCGCCCCGCTGGCCTTCGAGGCGCTGATCGCCTTCTTCTTCGAGTCCACCTTCGTCGGGCTGTGGATCTTCGGCTGGGACAAGCTGCCGAAGAAGATCCATCTCGCCTGCATATGGATGGTCTCCCTCGGCACCGTCCTCTCCACGTTCTTCATCCTGGCGGCCAACTCCTGGATGCAGCACCCCGTCGGTTACCGCATCAACAAGGAACGCGGCCGCGCCGAACTCACCGACTTCTGGCACGTGCTCACGCAGAACACCGCGCTGGCCCAGTTCTTCCACACGATCACGGCGGCCTTCCTCGTGGGGGGTGCCTTCATGGTCGGTATCGCCGCCTTCCACCTGCTGCGCAAGCGGCACATCCCGGTGATGCGCACCTCGCTGCGGGTCGGACTGGTCACCGTGGTGGTCGCCGGCCTCCTCACCTCCGTGAGCGGAGACGTGCTCGGCAAGGTGATGTTCAAGCAGCAGCCCATGAAGATGGCGGCGGCCGAAGCCCTGTGGGAGGGGCAGAACAGCGCGCCCTTCTCGCTCTTCGCGGTGGGGGACGTCGCGGAGGGTCACAACGACGTCGAGGTCTCGATCCCCGGGGTCCTGTCCTTCCTCGCGGACGACACCTTCACCTCGTACGTCCCCGGCATCAACGACATCAACAAGGCCGAGCAGGAGAAGTACGGCCCGGGGGACTACCGGCCCAACATCCCGGTGGCCTTCTGGAGCTTCCGCTGGATGATCGGCTTCGGCATGGCCTCCTTCGGCCTCGGACTGCTGGGGCTGTGGCTGACACGGAGGCGGTTCATGCTCCCGGAGGCGCTGCGCACCGGCGAGGACGAGGTGCCGAATCTGGTGCTCTTCAAGAACCGGGTGCTGAGCCCGAAGCTCGCCCGCCTGTACTGGATCACGGCCCTGTGGACCATGCTCTTCCCGCTGATCGCCAACAGCTGGGGCTGGATCTTCACCGAGACGGGACGCCAGCCCTGGGTGGTCTACGGGGTGTTCCAGACCCGCGACGCGGTCTCCCCCGGCGTATCGCAGGGCGAGGTCATCACCTCGCTGATCGTCTTCACGGCGCTCTACGCGGTCCTCGCCGTCATCGAGGTCAAGCTGCTCCTGAAGTACGTCAAGGCCGGGCCGCCCGAGCTCACCGAGGCCGACCTCGACGCGCCCACCCGGATCGGCGGCCACGACCAGGACGCCGACCGGCCGATGGCCTTCTCCTACTGAGACCCAAGCGGAGCTGAGAGATGGAACTCCACGACATCTGGTTCGTGCTCATAGCCGTCCTGTGGACCGGCTACTTCTTCCTGGAGGGGTTCGACTTCGGCATCGGGGTCCTCACCAAACTGCTGGCCCGCGACCGCAAGGAACGTCGTGTCCTGATCAACACGATCGGACCGGTCTGGGACGGGAACGAGGTGTGGCTGCTCAGCGCGGGCGGCGCGACCTTCGCGGCGTTCCCGGAGTGGTACGCCACCCTGTTCTCCGGTTTCTACCTGCCCCTTCTGGTCATCCTGCTCTGCCTGATCGTGCGGGGCGTGGCCTTCGAGTACCGGGCGAAGCGCCCCGAGGAGCGCTGGCAGACCAACTGGGAGCACGCGATCTTCTGGACCTCGCTGATCCCGGCCGTGCTCTGGGGCGTGGCCTTCGGCAACATCGTCCGGGGCGTGAAGATCGACGCCGACATGGAGTACGTCGGAAACCTCTTCGACCTGCTCAACCCGTACGCACTCCTGGGCGGACTGGTCACGCTGTTCCTCTTCACCTTCCACGGGGCGGTGTTCGCCGCGCTCAAGACCGTCGGGGACATCCGGGCCCGGGCCCGGGGACTGGCGCTCAAGCTGGGTCTCGTCACCGCGGTACTCGCGCTGAGCTTCCTCGTGTGGACGCAGGCGGAGAACGGCAACGGCCGGAGCCTGACGGCGATGATCGTCGCCGTGGTGGCCCTGGCCGCCGGTATCGCGGCCATCGCGGCAGGACGGGAGGGCTGGTCCTTCGCCTTCTCCGGGGTGACCATCGCGGCCGCGGTGGCCATGCTCTTCCTGACGCTCTTCCCGAACGTCATGCCCTCCTCGCTGAACGACGCCTGGAACCTGACGGTCACCAACGCCTCGTCCACCCCGTACACCCTCAGGATCATGACCTGGTGCGCGGGTATCGCGACTCCCCTGGTGCTGCTGTACCAGGGCTGGACGTACTGGGTGTTCCGCAAGCGCATCGGTACGCACCACATCGCCGACGCGCACTGAACCGGGTGCCCGCACCGCCGCCGGTGCGGGCACCGGGTCCCGCACCCCGCGCCGCCGCCCGTGCGCAAAGGTCCACCCGCGCGCCGAACCCGTTGATGCCGACGACATGAGCTCACTGGGGAGCTGTTTCACGTGAAACCGATCGACCCTCGCCTTCTCCGCTACGCCCGTGCCACCCGCTTCTTCCTGGCGGCCGCGGTGGCACTCGGACTGGTCGGAGCGGCATTGGTGATCGCCCAGGCCATGCTCGTGGCCGACGTGGTGGTGGGTGGCTTCGAGGACGGGCTGACCGCGGCCGGACTCCGGACTCCCCTGCTTCTGCTGGCCGCGGTCGCGCTGGGGCGGGCGTTCGTCGCCTGGCTGACCGAGCTGGCCGCCCACCGGGCGAGCGCCGCGGTCAAGTCGGAGCTGCGGGGCCGGCTCATGGACCGGGCGACGGAACTGGGACCGGACTGGCTCGGCGGGCAGCGGACCGGCTCGCTGGTGGCGCTGGCCACCCGAGGGGTCGATGCCCTCGACGACTACTTCTCGCGCTACCTCCCGCAGCTCGGGCTGGCGGTCGTGGTGCCGGTGGCGGTTCTGGCCAGGATCGTCACCGAGGACTGGGTCTCGGCGGCGATCATCGTGGTGACGCTGCCGCTCATTCCGCTCTTCATGGTTCTGATCGGATGGGCCACACAGTCCCGGATGGACCGCCAGTGGCGGCTCCTGTCCAGGCTCTCCGGACACTTCCTCGACGTGGTCGCCGGACTGCCGACGCTCAAGGTCTTCGGCCGGGCCAAGGCGCAGGCCGAGTCGATCCGCACGATCACCGCGCAGTACCGCACCGCGACGCTCAAGACCCTCCGGATCGCGTTCCTGTCCTCCTTCGCCCTGGAACTGCTGGCCACTCTGTCGGTCGCGCTGGTCGCGGTGACGATCGGAATGCGGCTCGTCCACGGGGATCTCGACCTCTACACGGGGCTGGTGATCCTCATCCTGGCGCCGGAGGCCTATCTGCCGATCCGGCAGGTGGGCGCGCAGTACCACGCGGCGGCGGAGGGGCTCTCGGCGGCGGAGGAGATCTTCGCGGTTCTGGAGACGGAGCCCGCGGCCGGTGGCACGCAGGATGTCCCGGGGGTGCTGCGGCTGGAACTGGATGAGGTGACGGTCCGGCACCCGGGCCGTACCGAGCCCTCGCTGGACGCCGCGTCGCTCGTCGTCGAGCCGGGGGAGACGGTCGCCCTGGTCGGTCCCAGCGGCGTCGGCAAGTCCACGCTCCTCAACGTCGTGCTCGGTTTTACGCACCCCGACGAGGGCCGGGTGGAGGTCGGCGGAACCGACCTCCGCTCCCTTTCCGCCGAGCGCTGGCGCGAACAGATCGCCTGGGTCCCCCAGCGCCCGCACCTGTTCGCCGGGACGATCGCCGAGAACGTACGGCTCGCCCGCCCGGACGCGGACGACGACGCGGTCACGGCGGCGTTGCGTGACGCGGGCGCGTACGACTTCGTCGAGGCGCTGCCCGACGGCCGGAAGACGCTGCTGGGCGAGGACGGCTCCGGACTCTCGGCGGGCCAGCGGCAACGCCTGGCCCTGGCACGGGCGTTCCTCGCCGACAGGCCGCTGCTGCTGCTCGACGAGCCGACCGCGAGCCTGGACGGCGACACCGAGGCGGGCATCGTCGACGCGGTACGGAGGCTCGCGGCGGGGCGCACGGTACTGCTGGTCGTCCACCGGCCGGCGCTGCTCTCGGTGGCGGACCGTGTGGTGTCGCTGACCCCGAGGCCGCGATCGGCCGACAGGGAGCCGGGTCCCGGCGGTACGCCGTCCGCGGCTTCCGGTCCCGCCGGTCCGCAGGCCCCGGCCGGCGCGGGACGGCCGGGGGATCCCGTCCTGCTGAAGGACACGGCCCCGGTCACCGGCGGCCGGGTGCTCGCGCGGGTGCGTGAGGCAGCCGGTTCCCAGTACCGGAAGCTCGGACTGGCGGCACTGCTGGGCAGCCTCGCGGTGGGCTCGTCGGTGGGGCTCATGGCCGTCTCCGGGTGGCTGATATCCCGTGCCTCCGAGCAGCCGCCGGTGCTCTATCTGATGGTCGCCGTCACCGCGACCCGGGCGTTCGGCATCGGGCGTGCCGTCTTCCGCTATGCCGAGCGGCTCGTCTCGCACGACGCGGTCCTCAGGATGCTCGCGGAGCTGCGGGTCGCCGTGTACCGCGGACTGGAGCGCGTCGCGCCCGCCGGGCTCGGGACGACCAGGCGGGGCGACCTGCTCTCCCGCCTGGTCGCCGACGTGGACACGCTGCAGGACTACTGGCTCCGCTGGCTGCTGCCGGTGGGTACCGCCCTCGCGGTGGGGGCCGCCGCCGTCGGGTTCACCGGGTGGCTGCTTCCCGGGGCGGGTGCCGTCCTCGCGGCGGGGCTGCTCCTCGCCGGTGTGGGCGTGCCGTGGCTGAGCGGTGTGTGCGCCAGGCGGGCCGAGAACCAACTGGCGCCCGCCCGGGCCGCGCTGGCCGTCCGTGTCGCCGACCTGCTCGGCGGGACGGCGGAACTGGCCGTCGCGGGCGCGCTGCCCGGCCGCAGGCGGCAGGTGCGCGGGGCTGATGCGCTGCTCACCCGGCTCACCTCGCGGGCCGCCACCGCGACCGCGCTCGGCGCTGGGCTGTCCGCGCTGATCTGCGGACTGACCGTCGTGGCGTCGGCGGTCGTGGCGCTGCCCGCGGTCCGGGACGGGCGCCTTGCGGGTGTCGAGCTCGCCGTCGTCGTCCTCACCCCGCTCGCCGCCTTCGAGGCGGTGGCGGGGCTGCCGCTCGCCGTGCAGTACCGCCGACGTGTCGAGCGGAGTGCGGAGCGCGTCTTCGAGGTGCTCGACGCTCCCGTGCCGGTCGTGGAGCCGGCCGAGGCCGCGCAGGCGCCCGCGACTCCGTACCCGCTCGTGGTCCGGGGGCTGTCGGCCCGCTACGAGGGTGCGGAGCGCGATGCCCTCGATTCGGTCGGCCTGACGCTGTTCCCCGGCAAGCGGGTGGCCGTCGTGGGTCCTTCCGGTTCCGGGAAGACGACGCTCGCCCAGGTGCTGCTCCGCTTCCTGGACGCCAGGGAGGGGACGTACAGCCTCGGCGGGGTCGAGGCGACGGCGCTGGACGGCGACACGGTGCGGTCGTTCGTCGGGCTGTGCGCCCAGGACGCCCATGTCTTCGACAGTTCCATCCGCGAGAACCTGCGGCTCGCCCGTCCCGGGGCGACGGACGGTCAGCTGCGGGAGGCGCTGGCCGGGGCCCGGCTGCTGGACTGGGCCGGGTCGCTCCCCGACGGTCTCGACACCCTGGTGGGTGAACACGGGGCGCGGCTCTCCGGGGGACAGCGGCAACGGCTGGCCCTGGCCCGCGCCCTGCTCGCGGACTTCCCCGTGCTCGTGCTCGACGAGCCCGCCGAGCACCTCGACCTGGAGACGGCGGACGCGCTGACGGCGGACCTGCTGGCGGCGACGGAGGGCCGGACGACCGTGCTCATCACGCACCGGCTGGCAGGGCTGGACGAGGTGGACGAGGTCCTGGTGCTGGATGCCGGGCGGGTGGTGCAGCAGGGCGCGTACGCCGCGCTGGCCGCCCAGGACGGGCCGCTGCGCCGCATGATCGAACGCGAAGAGCGGCCGGCGGCGGCCGGGCCGGAGCAGTCCCGGACGCGGGAGGCGGTGTCCGTACGGAGCTGAGGGCCGCACGCGCTCTTCCCCCGCCTGCATCCGCTCTCCCTCCCGCGCCCGCTCTCCCTCCCGCGCCCGCCCTCCCTCCGCCTGCATCCGCTCTCCCTCCCGCGCCCGCTCTCCTTATCCGACTTTCCGGACTATTCGTCGGTTATTAGGCTCAGAGCATGCCCGAGCCGGATCCGAAGGACTCCACCGAAGCCGCGCGGAGGACGCCCGACAGCCTGCAAGGGCTCTCCGCGGAGCTGACCGCGCGCGTGCCGCAGTTGCTGGAGGCCACCCGGTCCGTGGGGACGGGCCTCGAACTCCACTCCACCCTCGAACGCATCTGTGAGACCGCGGCCGAGCTCGCACACGCCCGCTACGCGGCCCTCGGAGTCGTCGACAAGCCGGGCGAGAGCCTCTGCGACTTCATCACCCACGGGGTGTCCGAGGAGACGGCCCGGGCCGTCGGGCGGCCGCCCGACGGACACACCGGTCTGCTGGGCGTCCTGATCCGGGAGGGGGTCTCCATCCGGCTGGAGGACCTGGAGGCCGACCCGCGTTTCGAGGGCTTCCCGCCGGGCCACCCGAGGGCGCGGACGTTCCTCGGCGTCCCCATCCGGGTGCAGGGCGAGATCTTCGGCAATCTCTACGTGATGGACAAGCGGGGCGGTGAGGCGTTCGGCCGCGACGAACTGCACGTGCTGCGCGTGCTCGCGACGGAGGCCGGGATCGCCATCGCCCACGCGCGGACCTACGAAGCCGCCCGGCAGCGCGAGCGGTGGATCGACGGCTCGGTCGCGGTCACCACCGCCCTGCTCTCCGGCGGGGACGCCGACGAGGCGCTCACCGTCGTCGCCGAACAGGCACGCCGTCTGGCCGACGCCGAAGCGGGCATCGTCCTGCTGCCGGCCGAGGGCGGTGGCCTGGAGATCGCGGCGGTCGCGGGGAACAAGCCGTCCGCCTCCCTCGGGGTGATCATTCCGCCGCAGAGCCCGGTGGTGGCCGCGCTCCTGCGAGGCGAGGAGGTCTTCGTCAGCGACCCCGCCACCGACCCGCGCATGATCACCGGGCTGGCCGACCAGTACGGCCCCCACATGCTGCTGCCCCTGCGGAGCGGTGGGCGGGTGCTCGGCGCGCTCGCCGTCCCGAGGGGCCGGGGAGGCCGGGCCTTCTCGCCGACCGAACGGACGCTGGCCAGCCACTTCGCGGCGCAGGCCGCCCTCGCGCTGAAGCTGGCCGAGGCCCAGAGGGACCGGCAGCGGCTCGCGGTGTACGAGGACCGGGACCGGATCGCCCGGGACCTCCACGACCTGGTCATCCAGCGGCTGTTCGCCACGGGGATCGTGCTGGAGGAAGCGCAGCGGCGGTCACGGGTCCCCGCCGTGCGGGAGGGCGTAGGGCGGGCGGTCGACGAACTGGACGTGACCATCCAGGAGATCCGCACCGCCATCTTCGCCCTGCAGCAGGAGGCGGCCGAGGCGCCGTCGGGTCTGCGGACCCGTGTGCTGAGGGAGATCAACATGGCGGCGGTGCCGCTGGGCTTCGAGCCCACGCACCGGTTCCTCGGCCCCGTCGACTCCCTCGTGGGAGAGCTGGCCGGGAAGAACCTCATCGCGGCCCTGCGGGAGGCGCTGTCCAACACCTTCCGGCACGCGCGTGCCTCACGCGTCGACGTGACCGTGGACGCGACCGCGGTGCTGCCCGGCGGGCGGGAGGCCGTCAGGCTGTCCGTCGCCGACGACGGGGTGGGCATTCCGGAGGGCGGACGGCGCAGCGGTCTGCGGAACCTCGCCAGGCGCGCGGAGTCCCTGGGCGGCGCGAGCTGGTTCGAGGCCGGGCCGGGCGAGGCCGGCGGCACGACGGTGATCTGGCAGGTTCCGCTCTGAGGATCCGACGCGCGGTTTCCGGGGGCCGTTACCGAGTGGCGAGGATCCGCTCGATGACGACGGCCACGCCGTCCTCGTTGTTGGTCAGGGTCACGCCGGTCGCGGCCTCACGGGCGGCCGGGTGCGCGTTGCCCATGGCGAACGAGGCTCCGGCCCAGCCGAGCATCTCCACGTCGTTCGGCATGTCCCCGAACGCGACCACCTCGTCCGCCGAGATGCCTCGCTGCGCACAACAGGCGGCGAGGGTGTTGGCCTTGGACACCCCGAGCCCGCTCACCTCCAGCAGCGCGGTGGGACTGGACCGGGTGAAGGACGCCCGGTCCCCCGCGGCCTCCCGGGCCACCGTCAGGAAGGCGTCCGGGGCGAGCTCGGGGTGGTGGGCGAGGACCTTCAGCACCGGCTTGCCCGCGCCCGGCGCCTCCTCGTGCAGGAGCTTCTCCGCGACCGCGACCGTGGCACCCGGGTCCATGTGGAAGGGAGGGTAGGCCGGTTCGTAGTGGATGCCGGTGGTCAGCTCGACGGCGAACGAGACGCCGGGGGCCGCCACGCGCAGGATGCGGACCACCTCCAGTGCGACCGACCGCTCCAGCGGGTGGACCTCGATCAGCCGGCCGTCGTCGTGCAGGTCGGCCACTGCGGCACCGTTCGCGCAGATGGCCATGCCGTGTCCCTGGACGTGGGCGCTGACCACGTCCATCCAGCGGGCCGGACGGCCGGTGACGAAGAAGACCTCGATCCCCGCCGCTTCGGCAGCAGCCAGAGCGGCGACCGTACGGTCCGACAGGGTCTTGTCGTCACGCAGCAGGGTGCCGTCCAGGTCGGTGGCGATCAGCCGGGTCACGGCGGGCAGCGGGTATGCGGTAGCTGAGGTCACGTGGTCATTCTCCCGTACGGGACTGCACGGGCGTGCGCAGGGTCGCACATCTGAGTGCGCGAGCCCCTGAACTGCGGTACATGTCAGAGGCATATGCCGACGGCTGCCGGGCCCGCCGGGACCTGGCACGGACGCCGGGGATGTCAGTCGAACTGGGCCGCGGCCTCCGTCGCGATGCGCTCGAACACCTTCGTGTCGATGTCGAAGACGCTGTCCGCCACCGGCCAGTGGACGACGATCTCGGTGAAGCCGAGTTCGTAGTGCTTCCCGGCGAAGTCGACGAAGGCGTCGAAGGACTGCAGAGGGCTGCCCGGGGTGAAGCCGGTGAGCAGGATCTTGTCCAGCTCCGCGACATCCCGCCCGGCCTCCTCGCAGGCCGCTCCCAGGCGGCTGATCTGGCCGCCGACGGCCGCCAGGGACTGCTCGGCGGTACCGCTCTCGTACAGCTTCGGATCCCCGGTGGTGACCCAGGCCTGTCCGTGGCGTGCGGCGAGTCTCAGCCCGCGCGGACCGGTGGCGGCGACCGCGAAGGGCAGTCGGGGGCGCTGCACGCAGCCGGGGATGTTCCGGGCCTCGGAGGCGGAGTAGAGCCGGCCCTCGTGGGTCACGGAGGGCTCCCTCAGCAGCCTGTCCAGCAGCGGGACGAACTCCTCGAAGTGGTCGGCGCGCTCCCTCGGAGTCCACGGCTCCTCGCCGCTCCCGCGCAGTGTCGTGGCGTCGAAGCCGTTGCCGCCGGCGCCGATGCCGAGCGTGATCCGTCCGTCGGACACGTCGTCCAGCGTGATGAGTTCCTTGGCCAGCGTCACCGGGTGCCGGAAGTTGGGCGAGGTCACGAGGGTGCCCAGGCGCAGCCGCTCCGTGGTCGCGGCTGCGGCCGTCAGCGTCGGGATCGCACCGAACCAGGGGCCGTCCCGGAAGGTCCGCCAGGCCAGGTGGTCGTAGGTGTACGCGGCGTGGAAGCCCAGTTCCTCGGCTCGCACCCATAGGGCCCGGCCGCCGTCGTGCCAGCGGTTGATGGGCAGGATCACGGTGCTCAGTCGGCGGGAGGAGGTCATGGAACAGACTCTACGGTCATGGCCGCGGGTGCCGTGGGGCGTGGCAGCGGCGGCCGTCACGAGCGGGCTCGCGGGGACGGCCGTGGGGCGTGGCGACGTCTTCCGCACAGGCGCAGCACAGGGGGCACGGACAGCCCCGCCCCTGTTCCTGCCGACCCGCCGGACGGAAATCGGTGTACGGCGTCGGCCCCCGTACCGGCCGGGGCGCGGGCCTGCGGGAGCGGGAGGGCCCTCAGTCGCGCAGGCGCAGGAACTCGGGCGGCACGTGGTCGGTGAGCCACACCCCGTTCGCGCTGACGTGGAAGAGGTGGCCCGCCCGGTGCATGGCGCCGGCGTCCACGGCCAGGACGACCGGCACACCGCGCCTCGCTCCGACCCGCACCGCCGTCTCGCGGTCGGGCGACAGGTGGACGTGGTGGCGGGCCATGGGGCGGAGCCCCTCCGCGCGAATGGCGTCCAGTGACCGGGCGACGGTGCCGTGGTAGAGATACGCGGGCGGTTCGGCGGGAGGCAGTCCGAGGTCGACCGTGACGGTGTGGCCCTGGTTGGCCCTGATGAGGGAGCCGGCGACCATGAAGCGCTTCTTGTCGTTCACCGCGACGACGTGGTCGAGCTCCTCACGGGTGATCGTGAACCCGTGCTGTGCGCAAGCCTTCAGCAACTCGTCCACGGCCACCCAGCCGTGCGGATCCAGACGGATTCCGATCCGCTCCGGCTGATGCCGAAGGTGCTTCGACAGGTACTTGGACACCTTGACGGTGCGTCGTTCGTCCATCCCGCCAGAGTGGCGCGCCGCGTGCCGTGCCGCACCCGGATTTCACCCGATGTTTTTCGCTTTCCTTGACGTCGCCAGGTTTGATCCACAGCCAACTTGCCTTATCCACAGGCTTTTTGATTGCTCTGTGGACAAGTGGCTTTCAGTGTGCGGCATTTGAGTAACTATGCTAGCCATGTGGGTATATGTGCGTAGAGGTGGCTTTTGTCTGCGACAACCTGCTGTACCGCACTGCCTGTTCATGAAGACGGCTCTTCCTGGCCGCAGTTGCCACGCGCTTGATCAAGTCGGCTTCTTGGGCGCACAGATGGACGGCGGAGCGATCAACACCGGACAGCGTCACAGCGGTGGGTTCATCCGTGCCACGCCGCGCAGCAGCCGGGGGCTGACTCTGGAGAGCATCCGTGTGCCCCGGGCCTCGGGTGTCACAGGGACCACGGCACGGTTGTGCACGACCGCGTCCAGGATGGCCTGAGCCACCTTCTGCGGAGGGTAGTTGCGACGGGAGTAGAGCTTGCCGGTCCGATCGCGGAGCCGGTCCTGCTCCGCCTCGTCCACTCCTGCGAAGCGCGCGGTCGCCGTGATGCCGGTGTTGACGAAGCCGGGGCAGACGGCGCTGACGCCGATCGACCTCTCGGCGAGTTCAGCACGCAGGCACTCGCTGAGCATCAGCACGGCGGCCTTCGAGGTGCTGTAGGCGGGAAGCATGCGGGAGGGCTGATAGGCCGCTGCGGAGGCGATGTTGACGATGTGGCCGCCCTGACCCCGCTCGGCCATCTGCCGGCCGAAGAGCCGACAGCCGTGGATGACTCCCCAGAGGTTGACGTCCAGCACCTGCCGCCAGTCCTCGCCGGTCGTCTCCAGGAAGGAACCGGCCAGCCCCACACCCGCGTTGTTCACCAGCACGTCGACGGTGCCGTACTCGGTGGCGACCTTTTCGGCGAGCGCCTCCATCGCCTGCTCGTCACCGACGTCGACCACTTCGGCCCAGGCCGACGGGGCGCCTATGAGCAGCGCGGTGGCGGCAGTTCGGGCGGCCCCCTCGGCATCGCGGTCCACGATCACGACGCGGGCCCCGGCCTCGGCGAAGGACAGTGCCGTCGCGCGCCCGATTCCGCTCGCCGCTCCGGTGACCAGGACCAACTGGCCGCCGAAACGGGCGGCATGGAGCCCCGCGGGCACGCTGTCCGTCACGGTTCCCTTCACGGAGGAGCCGGTGGCCGGAGCCGACCCCGTCCTCTCGCCGGCGGTCACGAAATCGCTGATCCAGGTGCACAGCTGATCGGGCCGGGTGCGCGGCACCCAGTGCTTCGCGGACAGGGTGCGGCGCACCAGATCCGGCACCCAGGTGTCGAGGTCGTCGTGGAGCACCGGTGAGAGGAAGGCGTCCCCGGTCGGCGTGATCAGCTGGACCGGCGCGTGTGCGTAGGCGTCGGGACGCGGGTGGCGGAGGCGGGAGCGGATGTTGTCGCGGTAGAGCCAGGCCCCGTGCGCGGCGTCCTGCGGGAGTGACGCCGTCGGATAGCCGTCCGCGGGTACCTTCTCCATCCGGCGGAGTATGCGCGGCCACTGCCTGCCGAGCACCCCGTGCCAGGCCAGCTCGGGCAGGGCGGGCGTGTGCAGGGCGTACACGTACCAGGACTTCACCCCCTGGCCGAGCAGCTGCGCGACCCGGCGCGGGCTCGGGCGGGCCACGCGCTGCTTGATCCAGTGCCCGAAGTGGTCGAGGGAGGGGCCGGAGATGGACGTGAACGAGGCGATGCGGCCCTTGGTCCGCTCGACGGTCGCGAATTCCCAGGACTGGACGGAACCCCAGTCGTGGCCGACCACGTGGACCGGGCGGTCCGGGCTCACCGCGTCCACGACGGCCAGGAAGTCGTCGGTCAGCTTCTCCAGCGTGAAGCCTCCCCTCAGCGGGCGGGGCGCCGTCGACCTGCCGTGGCCGCGCACGTCGTACAGCACGACGTGCCAGCTCCCGGCGAGCCGGGCGGCGACCTCGGACCAGACCTCCTTGCTGTCCGGATAGCCGTGCACGAGCACGATCGTCGGCCGCGCCGAGTCGCCCAACTCGGCCACACACAGCTCGATTCCGCCCGTACGCACCCAGCGCTCGCGCGCGCCTCGCAGATCCACGCCGCCTCCTCGTCCCGTGCCGACGTCGCGGTACGCGTCCGTAACGTGACACCGCTGAATGTGGCAACCGACGGGTGATCGCGTCAAGGGATGCCCGTGGCCTGTGGACAACAGCCCGTCGGGCGCGACTTCGCCGTCCTGCGTCGCGGTGGGCCGCGGACGGCACGGGCCGCGCCGGGGCGACGCCGCCGCACGGCCTACGGCGGCAAGCCCCTTGATCAGCCAGGATCCCGTCGCCGTGCGGTCGGTCCGGGTTCCCGCGTCCTCCTCCGTGGGGTCCCCCTACGGGTCCGTACGCCTCGAGTCGGAGGCGGATGCAACCGTCAGGTCTGACGACTCCTGTGGCGCGCGCCACTACCTTCGAACATGTGACTGTGATCGCAACCGAAAGCCTGAGCAAGCGGTTCCCGAGGGTGACCGCTCTTGACCGGCTCTCCTTGGACATCGGACCGGGCGTGACCGGTCTGGTGGGTTCCAACGGGGCCGGCAAGTCCACACTGATCAAGATCCTGCTGGGTCTGTCCCCCGCCACCGAGGGCCGGGCCGCGGTGCTCGGGCTCGACGTCGCCACCGAGGGCGCCGCGATCCGGGAACGGGTCGGCTACATGCCCGAGCACGACTGCCTGCCGCCCGACGTCTCGGCCACCGAGTTCGTCGTCCACATGGCACGGATGTCCGGACTGCCGCCGACCGCGGCCCGTGAGCGCACTGCGGACACGCTGCGGCACGTGGGGCTCTACGAGGAGCGGTACCGGCCCATCGGCGGGTACTCGACCGGCATGAAGCAGCGGGTGAAGCTGGCCCAGGCCCTGGTCCACGACCCGAAGCTGGTCCTCCTCGACGAGCCGACCAACGGCCTGGACCCCGTCGGCCGGGACGAGATGCTCGGCCTGATCCGCCGGGTCCACACCGATTTCGGCATCTCGGTGCTGGTCACGTCGCACCTCCTGGGGGAGCTGGAGCGGACCTGCGACCACGTCGTCGTCATCGACGGCGGGGCGCTCCTGCGGTCCAGTTCGACCAGCGACTTCACGCAGACCACCACGACGCTGGCCGTCGAGGTCACCGACAGCGACGACCACCCCGACGGCACGGACGCGCTGCGCCGGGCCCTCACCGGGGCGGGCATCAAGCTCGTCGGCCATGACGGTCTGGACGCAGAGGGCCTGCCGGGAGCGGGACACATCCTCCTGGTGGAGGCCACGGGCGAGGAGACCTACGACCTGGTCCGCGACAGTGTCGCCGGCCTCGGTCTCGGACTCATCCGCATGGAACAGCGGCGCCACCGCATCGCCGAGGTCTTCCGCGCCGGGGAGACGCCCGCGGCGGTTCCGGCAGCGGCGGCCGGCGCCGGACAGCAGAAGGGGAGCGGTCGCGATGAGCACTGAGACCGGAACGACGGCCGGGAGCGACACCTCCCGCATCCACAACATCGGATACCGCTCCTACGACGGGGTCCGGCTGGGCCGGGCCTATGCCAGGCGGTCGCTCTACTCGCAGTCCCTGCGGGGCTCGTTCGGACTCGGCAGGTCCGCCAAGTCCAAGGTGCTCCCGATGATCCTGTGCGGCGTGATGTGCCTGGTGGCGCTGATCCTCGTCGCCGTCGCCATCGCCACCCCCGGCATGACGAAACTCCCCATCAAGTACACGGACTTCGCGCTCTACCTGCAGGGCGTGATCGGACTCTTCCTCGCTTCGCAGGCGCCGCAGTCCGTATCCCGGGACCTCCGCTTCAAGAGCGTGCCCCTGTACTTCTCGCGCCCGATCGAACGCGTCGACTACGTCCTCGCGAAGCTCGCGGCCATGGCGTCCGCCCTGCTCATCCTGACCGGGCTGCCCCTCGTCATCCTCTACGCGGGCTCGCTGCTCGCGAAGTTCGACTTCGCCGACCAGACCAAGGGCTTCGGGCAGGGGCTGGTCTCCGTGGCGCTGCTCTCCGTGCTGTTCGCCGGGCTCGGCCTGGTCGTCGCCGCACTCACACCCCGCCGCGGCTTCGGAGTCGCCGCGGTGATCGCGGTCCTGACCATCACCTACGGGGCGGTCTCCACCGTCCAGGCGATCGCCTGGGAGACGGGCTCCCCCGACGCCATCACCTGGCTGGGGCTGTTCTCGCCCATCACGCTGATCGGCGGCGTGCAGACCGCGTTCCTCGGCGCCACCTCCGCCTTCCCCGGTGGGGACGGGCCCGGAGCGGCCGCAGGCGTCGTCTATCTGACCGTTGTCCTCGCGCTCGTCGCCGGCTCGTACGCCGTACTCATGCGCCGCTACCGGAGGGTCGGGCTGTGACCACCATCGAGATCGACCACACCTCGCGCTGGTTCGGCAACGTGGTCGCCGTCAACGACGTCAGCATGACCGTGGGCCCCGGTGTGACGGGGCTGCTCGGCCCCAACGGCGCCGGCAAGTCCACACTGATCAACATGATGGCCGGGTTCCTCGAACCGTCGACCGGCAGGGTGACGCTCGACGGCACGCGGATCTGGCGCAACGAGGCGGTCTACCGCTCCATCGGGATCGTCCCGGAGCGGGAGGGGATGTACGACTTCCTGACCGGCCGCGAGTTCGTCGTCGCCAACGCGGAGCTGCACGGACTGGGCGACGCCGCAGCGGCGAAGGCGCTGGCCACCGTCGAGATGGAGTACGCGCAGGACCGGAAGATCTCGACGTACAGCAAGGGGATGCGCCAGCGCGTCAAGATGGCGTCCGCCCTGGTCCACGACCCTTCGGTGCTCCTGCTGGACGAGCCGTTCAACGGCATGGACCCGCGGCAGCGGATGCAGCTGATGGAACTGCTGCGCCGCATGGGCGCCGAGGGCCGTACGGTCCTCTTCTCCTCCCACATCCTGGAGGAGGTCGAGCAGCTCGCCTCGCACATCGAGGTGGTCGTCGCGGGCCGGCACGCCGCTTCCGGCGACTTCCGCAGGATCCGCCGGCTGATGACGGACCGGCCGCACCGCTATCTCGTCCGGTCCAGCGACGACCGGGCGCTCGCCGCGGCGCTCATCGCTGACCCCTCGACAGCCGGTATCGAGGTCGACGTCACGGAGCGGGCCCTGCGCATCCAGGCGGTCGACTTCGGCCGCTTCACGACGCTGCTGCCCAAGGTCGCGCGCGAGCACGGCATCCGGCTGCTGACCGTCTCCCCGTCCGACGAGTCCCTCGAATCGGTCTTTTCCTATCTCGTAGCGGCCTGAGTAGTGGCCTGAAAGGAGCTGTGAAGCGTCATGTACGACCCCACAGTCGCCCGGCTCACCTACCGGGCCCTGCTCGGCCGGCGCCGGGCCGCCATCCTGTTCGTCCTGCCCGTTCTCCTCGTGGCCATCGCCGTGGCGGTACGGGCGTTCGCCGGAGCCGACGACGGCGTGGCCTCCGGGGTGCTGGGCGGCTTCGCCATCGCCACGATGGTGCCGCTGATCGGTGTCATCGCGGGGACCGGTGCCATCGGGCCGGAGATCGACGACGGTTCCATCGTCTACCTGCTGGCCAAGCCGGTGAAGCGGCCCACCATCATCTTCACCAAGCTGATCGTGGCCATCGGCGTGACGATGCTGTTCTCGGCCCTGCCGACGCTGATCGCGGGACTCATCCTCAACGGCAACGGCGGACAGATCGCCGTGGCCTACACGATCGCGGCCCTCGTCGCCTCGATCGCCTACAGCGCGCTGTTCCTGCTGCTCGGCACGGTCAGCAGGCACGCGGTCGTCTTCGGCCTCGTGTACGCGCTGGTGTGGGAAGCGCTCTTCGGCAGCCTCGTACCCGGTGCCCGGACGCTGAGTGTGCAGCAGTGGTCCCTCTCGGTGGCCGAGAAGGTCGCCGGTGACGGGCAGGTCACCTCGGACGTCGGCCTGCCGCTGGCGTCCCTGCTGCTGGTCGCTGTCACGGTCGTCGCGACGTGGTACGCGGGACAGAAGCTCCGGGCGCTGAAGCTCGCCGGCGAGGAGTGAGGACCGGCTGGCGCGCAACCCCCGCCCACAGGGCGGGGGTTGTCGCATGTTCGGCCGGCGTACGTGCGTGTCCGCACGCGGCCTCGCTCGTTGTGCGGAGTGCGTGGAGGCAACTGGAATCCGTGGCGTCGAGCTTTCGTGAATTCGGGGAACGCCGGCACCGGTGAGGAAGTGCCCGCCGGCCGGTCATCGAGCAAGTGGCAACCGTGAGCGCCCTCCGCCCTCTCAGCCCGGGGACAGGGCCCCCTGCCGTTCCCGCGCACGAAAGGCACTCCCATGCCCACCGAAGTCGCCCTGCTCGAATCCCACGCTCTCCGGGCCGAGCAGATGGGACGCGTCGAAGCCCTCGACAAGGTCAAGACGCTGGTCACGCTCCCCGACGGAATTCACCTTCGCACGGAGGACGTCGCTCGCTACTTCGAAGTGCCCACCGAGGTGGTCAGGAAGCTGACCCAGCGGCACCGGACCGAGGTCGGGGAAAACGGCCTGAGGCTGCTGCGGGGCGCTGAACTGCACACCTTCCAAAGGGACATGAAGTCGCTGCGGGGCGGTGAGGAGGGGGAGAGCTGTCCACAGGCGCCCACGCAGCTCACGCTGTACACCCGCAGGACGGTCCTCGCCGTCGCCATGCTTCTTCGTGACAGCGACATCGCGCGCAGCGTCCGGACCCACCTGCTCGACGCGGAGGGGGACCTGAGGACGTCGTACGTCTCCCTCGACCAGCGCGTCACCCGGATCGAGGGCTGTCTGGCCGGTGTGGGCAGCGCGCTCCAGGAGCTGGGCCCCGTGCTGGTGCGTATGTCCCAGCGGCTCGACTCCCTCGACCGCAAGCTCGACCGGACCCATCAGGCGGTCGGTGGCGTCGGCCTCCGGCTCGCCGACGTGGCACAGGACGTCGCCCGGCTCGACGCCCGCATGGCCGGCCCCGCCGACCTGTTGGGGGACGCGGGCCGCCGGAACGCCTGAGGCCGCCCCGGCCCGGAGGCCACCGGGAAGGAGGCGCCACCGAGGCCGTCGGTCCGGCGGACCGGCGTTCAGGCGTCCTTGTCCGCGCGGACCCGGTCGCTCTCCGGCCCGGTGCCACTGACCGCGGTCGGAGTTCCGTCCGGGGCGAAGGAGTCGCGGAAGGTGAAGGCGTGCGGCGCGGAGCCGTGCGCGTCGAGGTGCTCCAGCCTGGAGACCCCGTCCCGCCAGGTGGGTATCGCGTCCTCGGGGACCCACCAGAACACGTAGTTCGGGTGCTCCGCCCTCTCGAACCAGTCGTGACGCCTGCGCAGCGCCTCACGGTGCAGACCGGTGTAGACGGCGTCGAAGGCGGGGCGCAGGTCGGTCCAGAGGGACAGGGTCGTGGCCAGGGCGGTGGTTTCCGGCGTGTGGCCCTTGCCGTACCAGGCCGGTACGGCGAACTCTCCCCATGCGCCCCAGTCCGCGTCGAAGAGCACGCCCGGGGCGCCGTCCGCCGGTTCGGCACGCCCGAGGTATCCCGGTTGCCGCCCGATCGTCCCGTAGACGGCCTCACCCATGGCGTAGAACTCGCGTGTGAGAGGCGTGGGATCGGCGAGAGGTGACTTCAGGACGCCGAATGTGTACAGAGCAAGATGGGGCATGCGTCTCTCCCCGGTCGGAGTTGCCCGGTGCGGACCCGGTTCGGTGGCTTACGCATGGCGGACCCGGTTCGGTGGCTTCATACGCATGGGGCGCGGTTTCGTGGGGCGTGGCCGACGCGTCCCGCCGCGGGTGGCTCAAGCCCGCCGGAACTCCTGTGCGGTGCGGGCGATCGCCGAGGACCACGTGAAGGTAGCCGCCTTCGCGGCCCCTGTCGACGTTGCGCTTTCTCCGCGCACGTGGCTTCCCGCATACAGATGTCCGGCGGGCCGGGGCGATGCGTGGCGGGCCGACGGGGCGGGCGTCGTCCCGCCCTGCCCGCCGGGGGCGAGGATGTGTGAGGGCGGAGCAGACACGAGCCCCGGTGATCCCGGAGTGTGGAGACTCAGGGATCACCGGGGCTCGTACCCGCTCCTCGTCAGGCCCTCGGGCCGCCGGTGTGTCCTAGTGGCGGTCGTCCTGAGCGCGCGGGGCCGTGCGCAGCAGTTCCTCCAGCACGAGCGCGATGCCGTCGTGCTCGTTCGACGCGGTGATCTCGTGCGCCACGGCCTTCAGCTCGTCGTGCGCGTTGGCCATGGCGACCCCGTGCCTGGCCCAGCCGAACATCGGGATGTCGTTCGGCATGTCACCGAACGCCAGCGTGTCCGCCGCCTTGAGCCCCAGCCGGCGCGCGGCCAGCGAGAGGCCGGTCGCCTTGCTCAGCCCCAGCGGGAGGATCTCCACCACACCGGGCCCCGCCATGACCACGTTCACCAGGCCGCCGACCGCCTGGCGCGCGGTCCGTGCCAGCGCGTCGTCGTCGAGCTCGGGATGCTGTATGTAGATCTTGTTCAGCGGCGCGGCCCACATCTCGGCGGGATCCTTCATGTACTGGGCGGGCACCGGCCCTTCCTGCACCCGGTACCCGGGGCCGACCAGCACCTCCCCGTCGAGCCCGTCGCGGCTGACCGCCAGCGCCAGCGGGCCGGCCTCCGCCTCGATCTTGGACAGCGCGAGCCCGGCGAGCTGCCGGTCGAGCGTGAGCGAGGTCAGCAGCCTGTGCTCGCCCGCGTGGTAGACCTGCGCACCCTGACCGCACACCGCGAGCCCGTCGTAGCCCAGGTCGTCCAGGATGTGCCGGGTCCAGGGCACCGCGCGGCCCGTGACGACGATGTGCGCCGCGCCGGCCGCGGTGGCCGCGGCCAGCGCCTCCCGGGTGCGTTCGGAGACCGTGTGGTCGTCACGCAGCAGGGTGCCGTCGAGGTCGGTCGCGACGAGCTTGTAGGGGAAGCTCACTTGGAGACCGGCTCCAGCACTTCACGCCCGCCCAGGTACGGCCGGAGCATCTCCGGGACCCGCACCGAGCCGTCGGGCAGCTGGTGGTTCTCCAGGATCGCCACGATCGTGCGCGGTACGGCGCAGAGCGTGCCGTTCAGGGTCGACAGCGGCTGGACCTTCTTGCCGTCACGCATGCGGACGGAGAGGCGCCGGGCCTGGAAGCCGTCGCAGTTCGACGCGGAGGTCAGCTCGCGGTACTTGCCCTGGGTCGGGATCCACGCCTCGCAGTCGAACTTCCGGGAGGCCGAGGCACCCAGGTCGCCGGTCGCGACGTCGATCACCTGGAACGGCAGCTCGAGGCCGGTGAGCCACTGCTTCTCCCAGTCCAGGAGCCTGCGGTGCTCGGCCTCGGCGTCGGCCGGGTCGACGTACGAGAACATCTCGACCTTGTCGAACTGGTGCACGCGGAAGATCCCGCGGGTGTCCTTGCCGTAGGTGCCGGCCTCACGGCGGAAGCAGGGCGAGTAGCCGGCGTACCGCAGGGGCAGCTTGTCGGCGTCGATGATCTCGTCCATGTGGTACGCCGCGAGGGGGACCTCGGAGGTGCCGACGAGGTAGTAGTCGTCCTTCTCCAGGTGGTAGACGTTCTCCGCGGCCTGGCCGAGGAAGCCCGTGCCCTCCATGGCGCGCGGGCGCACCAGCGCCGGGGTCAGCATGGGCACGAAGCCGGCCTCGGTGGCCTGGGCGATCGCCGCGTTGACCAGGGCCAGCTCGAGCAGCGCGCCGATGCCCGTCAGGTAGTAGAAGCGCGATCCGGAGACCTTGGCGCCGCGCTCCATGTCGATGGCGCCCAGGGCCTCGCCGAGCTCCAGGTGGTCCTTGGGCTCGAAGCCCTCGGCACCGAAGTCGCGGATCGTGCCGTGCGTCTCCAGGACGACGAAGTCCTCCTCGCCGCCGACCGGCACGTCCTCGTGGACGATGTTGCCGAGGAGCAGGAGAAGTCGCTTGGCCTCGGCGTCCGCCTCATCCTGCGCGGCGTCGGCGGCCCTGACCTCGGACTTGAGCTGTTCGGCCTTCTTGAGGAGCTCGGCGCGCTCCTCGGGGGTGGCCTTGGAGACCAGCTTGCCGAGCGACTTCTGCTCGGAGCGGAGTTCGTCGAAGCGGACGCCGGACGACCTGCGCAGCTCGTCGGCGGAGAGCAGGGCGTCGACGAGCGCGACGTCCTCTCCACGGGCGCGCTGGGAGGCGCGAACACGGTCGGGGTCCTCACGGAGCAGGCGAAGGTCAATCACCCCTCAAGGCTACCGGTGCGGGGATCCGCCACTCGAACCGATATCACCGAGCGCGGCGCTTTGCCCGAATTGCCGGGATCGACAATCCTGGGGGCAATCGTGGACGCTCAGGGTCCGGGCGCTCGTCGATAAACGGACTCCATTGCATCGAAAAGGGAATAACCGGCCCGCGGTACGGCGCATCGACGGTGCGTGTGACGGGAGTTGGGGGCGCCTCTCCCGGACGGCTTGTCCACAGGGATCCGGTGATCCATTTAGTTATCCACAGGCTGTGAAGAAGATCTGTGGACATCGGAAGAGATCGTTCCGAAAGCGGCATGACGGGACAGGGATTCGTGTCTTAAACCTGAACCGTGCACTCATTCGGGTGGGTATTCGTCGTTCCCGTGCGTTGATCAAGGGAATCGGGTGGACGCGGGTGAGGTGTGACCTCATGGGTGATCTAGGTCGCCTGAGGTGATTTGTCGACCATGTCGCATTGCGGTGTCGACTTGTCCCCAGGTTGCGGGTGGGCCCTGTGGATAACTCTGTGTGGGGTGTGCCCGGCGATCACCTGCACACGGCGGTTCACGCCGCCGGACCGGGGACGTGCCCCAGCCCCTCAGGCTCTGCCGTCCTGGCTGCGCGCCAGCCAGTCGGACGCCTCGGTGAAGTCGGTGTCCGATGTCCCGGCCCGAACGGGGCCGACCTCCCCGGGCGTGACTCCGGCACGTGGATAGGACCCCAGGAACCGGACGTTGGGACAGATGCGCTTCAGCCCCATCAGGGCCTCGCCGACCCGGCGGTCCGCGATGTGCCCCTCCGCGTCCACGGCGAAGCAGTAGTTCCCGATGCCCTCCCCCGTGGGCCGGGACTGGATCAGCATCAGGTTGACCCCGCGCACGGCGAACTCCTGGAGCAGTTCGAGCAGGGCGCCCGGGTGGTCGTCCCCGAGCCAGATGACCACGGAGGTCTTGTCCGCCCCGGTCGGCGCGGACGGCCTGGCCGGGCGTCCGACCAGCACGAAGCGGGTCTGCGCGTTCTCCGCGTCGTGGATCCGGGTCACCAGGGGTTCGAGCCCGTAGGTCGCCGCCGCGAACTCGCCCGCGAAGGCCGCGTCGAAGCGCCCCTCCTGGACCAGCCGGGCACCGTCGGCGTTCGAGGCCGCCGACTCCCACACCGCGTTGGGCAGGCGGTCCGCCATCCAGTTGCGGACCTGGGGCTGCGCGGCCGGATGGGCGGTGACGGTCCTGACGTCCGACAGGTTCGTCCCGGGACGCACCAGCAGCGCGAACGTGATGGAGAGGAGGACCTCGCGGTAGATCATCAGCGGGGCGCCCGTGGTCAGCTCGTCGAGCGTCGCGCTGATACCGCCCTCGACGGAGTTCTCGATGGGGACGAGAGCCGCGGCTGCCTCTCCGCACCGCACCGCGTCCAGTGCGGCCGGTACGGAGACCATCGGCACGAGCTCCCGGGTGGCGGCCTCGGGCAGGGTGCGGAGGGCGACCTCGGTGAAGGTGCCCTCGGGGCCGAGGTAGGCGTAACGCGTGGCTGACATGCGGTCACCCTAGTGGGCCCGCACCGGGCGCCTCACGCCTCCAGAAGCCGCTGTCCCACGTACTCCCCGGACGCCGCGCCTCCGGGTACGGCGAAGAGCCCGCCGGCCTCGTGCCGGATGAACGGCGAGAGCGCGTCCCCCCGGTCGAGCTTGCGCTGCACCGGGATGAACCCCTTGAACGGGTCGGCCTGCCAGCAGACGAACAGCAGCCCCGCGTCCGGCGTCCCGTCGTCCGAGATGCCGTCGTGGTACGAGAACGGCCGGCGCAGCATCGCCGCGCCTCCGTTCTTCCCGGGGGAGGAGATCCGCGCATGGGCGTTGCCGGGCACGAGCAGTTCGCCGTCCGGTCCCGCCTTGTCCAGGTCCATCGGGGTGGTCTCCGAGCCGCCGCTGAGCGGAGCGCCGTCGGCCTTGCGCCGCCCGATGATCTGCTCCTGCCGCTTCACCGTCAGCTCCTCCCAGTCGTCGAGGAGCATCCGGATCCGCCGTACGACGACGTACGAACCACCCGCCATCCAGGCGTGGGCCGGGGGACCGCCGGACGGCACGAAGATCCGCTCGTCGAAGTCGCTCTCCGCGGGCTTCGGGTTGTTCGTGCCGTCGACCTGGCCCATCAGGTTGCGCGCGGTCATCGGCCGGTCCGTGGCACCGGGGGTGCGGTTGAAGCCGTTCATCTGCCAGCGCACGCGGGCGGCCGTCCCGGCCTCCTTCTGGAGCGCGCGCAGCGCGTGGAACGCGACCAGAGCGTCATCGGCGCCGATCTGCACCCACAGGTCCCCGTCGGACCGCTTCGGGTCGAGGTGATCGGAGGAGAAGGCGGGCAGCGGGTCCAGGGACGGCGGCCTGCGGTCGGTCAGACCGGTGCGGTCGAAGAAGGTACGCCCGAAGCCGAAGGTGACCGTCAGGGAGGAAGGCCCCGCGTCCAGCGCCACTCCCGTGTCGTGCCCCCGGCCCTCCGCCGGCTCGCCGGCCATCAGCCCCGCGGCCACGGCCGACCAGCGGCGCATGAGGGCGGCGGCCTCCTTGCGTCCCGAGCCCGGCGTGAGATCGAACGCGATCAGGTGCCCGCGAGCCTGAAGCGGAGTGGTGATCCCCGCTTGATGTTTCCCGTGAAACATCGCCTCGGTCGAGCCGACCGTGGTCAGGGCCGTCGGCTCGTCACCTCGGGTCGCGGCATAACCGCCCGCGCCGCCTGCCGCGCCGAGGACCAGGCCCGCCGCGCCCGCCGCTCCCGCGCCACCGATCAGCCGTCGCCGCGAGACGCCTCCTGAGTCACCCGAGGTGTCGAGGCGGGCGCCGGCGGGACGGCCGGCCCTGGGACTGGTCTTCTTCGTGCTCACTCTGCTCAGCCGATCTTCACGTTCTTGTCGACGGTCGTCTGGTCGATGTCCGACGTCCGCACGGTGACCGCGACCTTCCAGTCGCCCGCCATCGGGATCTGTACGTCGGCGGCCGTCCAGTGCCCCTCGGTGAGCCGGTCCGGCACCACCGGGAGGGGACCGATGTCCTTGGACTCCAGCGTGAAGGCGAGCTTCACCTCGGGGACGTCCATGGGGAGGTTCCCGGGCGCCTCGATCCAGAGGTGCACGTTGTTGGACCCGGTTCCGCCCGGCGATATGTCCATGCGCACGATGCCCTTCCCGCCCCGGCCGCCGGTGTCGAAGGGCAGGCTCACGGCCACCTGTCCGCCGGTCACCGGCGTGGCCGCGGCCGTGGTGCTGCCGCGGGCCGCCTCCTCCTCGGTCCGGCCGGGTTCGGTGGACGTGAGGATCGTCGTCACGACGAGCAGCACCACCGCGATGCCGGTCTCCACCAGCACGGAGCGGCGCAGCCCGGAGCGTTCGGGGTCGGCGTCCCGGGCGCGCTTCTCCTTCGTCGCGGTCAGAGCGGCGCGCTGCCGCGAGAGCTGGGCGGCACGTTCCGGATCGACGTCGTCCTCGGCCGTACCGCTCTCGTCGGTCTCTGCGATCTCGTCGGTCTCGTCGGTCTGGTCGGCCGTGGCGACGGCCGTGGTGACCGTCGCGTCCGAAGCCGCTGTGCCCACAGGGGTGTTCGGTACACCGTCGGAACCCGCGGCCCCGGAGGCGGCCGGTTCGCCGGGCCCGGCCGACGGGCTCCCCGCGGCGGCCGGAACCGGATCGGCGGATACGGCGCCCGCGGCCAGCCGCGCCGTCCACCGCCGTGAGATCCACGCGACGCCCACCAGCACGGCGACGAGCGCCACCTTCAGCAGCAGGAGCTGCCCGTACCGGGTGCCGGTCAGGGCGGACCAGGAGCCGACCTGCCGCCAGGACTGGTAGATCCCGGTCGCGGCGAGGACGACCACGCTGCCGAACGCCATCCGGGAGAACCGCCGAACGGCATCGCTCGAGATGTCCGGCGCCCGGTACAGGGCGACCAGCAGCGCGGCGAGACCGCCCAGCCAGGCGGCCACGGCCAGCAGGTGGAGCACGTCGACCGGCATGGCGATACCGGGCTGGACGCCCGTCGACGCGTGCTCGGCCAGGGCCCACGTACCGGCGATGCCCGCCGCGATGACCGCTCCGCCGATCGCGAGTCCGAAGGTGAGGTCCTGCTTCTCCTTCCCTTCCTCGCGCTTGGCGTACGCCCCGAAGAGCACGGCGATGAAGAGTGCGGAGGCGCCCAGGAGCAGCAGCCGCGAGACCAGCGCGGCCCCCGGCTTGGTGTCCAGCACCGTCTGCAGCCCGTCGAGGTCGAAGGCGTCCGAGAGCTTGCCGGAACCGGTGTACGGGCTGCGCAGGAGCAGCATGGCCAGGGTGGAGGCGGTGAGCGTGATCCAGCCGCGTACGACGAGCCGCTGCAGGGGACGGGACCCGGCTCCGCGCCGCCAGCACGCCAGCACGAAGGCGGATCCGCCCGCGAGCAGGATGAATCCGGCGTACGCGGCGTAGCGCGCGATGCCGTAGAGCACCCCCACGAGGCCCCCGCCGGCTCCGGAGGAGGGCAGTGCCACGGTCGTTTCCGAGGGGGCGCCGACGGAGAAGGTGAAGGCCCCGGACACCGGGTGGCTGTCCGCGGAGACGGCCTGCCAGGCCACGGTGTAGGTGCCGTCGGGCAGACCGCTGTGCAGCGTGACGCCGTAGCGCACCGCACCGCCCGCCGTGAGGTCACGCGGTGCGCCGTCGTCGGCGCGTTTGCCGTCCGGGTCCAGCACCCGGATCGAGTCGTCGCCCATGGCGATCTGTTCGGAGAAGGTGAGGGTGACCTCCTCCGGGGCGGTGGCGACCACCGCCCCGTCCTGTGGGTCGCTCCCGGTGAGGGCGGCGTGCGCGGACGCGGGGCTCGCGCCGGCCAGGACCAGGCCGAACAGCAGGCCGATCAGAGCGACGAGGAGCGGGACCGCGGCGAGCGGCCGTCGTGCCGGGGAGGGCCCGAAGTGCGGGGCGGTGGCTGTCATGGGGTGTCAGTACCTCACTGCTTCTTCGGGTTGTAGGTGGTCTCCTTCACGGGAATGTCGACCTTGATGGGGTCGGCCTTCTCGAAGTGCAGTTCCACGGAAACCGTCTGTCCCTGCTTGGGCCGCTGCTTGAGGTCCGTGAACATGATGTGGCTGCCGCCGCGTTCGAGGTCGAGTTCGCCGTTGGCGGGCACCTCGAACGACGTGACCATCCGCATCGTCTGATTCCGCGTCTCGTGGATGGAGACGTGGTCGGAGAGCGAACTGGTCACCGAGGTGAGCCGGTCGGTGGCCCCGCCGCTGTTCCTGACGAGGAGGAAACCGGCCGCCATGTCGCTGACGGGCTGCGGCATGAACGCCCCGGTGACCTCCAGACGTGGGGGACCGTCCGACGAACACGCGGTCAGGGCCAGCCCGGTGGCGAGCGTCAGCGTCCCCGCGACGGCCGTGCGCCGCCTCACGGGGTGGCCCCCTCGACGAGCTTCGGCAGGTCCTTCTCGTAGTCCTCGGCCGTGGTGTCCTCGCCGTAGAGCACATAGCCCTGGTCGGTCTTCGGGGAGAAGGCGATGACCTGGGCGCCGTGCATCGAGACGACCGTGCCGTCCTTCTCCTTCTTCGGCGGGTCGATGCCGATGCCGATCTGCCGCGCTCCCGCCTGGATGGCCGGGAAGTCGCCGGTGAGGCCGGTGAAGGCGGGGTCCTGGGCCTTGAGCCAGCTGCCCAGGGAGGCCGGGGTGTCCCGTTCCGGGTCGGTCGTGACGAAGACGACCTGGAGTGCGTCCTGCTGGGCCTTGGGCAGGGCGCGCTTGGCGAGCGCGATGTTGCTCATGGTCAGCGGGCAGACGTCGGGGCAGTTGGTGTAGCCGAAGTAGATGAGGGTCGGCTTGCCCTTCGTCCGTGCGCGCAGGTCGTACTTCTCGCCGTGCGTGTCGGTGAGGACGAGGTCGGGCTTGGTGAACGGCTGGTCGAGCACGGTCCCCGGCTTGGACGGGGGCTGGGTGGAGACGTCGGCGACGGACTTGTCCGCCGCGGCCTCGCCGCTGCCGCAGGCCGACAGGGTCAGTGCGGCCACGGCGGCGAACGCCGCGGCCAGCACCGTCTTCTTGCTGTGCATGGAGCTGATCCCTGGTCTGTCGTACGAGTGGTGGTCCCTGGCGGATCAGGCGGTGCGGCGACGGCCCGCGAGGACGCCGAACGCCACCCCCGCGACGCCGACGACGATGCCGACGATGCCCAGGACGCGGGCGGTGCCGTCACTGTTCGACGAGGACGCGGTCTCGGTGGCCGCCGTCTCCTTCTTCGCCTCTGCGGCGTGGTCGTCCTTGGCGTCCGCGTCGTCCTTGTCGTCCGCGGCGGCACCGTGGGCGCCTTCGGCGGGAGCCGACAGCGCGAGGACGGGAGCCGGGTTCTCGGGCTCCTCCCCACCCGCGGTGGGCTCCTCGATCCAGCGGACGACCTCCTTGTTGCTGTACGTCTGGAGCGCCTTGAAGACCAGCTGGTCGGCGTCCTCGGGAAGCTGCCCGACGGAGAGCGGGAACTGCTGGAAGAACCCGGCCTTGATGCCGTCGCCCTCCGCGGTCCAGGTCACCTTGGAGACGGCTTCGTTGATCTTCTTGCCGTGGACGTCGAGCGGCTTGGCCAGCTTGCTCTTGGTGACGTCGATCTTCCAGCCGGCCACCGGCTGCGGGCTGACCGACGAGAGGGGGTGGTCCGCCGGGAAGCTGACCTCGAGCTTCACGGTCGAGGCGTTGTCGCGCTCGTTGGGAACCTTGAAGTTGACGGTGGCGTAGCCGCCCTTCGCGGCGGGTCCCTGCGGCTGCACGCTGACGTGTGCGGAGGCGGTACCGGCGAGCAGCACGACGGCGGACGCGGCGACGCCGCCGGCGAGGGCGATGCGGGAAACGTTCATGGCGGTGATCACTCCACAGGACGAGAGGGAAGGCGGTCCGGCGCGCGGACGCACGACGGCATCACGACCGCCTCTTCACCGGGTCCGGCGGAGGGGTCGCGTCAGGCTGCGCGTACGTATACGGGCGGCGGCCCGCGCCTGATCACCATGTGCTGCAGAGGATCCCCGGTGGCGGGCACACGTGCGTCCGCGCCGCTGCGGGGGAAGGCCGGCGCGGTCGTGAGCTGCCCGGGGAGTCCCGCGCGCAGGGCGCGCACGAGTGCCATCGCCGCGCGCAGGGCTCCGAGCCGGGCCCCGGCGGCGAGCTGACGGCCGCCCCTGGCCGAGATCGTGGCCAGCCGGAAGAGCGCGATCTCACCGCGCCGCAGCAGCCAGCCCGTGGCGACCGCGGCGAGCAGATGTCCCAGGAACATCGGCAGGCTGGGCAGCCCGGTCAGCAACGAGGCCATGGACATCGGGTCCGCCCCGGAGGCCAGGTGCGTGTGCCCCTGGGTCACGGTCGCGGGGTCGAGCCCGGCGGTCGTCACGATGCGGTGGGCCTCACCTGCGCTCAGCCGCGTCGATCCCTCGCCGCACACGAGCCCTGCGGCGAAGCGGATCAGCGAGTCGTCCGCCGCGGCGCCGGGCGCGTGCCGTCCCAGTCCGAAGAGGACGTGGAGGGCGACCTGCCCGGCCGCGAGAGCGGCGGTGATCGACAGGAGGGTCCGTTCGCGTCCGGCGAGCACGGCGGCCACGGTGAACACCCCGGCGAAACCGGCCGCCAGGGGCCACCCGGAGACTCCCGTGCCCGCGGCCATCCCATGCCCGGCCGCGGCGAGCACGACACAGACCGCGGTGAACACCGCGGTCCTCAGGAGCCGCATACCGGCTCCGGCGCGTGCGACGGGGATAGACATGGCCGGGTCATCATCGCACCCGGCCCCCGGTCCCCGTACGGCAGGTCCGGAAGGTCGGCATCCGTCCCATCCGGGAGTGATCGGGACGTGTTGCACCTGTTCACGCCCCCTCCGAGGCCCTCGTCCCGCCGGGTATACACCGAGGACCGGAATATCCGCATCCGCCGAATGAGCGCTGTCACAGGGGATTTGTGCTTACGGAGGGTTCTCCCCGGCAATACGTAACGGTATGTCGAGCCGCAGCCAGGAGGCTGGAGCATGAGCATGTGGTGGTCACTGCATCTGCGGCGCGAGGCTGCGAGCGTCCCGCTCGCCCGTCGTTTCCTGCTCGGCACCATGGAGACCGCCGGGGTGGACCCGGACGTCTCCTACGATCTCTCCGTCGCGCTCAGCGAGGCCTGCGCGAACGCCGTCGAGCACGGCGGCGGACATGACGACGCGGACGAGACCGGCCACGATCGGGCCGGCCACGCGTGCGGCCAGTACCGGGTCACCGCGTATCTGGACGGCGAGAAGTGCCGGATCGAAGTCGCCGACTCGGGGCCGGGCTTCCCCGTACGGCGCACGCTTCGCGCCGCGGCACGACCGGGCGCCGGACACTCCGCGGACCAGCAGCCGTCCGCCGCCGGACACTCCGTGGACCAGCAGCCGTCCGCCGTCGGTCCAGCGGCCGACGCGTGGCCGGCGCGCACCACCGTGCACCCTCCGGAGACCGCGGAGAGCGGCCGGGGACTCGGCCTGATCGAAGAGCTCGCCGATCACGTCCACTTCGGCAACCGCCCGGGGCGGGGGGCCGTGGTGAGCTTCGACAAGATCCTCAAATGGCGGGAGGGCGCGCTGCTCATGGTGTCCTGAGCAGCGCGCCCTCCGGTGCGCGGGCGCGGATTCCCGCGCCCACCCATGTCAGCCCTTGAGCCCGGCCATCCACGCCTCGACCTCGTCGGCCTGGCGCGGCAGCGAGGCGGACAGGTTCCGGTTGCCGTCCTCGGTGACGAGGATGTCGTCCTCGATCCGGACGCCGATGCCGCGGTACTCCTCGGGCACGGACAGGTCGTCGGCCTGGAAGTACAGCCCCGGCTCGACCGTGAGGCAGACCCCGGCCTCCAGGGTGCCGTTGACGTACGAGTCCGTGCGCGCGGCGGCGCAGTCGTGGACGTCCATGCCGAGCATGTGCCCGGTGCCGTGGAGCGTCCAGCGGCGCTGCAGACCCAGCTCCAGCACCTTCTCCACGGACAGGTCGCCGAGCAGGCCCCACTCGACCAGCTTCTCGGCGAGCACCCGCTGCGCGGCGTCGTGGAAGTCGCGGTAGGCGGCGCCGGGCTTCACCGCCGCGATGCCCGCCTCCTGGGCCTCGTACACCGCGTCGTAGATCTTGCGCTGCAGCGGGGAGAAGGTGCCGTTGATGGGCAGCGTCCGCGTCACGTCGGCCGTGTAGAGCTCGTCGGTCTCCACGCCGGCGTCGAGCAGCAGGAGCTCGCCGGGGCGGACCTCGCCGTCGTTGCGCACCCAGTGCAGCGTGGTGGCGTGCGGACCGGCGGCGCAGATCGAGCCGTAGCCGATGTCGTTGCCGTCGACGCGGGCGCGCAGGAAGAAGGTGCCCTCGATGTAGCGCTCGCTCGTGGCCTCGGCCTTGTCGAGGACCTTCACGACGTCCTCGAAGCCGCGGGCCGTGGCGTCGCAGGCCTTCTGGAGCTCGGCGACCTCGAAGTCGTCCTTGACCAGACGGGCCTCGGAGAGGAAGACGCGCAGTTCCTCGTCGCGCTCCGCGGTGACCTTGTCGGTCAGGGCGGCCTCGATGCCGGCGTCGTGACCCCGGACGTTGCGGACCGGGCCGGTGGCCTCGGCCAGCGCGGCGGGGAGCTCGCGGACGTCCTTCGCCGGGATGCCCAGCAGCTGCTCGGCCTCGCTCAGGGAGTGGCGGCGGCCGACCCACAGCTCACCCTGGCCGTTGAGCCAGAACTCGCCGTTCTCGCGGTTGGAGCGGGGCAGCAGGTAGACCGTGGCCTCGTGCCCGTCCTCGGTGGGTTCGAGCACCAGGACGCCGTCCTGGGTCCGGTCGCCGGTGAGGTAGGCGTATTCCGTGGCGGGCCGGAAGGCGTACTCGGTGTCGTTGGAGCGGGTCTTCAGATTGCCCGCGGGCACCACCAGGCGCTCGCCCGGGAAGCGCGCGGAGAGCGCGGCGCGGCGGGCGGCGGTCTGCGAGGCCTGGGCGATGGGCTCCAGGCCGTGCAGCTCGGTGTCGGCCCAGCCGGACTTCATGTTCTCGGCGAGCTCGTCTGAAATGCCCGGGTAGAGGCCGTTCTTCCGCTGCTTGATCGGCTCTGTCTCAGCTGTTTCCGGGGTCTCCGGGGTGAGCTCCTCAGACACGATTTGTCCTCCTTTTATGACACTGGGCCGTGCCCATCGTACGGGCGTACGGAAGGGGGCACAGGTGCGGAGGAACTATTACCCGTCCGGGGAGCGGCCGTCAGTCGAAGCGGGCGGCCAGCAGGACGACGTCCTCGGCGGCGTCGTCCCGGCCGTGGTCCTCCGGGAGCACGGCTCGCAGGATGTGGTCCGCGACGGCCCCGGGGTCCTGGCGGGCGGTCCTCGGCACCGCGGCCGCCGCCGCGTGGAGCCGTGCGAACGCGCGGTCCATGGAGTCGCTGGCGCGGCGCAGGAGGCCGTCGGTGTAGAGCAGGAAGGTCTCGCCCGGCGCTGCCGTGAACTCCACGCTCGGCGCCTCCCAGCAGGAGAGCATGCCCAGGGGCGCGGACAGGGTCGTCTCCACGAATTCGGTGCGCCGGTCGCCGATCACGAGCGGAGGCGTGTGCCCGGCGCCGGCGAGTACGACCGTGCGCCGCTCGGGTTCGCAGTACGCGTAGAGGGCGGTCGCCGCGCGAGCCGGTTCGGTGAGCCGCAGCAGGAGTTCGAGGTCGGAGAGTACGGCGACGGGATCCTCGCCCTCCATCACGGCGTACGCGCGCAGACCCGCGCGGAGCCGCCCCATGGCGGCCAGGGCGGCGGGCCCCGAACCTCCGACCGATCCCACGGCCAGGCCGAGCGCGTTGTCCGGGAGGGGCAGCGCGTCGAACCAGTCGCCCCCGCCGCCCTCGGCGGTGCGGTGGCGCACGGCCAGCCGGACGCCGGGCACGCGGGGCAGCCGGGTGGGGAGGAGTTCCTCGGTGATGACGGCCGTGTCCGCCCTGGAGCGTTCGAGTTCCAGCAGGCGGGCCAGGTGCGCGGACGCGTAGCGGGCGTACACCCCGGCGAGATGGCACTGGCGTTCCAGGGGCTCGGCGGGCTCGTCGTAGAGCCAGACGGCCACGCCGAGTCTTCCGGTGGCGTCGGTGGAGAGGGGCAGGGCGTAGCTCGCGGCGTACCCGAGCCGGGCGGCGACCTCGCGGCAACGGGGGTCCAGGCCGGTGTCGCCGAGGATGTCAGGGCTCGCCAGCGGCTTGTCGGTGTGGGTGAGGCCGTCGAGGAAGCGGCCGTACGGGGTGGCGCTGCGGGGCACGGTCTCGATGTGACCGAGTTCCGCGTGGGCGAGGCCGAGTCCGATGGTGCGGACCGGTCCGCCGCCGTCGGCTGGTTCGAGGACGAGGAGCCCGCGGGCGGCGCCGACGAGGGCGGCTCCGGCGCTCAGGATTTCGGGCAGGGCGTGGTCGAGGGTGCCGGTTCCGGCCAGCCGCTCCGTGAGCTCGTGCAGGGTGGTCAGATCGGAGACCCAGCCTGCCAGGCGGTCCTGGAGGAACACCCCTGGAGCGGGGGGCACTTCTCTCGGCGGCGCGTCAGTCTGCGTTGAAACGGGAACCATGGGATCGATTCCAGCCACTTTCGGCAGGTGGGGGGCGCTCACGCCGGCCGTCTTTCCGACCGGTGCGTTCTGTCGAATAGCATCGCAAACCCCCATGTCGTTCTGCGCCGCTATCAGTGCATCCGCATGTACACGTCCCCACATCTACACGCACAACTGAGGTCATGTCCAGCATTGTCCTCGCGGTATTTATGGTGTCCGTGGCGTCTGTCAACTTGGCCAAAAAATGCACCCCCGGGCGGCTATTTGCGATCGACTGGGCGTGCTCGACAGCGGGAACCCTCGGGGTGAAGTGCCGGAGGGAGCGTCATCCCGGGCATGCTGGGTACGTAACCGTGGATGGCCAGGGGCAGTCGCGATCGCCCCGGAACCCGACAGCGAGCCCGGGCGTCCTCACCGATGACGGCCGCCCGCCCGGCCCTGAGTGGCGGGGCAGCACAAGGGACGGCACGCGCGATGCGCACGCCGACCGCGCGATGTTTCAACTGGACTCGGCTCGGCTCAACCCGGCTCGACTCGGCTCAGCCCCATTCTGTTCGGTTCCACTCTGCTCGGCTCGGCTCACGTCCGGCATCGACGGTTCGTCCGTGCCCGGAATCCGGTGAGCAGGCACGCACGGCGAAGAGACGCACACGTGGTGTAACGCACACGCGTGGTGTGATGTGGACCTCGGCGTTCAACGGAAAGGAACGAGCGCTCATGCGCGAGATCCTCGGAAGGCGACGCAGGCGCCGGCCCCGGCGCAAGGAAAGTTCCGCCCAGCTCGACGCGGCGCTGACCTGTGCCACCGTCTGGAAGTGGCCCGTGCTCCCAGGAGCGGGGCTGGCCGCGGGAGCCGTCCGCGGCGAACGCGGTCGCGGCTGCGCCTGTCCCGACCCCGAGTGCGCCGTACCCGGCGCGCACCCCTTCGATCCCGGTCTCCTCGCGGCGACCACCGACGCGCGCATGGTGCGCTGGTGGTGGACCAACAGGCCCGGCGCCCCCGTCGTCCTGGCCACGGGCGGCGCGGCCCCCTGCGCGCTGAGCCTGCCGGCCGTCGCCGGTGCCCGTGCGCTGGTGGCCCTCGACGGCATGGGGCTGCGGCTCGGGCCCGTCGTCGCGACCCCGACCCGCTGGTCGCTGATGGTCTCCCCCTACACGCTGGAACGTCTCGGCGAGCTCCTGCACGCCAAGGACCGGGTGCCCAGCTCCCTGCGGTTCCACGGGGAGGGCGGATATATGGTCCTGCCTCCGTCCGAGGTGGGTACGGGACAGGTGCGCTGGGAGCGTGCGCCGGAGGCGGGCGACGCGGCGCCGTGGCTTCCCGACGTGGAGACGGTCCTGGACGCGCTCGTCGAGGCGAGCAACAGCGCTCCTGACGGCGGCAGCCGGCTCTCCTACTGACCGGAGTAGGCGCGGCGGCCCGTCGACGGCACTCCGGCCGCCGGGGTGGGCGCCGCGCGGTACGCGGCCGCGGCGTGTGCGGGACGAGCGGACGGCTCACCCGCACGGGCGTCGGGCGGCGACCGCACCTCGGCTCAGGGCCCCGCACGCCCCGCGCGTCCCGTTCCGCGGTGCGAGGGGGTTACTGCCGGACCGCTTTCTGACGCTCTTTCCACGGAGCGCCGGAACGGGCGCGCGGTGGTGCCGGTGCGGGTGATTTCCGAGGTGTTGCCGGTGCATTCGCGGTGCGGGCGGAGAGCTCGAAATTCTGTCCGAAAGCGAACGGCCCGGGTCCAAGGGGCTCCGTGGGGGCGCACAGTCGGCGTGCGGATCCGAACTCGCCCCGCACACCGGTGGCGAACAGCCACGGACCTGTGGAGCCACGGGCGCCGGGGGCCGAAGGCGGGTGAGGGCCGGGGCGGTTGCCGCAGGCCGCGGGTCCACCGCGCGCTCCGGCGTGCGCCGTGGGCGCCCGGGCCCGGAAACGAGAAGGTCCGGCCGCTGGCGACGGGGGATGCACCAGCGACCGGACTTCCAGAACCGTAACAAGAGATCTGCCGTGAGCAAATTCGATCTCGTCTATTCGGTCAGCTATTCACCGACGGGTACGGGGAGTTGTGACAGGAGTCACCGCCACGTCCCGCGCCGCGACCGTCAGCTGAGCGTCACCTGGCGGTTGGTGAGCCCGCCGCGGGCCCGGCGCTCGTCGGCGGTGAGCGGGGCGTCGGACGCGAGGGCCTCCGAGAGCCGCTCGGCGAACTGCGCCGCGGGCTTCTCGCACTGCTCGGCGCCCATCGCGCTCGGCAGGTCCCACACCGGGACCATGAGCCCGTGGGCGCGGAACGAGCCGACGAGGCGGGTTCCCTCGCCGAGCGAGGAGGTGCCCGCGGCGTGCAGACGGGCGAGGGCGTCGAGGAGCTGCTCCTCGGGGTGCGGCATGACCCAGCGCAGGTGGTTCTTCTCCGGCGTCTCGCACCAGTAGGCCGCGTCCACACCGGCGAGCCGGGTCGTGGGGATGGCGGCCGCGTTGGCGCGTTCCAGGGAGGCCGACACCTCCGCCGTGGCGTTCTCCGCGTCCGGGACCCAGAACTCGAAGCCCGTGTGCACGACGGGTTCGAACGCCGCTTCGGGGTCGAGTACGTCCTGCAGGCGCGGGCCGTCCGCCGGGACACGGCGGGCTGCGACCGGTGAACCGGGCTCGGCCTCCAGTGCCCGCTGCAGGGTGTCCGCCAGGTCGCGGCTGAGGTCGCCGGACGAGGTGTCGTTCTGCAGGGCGAGCAGGACGGAGCCGTCGTCACGGCGCAGCGCGGGCCAGGCCATCGGCAGTACGGTCGCGAGGGTCACGGAGGGCACGCCCTCGGGCAGCCCGCCCTTGAGCGTCAGGCCGACGGTCGCGGCGGGGACCAGCTCGCGCAGGGCGATCCAGTCGCACTCGCCGGCGAGCCCTTCGAAGGGGCGCTGGACCAGCTCGGTCACGGCGTGGGCGGCGGCGCGTCCGTGACACGCCTTGTAGCGGCGGCCCGAACCGCACGGGCAGGGCTCGCGTGCCCCGACGACCGGGATTTCACCATCCTTGAGCTGCGGCTTCCCGGCCTTGGACTGAGGGCGCTTCTTGGCCATGGTGGACGTTCTCCCGATTGCGACAGTGCGGTCTCGGGCGCGAGCCTAGCCGTCCCTGTCACCCCCTGGGGCACACATCTCGCGGTGCCCGGCCGCCTGTCCGGCCGCCGACGGCCCGCACGTCCACCCGCCGTGCCGACTCACGGACCTCTCGGCCGGGGTCCTCAGGTCGGCCGGTGCCCTCACGGACCTCTCGGCCGGTGGCGCCCAGGAGTTGCCGGCCGGCGTACCCGCGGAGCTCTCAGCCCGCGTCGTCGAAGGCGTCGAGAGCGGCGGCCAGTTCCAGGCCTTCCAGCGAACCCAGCCCTCCCGGCCCGGCGAATCCCGCCAGGCCGCCCGGCCCGCCGGACGGGTCCCGGCGGGTGGCCGCGGCACGGCCGTGGCCGACCGCGGGGAACCCGCGACGCCTGTGAGCCGCGGGGACCAGGGCCCAGACGGTGACCTCACCCGCCGGATCGTCCCGCACGCCCCATTCCCGGGCGAGGGCGCTGATGATGTTGAGCCCGCGCCCGCCGCGCGCGGTGACCGAGGGCGTCGCCGGGACGGGCCTGGTCGGTCCGCCGCCGTCCGTGACCTCGACGGTCAGGTCACCCTCTCCGTCCACGCGCCACGCGGCGCGGATGTCGCCGTCGCCCACCTCCGTGTGTCTCCCCAGCGGTCTGCCGTGCCGGCAGGCGTTGCTGAGGAGTTCCGAGAGAATCAGTACAGCGTCGTCGACCACGGTGTCCGAGACCCCGTTGCTGCGCAGTTGCTCGCGCATACGGTGCCGCGCCTGCCCCACACCCGCTGGGCCATGGGGTACGGCCATGCTCGACGACGTCGGCACTTCCTGTGCCACCACAAACGCCACCCCCGAGACCTCCTTTGCCCCACGCCAGGGATTGGATGCCCTCCTGGGATGTGCCGGAAACCGGCCAAAGCCCTGGCAGTGATGCACTCGTAACGATCGAATGCGGAGTGAATGCGCCGGTGCACACCGTGTAACTGATGTTAAGAACGGCCAAGTTGTGACAGGACCTGTTTGGGGCGGTTCGTAATGATTGCCTCCACTCCGAGGTCCACGCAGAGGTCGACGTCCTCCGGCTCGTTCACCGTCCACACGTGCACCCGGTGGCCCGCCCCGTGCAGGCGTTCGATGTAACCGGGGTGATTGCGTACGATCCGCATCCCGGGTCCGGCGATCCGTGCCCCCGCCGGGAGTCGGCCGTCACGCAGTCTCGGAGAGACGAACTGCATCAGGAAGACGGTCGGCAGCGTGGGGGCGGCGGCCCGCACCCGGTAGAGGGAACGGGCGGAGAAACTCATGACGCGCACGGGGGACGGCCCCTCGGCGGGCGCCTCGTCCAGGCCGAAGCGCTTGAGCAGATGGAGCAGCCGCTCCTCGACCTGGCCGGCCCAGCGGGTCGGATGCTTCGTCTCGATGGCCAGCTGGAGCGGCCGCCCGCCCGCCCGGGTGTCATGGGTCAGCTCGAGAAGGCGTTCGAGCGTGAGTACGGACGTGAGCTCACCCGGTGCCGGATCCCAGTCGGGGGACTCCTCGTGGTCCTTCCAGGAACCGAAGTCGAGCGCGGCCAGATCGGCCAGCTCCAGGGCGGAGACCGCACCCCGGCCGTTGGACGTGCGGTTCACCCTGCGGTCGTGGACACAGACGAGCTGCCCGTCGGCGGTGAGACGTACGTCGCACTCCAGGGCGTCGGCCCCGTCGTCGATGGCTTTCCGGTACGCGGCCAGAGTGTGCTCGGGTGCGTCGTCCGAGGCGCCGCGGTGGGCGATGACCTGGATGGGAGGCTTCTCGGAGGGGAGGCGTGCGTGGGTCACGGCGCCATCGTGTCACCGAGACGCGGCGGGTGCCGACAGCTTGTTGTGTACGACCGTTTTGCCTGATGTAAAGATTGGTGTGCGGATGCACAGGTCCTGCTTACAGTGGCCTGACGTGCTGTGGGAAAAGCTGACTGCAGACACGTGCACAGCGGATCTCTTGCCGAATGCCGAGTGGAACCGAGGAGTAAAGAGCTGTGAGCACCGAGAACGAGGGCTACGAGGGCACCGCGGGTCCGTCCGTACCGTCTGTTCCGTCCGCACCTCCCGTGCCGGCTGCCGCTCCTGAGGGCACCCCGCAGGGGGCCCCGCCCGCCACGCCCGCGGACGCGCCGACGGCCCAGGTTCCGGCCGCGCACCAGGGAGACGCCGAGCAGGCCTCCGCCGGGCACGAGCAGTACCCGCAGTACCCGTACACCCCGCCGGCACCGGAGCACGCCCCCGCCGGCTCCGCGGCCTGGCCGCCGCCCGCGCCCGCCATCCCCTCGTACGCCGACGGCGGCAGCCCGCCGGCCTGGGGCGCCCCCGCGCACGCGACGCCCGAGCACCCGCGCAAGCGCCGTGCGGGCGGCCTGGTCGCCGCGGTCGCCGTCGCGGCTCTCGTCGCGGGCGGCGTGGGCGGAGCCCTCGGCTACTGGGCCGCCGACAGCAGCGACTCCGGCTCCTCCTCCGGGTCGACCACCGTCGCCGCCTCGAACAGCCCCAAGGACTTCAAGCGCGCCGCGGGCACGGTCGCGGGTGTCGCGGCGAGCGCGCTGCCCAGCGTGGTGACCATCGACGCGCAGTCCGGCGACGGCGAGGGCGGCACGGGGACCGGCTTCGTGTACGACAAGGAGGGCCACATCCTCACCAACAACCACGTGGTGGCCTCCGCGGCGGACAGCGGTCAGCTGACCGCGACCTTCTCCAACGGCAAGAAGTACGACGCCGAGGTGGTCGGCCGCGCCCAGGGTTACGACGTGGCCGTGCTGAAGCTGAAGAACGCCCCGGACGGACTGACCCCGCTGGCCCTGGGGGACTCCGACAAGGTCGCCGTGGGCGACTCCACCATCGCGATCGGCGCACCGTTCGGTCTGTCCAACACGGTCACCACGGGCATCATCAGCGCCAAGCACCGCCCGGTGGCCTCGGGTGACGGATCCAGCAGCAAGAACTCGTACATGAGCGCCCTGCAGACCGACGCCTCGATCAACCCGGGCAACTCCGGCGGCCCGCTGCTGGACGCGGGCGGCGCGGTGATCGGCATCAACTCCGCCATCCAGTCCACCAGCGGCGGCGGCGTCGGCCAGTCGCAGGCCGGCTCGATCGGCCTGGGCTTCGCCATCCCGGTCAACCAGGCGAAGAACGTCGCCGAGCAGCTGATCAAGACCGGTGAGCCGGTGTACCCGGTGATCGGCGCGACGGTCACGATGGACGAGAAGACCGGCGGCGCCGTCATCTCGGAGGAGGGCGCGGGCGGCACCCCCGCCGTCACCCCGAACGGCCCGGCGGCCCAGGCGGGCCTGAAGGCCGGCGACGTGATCACCAAGTTCGACGACACGGTGGTCGACAGCGGCCCGACCCTGATCGGCGAGATCTGGACCCACAAGGCCGGCGACAAGGTGACGCTCACCTACAAGCGCGACGGCAAGACGGCGACGGCCGAAGTCACCCTGGGCGAGCGCAAGGGCGACAGCTGACCGGCTAGGCTGTTCCACGCATCGAGCTGGCCCCGGGCACCGGGACGGGCTCCGAAGCGGGGTGGGTTGCCCGAGCGGCCTAAGGGAACGGTCTTGAAAACCGTCGTGGCGCGAGTCACCGTGGGTTCAAATCCCACACCCACCGCAGCAGGTCAGAGAAGCAGCACGTCAGAGGGCGGGTCTCCGGAATGGAGGCCCGCCCTTCCTGCACTCCCCCTGTTCCACCAACGTGCGCACTGCTCGGGTGCGTGGCGCGGTGGACCGGGGGCCAAGGCTGTCCGGAGGGCTTGGCGCCGCGTTCGGCGGTTCCGGCCGACCCTGGCAGCACGCGGTGCGCCCATCGCTCGCGGGTGCACGCGTGGTGGAATGCGGGGGGTGGTGGCCCCGGTTCCGACGGGGCCACCACCCTTTTCGCTCCTCTGTCCGGTCAGGCCGGTTCCGCTGGGCTCAGCGGTAGCAGGTGGTGATGCGGATCGTGTCACCGGCGTGGACGAGCGTCGGGGCGTGCGGCGAAACCGCGGCCACGGCGTCCTGCTGCTTCGCGCAGTCGGACATCTTCACCCGGGTGAAGGCGGGCGTGAGGTCGTAGCGGATGAGCGCCGCCCTGGCGGCCGTCGAGCTCACGCCGGCCAGCTGTTGCCTGACGATCTTGCCGTTGCTGGTGCGGACGAGCACGGTGGTGCCGTCGCCGGCGGTGCTGGTCGCGGCGGTCTGCACCGAGGTGTGCGAAGCGCCGCCCGCGGCGTTGGTGGCCAGGGCCGTGCCCGCGCCGCAGGCCACCATCAGGGCGGCGGCGATGCCCGCGGTGGTGATGGCCTGCTTGCGGCGGGCCCCGCGCCTGATGACGGCCGTGTCGAAGTGCGGCGTCTCGGCGGTTTTCACGAAGTCGTTCATGGCGTTCACCAGTTCCTGTTCGAAGAGTCCGCAGCCGGAAGGCTGCGAGTCGTGTGAGCTCATGGGATTCCTTCCGTCGGCTGCGGTGGTGAAGGGCTGGAGAGTGCGGGGAACTGACCTCTGAGCTTGTCGATCCCGCGAGCGAGCTGCGACCGCACGGTGCTGGGCGAGATCTTCAGGTCCGCTGCTATCTCGTCATCCGGCAGGTCGTGGAAATACCGCAGGACCACGACCGTCCGCATGCGAACCGGCAGACCCTGGAGTGCCCGGACCAGCTGGTCCCTCGTGTCCACCTGCCCGTACTGGTCCCCAGGCGCGGCAGGTTCGCCGCTGTGGTGGTGCGGCGCCATGCGACGGAACCTCCGCCACCTGTCGTTGACCAGGTTCACCATGATCCGCCGCACGTACGCCTCCGGAGCCTCCTTGGCGGCAATGGTGCGCCACTTGCGGCAGGCCCGTTCCAGCGTCTCCTGGACCAAGTCCTCCGCGGTGTCGCGGTTCCCCGTCAAGACGAGGGCCCCGCGGAACAGTACGGCGGACCGGGCGACGACGAAGTCGTGGAAGTCGTACGCCGACCCGGCTTCCGCCGGCCCGGACTCACGGACTCTCATACGGATAACGCGCTCGGTTGCCAGATCCACATCCCCATCCCTTCCTGTCACCCCTCCCCAACGGGATGGCGGCTCCGTGTGCTGCACGCACATCGTGAGACCTGGGTCACAGATCCGCACCGCCGGCTGGTGCGGCGGTGCCGGGGTGGGAGTGGGTCCGGGAGTCTGTCGGGCGACTTCGAGTGCGCCGCTCTGCCGCGAGCCGGCCGTGTGTGGGCCACCGAAGGTCCGGCGGGAGGCTGCCGACTCAAGCCACGAGTCACGCAGGGGCGTTGGTGCTGGCCTGACCGGTGAAGTAGGGGAGTAGTCGGTTCACGCGAACGTCTGCGCATCTCTGCGTTCCAGCACGTCGGCACGTGGGACGCCGGTACGGACTGCTGCGATGCGCCGTCCGTTCGCGCAACTGGGCTCGGGGTACGGGACGGGACTTCGGGTCCCTGTCGCGGCTGAGTGCGGACTAATTCAAGATCACTTACGGATGGTGCGCGTGTGTCCATCAGGCCCCGGCCGGGCGCGGTACCGGGGCCTGGTGGACGGAGCCGGCCGTGGGGTCAGGCTGTCCGCCGGGGTGTCGTGAGCCGGGCCGCCGAGGCTATGGCCGCGCGGGCCTCCTGTTCGCTGAGACCCGTGCTGATCGCCGCGTCCGTGAGCGCGTCCGCGAGTGCGTCGCCGAAGCCGTGTTCGTATGCGCGGCAGGCCGCCCAGAACAGGCGGGTGTTGCGCTGGCCCTCGTGCGCCGCGCGTACGAACCGGACCAGGCCCTGGCCCTGCCGGGCGGGGGAGTTCCGGCTCCTGGGGTGGTGCGGGCGTGGCGGTGGCCTGAGCAGGTGCAGGAGGGCGCTGGGGCAGGGGGCCGGTGCGAGGTGGGCGGTGCCGGTGGCGAGGAGGTATCTGCCGTGCGTGGTCACCGAGCCCGGGCCGACCAGGTAGCCGCCGGCCCCGCGGACGTCGATGCCGGGGGCGAGGCGGCCGGCGGAGTTGGGGACGCGGACGCCTGACGGGCCCGTCAGCCAGAGGTGCCGGCCGCCGCTGGGTGTGAGCACCGTGACGGTGGGCGGGATGGTGAACAGGTGCTCGAGGGCCAGCTGTTGGAGCGCGGCGACGGAGTCGTTGCCGTGGGTGGTGTCGATGTCCAGGTCGATGCCGATGAGGCGGTGCGGGGGGCGTCCGCAGGCGATGCCGTAGCCGGTGGCTCGGGGCGCGGCGGCGAAGAGCGCGCGCACGGCGGACGGGTCGGTGGTGGCGTCGTGGACGCCGTGACCGGGCAGCCCGCATTCACCCCGGCAGCGCACGGGCGGGACCTCGTCGTGGTGCGGGGAACGCAGGGCGGGGAGCTTGGTGGCGGACAGTGGGAAGACGGGGAGCCCGCGCTCGGCGGCGGAGAGCGCGTGGGCCAGGGCCAGAGTGGCGGTCTGCCGGTCGGTGGTGGCCATACGGATATTTTCGTACAGGCGTTCGAAGAAGGGAAGGGGGCGTGTGCGGGTGGCGGTGCGCCGTCCCGCGCGCGGGAGGTTTGACCGGCCTCCCTCATCCGTGCGGGGGAACCGAGGGGTCCGTGCGGTTCGCCCGGGAGGCGATGGGCAGTTCTGCACCGCGACGTCGCGACCCTGCGTCGGAGCGGTCGGCCGGCCGCTCCGGAATCAGCCCTGGCAAGCCGCAATGGGTCATAGCAAGCCGTAACGGGCTGGATCAAGACGTAACAGGCCGTAATAAGCCGTACCAAGCCGTTTTCCGGTTCCTGGAGGAATTGACATGGCATGTACCCGTACCGCCCGCGCCCTCGCCGTGCTGGCCGCCGCACCTCTGGCCGTCGCTCTGTTCGGTGGAGTCGCCGCGGCCGACAACGGCGCGTTGGCGAGTGACGGATCGAACGCGGGGGTGGCGACCATCGGGTCCGGCGGTGTCGGTGGTGACAACTCCGGCAATTCGTCCACCTCGCAGCAGCAGGCCGTCGGCGCGGGGGCCTCCAACCACAGCAACTCCGCGCAGGTGATCGGGTCACCCTTCGCTTACATCGACCAGTCCACCACCTTCGTCTATGTCACCTTCTCCCCGCTCTGGGTGAACTGACCGGGAGCCCGTGCGGCGGTGGCGCCGCCCCTGCCGCACGGGCCTGTCCCGCCCGCCCCGGGGACCGGGTGTCCCCGGGGTGAGGACCCTGAGGACGGTGGAGACGCCCTCCACCTTCAGGAGGTGGAGCCCGCCCCACCCCTACAACCTGAGGCGGACGTGGCTTCGGGACCTGGGGCCGATCCCCTCGCGGGCGCCCGCTCCTAGCGTGGAGACATGACCACGCCAGTCTGTGCCGGTGCCTCCAGGGCGGCCGCCGCATCCGCAGGACACCGCCGCTATCCGTCGTTCTCGTCGTACGTACGGGCGCGGGGGCCCGTGCTGCTGCGCACCGCCCGCTCCCTCACCGCGAATCCGAGCGATGCCGAGGATCTGCTGCAGACCGCTCTCACCAAGACGTACGTCGCCTGGGAGCGGATCGAGGACCACCGGGCTCTCGACGGCTACGTGCGCCGCGCGCTGGTGAACACCCGCACGTCGCAGTGGCGCAAGCGCAAGGTCGACGAGTTCGCCTGCGAGGAGCTGCCGGAGAAGGAGGCGCCGCCCGCCCCCGACCCCGCCGAGCAGCAGTCGCTGCACGACGCGATGTGGCGGGCCGTGCTCAGGCTGCCGGACCGCCAGCGGGCCATGGTCGTCCTGAGGTACTACGAGGACCTGAGCGAGGTGCAGACGGCCGAGGTGATGGGGGTGTCCGTCGGGACGGTCAAGAGCGCCGTGTCGCGGGCGCTCGGGAAGCTCCGCGAGGACCCGGAGCTCAGCACCGTACGGTGATCCCGGCCTCGCGCGCGGCGGCCTCCGGGTCCGGCCCTGTGCGGTGAACCCGGCCTCCCGTGCCGCCCCGTCCCGGACCGGCCGTGCCGCCCGGCATCGATTCGTAACTCCCGGAAGTAGTGACATACCGCGTGGTATGTGAGCAGAATCAGCGCACTCTTACCGCCGCGTAGCGCCCACCGGGAGGACGCCGTGCTGAGCACCATGCAGGACGTACCGCTGACTGTCACCCGCATCCTGACCCACGGGATGACCATCCACGGCAAGTCGCAGGTGACGACCTGGACCGGCGAGCCCGAGCCGCACCGGCGCAGTTTCGCCGACATCGGCGAACGCGCCACGCGCCTGGCGAACGCCCTGCGCGACGAGCTGGGTGTGGACGGCGACCAGCGCGTCGCGACCCTGATGTGGAACAACGCCGAGCACGTCGAGGCGTATCTGGCGATCCCCTCGATGGGCGCCGTGCTCCACACGCTCAACCTGCGGCTCCCCGTCGAGCAGCTGATCTGGATCGTCAACCACGCCGACGACAAGGTCGTCCTCGTCAACGGTTCGCTGCTGCCGCTCCTCGCACCGCTGCTCCCCCACCTGCCATCGGTCGAGCACGTGGTGGTCTCCGGACCCGGCGACCGGTCCGTGCTGGAGGGCGTCACGCCCAGGGTGCACGACTACGAGGACCTGATCGCCGGACGGCCCACCGCCTTCGACTGGCCGGAGCTGGACGAACGCCGGGCAGCCGCCATGTGCTACACCTCCGGCACCACCGGTGACCCCAAGGGCGTCGTCTACTCGCACCGCTCGGTCTACCTGCACTCCATGCAGGTCAACATGGCCGAGTCGATGGGCCTGACCGACAAGGACACCACCCTGGTCGTCGTGCCCCAGTTCCACGTCAACGCGTGGGGACTGCCGCACGCGACCTTCATGACCGGCGTCAACATGCTCATGCCCGACCGGTTCCTCCAGCCGGCACCGCTCGCCGACATGATCGAGAAGGAGCGGCCGACGCACGCGGCCGCCGTCCCGACCATCTGGCAGGGGCTGCTCGCCGAGGTCACGGCCAGGCCCCGCGACCTCAGCTCCATGGCCAGCGTCACCATCGGCGGCGCCGCCTGTCCGCCCTCCCTGATGGAGGCGTACGACAAGCTGGGTGTCCGGCTCTGCCACGCCTGGGGGATGACGGAGACGTCTCCGCTGGGCACCATGTCCAACCCTCCGGCCGGGCTCACCGAGGAGCAGGAGTGGCCGTACCGCATCACGCAGGGCCGTTTCCCGGCGGGTGTGGAGGCGCGCCTGGTCGGCCCCGGCGGGGAACACCTGCCGTGGGACGGTGAGTCCGCGGGAGAGCTGGAGGTGCGGGGCGCCTGGATCGCCGGTGCGTACTACGGCGGTGCGAACGGCGAGGACCTGCGGCCCGAGGACAAGTTCAGCGAGGACGGCTGGCTGAAGACGGGTGACGTCGGTGTGGTCAGCGCGGACGGCTACCTCACGCTCACCGACCGGGCCAAGGACGTCATCAAGTCCGGCGGCGAGTGGATCTCCAGCGTCGAACTGGAGAACGCGCTCATGGCCCACCCGGACGTGGCCGAGGCCGCGGTCGTCGCCGTCCCGGACGACAAGTGGGGCGAGCGCCCCCTCGCGACCGTCGTGCTCAAGGAGGGGGCCACGGCCGACTTCGGGGCGCTCAGGACCTTCCTCGGCCAGTCCGTCGCCAAGTGGCAACTGCCCGAGCGCTGGACGGTCATCCCGGCGGTGCCCAAGACGAGCGTGGGCAAGTTCGACAAGAAGGTGATCCGCCGGCAGTACGCGGCCGGCGAGCTGGACGTCACCCAGCTCTGACCCCGGGTGGACACCGGGCCGCGGCACGGCACGAGGGCCGGGGCACGGGGCCGGAGCACGAGGGCGGTACGGGACTTCCCGTACCGCCCTCGTCCCGTGTGCCCCGCGTGCGCCCTTCGCGTGCACTCCGCGCGTACGACGGTCAGTTCGTCCCTATCTTCGCCAGCAGGTCCACGATCCGGGACTGCACCTCGTCGCTCGTCGAACGCTCGGCGAGGAACAGCACGGTCTCGCCCGAGCTGAGCCTCGGCAGTTCGGACTCGTCCATGCCGGCCGAGGTGTAGACGACCAGCGGAGTGTGGTTCAGAGCGCCGTTCGCGCGGAGCCAGTCGATGATCCCCGCCCGGCGGCGGCGTACCTGCATGAGGTCCATCACGACCAGGTTCGGGCGGATCCGGGTGGCGAGCTCGACCGCGTCGCTGTCGCCCGAGGCCCGGGCGACCTGCATGCCGCGCCGCTCCAGCGTCTCCGTCAGGGCCAGCGCGATCGGCTCGTGCTCCTCGATCACCAGGACGCGCGGCGGATGCTGGTCGCTGTCGCGCGGGGCGAGCGCCTTCAGGAGCACCGCCGGGTCGGCGCCGTAGGCCGCCTCCCTCGTGGCCTGCCCGAGCCCGGCGGTCACCAGCACCGGGACCTCGGCCGCCACGGCGGCCTGGCGCAGCGACTGCAACGCCGTACGGGTGATCGGGCCGGTCAGCGGGTCGACGAACAGCGCGGCGGGGAACGCCGCGATCTGGGCGTCGACCTCCTCCCGCGAGTGCACGATCACCGGGCGGTACCCCCGGTCGCTGAGGGCCTGCTGGGTCGAGACGTCGGGCGCGGGCCAGACGAGCAGCCGGCGCGGGTTGTCCAGGGGCTCCGGGGGCAACTCGTCGTCGACGGGGTGCGGCTGCGGCCGGTTGGCCACCTCCACGGCGCCACCGGGGCCGTCCAGCGGCTCCGGTCCCTCGGCGCCCTCGTCCGGTGCGCCTATCGCGTACGCACGTCCCTCGGACGTCGGTGCGGACAGCAGCCGGCCGGAACCCGAACCCTGCGTGGTGCTGCCCTGGGCCGCCGCAGGCTGCGGCGGCACCGGAGCCGGGGTGTTCTGCGCGGCGGGTTCGGCCTCCGGCGGTGCCGTGAGCTTGCGCCGGCGTCCGGCGCCGACCGTCGTCTGGTTCTGCTGATGCGCGAGGTGCTGTGCGAAGGGCACGCCCTGGCCCAGGGTCCGCACGCTGAACGCACGGCCCTGGGTCGAGTCGGACGACGCCGGCATCGGGGCCTCGGCGGGCAGCGGCCGGCGCAGCGCGTCCGGCGCCTGTGAACCGCCGTCGGCCGGGCGGCCCTCGGCCGTCCCCGGGGCGGCCTGGACGGCCGACGCGGCGGCCGTGCCCGTGGTGTGCGCGGTGGTGCCCGAGGCCTCCCACGGCTCGTCGCCGGGCGCCTCGGCACCGGCCTCGTCCCCCAGTCCGGCCAGACCCTGCCCGGACGTGCCGGACTGCGACCAGTCCGGCTGCGGCGGGACGACGGGCAGCGGCTGCCCGGGACCGGCGTGGGCATCGGGAGCCTCGGCGGAAGGTGCCCTCCGGCGGCCGGACGGCAGGGGGTGCGGCTGCGGCGGGGTGTGATCCGCGTCCGGCTCCGTCCGTACGGCGTCGTGGCGCTCGGCGGGCGGAATGCCCGCGGGCAGGGCGCCCGGCACGTCGGGCCGGCTGGTCCCGGGCCTGCGCGGGTGCGCCGCCTGGACGGGCCGGCCGTCCTGGCGGGCGGGCGCGGGGGCCTGAGGCACGGCCTGCGGGGGTGCCACCACGGGAGTGCCCGGCGCCACGGGCGGGATACGGTCCGCGGCTGCCGGGGGCAGCGCGAGCGCGGTACGCGGCCCTGTGGGCTCGGCGGCCACCGAGCGCTCCTGCGCGGCCGCGAGAGCCCGTCGTGCACGCCGGCCGCCGGCCTGCTGTCCCTGCTCCGGCCCGGCAGGGGCTTCGGCCGGGGCGAGAGCGGGCAGGGCGGGCTGTTCGGGGGAACCCTGACGACCTGTCCGGCCGGACGCGCCGAGCGGCACGCCCTGCGGCGGCACCGTCTGCCCGAGCTGGGGGCGTCCGCCACCTCCCTGAGCGCCCTCGGCGGCCGTCACCACGGAACCCTCCGAGGCGCCGGTGGACGCCGCCGGGGGGAGAGCCAGCGCCTGCCGGGAACGCTCCTCCTGGACCGGTGCGGCGGACTCCGCGGGGCTCGGACGGCCACGCCTGCGCCCGGAGCCCTCGCCCTGCTGAGGCGGGGTCATCTCCGCCTCGGGCTGCTGCTCCTGCGGTGCGGCGGACTCCCGCCGGGCCCTGCGGCGCCCGGTCGGCTCCGCCGCCGCGGTGTCCCCGTCCGCTGCGGGGCCCTCCACCGCGCTGTCCAGGAAGGCGTCCGTGGATGCCCTGCGCGCCCGGCGGCGCCCGCCCTGAGCGGGCTGCGAGGCGGGTTCCGGGGCGGGCTGCGGTGCGACGGGTTCCGGTGCGACGGGTTCCGGTGCGACGGGTTCCGGTGCGACGGGCTCCGGCGCGAGAGGCTCGGTTGCGAGGGGTTCGGGTGCGACGGGTTCGGGTGCGACGGGTACTTCCAGGACCGGCGGCGGTACCGGCGCGATCGTGCCCGCACCCGTGCCGATCGGCACTTCCAGGACGTAGGCGCTGCCGCTCATGCCCGGCATCTCATGCGTCTGGAGCACGCCGTCGTGCGCCCGCACGATCCCGCGCACGATCGGCACGTGCACCGGGTCGCCCCCGGCGAACGGTCCGCGCACCTCGATCCTGACCACATCGCCCCGCTGGGCCGCGGCCACGACCACGGTGGAGTCGACGTATCCGCCGCCGGGGACCAGCCGGGCCTTGCCCGTGGAGTCGACGCCGGCCACGTCGGCGACCAGATGGGCCAGCGCCGTGATCAGACGGCCCGCGTCGACCTCGGCCTCGATCGGCGGCGCGTGCACCGCGAACTGGGCACGGCCGGGACCGATGAGCTCGACCGCCCCGTCGATGCCCGCGGTCACCACGGAGTCGAGCAGCACCGGGAGCTTGCTGAGCTCCTCGGTGCCGCTGTCCAGCCGCTGATAGCTCAGGACGTTGTCGACGAGCGTCGTCATACGCGCGTAGCCGGCGGCGAGGTGGTGCAGGATCTGGTTGGCCTCGGGCCAGAGCTGGCCGGCCGGGTCGGCGGCGAGCGCCGAGAGCTCGCCGCGCAGCTCCTCCAGGGGCCCCCGCAGGGACTCGCCCAGGACGGCGGTCAGCTGGGCGTGACGCTCGCCGAGGTCCGCCAGGCGCTCGGTCATGTCCTCGACCTCGGAGGCGTAGCGCTCGGTGCGGTCGGCGGTCTCGGCCGCGTGCCGTTCGGTGAGCGCCTCGACTTCGGCGCGGTGCTTCTCGGTGAGCTCGGCGATCTCGGCGGCGTGCTGCTCGGTGAGGCCGGAGACCTCGCCGGTGTGCTGCTGCGTCAGTTCCTCGAACGGCCGGCGGTCGGTGAACGTCATGACGGCGCCGACCAGCTGGTCCCCGTCGCGCACCGGTGCGGTGGTCAGGTCGACCGGCACCTGGGCCCCGCTCTTGGACCAGAGCACCTGTCCGCGCACCCGGTGCTTGCGGCCGGACCTCAGGGTGTCCGCGAGAGGCGACTCGTCGTACGGGAAGGGCTCCCCCTCCGCCCGCGAGTGCAGGACCAGCGTGTGGAGTTCCTTGCCGCCGAGATCACTCGCGCGGAAGCCGAGGATCTGCGCGGCGGCGGGGTTGACCAGGACGACCCGGCCGTCGGTGTCCGTACCCACGACGCCCTCGGACGCGGCGCGCAGGATCATCTCGGTCTGCCGCTGCGAACGGGCCAGCTCGGCCTCGGTGTCCACGGTGCCGGAGAGATCGCGTACGACGAGCATGAGCAGCTCGTCGCCCGTGTAGCTGGAGTGGATGTCGTTGTACCCGGCCTGCCCGCTGTCCAGGGAGGCGCTGGTGACCTCGGCGGGGTATTCGGTGGTGTCGGTCCGGCGGGCGACCATGCGCGTGGGCTTGGTCCTGCCCTGCTCGTCCGCGGCGTCCGGCCTGCGCATCGACCCCGGGATCAGCCTGGAGTCGAACTCCGGAAGCAGGTCGAGCAGTCCGCGTCCCACGAGCGCGGTGCCCGGGGTCTCGAACATTTCGAGCGCGATGGTGTTGGCGTTGACGACCGTGCCGTTGCAGTTGACGAGCAGGAGCCCGTCCGGAAGGGCGTCGAGTATGGCTGCGAGGCGAGCAGCGCCTCGGGATGGCCTGCTGCTCACGAGACGCTTCCTCCCTGAATACCGCACCTTGCCGACAGCGGGCCCCATCCTGCCCCTCGGGCCTCAGGCTGTCACTGGAGGAGTCTAAAGGCAGGGAGCGCGTGAGGGGCGGCGGATGAGGGGGAGCTCTCACCAAGGTTCTGTGCACACGGTGTACGCCGGTGGTCCACGATGTGACCCCGCGCGCCCCCTCTGACGTGCTCGAACGCGGTTCCGCGCCCGCCGCAACCTGCCTGCGGAGAGTCCGGAATGGGGCAGTCACGCACCACCGGTCGGCCGATTTCACGCCCCGGTGTGCGCCGCCGCGGCCGGTCCAAGTCCCGGCGCACGCCCCGCCGAACCGGTTACGCCGCCGCGGTGGAGGGGCGACGGGGCCGCGGTCGAACCGGCTGCGTGACCGTCGTCGAACCGTGTGCGTGACCGGGGTCGAACCGGCTGCGTGACCGTCGTCGAACCGTCTGCGTGACCGTCGTCGAACCGTCTGCGTGACCGGGGCAGCCCAGGTCACCTGGCCGAGGGAAGTACGGGCACGAGGGCGTTCCAGCGGGAGATCTCGCAGCCGTTGGCCCGGCTGAAGCGGGCGTCCACCTTCTGCCCCTGCCAGGTCCCCTCGACCCGGGCGGCGGCGGGTCCGCCCATCTGCTGGGTGCACATGGCGTTGCGGTCGGTGGCCACGAAGGGGTTGTCGCCCGACTCCGCCGCCTCGTCCAGCAGGTCGCAGGCCCGCTGAGCGGCGGGGTGGCTGCCGCCCGCGGGGTCGCACTCCAGCTCGAAGACGCCGTCGGCCGCGGGGTTGCCGGAGTCCGAGACCGTGACCGTCAGCCTGGTCTGCGCGTCCTCGGCCGGCCAGTCCCCCTGAAGGATCGGAAGAGGGGGCAGGGGCAGCGCGGGGGCCGCGGCGGTGGCGAGGGGAGTGGCGGCGGTCAGCGCGGCGACGGACGCGACAGCGGTGAGGGTGAGACGGCGCAGCATGCGGGGCTCCAGTTGCTCTGGCGCACCCGGGGGCGCGCCGGTCTGCTCAGGCACGCACCTGGACTGCGGGCGCACCGGGCACACGGGGTCACGGACGGAGGGCGGAGCCCTCGCCTCTCTAACGCTCCGCACGCCCGCACGTTGCGCAACTCCTGGGGGGCCGACCGGAAGACCCGCCCAAGCGGGTGCAGCGGAGTGCGGGCCCGTCCGGGGGCCATCAGGGCAGGCGTGCGGTCCCGGCGCTGGGCCTGCCCGGGCGCCTCGGGCCCTGGCGCGGCCGTGCGGATCGCCCCTGCTGCGGCGGCCGGACGGCACGTCCCGGCCACGCGGGCCGTCCGGACAGATCGGGATGCCTCACCCGCCCGGGGCGCTTTGCCTCGCCACCCGCCTGCCTAGTACCGTGAATAGCGATTGGTGACAGCGCGCTCATCTGTGTCATCATCTGCACGCACCACTCGCGCTCGCGCAGGGTGTGCTGGAGGCGTCGCCTAGTCCGGTCTATGGCGCCGCACTGCTAATGCGGTTTGGGTCTTAAAGCCCATCGAGGGTTCAAATCCCTCCGCCTCCGCAAGATCCCGAAGCCCCGTGCCACTGGCACGGGGCTTCGGTCGTTTCCGGCCGTACGTGTGCGGGTCGCTGGGGTGCGGCTGCGGGACAGCTCGGCGGCGGCACCTGCTCCAGATGGGTGTTTCCGCAGGTCAGGCGAGGTGTGGCTAATGGATTTCGCGTGACGGCGCAGGTCATGTAATGTTGTTCTCGCAACGCCGACCGGGGAGAAAAAAACCGGGAGGCAAGGTCACCGGCCAACACCGCGACCACGCACTCGTAGCTTAACGGATAGAGCATCTGACTACGGATCAGAAGGTTGCAGGTTCGAATCCTGCCGAGTGCACGCAGCTCAAAGGCCCCCTGGACATCGTCCAGGGGGCCTTTGACATCAGCGGGTGACATCAACGCGCCCGGAAAGACGCTCTCAGTCGTCCGACACTTCCTCCTCCGACCCGTCGTCTAGGTCATCGAGATTCAGCGCGTCGTCCATGCGCTCCGCAGCCGCCCGCAGCGTCGTGTCCATCACGTGCGCGTAGGTGTCCAGCGTCATGGTGATGGTGCTGTGGCCGAGCGTCTCCATGATCGTGCGAGCGTCCACCCCTCGTGAGAGCAAGATTGACGCGCAGGTATGCCGTAGGTCGTGGACCCTGACGCGCCGTACGTTCGCGTTCCTGCACAGGATCGTCAGCATCCGGTTGAGGCTGCGCGGGTCGATGACCCTCCCTGTCTGTGTGGTGAAGATCAGCCCGTCAGGCTGCCCAGGCGTCGGCTGCCACTTCTTGCCCGCGACCGCGCGTTCGCGCTCCTGCTGCTCGCGGTGGTGGGTGAGCGCCCGTACGAGGTGCCGCGGCAGGGACACCGTGCGGATCGACCGAGTGGTCTTCGGTGTCCCAAAGAGGAGCTCCCGCCGGATGCGCTGCACGTTCCGGCGTACCCGGAGCTGTCGGTTCGTGAGGTCAACGTCCGACCATGTGAGGGCGAGAGCTTCCCCGCGCCGCAGGCCGGTCGACACGAGCAGCAGCCACAGCGCGTACAGCCGGTGCGGGCGGGCGGTCTTGAGCAGGATTCGGACTTCGGCGCCGTCCAGGGGGCGCACCTCCTTGCGTGTGATGGTCGGGGTCTCGACGATGCGTGCGACGTTCCGAGCGATCAGCTCTTCGCGCATCGCCTGTTGTAGGGCCGACCGCAGTACGGCGTGCACGTATTGGACGGTCCGAGCGGACGGAAGCCGCTTGCAGCACTTGCCCACCGCGCAGCACCCGCGCTTTCCTTCCGGTCGTTCGTGGTCGGCGCGTCGCAGACAGCACAGGCAAGAGCCCTTGAATTCGGTCAGGAATCGGCGCACGTCCGCAGGCGAGAGCCGGTTGAGCCGCTTCTTGCCGAGTGCCGGCCGAATGTAGAGCCGAGTCAGCCCCTCGTAGCTGTTGAGCGTGGCGGGCTTGAGCCGTTCCGGCGCGATGGCGGCGAGCCAGTAAGTCAGGTAGTCGCCGAGTGCCATCGTGGAGGAAGCGGCCGGGATGCCCTGACGCGTCTTCTCCTGCAACTCGGTCAGCTTGTTGGCGACTTCCTCGCGGGTCTTGCCGTAGACGAACTTCCGCGTTCGCGTCCCGTCCGGACGGTAGACGTAGGCGGCGGCGTGGTAGCGGCCGTCGGTGCGCTTGGTGATTGTTCCTTCGCCATTGGCGCGTCGTTTGGCCATCAGGCGGCCTCCTCCATCTGGTTGCGCATGTACTCGCGGACGGCGTCGACCGGGATGCGTCGCGCCCTGCCGGCCGTGAAGCTGGGGAGCTGCTTGGAGCGGATGAGGTCGTAGACCTTGCTGCGGCTGAGACGAAGCGCCGCCATGACTTCAGGGACCTTGAGCGCTTCGTGACTGGCGGGCATGGCGGTGGTCATGCGGGGGCTCCTCCGGGATGCTCCTGGGGCGTACCTCTGAGAGCCGCTACCTCCGCTACCGCCGCTACCTCGCAGGTCAGATGGCCTGTCGGAGGTAGCGGACGAGGTAGCGGTAGCGGATGGGTAGCGGCAAGCGAGACAGCTTGCCGCTACCGGGTTTGTGCTGGTCAGATGGTGTTTTCGGTGCCGGGTAGCGGAGGTAGCGGACTTTCCGGGGGTGGGGGGCAGTAGCGGGCCCAGGCGTCCCAGAGATCGGCGGTGTAGTAGCCCTTGAGTACGCTCCCGACGGTCTTGATGTTGCGGGAGGCGATGGGCTCGTTGTCGGCCGTCATGTACTCGGCGAGCATCTTGGACAGGCGCCGGTTGTCGAGTGGCTTGCCGTGGAGGTCGGCCCACGGGGCGTCGTCCAGGGCGTTGAGCCTGTCAAGGATGGCGACGGTGGGCAGGCGGTCGATGCCGACCATGACGTGGTCACGCAGGTCGGTGAGCAGCCGGACACCGATGCTGCCTTTGTCGTTGGCGCGGGAGGCGGTCACGAGGGTCACGCACGCGGCGCGGGCCCGCTCAGGCCAGTGACCGCCGACCGCGTCGGCGATGGCGAGCAGCGGTTCCCACACATCGGCCGGCCGGTCGCTGACCCCATCCGGCATGTCCGGCCAAGCGCCCATGACGAAGCCGCGGGCGTGCTCAGCCCATTGAGCGAGCCGGTCCCGGAGCTTGTGCCCCTCGGCCTCGTGGATACGTGCCCGGAAGGGCTCGACCGTTTCGTTGCGGGCCCGGCGTCGCATGCGGACGATGACGGCCCTGCTCATGATCGTGTCCGGGAGCGAGCCGAGACCGGCGACCGCGACCGCGCAGTACGAGGGGAAGGCCTGCACGGTCTGCTGCCCGCCGTCGCCGATGCACCGGTAGGTAACCCCGGTACGGCGGTGTCCGGCGTTCAGGAAGCCGCGCAGTTCCTCGTTGTCCCCTGCCTTGGGCCCGAAGACAGTGTCGATCTCGTCGAACAGGATGGTGGGCTTTCCGCTGCCGGCAGAGACGGACCGGAACAGGGCGGCGGCGGACGCGTTGACGGCCGTCATGGGCTGCGGGACGAGGGTTTCCACGATCTCCAGTGCCCGGGTCTTCCCGGACCCCGGTTCGGGGGACAGGAAGGCGATGCGGGGGGTGGAGTCGAAGCAGTCGAGCAGGTGGGCGTGCGCGTCCCACAGGGCGACTGCAACGAACGCGGCCTCGCTGGGAAAGACGTTGAAGCGGCGGTGGAAGGCCTCCACCTCGTCGAGCAGCGCGGCGCCGTCAATGGGCGGTGTCGTTGCGGGATCAGTCATGCGGCGGCCCTCCCGATGGCGAAGGTGGTGTGGAGGCACTGCTGGACGCTTGCGCGGGTGGTGAGTTCGGTGACGGCCTGGCGGCCCCGGGCGCGCTCGTGGTGGCCGCAGGTGCAGAGCCAGTCGGCGACGGGGAGTTCGTAGCGGCCGAGCCCGCGCACGGTGAGACCGGGCTGGATGCCGGTCACGGTGACCGTGTGCGGGGCGGGGAGAGCGGCAACGCGGACGCCTTCGGCGACGACCTTCGGCGCCCCATCGCTCGCGTGGCTGGGGCCGGTTTGGCGTGGCTGGGGCAGGTTGGGAAGGCTTTTCAGATGGGGACTGGCCGGGGTGGTCATGCTGCCTCCGGTCGTGGCCGGCAGGTGCGGATGGACCAGTCCAGGGCGCTGGCGATGGTGGCGCGGCACTCAGCTGCGGTGAGCCCGACTGCCTCGCCTTCTGCCTGAAAAGCCGCTTCGACGATGTGGCGGGGAAGGTCTCCCCATGCCACGAACCGGCCCACGGCCCGTACGGACACCAGCAGGGTGGCGTTGCGCCTGCCCTCCCCTGCCGCCCGGACGGTCTCGCGTTCGCGCTGGAGGGCGATGTCCGCGTACCGGCGGGCCCGGAGCGGCACCGGAGCAGGTCCCGGCACGGCTGCGGGTTTGGGGTGCGGGGGCATGAGGCGTTGCCGGAGCCAGCCGGGCAGGGGGTTGATGAGGGCGGGGCCGTCGATGGCGTAGTGGTGGCCGTTGATGGTGCTGCCGGGGGCGACGATGTATCCGCCCCATGCCCGGGTGTCGACCAGGGGTGCGAGAGTTCCGGCGGTGTTGTGGAGGCGGGCGGCTGCGGGGGCACTGAAGTACAGGTGGTATCCGCCGCTCGCGGTCCGGATCGTGCGGGTGCGGGGCACCGGGTGTCCGGCGCGCTCGCAGAGCGCCGTGAAGGTCGTCACGCCGCAAGGCGTGTCCGCACTGCTGTTGGGCTTGGGCATGTCGAGATCGATGACGACCAGCTCGGATGGGCCGGTGGCGATGCCGATGTTCCACGCTCCGGTGGACCAGGCGGCGCGGATGCGGGCGGGGTCGGTGGTGGCGCGCTGCTCCCACTTCAGGTGGCCGGTGGTGCAGGGGCCGGTGCGGGGGCAGGCGCTCTCGCCGTGGAGGGCGGGGCGCTTGTCGCCGGGGCGGAGCGGGAAGACATGCCATCCGCGCTCCGCCGCGTTTAGAGCGGCGGACAGCAGGTGGGTAGTCATGCCGCGGCCATCCTGTCTTGGGTGAGGAACTGGCCGCCGATCCATTGGGCGTAGGCGGGTGGGATGGCCTCGCAGACGCCACGGATGGTGGTGATCCAGGGGGTGCCCATGGTCTCGGCGGCGGCTCGTTGCCAGGCGCGGGAGTGCCGGCCGCCGGTGATGGTCATGAACGGCTTCTCAGGGGTAGGGAGGTAGCCGTTGCGGGTGCAGAGCGCCGTGTGCGCGGGGTGGTCCGGTGGGGTGAGGGGGAAGCTGGTCTCGAAGAGGCGGTGGCGGTACATACGCAGCCCGAACATCGGACCGCACAGCGTGGTGGGGTTTCGCATCTCGGGGCGGGCGGCTTCGACGTTCTCGATGACGTAGGGCCGGCCGACGGTGCGCATGGCGTCGCGGGTGGGGGCGATGAGGTCGGGATACGTCTTGTGGTTGTAGGCGTTGAGCGCGCTGTACTTCTGGCAGGGCGGCGAGCCGTGGACCACGTCGTATTCGTGGCCATGGGCGAGGAGGTACTCGATGGCGTCGCCGTGGATGAACGGGAACGGGTACTCGGTGGCGCAGTCGGCGTCCAGGTCGACGCCGACGACGTCGAAGCCGGCCTGGTGATAGCCCATGGCCATGCCACCGCGGTGGCAGAACAGGTCGAGTAAGCGTGGCCGATTGCAGGGCTCTCGCCGGATGCTGGTGGATTGAGTCATGCTGGAGGACCTCCACAGGTCTGGTTGGACGTGGGGAAGGGGGAGCGGTCGCGGTCTTTTGCCGAGAGGCGGTCGCTCCCGCCCTCACCAGGTGGGTGAGGGCATCCCGGAGCCGCGCTTGGGCGGGCGGGACTGTCAGTGGTGCCCGATACGTTGATCAGGACAGTTCCGCCGCCCAAGTGGGCGCGGTGTCCGGTGACGTGGGGAGTCTGATGGTTGCGTGGTTGATGTATCTGGGTGATGGCCCCAAGCGCGTGGGGGGCGGGTATGACGACAGCCCCTCCACGCACTACAGCTGGGACAGCAAGGTGCCCAACCACGCCTATGTGCGGGTCGGAGACACGATCGTGCTGTGGGACGGGGACACCCTGCTGGGCTTGTCCGTGATCGAGGACGTCGCGACCGGTACCGGGACCAAGGACTGCAGCTCGTGTCCGTCCTGCGGAAAGGCGGATATCGCCGCGCGTAAGACGATGACGCCGAAATACCGCTGCTGGACCAAGACATGCAAGGCGGAGTTCGACACCCCGACGGTGGAGACGGTCTCGGTAGTCACCTACCGCGCCCGCTACGAAGCCGGCTGGATCGACCTGCGCGGCCACGTCGACGGGAAGGAACTGCGCGACCTGTGCGAGGAGACCACCTCGCAGAACGCCTTGCGGCGCCTTCGCTGGGACGACTTCCGAACCCGCGTGGAGACCGGCAAGAACGCCACCCCCCTCGACATCATCGACAAGACCCGCAAGGTCATCGCCGACGGTCACACGACCAGGACGGTCAGGGCCCGCAACGGCCAGGCCGCCTTCCGATCCACCCTGCTTGAGGACTTCGGCGAGGTGTGCGCTTTCACCGGTCCCATGCCCGCCGTGGTGCTGGAGGCGGCGCACCTCTACAGCTACGCCGCGAACGGCAAGCACCACACCTTCGGCGGCTTGCTGCTGCGACGCGACGTCCACCGGCTTTTCGACCTGGGGCAGATCGCGATTGACCCCAGCGCGCTCACCCTCGACGTCACGGCCGGCACTCGGAAGTATCCGGACTACGGCAAGTTGCATGGCCAACCGCTGACCGTGCCCGTCACCAAGGCTCACAAGAAGTGGATCGCTGAGCACTGGGACATGCACCGCACCACGAATACCATCCCCGGCCAGAGCACCAAGCCCTCTGCCGCGGCGGTGATGGGCTTGGCCCTTTAACGGGAACTCGCGAGCGGCCGGGCGATTGGCGACGGTTGGGGGCCGGGCGGCTACGAAGCCCTCGGCCCCTTGGGGCGGGTCGGCGTGCGCGTGGTCGCGGTGGACGGTCGACTACCGCTGTCGGGGTTCCAGCGGCCCGGGCCCGACCCGCACGGCATCGCAGGACCGCTGCTGGTGGGCTTGTTGGCCTTTCCTCGGCTGTCGCTCATCTCGGCCTTCCTGACCGGTTGGGGTGCGATGTGGGAGGGCGCTGTTCCTTGGGGTGGTCAGCCGTGGAAGTGGTTGCGCTTGATGACGGCCTTGCGGATGTTCACCGTCGTGGACCCCTGCTCGCGGCCGGCGGTGAGGACCTGGACGGCGATCCAGCCGCCGAAGATGACGGCGGCCAGGATGATGAGCTGCTGGACCAGAGCGGCGAGTGCGGCGATGAACGTGGTCAGCAGAACGAGCCCGCCGCAGACGGCGCCGAACCCGATCCCTCCGAGCGCGATGTTCACTGCGGTGCGGGAGACAAGCGGCTTGGCGACGACCGGTTCGGGCTGGCCCGGGTCGATGGCGTAGCCGGTGATGACCCGCCCGTCCGGCAGCACGATTGACGTCACCGCAGGAAGCGTTCCGGGCTGCACGGGCACGACCGGGGCGGCCGGGTAGGGGGTGATGGGAGTGGGCTGGTGGATGGTCACGGCCTGCTGGACGGGCCGGTGGGTGGTGTTCTCGGGGAACATGCGGAATCCCTTCCTCTGCTGGGTCAGGGAGGCGGAAGCACCCCCCTCGGGAGGCGCTGTGAGGGGGGGGGTGTTGGGGTGTTGAGCTGGGGTGACTCCCTGCTTCCCTGGACATCATTTGTGCAGTTCAGGTCCAGGGAGGCGGGTCAGGGAGGCGTTCAGGGAGTTCTCCCTGTCTCCCTGACCCGCGCGGGGTGCGCTCCCTGTGATCAGGAAGCAGAAGCGGAACCGTCGGCGTTCCGGTTCGCGAGGGCGCGGGCGATGCGCTCCCGGCCCACGACCATCCGGCCGTCCGACTTGTACGGCTCAGCCGCGGTGCCGTCGAGAACGCGCTTGAGGTCGGCGTGCGTCCAGGCGCCGTAGCTGTCCTCGGACAGCACCGCGAGGCGCTGCAGCACGTCCTGTGTCAGGGCGCGCTTCGTGTCGCCGACGACGGTCGCGATGTCCGCGAGCGGGTCGCGCACCTCGTTCTGCTCGATGACGTGGAGGGTGGTGACGCCGTCGCGCATTGCCCGGGCGCGGGCGGTGATGAGGGCGGCGGTGTCGGTGTCGATGTAGTGCGTGCGGACCGTGATGGATGCCTGGCCGGCCGGGATCTCGATGCCGTCCGACGCGACCACGAGCGTGCCCTTGTCCAGTCCGGGGCGCAGGAGGTTCGGGGCGGCCCCGCCGTCGACTGCCTTGTCACCCAACGCCATGCGGGCCTGCGACTCGGTGCCGAGTGCGAGGGACGCCCGGGTGTGGGCGCCCTCGCGGACCAGCTTGGGAAGGTTCTGGTCCGTGGGGTCCTGGGTTCCCTGCCACAGGGTCACGTTGACTGCCCGGCCCTGGTTGTGAATCTTCCTCGCGGCCATGAAGTAGCGGGACGTGGCCTTGGACCCGCCGTAGGGGCGCTTCTCCTCGTCGACGACCGGGCACATGAACGCCACCTGCGCCTCATCGACCAGCAGCACCAGCGGCGGGAACGCTGTCCCGGGCGGTGCCTGGAGACGGCGCTCCATCTCGCTCACCCCGCTTTCCAGCATCTCGGTTGCCTGGACGACGTGATCATCGGTCGGACCCTGGATCAGCACCGTGGCCAGGCCGTCGAACATCGCCCAGTCACCCGCGCCCTTGAGGTCGGCAAGTCGGAACTCCACCGACTTGTCGAGCGCCAACCACAGGGCCAGCCCACGGAGTGCGGCGGTCTTGCCCTGGTTGGACAGGCCGGTGATGAGCAAGTGCCGCTGGTAGAGGGACAGGGCTGCGGCGTCGCCGCGCAGGTCCTGACCCCATGGGGCCTTGCCCGTCTTGTAGTTCGCGGTCAGGTCCTGGTCCGTGGTCAGCGGGGACGGGCCGATCGGCTCGTCCAGCGCCCCGGAGTCCGCGACCCAGAGCCGGACCGTGCGGGCGGCCTGCGGGATGGTGATGAACACTTCGTGCTCATGCCGCGACAGGTTCTCAGCGAGCTTGCGCCGCCGGTTCTGCACCTCGTTCGTGGAGACACCAGACGGGAGGGTGACGTCGACTTCGACGCCGCATCCGGCGATCCGGATCGGGCCCAACATCGACGCGCCGGCGTCGCCCATCTCCTTGATGGCGGTCCGCAAGGGCGCGATACCGAGGTTCCGCAGGGCGAGAACGACGATGGACGGGGTGATCGGCTCACCCTCACCGGACCGGACGTTGGCGGGGAGTGCCCATTGGGGTGCTGCCTGCTGGTTCTTGCCGACGGCCCACAGCCCGAGCAGGGCCGCCCACGGGCCGATCGTGACCAGGGGGCCCCAGGTCACGGTGATGATGAAGACGATCCAGCGGACCAGCTCCACCACGGCCATGGTGGGGGCGTAGACGTCCCGCCAGTCTTTGTTGGCGACAGCGAGCATGATGCCGAGCAGTAAGAGACCACCCGCCCCGATCCCGGCGCCGGCCGCAATGCCCTTGGCCGCATCCATCGGCGCGGTGAGCAGGTCCATCCGCCGGCGGTGGCGTTCCTGGCGGAAGCGCTGGCCGCGCTCCTCCCACTCGGCGGCGGCCTCCATGTTCCCCGCGGCTTCCGCAGCGCGCAGGAGACGTTCGTACCGGGAGGCGGTGCGGCCCTCCCACGTCCGGCGCGCCACAATCCGTGTCCCGCCCAGGACGTAGAGGCCGTGGCGGGCGGTGGCCCGGCATGCGGTCTTGGTGCTCTCGTGCGTGGCCACCGTGCGGATTCCGCGTGCGGAGCGGACCCACAGGGGCACAGACGGCTTTTCAGCGGTGGGCGCTGCTACAGCAGCCGCCTCGACACTCGGGGGCGCCACGGGGGTGGGGGTGGTGTTCTCGAAGAGGGGAACGACGTTGTCGCTCATGACGGAACGACTCCTGACTGCCCCCAGGGGTGGGGGCGAGGAAGGTGGAAGGTGCGGGGGTGGGGTGGTCAGGCTGCGGCGGCGGGGACGAGGCGGCCGGCGAGGTGTTCCGCGCCGTATGCCTCTTTCTCGTCGGCCTCGAAGAGGCGGTCGAGTTCGCGGCTCTGGCGGCGTGACAGACGCTCGACACCCAGGTCGTGCCGCAGACCGGCGATGAGCCGGTCGCGGACGCCCTTGCGGCTGGTCTGCATCGCGTGGACCAGCTCGTGCACGAGCGTGATCGCGAAAGTCGCCTCATTGGGGTGCTGGTCGACGTTGACGACGATCAACACCCCGCCGTCCGCAAGCGGGACGGCCCGGGCCGCGGTCTCGCGGGCCAGCTTCTTCGCAGCCCGCAGGGCGCGGGACTGGGTGCGCTTGTCGGTGCACCCTGCGGTCTCCCACTCAGCCGTCGTGCTCACCTCGGCAAAGTTCCGCTCCGAGGTGAGCACGACCCGCAGGTCGGGCATGCGGCCGGCCACGGACCGGTCCACGACCCGGACGGCCTCTTCGGTCAGGCGCTTGGCGGTGCGCAGGGTGGAGCGGTAGCCGAAGAGCTTGTGTGTGCTGACGTCCAGCTTCACCGTGTCACTCCGTCTCGTCGCCGCAGCTCGGGCGGCTGCTGAAAAGGTCTGAGCAGGGCACGCACATGCCGAGCGAACGCGGGATGCAGTACCCGACGTCGCGACGGCAGTTCGGGCAAGTCCGGCGGGCCGCCATCGCCTTCGCGAGAGCAGCCCGACGGCCAGGCGTCATCGGCCGAACCGGTTTGGCCCGGTCGACGCGGTAGAGGTAGGCGACCAGCGGGCCACGCCGGCGGCGCGGCCGTTCGAGTTGCGCGGCGACGTCCTGACCGCCGGGCCGAAGCCCTAGGGCACGGAGCTGGCGGCGGGTGGCGTATCCGTCCGGGGCCAGGCGCCACCGGTAGACGGGGAGCGCGCCCATCAGGCGGCCATCACGCGCTTCCACGCGGCCCGCAGCCGGACCTCAGATGCGGAGTGACCGGCGGTGCGGAAGCGTGACGCCATCTCCCGGTACGACAGCGCCGGGGTCTCGCTGTGACGGATCTTGTCCACGAGCGCGTCCAGCGCCTCATCCGAGAGGGCGCCGGCCGACTCCAACGCGAACGCCGAAACCGGCTCCGTGGGCCCCCACACGGGGAGTTCCCAGCGGGGCGTGACGCCAGGCGTGACGCGGGTCGTCACGCTGGTCAGCGCCCGTCCCGTGTCCTCACCCTCCCGCGCCGCCTCCAGCGTCGACCAGGCCCGGGAGAGGGTGTCGGCAGTCTTGGCTTGTACGCGTGCGACGCGAGCACCGGCTTGCGTCACGGCCGTCAAGCGCGTCTCCTCGGTGGAGGCTTCCGCGCGGAGCCGGGCGCGGGCAACGGCGGCTTCGTCGCGCGCTTCCTGCTGGATCCCCTGGATCGCGTCCAGGGCCTCACCGGTGAGCGCAGTGCGCTCCCACAGGCCGTGTACGAGCCACAGGGCCTTGGCCGCAATCGGGAGCCACGCCACGGCCAGCCACGCACCCGTCGACTCTTCGGCGGTGAGGGCATGCGCGATCAGAACACCGGTGGCGATGAGGCCAAACGACCAGCCGACGGCGGTGACCGGGTTGCTGTGGTCGCCCTGCGCGGCGAGGCGGCGTTCGTAGGCGAGGGTGGCGAGCCATCCGCCGTCGATCCCGAGACCGACGACCAGAGCGACCGGCCACGGCATCGCCGCACCCAGCCACATCATCACCACAGCCAGGGTGAGAACCATGGACACCGCCGTCATCCCGACGGCGGGCAGAACAGTCTTGGCGTTCACGCGGCACCTCCGAGGGTGAGGAGTGTGGCGAGGACGAGCAGGGCGCCGCCGGCGCAGGTCAGGTCAACCGCGCGGCGCAAGCGGGTGAACTTGGCGACCGCCACGCGGGACAGACCCGCCACGGCCACGCCCAGGTCGGCGGACAGGGTGGCGGGAATTTCCTCGGCGGCGAGGGTGGCCCACAGCGGGAAGCCGTGCCGGCCGCCAAGACTCGGGCGGACCGACCGCAGCAGCAGCCCGGCAGCCGCGACCAGCAGCCCCATCCCGGGACCACCCACCAGAATGGCGGGGAGGTTCAGGGGGGCGTCTTTGGCGACGGTCCAGGCACCGGCCAGGAGCGCGCCGACGAAGGCGAGCAGCAGACCGGCCTTGGTGTCGGTCCGGGCGATCTCGGCCTTCACTTCCGCGTGAGCGGCGGTGAGCGCCTGCACAGGGGTGAGCGTGCTCATACCCTCACCCCCGGAACCTGCGCCGTGGCTTTGTTCGCCAGCACGCGGCGAGCGGCCAGCACCCGCCGGCGGGCCCGGCGAACACGGCGCTCGTCCAGCTCGTTCACCGGGCGGTCGATGGTCATGATCTGCGCGTCCAGCAGCTCGACCTGCGCCAGGATCAGCGGCATCTCCTGCTCGATCGCGTCCAGCTCAGCGGCCGACGGCTCGATATCGAGCGGCGCGGCCGTAACAAGGGCCGGAAGTGCAACGATGGTCTTCATGGGTCGTTTTCTCCTTGCGGTGGGACGGCCCGAAATGAGGCCCCGGTGTTCGAGCACCGGGGCCTCGCGCTGTCTGAGAGTCGTTCGTGGGCTACGAGCGACCACGGCAACCCGGCACCACAGCCCGCCAGAGAGGCAGGCCCGAATGCCGGGCACCGTGAGCGCTGGTGCTCCGGATCTCCTGTTCGCACGGCGCTGCTCGTTCCGGGGAGGTCCGAAATCCCGGAAGTCTGAGGTGGCAGCTTCGAAGGTGTGCCGTGCGGTTCTTAGAGCCGATGGCGTTCCCCGGTCAGGAGGTGTGGGCCCCGGTGTGAAGGGGGCCGGTTCTCGGTCGGCTGGTCTCCACTCGCCTCGGCCGGAAGGGTCACGGGCCGCCGTACTGCGGTGGATCACGCTGTTGAGTTTTGGCGTGACTGAATCGGCCCCCTCCGGAGATTCCGGATTGGACGATGGCCACAGCAAGAGACTGGACCGGTGGACCGGTCCAGTCAAGCGATGAATCCATGCGCCGCCACGTCGTCGCGATGAAAGGGGCAGGTGAGGAGTGCTTTCAGGGCTACAAAAAAAGCTGAACCGGTGGACCGGTCCAGCCGCCTTTGCTGCTCGTGCTGCGCCTACATGGCGTAGGTGTCTACCTGCTCGAAGAGCGAGGACGGCGTTACGCCCTCCTCGCAGACCAGCGGCTTTCCTTGCTCGTCATACGCTGTGTGCAGAAGTACGGCCACAGGTGCCCCTTGCTGCACCTTCAAGCGGTTTGCCTCCGTCTCCGAGGCAAGGCGCACGGTGGTTACGTCCACGCCTTCGACTGGGCCTCGCCCAGTCTGACGCCGGACGTAGCGCGTTGAGCCTTCGGCGATCGGGTTGGTGTCGGCGAGGCGTGGGGCCACCTCCGCGATATCCGGGGGGAACCACGCCTCAACGCAGCTATTCGGGGTTCCGTCCGGGAGCTGGAGGACGCGAACGCGCCGGAGCGCCTTAGTCCCGGGGGGGAGGCGGAGAGCGGTGGCGACGTGGGCGGGGGGTTCCGCCCAGTCAGGCGTACCGACGCGCAGGAACGGCATGCCGCCCAGGATGCGCGCCGACCCTGCTCGGCGAGCGCCGGCAGGGCGCGCCACGGGCGTTTCCGTGACGACGAACCCGGTTCCCTGCTTGGCCACGACCACGCCGTCGTTGCGCAGCACGTCGACGGCCTTGATGGCGGTAGCTCGTGACACATCCCACTGCTCGGCAAGCTCGCGGCCCGACGGGATCGTGTCCCCAGGAGCGATCTCACCAGCGGCAATGCGGGCGCGCAGGAACTCTGCGATCTCTTCGTACTTCAGGACTGCCATGGTTTCCCCTATTTCCCGCGCTGGACTGGTCCACCGGTACACACGATACTGCGACCATGTCGAATCTCGAATTGGCTCCCTCCGTGATGCGGTTCTACGGCGAGACAGTGAACGAGGATGACCGCCTGCGCAGCTCGGCAGACGGACGAATGGAGCTGGCCAGGACTCAAGAGCTCCTCCGACGCTTTTTGCCTCCCGCGCCGGCACGCGTGCTCGACGTGGGAGGGGGAACCGGGATCCACGCTGAATGGCTGGTGAAGGACGGCTACGAAGTCACGCTGGTGGACCCCGTGCCCCGCCACGTCAAGAGGGCCGCGGCCGTGTGCTCAGCGCTCGTGGGGGATGCCCGCGATCTGCCGCAACCGGACGGCAGCTTCGACGTAGTGCAGCTGCTCGGGCCGCTCTACCACCTCCCCGACCCGGACGACCGGCGTAAGGCGCTGGCGGAAGCACGCCGTGTGGTGAAGCCGGGCGGGCTGATCGCTGCTGCCGCGATCAACCGCTACGCGTCGCTCTTCGAGCACGTCACATACGCCCACCTGCACACTGAGCGAATTCACGAGTCCGTCTCCAAGATCCTTGAGACGGCCGTCTATGACGGAGTGCGCGGATTCACCCTGTCCTACTTCCACCGCGCCGATGAGCTCGCGGCCGAGCTGGCATCCTCCGGTCTGACGGACGTGCAGGTATTCGGTATCGAGGGGCCCGCATGGTCCCTCGTGAAGGCGACCGAGCAACAGCCGGGCGAGGGGCCTACGAACGATCTGATCGCCTCTGCGATGGCAGCAGCGCGAATGGCGGAGCCGTACCCTGAACTTCTCGCTGCCAGCTCGCATCTACTGGCCGTCGGGAAAGCTCCCGGTAGAGCCGACTGCTGAGTTTTCGGTGAAGAGGGGGAATGGAAAGGTCGAAGCTCCCCGAATGAGTTGAGAGCTTCGATCTTTCCTGCGCTGCATCGAATCTAGGAGCGCATAGAACTAACTTCCGGGGGGGAGGTGCGGGTGCAGCTGAATTACCTGTCCCTGACGAGGTTCGGGCAGGAAATTCTCGTCGATTGGTCGGCAGCGCTCTGGGGAATCGACGATGAGCCGACGTCCCGGACCCTCTCGTACTGAGCCCTGAACGATCACGGCTCGCCGGTCCCTGTGCCATGTAACCGCTTCTTGATACGCCTCATAGCTGAGGCGTACACGAATCTCGCAGGACCGACCATGCCGAATTGTGGATACGGTCACAAGACCATACGGGTCTTCGCGGACATGGCGCAATTCAACAATCACTCCAGAGAAGGTCGATCGCGGCTCAACCTTTCTCTCCTTCAGGATTTCGGCGGCACGCTTCACCTTTCCCGCCGCAGTGGCATCAATCTCTACTGCCTTTGGGATGGTTGCTGATGCCTGAACTGCAGGAGCCCACTGGAATTGTGCGGTGAACTCGGCGACCGATGGTTCCTCTAGAATTTTCGTCAGTGCAGAACAGAACTCCCTGCTGACCCCACGCTCCACAGCCGTATGCAGGTCCCTGGAAGTCGGCATCCGTTCGGGCTGAATGATTACTTCATTTACCGCTACCAGGGACTGAGCCAACGTGCGGGTGACTCGTCGAGCGAACGGCTCGGCAGCCGCCCGGAAGAGTTGCTCTCCCTCAACGTCAGGAAGCGGTGCGGCTAGGCCCTCAGCGTGGGGGAGTGGCACCAAGACCGGGATCATGAAGGGGCCATGAACCGTGTGGTCCATCCGGGCCCTTTCAACTACCTCATCTCCCTGCCTTGAGTAGTTGCCTGAAATGTTGCTTCGTTCGCTCCAGGCCGTGGTGCCGCTCGCGCGGAGGATGGTTCTAGCGTTGGAGATGACCGTTGACGCAGCATCCAATGAAATGGTCTCAGTATGGTCATCCCTGGCGGCGCGCAGTAAAGCTACATCCGTGCGGTAGTAACGAATGTAGTTGGTGACGAAGCGTAAGTCTTTTCTTTCGAAGCGCGCAATTCGCTCAATGATCCCTCTGACGAGGTTTGCATCTTCGCCGGTTGTGGCCGGGACTCCGATACGTGCTCGATTTTTGATCCACATGCGTCCCGCGGCGCCAGGTGGCTGAGGTGCCCACCCCTCGCACTCCATGAAATCCTGGACTTGGCTAAGGGTGGGGGTGCGAGGCTCTACGATCTCATTTACATCGGTGAGAAGCATGCTTCCACCTCCCTCTCCCAGTCACTGAGTGTCGCAACAGTGAGACGCTGGCTTTTCGGTACTACAACGTTTTCGGTCGGCCCGATTTTGTCGACCCGAGTCCAAAATGCGGCCGCGACGTGATCTGTTCCGGCAGAATGATGGTTGATCCATTCGAATCTGTCGCTTCGATCCAAAATGACCAAGATGAAATAGACGGGCACTTTGGCTGCGTTCCATCGCTCGCGCCAGTGCACTTCGGCGGGCCACGTAGCGCCCTTTCCAGCTATCTTGAATTGTGAAGAGCACTTGATTTGAACCCGAGCGGAAGCCGATAGGAAATCCACGTCACCGTCCACAGCCATGGCGTCCTCATCGGGGGACGTTTCCTTGAAGCCGCAACCTGCCTGGCTGAATATCGCACGGACGTGCGCAACCCCATAGCGCGCCTTGCACGCCTTGTCGCCAAGAAGTGTTTGTGGTGGAAAGGTGTCGTCTGGCCGCGCCCCCGGGATACTCATCGGCCCAGTCTGACTGACACTCAGGTCGCGCGCCAGACAGTCGCTCTTTCTGACATCAACGCCTGACATCAACAGGGGCGTACGCCCAGGGACCTCAGCGATCGGAACTACTGCCGTGCCGACGTGGTGCGGGCACCCCATCAGGGCTGTGAGCTGTAGGGCACCCGCCTACGGATCAGAAGGTTGCAGGTTCGAATCCTGCCGAGTGCACAGCAGGCCAGAGGCCCCCAGGAGAAATCCTGGGGGCCTCTCGCGTTGCCCGTACAGCAGCGAGGTACAGCAGCCGTGTCGGCCGGGGCCGGAACGAGGCGGTCGAGGGAGCTCAGGGGCGGCTCAGCGAAGCACGCATGGCAGCCATGAGCTTCTGGCGTGCCTCTCGGAAGTCGCGCCGCATCTCCGCGCACTCAGGATCATCACGCAGATGTCCGGCGATCACCGTGTCCCGGTAGAGGAGCAGTTGGTAGGCGGCATCCCTGGCGGACTGGGCAACCTCCGGTGTGGCCAGCAGCTCCAGTTGGTACTGCTTCGCGTGCACACCGTGGTCCAGGGTGCCGGCGCGAGCGAGGCCGGCCCGCTCGTCCGGAGACAGGTGCGCCGATCGACTGGCATCGCTTATCGCGTCGCGCGCCTCGGTCAGGGCCTCCAGAAACTGGGCGGACACAGTGCGCATGGTCTCTCTGTCACGCTCGCCCGTGTCCCGTCGCCAACGCATGCGGTCCGCAGCGAGCGTGCTGCCCACTCCGATGACCGCGCCCACCACGGTGGCGACCAACGCTGTCCATTCCATGACCCCGGAGACTACGAGTCTGCCGTGTCGGGTGGCCAGGGGCTCGTGGCAGCCGCCCGACTCGTGTTCAGCCGGATGCGCCGAGACAGCGAATCTCTGTGCCGCGCGTTGCGGAGGGACGTTGAGACGTGGCGGCTGGGCCGATGTGACCAGGCGCTGCCCCTCGGCCGGATTCCGCCTGCTGATCGATCGCGTCGCGTATCACGCCCGCTCCACGGTGTGCGGATCTCCCGCCGACGCGATGGGAGCCGGGCGAGTGGTGGGAACGCGGGCTCAGGCCCGTCGCCCCGGCAGTTGCGAGGCCCCGATGAGTACGAATCCGGCCAGCATCCCGACGAGCCCGACGATGAAGAAGAGCTCCGTGTCGGCATCCGCGAACAGGCTTTCCACGGCCTGGGCGCTCAGGCAGATGGAGATCAGAAGCGCGCCGTATCCCCACATCCGGGGCCGAACCGTCCTTCTGCGCAGCCAGGGGAGTATCCAGCCCGACCGGATGGCGGCGATTCCACTCCCGGCAGCAAGCGGCGCCAGTACGGCACTTGGCCCTATCAGAGTCCAATTCACGTGGCCCGCCCCTGGATCGTTGCCCTACGAAGGACTCAATCATGGCGCGCGGCCATGGCCGGTCCGTGAATCCGAGGTTGAGACCCAGCGACCCCGTCGTTGACTCTGCCCGCGGCCGGAGAGCCTGAGTGCATGCCGGCGGGGCCCGTATCCGACCCGGTGCGGTCGGCGGGCTGCCACCGTGGACTCCGCTCTTCGGCGGTGCGTGGGACGGGTCGGCGCCGGCGGGGTGCGGTCAGCCCTTGCCTGTGCGGATGGCCTCGGCCACGAGAGCCGGGGGCAGTCCGGGCCCGGCGCACGCGTAGTCGATCAGCAGTTTCCGGTAGGAGGGGTTCGCGAGCTCCGGGGCCAGGGCGATCAGGGCCCGCAGGTCGTCGGGGGAGCCGGTCAGGCGCGTCCGGTAGGCGGCGTCCGCCGCGCGCAGGGATACCTCGCGCGGTTCGTGCCGCAGACCCCGCTGGACGAGGTCCGCGGCGGCGGCGAATTCGCCTTGCTCGGCGCGTACGTCGGCAAGGTCCAGACAGAGGGACCAGTTGGCGGGGTCCAGGGCCAGGGCGCTCTCGAAGGCCGCCGCTGCCCGGTCCAGCTCGCCCATCGCGCGCCAGGTGGCCGCGCGGGCGACCGCGGTCCACATGACCCGGTCGACGGCGTCGGCGCGGTCGCACAGGTCGAGAGCCAGCTCGTAGCGGCCGCAGGCGCGGGGCAGCCGGGACATGGCGGCCAGTGACTGGGGTACGGGGCTTCGTTCCGACACCCTGTCCACGGCGTGGAACCAGGGCGTGAACCGCTCACGCATCCCGTCGGAGTCGAGGTCGTGGCCGTAGTCCAAGGTGCGCAGGCACGCCTCCGCCAGCGCCTCGGCGCTCACCGCGTCGAGGAAGCGAGCGTCGCCGAACCACGGGGCCGTACCCCAGGCCACTTCGGGCCGCGCGCCCGTGACCGAGCCCAAGGTCATCGCCGCGTTGTCCATGTCCCCGTCGAGGAATTGGAAGTACGCCTGAGCCAGCACGGAGCTCGCGGATCCGTCCCCTCCGAGGCCTTTCCTGAGTTCCGGGCGACGGTCCCGCCACAGCTCGGCGAGGGCGGCATAGGGCTCCGGGGACGCCGGCGCGGACGCTATCGCCCCCGCCAGGAACTTCACGGCGGCGACCGGGCTTCCGCCGCAGTGCGCCATCACGCGGGCGAGACCGATGCCTGCTGCCACCGACCGGTTCGGTCCGGACCCATGCCCGGACTCAGGCTGAGGCTCGTACTCGGACTCGAACGCGGACTCAAACGCGGGCTCAGGAACGGACTTCGGATTCGACACCGGCAGAGGATATCCGTGGCCTGAGGTTCTCTGTCCCGTTCCGCACCCTGTGGGAGGCGTCAAGGATCGGCCGCGCCGCACGGATTCCGGGCCGTGGACCGGTCCGCCGGCCGGCCCGGGAAGGGCCGCCGGTTCGCCCCGGGCCGGCCGGACACCTCGACGCCTTTCGATGACCCTCGACGCCCCTGACACAGGCAGACTCCGTTCAGGCCGAGGCTCAGGCCGAGGCTCAGGCTGATCCCTCCACCGCCGAGCCCTCGACGACAGCGCCCTCCCCCGCGATGCGGCCCTCTGCCACGCGGTTCTGGTTCTGTGCGCCGCTGTCCCGCGTGACGCGGCGGCGCCGGGACGGGAGTCCGATCGTCGGGTTGGCCACGCTCCACGCCGCGCCCTTGCAGATCAGCTCCTTGTAGAGCGCGGCGGTGCGTCCGGTCAGGGCCGCCCGGACGGATCGGTCGTCGGCCGTGACGTACTGGATGAGGCCTTCCCTGCGGCCCAGGGAGATGCACTGGTTGAAGTAGCGCAGCGGGGTGTTCGGGAGCTTCGTGCCGGTCAGGCGGGCCGCGATGGCGTCGGCGGCCTGCCAGGCGGTCGGTGTCCCCGTCGCGCAGGACATCCGCAGCGGTTTGTCGGCGGGGCCCATCGCCATCGCGGCGTCGCCGATGGCGTAGACGTCGGGGTGGGAGACCGACCGCATCGTCCCGTCGACGACGATCCGGCCCGTGCCGGTGACCTCCAGAGCGGTGTCCCGTGCGATCGGGTGGACCGCGAAGCCGGTCGTCCACAGGGTCACCGCCGCGGGGATGTCCCTGCCGTCCGCCGTGGTGACGCGGTCGGTTCCGACGGCGGTGACGGCCGTGTGCTCGTGCACGGTGATGCCGAGCCTGTCGCAGACCTGCCGCACGTGCCCCCTGCCCTTGGGGGAGAGCCAGTCGCCGAGCGCCCCGCGTGCGGCGAGGGCGACGTCGAGGTCCGGCCGGGCCTCGGCGATCTCGGTCGCGGCTTCCAGACCGGTGAGGCCACCGCCCACGACGACCACGGTCTGTCCGGCGCCGAGCCCGGCCAGCCGCTCACGCAGCCGGAGCGCCCCGGGGCGGCCGGCGATCTCGTGGGCGTGCTCGGCGGTGCCGGGGACGCCCTGGGTGTTCCAGGTGCTGCCGAGGGCGTACACGAGCGTGTCGTACGCGAGCTCGTCGGTGCGGCCGTCCGGGTCGCTCACGGCGACGGTCCGGCGGTCGACGTCGACGCCGGTCACCTTCGCGAGCCTCAGCTCGACGCCGGTGCCCGCGAACATCTCGTCGAAGGGCCGGGGGCGGAGGTCCTGGCCCACCGCCAGCTGGTGCATCCGGACCCGCTCGACGAAGTCGGGCTCGGCGTTGACGAGGGTGAGGGCGACGTCGTCGCCGTGCAGTCGCCTGGCGAGGCGGCCGGCTGCGATGGCTCCGGAGTATCCGGCGCCGAGGACGATGATCCGGTGCTTCATTTCCCTGCTCCTGTCTCGCGCGGGTTCGCCCCTTGAACCGGGCAGCCCGCCGATTCCTGACAGGACCCCGGTGTGAAGCGGCTCACACGTGGATCAGAAGGCGATGAGCAGGGGTTCCCCGTGGTCGGACGCGGCCCAGCGCAGGGTCGCGCGTTCGAGCTTGTCGGGGTTGACCTGGCTGCGGAACGCGGCGATGCCCTCCGGGGTGATCTCCAGGCACATGACGCCGATGACCCGGCCGTCGACGACCACGACGACGGCGGGTGCGTGGTTGGCGTCCGAGACGTAGACCTCGGGGGAGCCGCCCACGATCGCGCGCTTCGCCTTGCCGGGCTTGAACAGGCCCCGCATGAACTTCGCGACCGCGAGGGCGCCCTCGAACGCCTTCGCGCGGGCGGGCACCTTCCCTCCGCCGTCGCCGATCGACACGGCGTCGTCGGTGAGCAGCCGCACGAGCGGTTCGGTCCGGCCGCTGGTCGCGGCCACGAGGAATTCCTCGACGATCCGCCGGGCGGCGGCCTCGTCGATCTCGGTGCGGGTCCTGCCGTCCACGACGTGCTTCTTGGCGCGGTGGAAGATCTGCTGGCAGGCCGTCTCGGTGATGTCGAGGATCTCCGCGATCCTCCGGTGCGGGTAGTCGAAGGCCTCCCGCAGGACGTAGACCGCCCGCTCGTTGGGGGTGAGGCGTTCCATGAGGGTGAGGACCGCGTACGAGACGGACTCGCGCTGCTCGGCGGTGTCGGCGGGGCCGAGCATCGGGTCGCCCGCGAGCAGCGGCTCGGGCAGCCACTGGCCCACGTAGGTCTCGCGGCGGGCGCGCGCGGAGGTGAGCTGGTTCAGGCACAGGTTGGTGAGGACCTTCGTCAGCCAGGCCTCGGGGACCTCGATGCGGCCGGTGTCGGCGGCCTGCCAGCGCAGGAACGTGTCCTGTACGGCGTCCTCGGCGTCGCTCGCGGAGCCGAGGAGGCGGTAGGCGATGGCATGCAGGCGGGGCATGGAGGCTTCGAACCGGGCCGTGTCGTTCGCGGTCAGCGCCATGGCCCGGATAGTAGCCCGCGTGGCGGGCCGGGGAGCTGTGGTGGACGGACGGTAAGCCGGCGGGCGGTGGTCGCGGCGCGGGGCCCGCCCGGACCGGTGCGGCGGGAGGGGACAATGGGGCTCCGACGCGTGCGTGGTCCGGGAGACCCGCACGCCCACCGCACGAGCCGACCGGGGGTGCCGTGACCGGCTGGCGCTGCACCGGTCTGAGCTGGCCCGGAGACGTGCCGGTGCTCGGCTGGGCGCGGGGCGGCGGAGCCGGGCGGGGGCGGACGAGTGCCCTGGCGTACGGGACGGAGCTGGGCTTCCGGGCCGACGGCGAGCGCCACTGCGTGGGGGCGCGCGGGAACGCCTGCCCGGTGTCGGCCGCCGTGCCGGCCCGGAGCACGGGTGCGCGGTGCGCCGAGTGCGCACGGCTGGACCGTGCGCACTCGGTGGCGGCCGACACGATCGCCGACGACCCCCGGACGTACCGCGTCTATCTGGCCTGGTTCGGGCCCGGCATGGTCAAGGTCGGGATCACCGGGGAGGCGCGGGAGGCGGCCCGGCTGCGCGAGCAGGGGGCCGTGGTCTTCAGCTGGCTGGGGCGCGGGCCGCTGATGGCCGCCCGGCGGACCGAGGAGCTGCTGCGCTCCGCGCTCGGTGTGCCCGACCGGATTCCGTACGCGCGCAAGCGCGCGGTCCGGGCCGGTCTGCCGGGTGCGGCCGAGCGTGCCGCGGAGATCGAGGGGCTGTACGGGCGGGCCGCCGCGCTGGAGGGGGCGGGCTGGCCGGAGGCCCTGGAGCGGCTGCCGTTCGAGGCGGTCGACCACGCCGGGGTGTTCGGGCTGGCCGGTGCCGGGCCGGTGGCGCGGGTGGTGACCGGGCTGGTGGACGGGGGTGTGGTGGCCGGGCGGCTGGTCGCGGCGGCGGGACCCGACCTGCATCTGAGGACGGTGGACGAGGACGTCGTCGTGCTGGACACCCGGCTCATCACCGGCTGGGACCTGGTGGCCGCCGACGCCCGGGCGGGAGTGAGCGCACCGGCCGTGTCCGCTGGGGGCGGTGGTGTGCAGGACGGCCTGTTCTGAGATCGTCGCCGGGGGCGTTCCCAGAGGCGTACGAGGCGGGTGGGAGTGGTGGGGCGGATGAGCGGTGACGGACGTGACCGTGAACGCGAGGACGTGCTTCGCTTCCGGCAGCGGCTCGGGCTGCCCGGGATCATCGACGTCCACACGCACTTCATGCCGGAGCGGGTGCTCCGCAAGGTATGGGCGTACTTCGACTCGGCCGGCCCCCTGACCGGGCTGGAGTGGCCGATCACCTATCGGGACGACGAGGACGAACGGCTCGCCCTGCTCCGCTCGTTCGGCGTGCTCCGGTTCACCTCGATGCTCTACCCGCACAAGCCGGGGATGGCGGCCTGGCTGAACGGCTGGGCGGCCGGGTTCGCCGCCCGGGTGCCCGACTGCCTGCACACCGCCACCTTCTTTCCCGAGGAGGGCGTGGAGACGTATGTCCGGGAAGCCGTCGCGGCGGGGGCGCGCGTCTTCAAGTCCCACCTCCAGGTGGGTGCGTACGACCCGAACGACCCGCTGCTGGAAGCCGTCTGGGGGCTGCTGGCGGAGGCGGGCGTGCCGGTGGTGATGCACTGCGGGTCCGGACCGGCGCCGGGCGCGTACACCGGGCCCGGGCCCGTCTCCCGGCTGCTCTCCCGCCACCCCCGGCTGCGGCTGGTCGTGGCGCACATGGGCATGCCGGAGTACACGGAATTCCTGGACCTGGCCGCGGCGTATCCCGAGGTGCGGCTCGACACGACGATGGCGTTCACGGACTTCACCGAGGACTTCACCCCCTTCCCGGCGGGCGAACTCGGACGGCTCGCGGACCTGGGGGACCGGATCCTGCTCGGTACGGACTTCCCGAACATCCCGTATCCCTACGTCCACCAGCTGCACGCCCTGGAGCGCCTCGGACTGGGTGACGACTGGCTGCGAGCGGTCTGCCACGGGAACGCGGACGCGCTCTTCCGCTGAGCCCCGCGCCCGCGGTCACCGCGGGGGCCCCTGGGCGCGGCGCGTTCCGCGGGCGGGTTTCTCAGGAAATTCACAGGTGGGCGAAAGGTACCTCTCACGGCCGTCTCACAGGCTTGGGCCATGACGACGACCTCGCCCCAGGGGCGTACCGAACTGCTCAGGGCGGATCGCAGCCCCGTCCGCGTGCTGGTGGTGGACGACGAGGCTCCGCTGGCCGAGCTGCTCTCCATGGCGCTGCGCTACGAGGGGTGGGAGGTGCGCAGCGCGGGGGACGGTGCGGGTGCCGTCCGGGCCGCGCGCGACTTCCGTCCGGACGCGGTGGTCCTCGACGTGATGCTGCCCGACACGGACGGGCGCGCCGTGCTCGGCCGGCTGCGGCGCGAACTGTCGGACGTGCCGGTGCTGTTCCTCACGGCCCGGGACGCGGTGGAGGACCGGATCGCGGGGCTCACGGCGGGCGGGGACGACTACGTCACCAAGCCGTTCAGCCTGGAGGAGGTCGTGGCGCGGCTGCGCGGACTGATCCGCCGCTCCGGTACCGCCTCCGTCCGCAGCGAGTCGACGCTCGTCGTCGGTGACCTGATGCTGGACGAGGACAGCCACGAGGTGAGCCGGGGCGACGACTTCATCCATCTGACGGCGACCGAGTTCGAGCTGCTGCGCTTCCTCATGCGCAATCCGCGCCGTGTGCTGAGCAAGGCCCAGATCCTCGACCGGGTCTGGAACTACGACTTCGGCGGCCAGGCGAACGTCGTCGAGCTCTACATCTCCTACCTGCGCAAGAAGATCGACGCCGGGAGGTCCCCGATGATCCACACCCGGCGCGGAGCGGGGTATCTGATCAAGCCGGGTGACTAGCCGGGTGGCCCGGGGAAGAGGTCCGGCGGGCGCCCTTGGACGCTGCGGACCCGGCTCGTCGTGTCCGCTGTCCGCGGTGACGCTCATCGCGGTCGTCGCGGCCGTGATCGGTTCGGTCACCGCCATTGCCTTCCACAGCTACATGTACGGCAAGCTCGACGGCCAGCTGCGCGACATCTCCCTGATGGCCGAGGCGCGCCCGCCGGCGGCGGCAGACCCGCACCGGGCGTCCCGGTGGAGAGGGAGCCGCTCGACTTCGTCGGCAGGGGCGGGGGCCAGCCCCGGGGCCGGGCTCGTCGCCGCCGGGTCCTGCGCGGCCATGGTCGGTGTGGCCCTGCGCCCGCTGCGCCGGGTCGTGGCCACCGCCACGCGGGTCTCCGAACTCCCGCTGCACAGCGGCGAGGGTGCGGCGGCCAGGATCTCGTCGTGGGTCGAGGAGACCTTCGAGGAGGTCACGGTCGGCAGCGCGACCTTCTACGACCTGACCTCGCCGAAGGACGGGGAGTAAGGGCCGGCGGCAGGACCGAGGGGCGTGGCCCGGGGTGTTCACCCCGGGCCACGCCCCGTTCCGATGGCGGGGCGAGGGCACAGCACGGCGAACGGGCAAAGGAGTTGTACGGCGTACAGGACTCCCTTACGGTGTACAACGCGCCCGCTGATCCGCACACCCGAGCAGCACCGTGCGGGCGTACCGGCACGTGCACCGCCCGCCCGTGCACTGCCGGTGCACCACCCCGTGCACCACCCCGTGCACCGCCCGTGCACCGGAGACAGGAGTCCGTATGACGGCGACCGCCGCCGAAGAGCACGACCCGGCCCTCCGGGGCGCCCACGCGCAGCGCTGGCTGATCCTCGGCGTCATCTGTCTCGCCCAGCTCACCGTGCTGCTCGACAACACCGTCCTGAACGTCGCGATCCCCTCGCTCACCGGCGAACTCCACGCCTCCACCGCCGACGTGCAGTGGATGATCAACGCCTACTCGCTCGTCCAGTCCGGTCTGCTGCTGAGCGCGGGGAGCGCCTCCGACCGGTACGGCCGGAAGAAGATGCTGATCACGGGCCTGGCGCTGTTCGGTGCCGGCTCGCTCGTGGCGGGGCTCGCGCAGTCCTCCGGCCAGCTGATCGCGGCCCGCGCGGGCATGGGCGTCGGCGGCGCACTGCTGATCACGACCACCCTCGCGGTCGTGGTGCAGATCTTCGACGACACCGAGCGCGTCAAGGCGATCGGCATCTGGGCCACCGTCAACTCCCTCGGATTCGCCGCCGGTCCGTTGATCGGCGGCGCGATGCTGAACCACTTCTGGTGGGGTGCGATCTTCCTGGTCAACATCCCGGTGGCGGTTCTCGGTCTGATCGCGGTCGCCCGGCTGGTCCCGGAGTCCAAGAACCCGAGCGGTGACCGCCCCGACCTCGTCGGCGCGCTGCTCTCCACCCTCGGCATGACGGCGGTCGTGTACGCGATCATCTCCGGCCCGGAACACGGCTGGGACTCCGGGCGGGTCCTGCTGACCGCCTTCGCGGGGGTCGCCGTCCTCACCGGCTTCGTCCTCTGGGAGATCCACGTCCCCCACCCGATGCTGGACATGCACTTCTTCCGCGACCAGCGGTTCACCGGCGCGGTGGCCGGTGCCGTCCTGGTCGCCTTCGGGATGACCGGATCACTGTTCCTGCTGACCCAGCACCTCCAGTTCGTGCTCGGCTACGAGCCGCTGGAAGCGGGTCTGCGCACGGCCCCGCTCGCCCTCACCGTGGTGGTGCTCAACCTCACCGGCCTCGGCGCCCGGTTGGTCCCGAGGGTGGGCACGCCCGCGACCATCGCCACCGGGATGGGCCTGCTCTCCGCGGGACTCGCGGCGATCGCCCTGCTGGGCGGCCGCGGATACGGCGGCATGCTGCTCGGGCTGGTCGTCATGGGTGCGGGCATCTCGCTCGCCATGCCCGCGATGGCCAACGCGATCATGAGTGCGATCCCGCCGGAGAAGGCGGGTGTGGGGGCCGGAGTGAACGGCACGCTCGCCGAGTTCGGCAACGGGCTCGGGGTCGCGGTGCTCGGCGCCGTGCTCAACTCGCGGTTCGCCGCGCTCGTACCGGGCGCCGTCGGGGCGGCCTCGCTCCCCGCCGCGCTCGCGGCGGCGGAGGGCCCGGGGGAACGCGCGGCGGTCACGGACGCCTTCGCCTCCGGTCTGGAGACCAGCCAACTGGTCGGCGCCGCCGCCGTCCTGGCCGGCGGACTGCTCGCGGCCGCCCTGCTGCGGAGGGCCGAGGGCGCGCGGACGGACTGAATGTCCCAGGTGGCGGGCATAGCATCGGACGGGGGTGCCGGTACGCAGTCAGTGCCACCGGACGAAGAGGAGTGTGCGCCATGGGGTCCGCGGAAGACCGTGTGAAGAACCCTTCGCGGGTCAGTGTGTGGCTGGACCGGCGCACACCGTCGCGCGCCCGCAGGGCGGACCAGCCGGCCGGCCTGGACCGGGACAGGATCACGACGGCGAGCGTCCGGCTGCTCGACGCGGACGGCCTCGCGAAGTTCTCCATGCGCCGCCTCGCCGCCGAGCTCGACGTGACGGCGATGTCCCTCTACTGGTACGTCGACACCAAGGACGACCTGCTGGAACTCGCCCTGGACACGGTCTTCGGCGAGATCCCGCCGCCCCGCGAGGACGCCGACTGGCGCGACCGGCTCCGGGAACTCGCCACCAGCTACCGCCGGATGCTGGTGCGCCACCCCTGGGCCTCGGCGCTCGCGGGGATCTTCCTGAACATCGGCCCGCACTCGATGCTGTTCTCGTACGCGGTCCAGGACGTCATCCGGGCCACCGGACTGCCCCTCGAACGCCGCACCGGCGGGATGTCGGCCGTCTTCCAGTTCGTCTACGGATTCGGCACCGTCGAGGGGCACTTCGTGCAGCGCACGGCGGAGGCCGGGCTCAGCCAGGACGAGTACGTCGAGCGGGCGATGGGCTCGATCCGCGCGGACCCGGAGCTGAACCGGGCGATGGCGCCCTCGGAGAGCCTGATGCAGGCACGCGGCGGCGGCACCGTGGAGGAGATGCGGGAGAGGGACTTCGGGTTCGCGCTCGACCTCCTGATCGCCGGTATCGAGGCGATGTGCGAGCGGTCGCCCCGGCCGTCGTAGGGCCGCCCCGGGACCCCCTTGTGCCGGCACCCTTGGCACCGGCCGGGTGGTGGGGCGCCGGTCAGTAGCCCCGCCGGGTGTCCACGGCGAGTGCGGGTGCGCGCCCCTCGGCGACGGCCTCCCAGCAGGCCGCGAAGTCCGTGACGACGTCCTCGTCGGCCGTGATGCCGGACGAGTGCGAGGTGATCACGGTGTGCGGCAGCAGCCAGGCCGGGTCGCCGGGGCCCGCCGGTTCGTCCGGCAGGACGTCGAGGACGGCCCGCCGTACCGTCCCGTCGCGCAGGGCGTCCCCGAGCGCCGTCATGTCGACCGTCGCACCCCGCCCCACGTTGATGAACGACGCGCCCCGCATCGCGGTGAACCGCGCGGCGTCGAAGAAGCGCTCCGTCGCGCCGGTCAGCGGCAGCGTGGACACCACCCATCGGGCGTCCGCGAGGGCGGCGTCCTCTTCGGCCGTCCCGGCCAGGACCACCCGGTCGAAGCCCGCGGATACGGCGCGCGGGGTGCGACCGACGCCCACCGTGCGCACCCCGCACGCCCGCAGCAGCCCGGCGACGGAGGATCCGATGCGTCCGGTGCCGTGGACGACGGCCGTACGCCCGGCGGCGAGTTCGGAGGGGAGGCGGTGCCACTCGGCGCGCGCGTGCTGGGCGGTGTGCTCCGCCACCGACTGGCACTCGGCCAGGATCCAGCCCAGCGTGTACTGCGCGATCCGCTCGCCCATCCGGCCGACCGTCCTGGTGAGCAGGGCGCCTTCGGGCCAGGTTCCGGAGGTGAGCAGAGCGTCCGTACCGGCGTTGACGCTGTGGAACCACAGCAGCCGCGTGGTCCTGAGGGCGTCGGGCAGGACGTCCCCCACGTATACGAAGGGGACGTCGGGTCCGGCGCCGTCCCCGGATCCGGCCGGTCTTCCGGTGATCCGCTCCAGCTCGCGGACCACGGACGGGCCGACGGACGGCGAGGTGAGCAGACGGGCCCGGGAGAGCGGGCCCGGAGCGGGCGGCTTCATGCGTGTGGTCAGCTGCCGCCGGCCAGGCGGGCGGGGAAGCCTCCGGTGGCGACCGGGCCCCAGCGCTCGGGGGTGATCCGGATGAGGGACTTCCCCTGCCTGACCATCGCGGCGCGGTACTCGTCCCAGTCCGGGTGCTCCCCGGAGATGTTCCGGAAGTACTCGACGAGGGGTTCGACCGAGTCCGGTGAGTCGATCACCTCGGCGGAGCCGTCGATCTGCACCCACGGGCCGTTCCAGTCGTCCGACAGGACGATGACGCTCACGCGGTCGTCGCGCTTGGCGTTGCGGGTCTTGGCCCGTTCGGGGTAGGTCGAGACGACGATCCGGCCCTCGTCGTCGACGCCGCAGGTGAGCGGCGACCCCTGGGGGCGGCCGTCGGACCGGGTGGTCAGCAGGATCGCCCGGTGCCTGGGGCGCACGAAGTCCAGCAGGTCCGCGAGTTCCACGGTGGTGTTGGTCGCGATGTCGGTTGCCATACGGCCAACCCTAGGCGGTCTCCGCACGGTCCCGCCGTGCGCCCGGGGCCGTATCCCCCCTGACGGGAGGAGCGGGGGCGGGACCGTGCGGAAGGCCCGTGGCCGTCCGGCGGACCTACGCCGGGACGGACTCGCCCTGGACCGCCTGGATGTCGAGTTCGACGCGCAGGGTCGTGCCGATCGCGGAGATCCCCGCCTGCAGCACCTGGTTGTAGTTCATGGCGAAGTCGTCGCGGCGCAGTTCCGCCGTCGCGTGGAAGGCGGCCCGCACGCCTCCCCACGGGTCGGGCCCGGTGCCCAGGTAGCTGAGGTCGAGGTCGATGTCGCGGGAGACGCCGTGCATCGTCAGCACGCCGTTCACGGTCCAGCGGTCGGGACCCGCGGGGGTCAGCGCGCGGGACCGGTAGGTGATCTCGGGGAAGACCTCCGCGTCCAGGAAGTCCGCCGAGCGAAGGTGCTTGTCCCGCATGGCGTTGCCCGTGTCGATGCTGGTCGAGGCGATGAAGGCGTCGACCCTGGAGCGCTGGACGTCCTCGGCGATCTCGATGCGCCCGCCGAACTCGGTGAACCTGCCGTGCACGCTGGAGATCCCCAGGTGCTGGGCGACCGCGGCGACGGAGGAGTGCACCGGGTCCAGCGACCAGGTGCCCGGCGGCGGCAGCTCCACGCCGCCCTGCCGGGCCAGCACCACGGTGCCGGCCTCCACACGGCCGCCGGCCGTGACGAGTGCGGTGGACGCGGCGGGGGCGTAGCCGACCGCCGTGACGATCACCGTGTACGCACCGGCGGGCAGGAGGTCTTCGGTGCGGACGGCCCCGTTCTCGTCGGCGGCGGCCCGGAGCACCTGGGTGCCCGTCATGTCGGTCACCGTGACGACCGCGTGCTGGACCGCCCAGCCGTCCCGTGTCCGTACCTGTGCGCGAAGTCCCATCCCGTTTTCTCCTTGCTCAAATCACTGGTGAGGCAGCGACTCGGATGAGTCGGGCCCCGGGCGGGACCGGCAGGCCGTCCCCTGCCTGCCGGCCCCGCCACGAGGCCCTTTTCCGCCGGCGGCTCAGCCTCTCCGCTCGAAGTGCTGTTCCGCCAGGGGTCTTTGTGGATCTTCCGTGAGTTACGCGCCCGGGTGGGCGAGCTCGATGTCGTGGCCGTCGACGCCGTTGCCGGCCACGGTCAGCGCACCGGCCACCGGCGGGTAGCCGGTCGCGATCACGGAGTACTCGCCGGCGTCCAGGTCGGTGAAGGCGTACACGCCGTCCTCCCCGGTCGTCGACGTGGCGACGACGTTGCCCGCCGCGTCGACGAGCGTGACGCGGGCGTCGTTCAGGGGTGCCCGGCCGGAGCCGGCCCTGACGACACCGCGCACCAGCGCACCGGACCGCAGGGCGGCGTCGACCCGGGTGACGCCCTGGCCGGCGACGTCCACCGGCATGGCCAGCGGACGGAAGCCCGCGGCCGTGACGGCGACGGTCACCGAGCCGGGAACCAGCTCACCGAAGGTGAACTCGCCCGCGTCGCCCGAGATGCCCGTGGCCAGCACGTCGCCGCGCACGTCGGTCACGACGACCATGGCGCCCTGGACGGGCGTGCCGCCCTCGACGGTCCGCACCGACCCGGCGAGACCGCTGGTGCCGGCGAGGAGGATGTCGTAGGCGACGGCTTCGTCACCGACGACCACGGTGGACGCCTGGGGCTGGAAGCCGTCGGCGGACGCGATCAGGACGTAACTGCCGGAGCCCGGCGCGTCCAGGACGTAACCGCCGTCGGCCTGGGCGACGGAACGCCCGAGCTGGCGGCCGCCCAGCGAGATCAGCGTGACGGCGGCCTGGGCGACCGGTGCGCCCTCCGCGCCGCGCACCACACCGCGTACGGGGGTGCCCTGGACCGCCGGCTCGGTGGTCGTGGCCACCGCCACCGGGGCGTCGGTCCGGGGGAGCGCTGCCGTGTCCGCGGCGGCCGGCGCGACGGCGGCCGCGGCGGCGGCCGGCGCGTCCGCCGCCTCGGGAGTGTCGTTGCCCGCCCGCGTCTTCAGCGCGACCTCCTTGATGAAGAGGGTCAGCAGGAAGGCGAGGAGCGCGGCCGGAGCGGCGAACAGGAAGACGTCGCCGACACCGTGGCCGTAGGCGGCCTCGACGACCGTACGGAACGGCGCGGGCAGCTTGTCCAGGTCGGGGATGCCTCCGCCACCGGTTCCCCCGTGGCCCAGTGCGGCGCCCTCGGGGCCGAGGTCGGCGAGGCCGTCCTTGACGTAGCGGGTGACGCGGTTGGCCAGGACGGCGCCCAGTGCCGAGACGCCGATGGCACCGCCGAGGGAGCGGAAGAAGGTGACGACGGAACTGGCCGCACCCAGGTCCTCGGGGGCCACCTGGTTCTGTGTGGCGAGCACCAGGTTCTGCATCATCATGCCGATGCCGAGGCCCATGACGAACATGAAGACCGCGATGTGCCAGTACGCCGTGTCGTACCGGATGGTGCCGAGCAGGCCGAGACCGGCGGTGACGAGGAAGCCACCGCTCACCAGCCACGCCTTCCAGCGGCCCGTCTTGGTGATGACCTGCCCCGACACCGTCGAGGACAGGAAGAGACCGGCGATCATCGGGATCGTCAGGACGCCTGACATCGTGGGCGACTTGCCCCGTGCCAGCTGGAAGTACTGGCTGAAGAAGACGGTGCCCGAGAACATCGCGATACCGACGAACATCGAGGCTGCGGAGGCCAGTGTGATCGTGCGGTTGCGGAAGAGGCGCAGCGGGATGATCGGCTCGCTGGCCTTCGACTCGATGAGCAGGAAGACACCGATCAGGAGGACGGTGCCGCCCAGCATCGTCCAGGTCTGCCAGGAGACCCAGTCGTACTTGTCGCCCGCGAAGGTGACCCAGAGCAGCAGCAGCGAGACCGCGGCGCTGATGAAGAACGCGCCCGACCAGTCGACCTTGACCTCGCGCTTGACCACGGGGAGCTTCAGGGTCTTCTGGAGCACGAAGAGGGCGATGACCGCGAACGGCACACCCACGTAGAAGCACCAGCGCCAGCCCAGCCAGCTGGTGTCGGTGATGACACCGCCGAGCAGCGGGCCTCCCACGGTGGCGACGGCGAAGACCGCGCCGAGGTAGCCGCTGTAACGCCCGCGCTCGCGCGGGGAGATCATCGCGGCCATCACGATCTGGGCGAGGGCGGAGAGGCCGCCGACGCCGACGCCCTGCACGACGCGGCAGGCGATGAGCATGCCGCTGCTCGTCGACAGGCCGGCGACCACCGAGCCGCCGACGTAGATGAGCAGTGCTATCTGGACCAGCAGCTTCTTGCTGAACAGGTCCGCGAGCTTGCCCCACAGCGGGGTGGTGGCGGTCATGGACAGCAGCGCGGCCGTCACGACCCAGGTGTAGGCGCTCTGGCCGCCACCGAGGTCGGAGATGATCTCGGGCAGGGCGTTGGAGACGACCGTCGACGACAGGATCGCGACGAACATGCCGAGCAGCAGCCCGGTCAGCGCTTCCATGATCTGCCGGTGTGTCATCGGCGTGCCTGCGGGGGCCTCGACGGCCCCGTGCTTGGCGTGGCCGCCCCGCACACCGGATGGTGTGGTCGTAGCCATGTGTTTCCTTCTCTTTGCTTCTGTTACACGGGTGTACGGGTGTGGGACTCGTCCTGGTGCCCGGTGCGGCAGTCGCCGCTGTGCCTCCCTGGGGCGCATCCCCCGGAGCCGCGGCAGGAGAAGCTGTCGCGCAGCCGGGCCAGCAACGTGTTCAGCCGGCCGACCTCCTCGTCGGACCAGTCGACGAGGTGGTGGGCGAACATCTCGGTCGTCCGCCGTGTCAGCTCGTCGAGCAGCTCGTGCCCCGCGGGGGTCAGCCGCAGGATGCGGGACCGCTTGTCCGCCGGGTCCAAAGACCGTTCGATCCAGCCGTTCTCCACCGCGTGGGTCACATGTCTGCTGGTCACGGACATGTTCACGGACAAGAGCTCGGCCAGCCGGGTGATCCGCATCTCGCCGTACCGCTCCAGCAGCGTCAGTACGGTGGCCGAGCCACCGGGACACTCGGCGGGCAGGATGCGGGCGAGGCCCCGTTTGACGGCTCCGACGGCGCTGAGCTGCCGGGCCAGTTCTTCGTACTGGCTCCGTGCCGCCACTGGCCCTCCATACATCTCGCAGGGACATCTTGTTGCTTAGGGCAACGATAGAAGCAGATGGTTGCCGCAGGCAAACGAAATAGGCCTTGCATAAGTAAAGGAAAGCCAAAGCCTGCGCAGGGGGCGGGTCAAGCTGCCAGCGCACGCGGGGGTGCTCCGCGTCGGATGTGTTCCTCGTCACAGGCTCCGACCGGCCGCGTCCTGTGCGTGTGACGCACGGCGCCCCAGGCCAAAGGGTGAACAGGACGTGGGTGCGAAGGAGGGGTATCAGCCGCCGAGGACCCGGGGGTTGGGCGAAAGGCCTGCGTTCGCTAGGGTCCTGGGCCATGGCACATAACCCCCACGCCCCGCAGCCGGGCCCCGAGGGCACTCACGACCCGGCGGGCAGCACGCAGATGTTCCGCGCGTTCGTCGACGACGGCGAGCCGCAGGGCGGGCAGCAGCCCGCGGCCACCTCGTCCGGCCCGAAGACCGGGGTGATCGCGGCCGTCGTGGCGGTCGTCCTCGTCCTCGGTGCGGTCGCCTGGCTCGCGCTCGGCTGATCCGACACCGTCCCGGCGTCGCCGGCTCTCCGCACGGCCCGGGTCCAGGGTCGCCGGAGGACCTTCCGCGCACGCCCCCTTCTCGCACGACCGCTCCCGCTCCGATCGCCGGTGCGGGAGCGGCCGCGTTCCCGGGGCCGTGCGGCACCACCGGCGCCCCCTGGCAGCCGTGCGCGCCAACTCACGCGCCCGTGGGGCCGGATGACGCGCGCGGGGACGTCTCCGGGCGCGACGAGGCCGCCGGGGCGAGGGCTGTGGTGCCCCGGCGGCCGTGGACCGTCCCGCCCCGGCCCGCCGGGTCAGTCGGCGAGCCGTTCCTGCCTGCCGGGTCAGTCGGCGACGAGCCCTTCCCTGAGCTGGGCGAGGGTCCGGGTCAGCAGCCGCGAGACGTGCATCTGCGAGATGCCGACCTCCTCGCCGATCTGCGACTGCGTCATGTTGGCGAAGAACCGCAGCATGATGATCTGCCGCTCGCGGGGCGCGAGCTTGGCGAGCAGCGGCTTGAGGGACTCGCGGTACTCGACGCCCTCCAGCGCCGCGTCCTCGTAGCCCAGGCGGTCGGCGAGCGAGCCCTCGCCGCCGTCGTCCTCCGGGGACGGGGAGTCCAGCGAGGACGCCGTGTAGGCGTTCCCCACGGCCAGGCCGTCGACCACGTCCTCCTCGGACACCCCGAGTGCCTTGGCGAGTTCCGGCACGGTCGGTGAGCGGTCGAGCTTCTGGGCGAGTTCGTCGCTGGTCTTGGTGAGGGCGAGGCGCAGCTCCTGGAGCCTGCGGGGCACCCGCACCGACCACGAGGTGTCGCGGAAGAAGCGCTTGATCTCCCCCACGACCGTCGGCATCGCGAACGTCGGGAACTCCACGCCCCGTTCGCAGTCGAAGCGGTCGATCGCCTTGATCAGGCCGATGGTGCCGACCTGGACGATGTCCTCCATGGGTTCGTTGCGGCTGCGGAACCGCGCCGCCGCGTACCGCACGAGCGGGAGGTTGAGCTCGATGAGTGTGTCCCGCACATAGGCCCGCTCCGGGCTGTCCGTTCCGTCGGGGCCCGAGGCGGGACCCAGGGCGGCGAGCCGCAGGAACAGGGAGCGGGACAGCGTGCGGGTGTCGATGGCTTCCGGCGAGCTGGTGAGCACGGGAGGTGCCGGCACGCTCTTCGTGAGCGTGAGCACCTTCGAGCTGCCCTGTTCTGTGGACATGCCACCCCCTTGAGGTCGCGGACGGTCGCGGTGGCCACGACCATCGGAGGAACGCAGCCTCCACCTGAATACCGGAGGTAGGGCTGCGGCAAACGCGGTTCGAGCAGAATGTCACATGTCGGCAACACGCTGTAGTGACATGTCGACAAGTCAGCCGCGAAAGTGCGCAGGAAACAGGGGGTGTGGGGCTTTTACGCCTGCGGAACCGATCTTTCTCCGGTCTACCCGTTCCAGCTACGCCTCGATCCTGTTTGCGGATCTCAGGCGGGCGAAACTTCGGGCCAGAAGCCTTGACACGTGCATCTGGGAGACGCCGAGTTCGGCGCTGATCTGCGACTGCGTCAGGTTGTTGTAGTAGCGCAGGAGCAGGATCCGCTGCTCGCGCTCGGGCAGCTGGACGAGCAGATGGCGCACCAGGTCGCGGTGCTCGACCCCGGCCAGGGCGGGATCCTCGTAGCCGAGCCGGTCCAGGAGGCCGGGCAGTCCGTCGCCCTCCTGGGCCGCCTCCAGCGAGGTCGCGTGGTAGGACCGGCCCGCCTCGATGCAGGCGAGGACCTCCTCCTCGGAGATCTTCAGCCGGTCGGCGATCTCGGCGGTGGTCGGTGAACGGCCGTGAGCGGTCGTCAGGTCCTCTGTGGCGCCGGTGACCTGGACCCAGAGCTCGTGCAGCCGGCGCGGCACATGCACGGTCCGTACGTTGTCCCGGAAGTAGCGCTTGATCTCGCCGACCACGGTGGGCATGGCGAACGTCGGGAACTGGACGCCCCGTTCCGGGTCGAAGCGGTCGATGGCGTTGATCAGGCCGATGGTGCCGACCTGGACGACGTCCTCCATAGGCTCGTTCCTGCTGCGGAAGCGGGCCGCCGCGTAGCGCACGAGCGGCAGGTTCGCCTCGATCAGCGCGGTGCGCACCCGGTGGTGCTCGGGAGTGCCCGGTTCGAGGTCCTTGAACCGGCCGAAGAGGACCTGGGTGAGAGCCCGGGTGTCCGCGCCCCGGGTCCTGGCGGGCGTGGTGGGGTCGGGGGTCTCGGTCTGGATGTCGTCCGTCTGGACGTTCTGGGGCGGGACTTGAGGCGCTGTACTGGCCGGCACGGTGTCGCCACCCCTTTGCGGTCAACTACGGTCAACTCATCCGTCAAAAGCGGTCATAGCATCACAAGACATGTCCACTGTGTGCAAGCACCGCATAGAGTCGTGTTGGGGGTGTTTTGGTTTAAACATGGCGAAAAGCCCCTCTCCTGAAAGGGAGGGGCTTCGCGTGCCTGATGGCCGAGCGTGTCAGAAGGGGTAGTCGGCGATCACCCAAGTGGCGAAGGCGGCCCACTGGCCGGCGGCGGCCTGGTGCGCCGGATGTCCGACGTACCGCTTGAGCGCCTCCTCGTCCGCGACGGCCGAGTTGATGGCGAAGTCGTAGGCGATCGGCCGGTCGGTGATGTTCCAGGCGCACTCCCAGAACTCCAGCTCCGGGATCTTCCCGCCGAGCTCGCGGAAGGCCTCGGCTCCGGCGACGACCCTGGGGTCCTCGCGCTCGACGCCCTCGTTCAGCTTGAACAGGACCAGGTGGCGGATCATGGGGGTTCTCCTACTTCACGAGTGCGGACATGAAGTCCCCCACGCTCTGAGCGGCACTGGAAATGCCCTCGAACCCGACCTGGACAAGCTCGGCGGCGCGTTCCGGGGACGCGATGATCGTGTACAGCACGAAGACCGTAATCAAGTAGAACGCGATCTTCTTCGCTTGCACCACGGTCCGGCCCCCCTTATTCGATCACCTGTACAGTCGGGAGATTCTAGCCGCACGTATGGGCGTATCCGTCGGTCGTTCCCGATCACTGATACGCCATTTAGGGACCAAGGACTGGTCGATTCAGGTCCTTTGCCCCCGGATGAGGTGTACGGCGGGGCGCAGGATGGAACACGGGCCCGCCCGGTGAGCAGGAATGTGCGGGCCTGAGGAACGGGACCTCCCCGAGGTCCCCACCGCGTGACCCCCCCCGACCGCGGTGAGGACCCTGGTCCCGTTCTCATCGGGGGAAGCGGCTTGTCCCCCCGATGCCGCTTCCCCCGGCCTGCTCCCCCGACGACGTACGAAGGGCCCGGCGCGATGCCGGGCCCTTCGCCGTACGTCCGCCGGGTCCGGGTCAGTCCTTCGTCAGGCCGACCGTTTCGGCGGTGCCGCCGGGGGTGCCGGCGGGCTCGTCGCCGCGCGGGCCCGGGACGGTGGCCGCCGTGCCGGCGACGGCCGCGTCCTCGGCCGCCAGGCGTTCCATGCCGCTCGTCGTCTTGAGGGGCTTCTCCTTGATGAAGAGGACCGCGAGGAGGCCGAGGACGGCGAACGGGGTGGCGACGAGGAAGAGGTCGCCCGTCGCGATCCCGTAGGCGTGTTCGATGATGTCCTTCATCGGCTCGGGCAGCTTGGTCATGTCGGGCACCGCACTGCCGTCGCCGCCGCCGGCCACCGGGATGCCCTTCTCCGTGAGGCCCTTGGAGATCTCGTCGGCCACCCGGTTGGCGAGGACCGCACCGAGCACGCTGGTCCCGACGGTGCCGCCGAGGCTGCGGAAGAAGGCCAGCACGGAGGTGGCGGCACCCAGTTCGTGCGCGGGCACGTCGTTCTGCGCGGCGAGGACGAGGTTCTGGATCAGCAGGCCGACGCCGATGCCCATGAACGCCATGTAGACGCTGAGCAGGCCGAAGTGGGTGTCGGCGTCGATGGTCGACAGCAGGCCGAGGCCGGCCGTCATGATCACGGCACCCGCGATCAGGTAGATCTTCCACTTGCCGGTCGCCGAGATGATCTGCCCGGCCACGGTCGAGGACACCAGGAGTCCGCCGATCAGCGGAAGGCTCATGAGCCCCGCGACCGTCGGGGACTTGCCCAGCGAGATCTGGAAGTACTGCGAGAGGAACACGGTCCCGGCATACATCGCGATACCGACGAAGAAGCTCGCCAGGGTCGTGAGCGTCACCGTGCGGTTGCGGAAGATGTCCAGCGGGATGATCGGCTCGGCTGCCCTGGACTCGACGAAGACCGCCGCGGAGAGCAGCACCACGCCGGTGGCAACCAGTGCGCCGGTCTGCCAGGACGCCCAGTCGAAGGTGTTGCCCGCGAGGGACGACCAGATCAGCAGCGCGCAGACGCCCGCGACGATGAGGAAGGCGCCGAGCCAGTCGATCCGGACCTGCCGGCGCACGGTCGGCAGCTTCAGGGTGCGCTGGAGCAGCACGATCCCGGCCAGTGCGAAGGGCACGCCGACGAAGAAGCACCAGCGCCAGCCGAGCCACGACGTGTCGACGAGGACGCCGCCGATCAGGGGACCCGCGACGGTGCCGACCGCGAAGACCGCGCCGAAGATGCCCGCGTACTTGCCGAGCCTGCGCGGCGGGATGATCGCGGCCATCACGATCTGGGCCAGGGCCGTCAGGCCGCCGGCGCCGACGCCCTGGATGACCCGGCTGACGATCAGGGTGCCGACGTCCTGGGAGAAGCCGGCGACCAGGGAGCCGACCACGAACAGGCCGAGCGAGAGCTGGAGCAGCAGCTTCTGGTTGACGAGGTCGGCGAGCTTGCCCCAGAGCGGCACGGTGGCCGTCATGGCGAGGAGCTCGGAGGTCACGACCCAGGTGTAGGCGGACTGGCTCGCGCCGAGGTCGGCGATGATCCGGGGCAGGGCGTTGGCGACGACCGTGCCCGCGAGGATGGCGACGAACATGCCCGCCATCAGGCCGGACATGGCCTGCAGTATCTGCCGGTTGGACATGGAGGTGGGCACCTGTGCGGGCGCCTCTGTTGCGGTCACGGGGTCCTTCTTCGATGCGGGTCTGAACGGGTTCGGTGGATGCACGGGGGCTACTCCGGTCGCGGGAGGCCCTGCGCGAGGTGGGCGAAGACCTCCTGGAAGGAGTCCGTCAGCACGGTCCCCTCGGGGTGCTCGCACCAGTGCTCGAGGGCGACCCGCAGCGCGGTCTGGGTGACGGCGGCGAGCAGCCGGGGGAAGAGACCGGAGCCCGGGGACGCCGTCGCGCCCGAGGCGTCCAGCCAGTCGGTGATGGCGGCGGCGAGGGCTCGCTCCTCCGCCACATGGGCCTTCAGGCCGCGTTGGATGAGGTGCGGAGACCGCTGGAGCACCTTGGACTGCAGGGTCCACAGCTCCTGGCGGTCCTCGAAGCCGGCGAGTTCGGCGACGAGCGCTTCGCGTACGACGTCGAGCGGCGCCCGGCCGGCCGGGGCGTGCCGCACGTACTCCCTGATCCGTTCGCCGATCTCCTCGTCGACGAGGACGAACGCGTCGTCGTGGCTCGGGAAGTAGTTGAAGAAGGTCCTGGGCGACACCCCTGCCGCCTCGCTGATGGCCTCGACCGTGACGTTCTCCACGCCGTGTTCGGCGGCGAGCCGGACGGCGGCCTCCGCGATGGCACGGCGTGTGGCCTGTTTCTTGCGTTCCCGGAGCCCGGGTTCAGGGGTCGTCGTCTTCGGCACAACGTGCATCGTAGGCAAAGATGCACAACGTGCAAAATTAATAAACGGGTTGGAGGCCGTGGGCGCGAGGGTGGAGCGGGAGGGCCCGGGACGCAGAGAAGGGACCGACCCAAGCGGGTCGATCCCTTCATCCATCTGCGGTAGCGGAGGGATTTGAACCCTCGGTGAGTTTCCCCACACTCGCTTTCGAGGCGAGCTCCTTCGGCCGCTCGGACACGCTACCGAGAGAGAGCTTAGACCATCCTGGGCCCTGCTCCGAAATCGGTTGCCCGGAGACGGTGCCGAGCGGTGGTACGGGCCGGTCAGCGGTCCCGGAAGAAGGCCGTCAACTGCCCCGCGCAGGCGTCCTCCAGGACGCCGTGGATCACCTCGGGGCGGTGGTTGAGCCGTCGGTCGCGTACGACGTCCCAGAGCGAGCCGGCGGCGCCGGCCTTCTCGTCGCGGGCGCCGTAGACCACGCGGGCGACACGGGACTGGACGAGCGCGCCCGCGCACATGGTGCACGGCTCCAGGGTGACCACCAGGGTGCAGCCGGTCAGCCGCCACGCGCCGAGCGCGGCGGCGGCCCGGCGCAGCGCGAGCACTTCGGCGTGTGCCGTCGGATCCCCGGTCGCCTCGCGCTCGTTGCGGCCGGTGGCGAGCAGGGCGCCGTCCGGGCCGAGGACGACGGCGCCGACCGGCACATCGCCGGCCGACGCCGCCCGCGCGGCCTCGTCCAGGGCATGGCGCATGGGTGCCTTCCACGGATCCCGTACGGGATCGGGCGGAGGCGGTGAGGAGGGATCGGGTGGTGACGCGTTCACCCGCGGACCCTAACGGACGGCCTCCAGTACCTCGGCCGCCCCCAGAGCGTCCGCGATCTCCGCCAGCGCGTCCGTGCGCAGGGTCAGCAGTGCCTTCTCGGACAGCCCGAGGTCGGAGAGCACCCCGAGTTCCCCGAGTGGCCCCGCCGGCACGGCGTCGGGGTCGTGGTCCAGGTCGGAGGCCGTGACGTCGTCGTCGGCGTCCTCGGCCTCGTCGGGCTCGCCGTCCTCGGTACCGTCGAGGTCGACGAGTTCCTCCAGTGCGGCGATCTCGTCCTCGGCCCCTGGTTCGCGGCCGAGCAGTTCGTCGGTGAGCAGGATCTCCCCGTACGAGGAGCGGGCGGCGGCGGACGCGTCCGAGACGTAGATACGGGGGTCCTCCTCTCCGTCCACCCGGAGGATGCCGAACCAGGCGTCCTCCTGCTCGATGTAGACGAGGACCGTGTCCTCGTCCACCGAGGCCTCACGGGCCAGATCCGTCAGGTCGGACAGGGTTTCCACGTCGTCGAGCTCTGTATCGCTCGCTTCCCACCCGTCTTCGGTGCGCGCGAGCAGTGCGGCGAAGTACACCGGGACTCTCCCACTGGTCATAGGCGAATCGGTCCGACGGGAGGGCAGCCGGTGGTCCGGCTGCTCTGGGCCCCGCCCAATCGGCATCGTGGCAGAAACGAGCGCGATGCGAGACCTCTTCGACCGTTGCGTCGGCCATCAGTTCCTGGAGGAGGGGCCGGTGGCCGGTCCTCCGGACGGCGTTTTCCGGCCGCCGGCCGGTCTCCGGAGAGGGCCTCACCAGCGGAACGTACGCATCCGCATCTGTTGGCGCATACGGGCCGCGCGGGCTCTGCGCGGCTGGACGCGGTCGCGCAGCTGCTTCGCCTCGTGGAGCTCCCGCAGGAACTGGGCCCTGCGCCTCCGGCGCACAGCGTCACTCTCCTGCGCGTCCGCCACGCTCTCCTGCGCGTCGGGCAGGTCGCGCGCGTCGCGTCCGGTCCGCCGCTGGTTCCGCTGCTCCCCGTCGGGCAATCGACACACCACCCCAAGCCTGGGTCCGTATGCCCCCACCTTCCCCCCGAACAGGTGGTTGATGCCAGCGCGGACTGGCGGAAAGCCGGTCCGGGGCCCGGCTACTGTTGACGGCATGCGGATCCACGTCGTCGACCACCCGCTGGTGGCACACAAACTCACCACACTGCGCGACAAGCGCACCGACTCCCCGACCTTCCGGCGGCTCGCCGACGAGCTGGTCACCCTCCTCGCTTACGAGGCCACCAGGGATGTGCGGACCGAGCAGGTCGACATCGAGACCCCGGTGACGCCCACGACCGGTGTGAAGCTGTCCCACCCGCGTCCCCTGGTCGTGCCGATCCTGCGCGCGGGCCTCGGCATGCTGGACGGCATGGTGCGGCTGCTCCCGACCGCCGAGGTCGGCTTCCTGGGCATGATCCGCAACGAGGAGACGCTCCAGGCGGAGACGTACGCCACGCGCATGCCCGAGGACCTCTCCGGCCGTCAGGTCTACGTCCTCGACCCGATGCTGGCCACCGGCGGCACGCTCGTCGCGGCCATCCGGGAACTGATCAAGCGCGGCGCCGACGACGTGACGGCGGTCGTCCTGCTCGCGGCGCCCGAAGGCGTCGAGGTCATGGAGCGCGAGCTGGCCGGCACCCCGGTCACGGTGGTCACCGCCTCGGTCGACGAGCGGCTCAACGAGACCGGCTACATCGTGCCGGGCCTCGGTGACGCCGGTGACCGGATGTACGGCACGGCCGACTGACCCCGGACGCGGTGCCTCCCGGCGCCCGGGCCTCCTCGATCCTCAGCAGGAGGACGGCGCCGGGGCGGGCCTCGTCAGGGCCACGAGCGCCGTGGCGGCCGCCGCGGGGGTGCTGAAGGTCTTGAACTTGGTGCCGATGATCAGGTCGACGTCCGCCGTGCTGCGGGTGTCGGTCTTCTGCGTGGCACCCGGCAGCTGGGTGGCGAGCACCGGGAACGAGCCGTTCATGGCGGCCGGGCCGCCGAGCAGCATGCCCGTGCCGGGCACCTTCTTGTCGTACGCGGCCGGGGCGTTGTCGACCTTGCCGATGACGAAGCCGCGCTTCTTCAGCTCGTCGGCCGCGGCCTTGGCCAGCCCGCTGCGCGGTGTCGCGTTGTAGATGTTCACCTTGATCGCGGCCGGTTTCGGGAGCACCTTCGCCTGCGTCGAGGCCTTCGGGGACGGGCAGGACCGCGGGTGGGACGCCGCGTTCGCCCGCCCGTCGCCGCCGGTGAAGACGTCGACGATCTGGAGAGTGCCCCAACCGGCCAGGCCGAGGGCCACCGCGGCCGCGGCCGCCGAGAGAACCAGCTTGCGGCGATGACGGGGGCGGCGCATACGGGGATAGGTGTTACCCGTGATGCGGTACTTTCCGCCCATGCCGGGAGGGGTCAGCATGCTCATGGGCGCAGCGTAGTGCGACCCGGTGATGATGCCTACTAAACGATCAACCTATGGCACCCGTCCGAGCATAAAAGCACCCGAAAGGCGCCGAAATGCTCCATGGGTGGGAGTGGCGTGGTCAGCCCAGTTCGAGGACGCGGGCGTGCAGCACCTGGCGCTGCTGCAGCGCGGCGCGCACGGCGCGGTGCAGCCCGTCCTCCAGGTAGAGGTCGCCCTGCCACTTCACGACGTGGGCGAACAGGTCGCCGTAGAACGTGGAGTCCTCGGCGAGCAGGGTTTCGAGGTCCAGCTGGCCCTTGGTGGTCACCAGTTGGTCCAGGCGGACCGGGCGCGGCGCGACATCCGCCCACTGCCGGGTGCTTTCCCGGCCGTGGTCGGGATATGGCCGCCCATTTCCGATGCGCTTGAAGATCACACGGAAAGCCTACCGGGCCGGGGCCTCCGGGCGCAGCCACGGAACGGGACTGCGATGCCGGGCACGGGACGATCGTTCCGCCGGACGGGGTGCGGGGCCCGCCGGTTTCCCGCCGCCGCTCCGGTGTGTCACGCCGCGGGCGGTGAGCCGTGCTCACCGCCCGCGGCAGGGTCCGGCTTCCGCTACTCGGTGACGCCGTGCGCGTGGCCCTCGCGCAGACCTGCGCCGCCGCCCGGCTCACCCGTGGCGGGTGCCGCGGGGACGGGGCGGGTCAGGGAGCGCAGGTCGTGGGCGTAGGTGCCCACGGCGTTGGCGATCACATCGATGTTGGTGCCGAAGTGCCCCATGTCGATGTTGTCGAGGTCGTCGCAGGCCGCGTGGTAGCAGGGGTCGTACGCGATGCCGGCGGTCCCGCCGAACGTCTTGGCCTGCGCGGCCGTCTTGATGCCCTCGGCGCCGGTGTCCGTGCCGCCGGACGGGATGCCGGCCTCGATGAACGGCCCGTAGTCGGAGCGCCCGGTGAAGTCCGTGCCGGTGTGCGGCTTGCCCTTCCGGTCCAGGAAGTCGTTGATGTCGCGCTCCAGTTGGGCGGAGCCCTCGGGGCCGGGGCCCTCGCCCACCCCGTCGGAGTCGTCGCCGTCGAAGACGAACTGGGCACCGTTGGGAGAGGCGATCATGTCGAAGTTGAGGTAGAGCGCGATCTTCTCGCGCTGTGCCTCGGTGAGCTTCGCGACGTACGCCTCCGAGCCCAGCAGCCCGTTCTCCTCGGCCGACCACCAGGCGAAGCGCACCTTGTTGGCCGGATCGCGGTGCGTCCTGGCCAGTTCCAGGGCGACTTCGAGGAGACCGGCCGAGCCGGAGCCGTTGTCGTTGATGCCGGGGCCGTCGGTGACCGAGTCGAGGTGGGCGCCGAGCATGACCGTCTTGGCGGCGTTCCCGCCGCGTGTCTCGGCGACGACGTTGCGGGTCGTGCGCTCCTCCTGGAGCTGACGGATCTCGAAGGAGACCTTCACCTCGCCCTTGTCCAGGTCGGCGACGAGCTTCTCGCCCTCGGCCCGTGTGAGACCGCCGGTGGGTATCTTCCCCGCGGCGACGTCGCCCAGGGTGCCGGAGAGGACTCCCTCGGTGTTGTTGTAGACCACCGCGCCGGCGGCGCCCGCCACGGAGGCCGCGTCCTGCTTCTGGGCGAACGAGCAGCCGCCCCGCTTGATGAGCGCGATCCTGCCGGTGAAGGTCCCTCCGGCGTAGTCGGCGGCCTCGCAGCCGGTGGTGTCGTCGACGGGGACGGCGGCGAGCGCGGCGGTGATGCCGCCCTCGGGCGTGGAGCGGGTGTAGGACATCGCCTTGATGCCGATGTCGCGGGGCGTGGGGGAGACCACGGAGAGCTTCTCGGCGAGCGTCTCGGTGTAGACGAAGTCGAAGGCCTGGTAGCCGACCCGGTACCCGGCCTTCTGGAGCAGCCGGTAGACGTAGGCGGCGGAGGCGTCGTGGCCGAGCGAGCCGGCCGCGCGGTGGCCGTCCGCCGAGTCGGCTATGGCCTGGAAGCGTTCCAGGTGCCGGAACGCGTCCTTGGCGGATGAGCGCTCGACCAGCTTCCGGGAGAGCTTGGCGGCCTCCTTGGCCGGGTCGTTCGAGGGGTGCCCGTGGTGGGGCGACGCGGCGAGGAGGAGCGGTGTGGCCAGGGCGGTGGCGGCCACAACAGCCATGGCTCTGCGACGAGTTGCGTGCACAGGAGTCCTTCCGGTGTGAACGGATGTGCAGGAAAGCTAGCGAGCCGGCCGGTTCCTGTGAACCGGGTGGGACGGTTCGCGTTCCCGCGTCGGCCTGTTGCCGGCCGGACGGGGGACGGTCCCGGCCGCCCGCCCGGCCCGGTCGTGGTCATCCGGATGTCCTGGCCGCTTTGGCCGCTGCCTTCGCCTGCTGCTTGTACGCCCGCACCTCGCTGAGGGACTCCGGCCCGGTGATGTCGGCGACCGAGCGGTGCGCACCCTGCTCGCCGTACGCTCCGGCGGCCTCCCGCCAGCCCGTCGGCCGTACGCCGAACTGCTTGCCCAGGAGGGCCAGGAAGATCTGTGCCTTCTGCGTGCCGAAGCCGGGTAGCGCTTTGAGCCGTTTCAGCAGTTCCGCGCCGGTGGAGGCGTCCTCCCAGACCGCTTCGGCGCGACCGTCGTACTCGGCCACCAGGTACTGGCACAGTTGCTGCACCCGTTTGGCCATGGAGCCCGGATAGCGGTGCAGGGCGGGCTTCTCGGTGAACAGCCCGGTGAAGGCCTCGGGGTCGTATCCGGCGATCGCCCCGGCGTCCAGGTCGTCCGCGTCCATGCGCCGGGCCAGGGTGAGGGGGCCGGTGAAGGCCCACTCCATCGGCACCTGCTGGTCCAGCAGCATGCCGACGAGGGCCGCCAGCGGACTGCGGGCCAGCAGCGCGTCGGCATCGGGCTGCTGGGCGATACGCACGGTGCGGGCTCCGCCGCTGTCGCTCTTGCTCATGTATTCGATGATCGCGAGAGTGGCCGGGATCGGCGAGTCGGTGTCCGGTGGGAGCTCCGCCGCACGGGTGCGGAAGTCGCCCCCGTAGAGTTCGGCTGCGTTGTCCGACGAACCCCGAGGTACCGGCCGTGTCCCCCGCATCCCCTTCGCCCCGCGCCCCTGCGTCCGCGTCCGCCGTGAGTGTCGTGGGGATCGGCGCCGACGGCTGGGCGGGGCTCACGGAGACGGCCCGCGCCGTCCTCACGGACGCCGAGGTCCTGATCGGCGGGGAGCGCCAGCTGCGGCTGCTCCCGCCCGGCTGCGCGGGCCTGCGGGTGCCCTGGCCCTCACCGCTGCGGCCCGCCGTGCGCGGACTGCTCGCCGCGCACGCGGACAGCAGGACAGCCGTCCTCGCCAGCGGCGACCCCATGTTCTACGGCATCGGCCGGGCCCTCACCGAGGAGCTCGGTGCCGGGGCCCTGCACGTGCTGCCGCACCCTTCCTCGGTGTCGTACGCCTGCGCACGGCTCGGCTGGCCGGTGGAGGACACCGCGACCGTCACCCTGGTCGGCCGGCCGGCCGACCGGCTGGCCGCCGCGCTGCACGACGGACGCCGGCTGCTCGTCCTGTCCGCCGACGCGGCCACGCCCGCCGCCGTGGCCGCCCTGCTGCGGGACCGGGGCTACGGGCCCAGCCGGATGCGGGTGCTCGAACAGCTAGGCGGCACCGACGAGGACTGCCTGGACGGCACCGCCGACACCTGGGAGCACCCGCCGGGGGACCCGCTCAACGTCGTCGCGGTCGACTGCGTACGCACGCCCGGGGCACTGCGCCTCGGAGCCGTTCCCGGGCTTCCCGACGAGGCGTACGAGCACGACGGGCAGCTGACCAAGCGCCATGTGCGGGCGGCCACCCTCGGTGTGCTCGCGCCGGCCCCCGGTGAACTCCTGTGGGACATCGGCGGCGGCTCCGGATCGATCGCGGCCGAGTGGATGCGGACCCATCCCTCCTGCCGCGCCGTCACCGTGGAGCGGGACCCCGTGCGCGCCGGGCGCATCACCCGCAACGCCGGACGGCTCGGAGTGCCCGGGCTGCGCGTGGTCACCGGGCGGGCCCCGGACGCGCTCGCCGGGCTGCCCGCGCCGGACGCCGTGTTCGTCGGCGGCGGGCTCACCGCGCCCGGCCTGCTCGACGCCTGCTGGGACGCGCTGCCCCCGGGCGGCCGGCTCGTCGCCAACACGGTCACGCTGGAGTCCGAGGCGCTGCTCACCCAGTGGTACCGGCGGCACGGCGGCGACCTGGTCCGTCTCGCGGTGGCCCACGCGGTGCCCGTCGGCGGGTTCACCGGGTGGCGCCAGGCGATGCCCGTCACGCAGTGGTCCGTACGGAAACCGGCGGCCGCGACCCCTCGGGCTCCCCAGCCCGCCCCAGAACGCCCACACGCTCCAGGAGACGACAGATGACCGTGTACTTCATCGGTGCGGGCCCCGGTGCCGCCGACCTCATCACGGTGCGCGGCGCCCGCATCCTCGCCGCGAGCCCGGTCTGCCTGTACGCGGGCAGCCTGGTGCCGCGCGAACTGCTCGCGGAATGCCCGGCGGACGCCCGGCTGGTGGACACGGCCCTGCTCGACATCGACCAGATCACCGCCGAGCTGGTCCGGGCCCACGAGGACGGCCACGACGTGGCCCGGCTGCACTCCGGCGACCCCTCGGTGTTCAGCGCGGTGAACGAGCAGATGCACCGGCTCGACGCGGCGGGTGTGCCGTACGAGGTCGTGCCCGGCGTCCCCGCGTTCGCGGCAGCCGCGGCGGCTCTCAAGCGCGAGCTGACGGTGCCCACGGTCGGGCAGACCGTGATCCTCACGAGGATCGCCCAGCGGGCCACGGCGATGCCCGAGGGTGAGGACCTGGCCACGCTGGGCCGCAGCGGGGCGCTGATCGTGCTCCACCTGGCGGCGCGCTACGTGGACCGGGTGGTCGACGAGCTGCTGCCGCACTACGGCGCCGACTGCCCTGCCGCCGTCGTGGCCATGGCCTCGCGTCCGGACGAGATCGTCCTGCGCGGGACGCTGGAGTCCATCGCGGAACAGGTGAAGGCGGCCGGGGTGATCCGTACGGCCGTGATCATGGTCGGCCGGACGCTGGGCGCCGAGCAGTTCCGTGACAGCCACCTGTACTCCCCGGCCCGGGACCGCCACACCTGCTGAGGGCCGCCGCGCACGGTCCGCCCCGGGCCTCTGCCGGTGATCAGCGGACCGTGCTGCGCCCGACGACCGTCCCCGCGCGGTCGACGCAGATCACGTCCACCGCCACCGGCGCCCCTCGCAGCACCGAAAGCGCCTGGTCCCGGGCCTCGGCGGCCACGAGGTCGCCGAGCGGCACCCCGGCCGCATCGCACAGCTGGAGCGCGGCGAGCCCGGTGTTGGCCACCTCGATCTCCGCCGCCAGCGCCTCGCTCGCGCCGCCCTGCCGGGCCAGCCGCGCCAGGAAGGGCTTGTCCACCTGGGAGCGGGCGGAGTGCAGGTCCAGGTGACCGGCGGCGAGCTTGGACAGCTTGGCGAACCCGCCGCAGATGGTCAGCCGCTCCACCGGGTGCCGGCGCACGTACTTCAGCACCGCGCCCGCGAAGTCGCCCATGTCCAGCAGGGCGATCTCCGGCAGGCCGTACTCGGCGACCACCGTCTTCTCCGAGGTCGAGCCCGTGCATCCGGCGACGTGCCGGTGCCCGGCGGCCCGTGCCACGTCCACCCCGCGCCGGATCGAGTCGATCCAGGCGGAGCAGGAGTAGGGCACCACGACGCCCGTGGTCCCCAGGATCGAGATGCCGCCCAGGATGCCCAGGCGGATGTTCCACGTGAAACGTGCGATCTCCTCGCCGTCGTCCACCGAGATGGTGATCTCGACGTCGCCGGTGCCGCCGTGCTGCTGCGCCACCCGTGCGATGTGGTCCCGCATCATCTGGCGGGGGACGGGATTGATCGCGGGCTCCCCGACGTCCAGGGGCAGCCCGGGAAGCGTCACGGTCCCCACGCCGGGCCCGGCCCGGAAGACCACACCCGACCCGGCCGGAAGCAGCCGTACGGTCGACCGCACCAGGGCGCCGTGCGTGACGTCCGGATCGTCGCCCGCGTCCTTGACCACCCCCGCCGTGGCCCGGCCGTCGGCGAGCTCCTCCACCGCGAGGGCGAACGCGGGGGTCTGGCCCTTGGGCAGGGTGATGGTCACCGGGTCGGGGAACTCGCCGGTCAGCAGCGCCGTGTACGCGGCCGTGGTCGCCGCCGTCGCGCAGGCGCCGGTCGTCCATCCGGGCCGCAGACCGGTGTGCTTGAGTTGGGCGGCGCGCCCGCCCTGCGCCTCCCTGCTCATGGATGGACCGATCCGATGCCCTTGCACGTACTCGTCCTCGGCGGCACCACGGAGGCCCGCCGGATCGCGGAGTCACTGTCGGCCGCGGACGGGACCAGGATCACCAGCTCGCTGGCCGGGCGGGTGGCCCGGCCGAGTCTGCCGCCGGGCGAGGTCCGCGTCGGGGGCTTCGGAGGCGCCGAGGGCATGGCCGAATGGCTCCGCGCACACCACGTGGATGCGGTCATCGACGCCACCCATCCCTTCGCCGGAACGATCAGTTTCAACGCGGCCTCGGCCGCTGCCGCTGTCCATGTTCCCCTCCTGGCCGTGCGCCGGCCCGGCTGGGTGCCCGTGGAGGGCGACCGGTGGCACCACACCGGCTCACTCTCCGGAGCTGCGCGGCTGCTGCCGGGTCTGGGACGGCGCGTGTTCCTCACGACGGGGCGCATGGGGCTCGCCGCCTTCGCGGATCTGGACGCGCTGTGGTTCCTGATGCGCTCGGTGGACGCCCCCGAGGCACCGTGTCCCCCACGGATGGAGATTCTGCTGGACCGGGGGCCGTTCTCCTTGGAGGGCGAGCGCGAACTGATCCGGCGTCACCGCATCGACGTCCTCGTCACGAAGGACAGCGGCGGCGACGCGACCGCACCCAAACTCACGGCCGCCCGCGAGGCCGGCATCCCGGTGGTCGTGGTCCAGCGCCCACCGGTCCCGGCCGGGGTGCCGGTGGCCGGGACCCCGGAGGAGGCCCTCGACCTGCTGCGGGCCGTCCTCGGGGGTTCCTGAGCCGCCGGTTTCCCCGGCGTGCCCGGAGTGCGGCCCGGTCAGTCCGCCGGGCCCTGCCGGGGCGTGTCCTCCGGGTAGCGGCGCGGCGTCCAGACGATCTGCCGGCCGTCCCCCCGGTGCACCCAGCGGGTCTGCGAGGACCCCACGATCAGGATCGTCCGCATGTCCACCTCCAGCGGATCCAGATCGGCCAGCCGTACGGTGCGCACGCTCTCGGTCGGGCCGCCGACATCGCGGCCGAGCACCACGGGGGTGTCCGGGGAGCGGTGTTCGAGGAGCAGGTCGCGGGCCTTGCCGACCTGCCACGTACGGCTGCGGGAACCGGGGTTGTACAGCGCCAGGACCAGGTCCGCCTCGGCCGCCGCGCGCAGGCGCCCGGCGATGACCTCCCACGGCTTGAGCCGGTCCGAGAGCGAGAGGGTGGCGTAGTCGTGGCCGAGCGGCGCACCGGCCCTGGCGGCCGCCGCGTTGGCCGCGGTGACCCCGGGCAGCACCCGCACCGGGATATCCGCGTAGGTGTCCTGCGAGGCCACCTCCAGCACGGCCGTGGCCATCGCGAAGACCCCCGGGTCGCCGCCGGACACCACCGCGACGCGGTGTCCCCGGCGTGCCAGGTCGAGGGCGAACTCCGCGCGCTCGGACTCCACCTTGTTGTCCGAGCCGTGGCGCTGCTGGCCGGGACGGACCGGCACCCTGTCCAGGTAGGTGGTGTAGCCGACCACGTCGTCGGCGGCGGCGAGGGCCCCGCGCGTCTCGGGTGTCAGCCACAGCGGTCCGGCCGGTCCGGTGCCGACCACGACGACCTCGCCGGACCCCGGGATCCGCTCGGGGCGGGGCGCGTCGATCCGGCTGGGCAGCACCGCGACCGCGAAGTACGGCACGGAGTCCGCGTCGGTGTCCGCCAGGTCCCGGGTCCGCTCGCCGGCCATCGTGGCGCGCTCGACGTAGCGCGCCTCGGCCAGCCGCCCGGACGCCTCGAACGCGCGCCGCACCGCGGGGAACGTCCGGCCCAGCTTCATCACGACGGCCGAGTCCGTGGCCGCCAGACGTGCCGTCAGCTCCTCCTCCGGCAGGGTGCCGGGCAGGATCGTCAGCACCTCCTCGGCCTCGACGAGCGGGGTCCCGAGCCGGGCCGCGGCGGCGCTGACCGAGGTGACGCCGGGGATGACCTCGGTGTCGTAACGGTCCGCGAGCCGCTTGTGCATGTGCTGGTACGAGCCGTAGAAGAGCGGGTCGCCCTCCGCGAGCACGGCGACGGTGCGTCCGGCGTCGAGGTGCGCCGCGAGCCGGGCGGCGGCCTGCTCGTAGAACTCGTCCAGGGCGCCCCGGTAGCCGCCCGGGTGGTCCGTGGTCTCCGTCGTGACGGGGTAGACCAGCGCCTCCTCGATGTGGTCGGCGCGGATGTACCGCGCCGCGATCGAGCGGGCGATGGAGCGGCCGTGCCGGGCCGAGTGGTAGGCCACGACATCGGCCTCGCCGATGATCTGCACGGCGCGCACGGTCATCAGCGCCGGGTCGCCGGGGCCGAGCCCGACGCCGTACAGCCGTCCGGTGCTTCCCGTCCGCTGCTGCTCGGGCACGCTCATTCCTCCTCGCTGGCGATGGCGTTGACCGCGGCGGCCGCGATGGCGCTGCCGCCGCGCCGGCCCCGTACGACGAGGTGTTCGAGCCCGGACGGGTGGGCGGCCAGGGCCTCCTTGGACTCCGCCGCGCCGATGAAGCCGACCGGCACGCCGATGACGGCGGCGGGGCGCGGGGCGCCCTCCTCGATCATCTCCAGCAGGCGGAACAGCGCGGTGGGGGCGTTGCCGACGGCGACGACCGCACCTTCCATCCGGTCCCGCCAGAGCTCCAGCGCGGCGGCGCTGCGGGTGGTGCCGAGCTTCGCGGCCAGCGCGGGGACGGCCGGGTCGGAGAGGGTGCAGATCACCTCGTTGTCCGCGGGCAGGCGCTTGCGGGTGACGCCGCTGGCGACCATGGCGACGTCGCAGAGGATGGGCGCGCCGGACCTGAGGGCGGCCCGCGCGTCGGCCACGGCGTTCGGCGAGAAGGCGAGATCGCGTACGAGGTCGACCATGCCGCAGGCGTGGATCATGCGGACGGCGACCTGGCTCACGTCGGCGGGCAGCCCGGCCAGATCCGCTTCCGCGCGGATGGTGGCGAAGGACTGGCGGTAGATCGCCGGTCCGTCCTTCTCGTACTGGTGCACAGTGCTGTCGCTTTCTTCTTCTACGTCTTCTGCGGGGAACGGGGTGGGTCGAACGGGGTTGATAAGAAGTGGGGGTGATGTGCCGTCAGCCGCCGGAGCCCCGGGCCGAGGCCACGGCGGCGGCCAGCGCGGCCGGGTCGTGGCGGACCGTCACGGGCTCGTCGGCCCGGTCCCCCCGCACGTGGGAGATCCGGTGTCCGTCCGGGGTGGCGACCACGTCGATCCACTCCCCGCGCGGGTGGCCGCAGCGGCGTTCGCAGCCCGACCAGTACACGGGGAGCCGTCCGGGCGGTCCGACGGCGGCCGCCGCCTGACCCCGTACGTCCGCCAGCGACTTCGCGCAGCCGGGCTGCCCGATGCAGGCGCCCACCCCGGCCCACGGGGAGCCGGGTCCGGTGATCAGGCCCGCCTCGGCGAGGGCGTCCGCGAAGGAGTCCGCCGCGTTTGGCGCGACGCCGGTGACGACCACCCCGCGCCACGGGGTGAGCCTCATCTCCCCGGCGCCGGAGAGCAGTTGCCACTGAGTGAGGTCCAGCCGCCCGAGCGGTACGCCGACGGACAGCGCCGCTCCGCGCGGGCCGCCCCGGACCGGTCCCGGGGCGGGGGAGCGGGCTTCGAGGGGCCGGGGGCGGCGATCGGGCGAGACGGTGACGCCGGCCTGCCGAAGACGTCGTACGACCGCGTCGGACAGCGCGGTTCCCGCCTCGTCCGGCAGGTCCTCGACCCGCCAGGCGCCGGTGTCGCCGGCCGCGTCCAGGAAGGCCTCGGAGGCGGCCAGGAGGGCACGGGGGCCTTCGGAGGCGGGGAGGCGGAACACCGTGTCCGTGGATCCGACGCGCAGGGCGGCGCCGGTGCCGAGACCGATGAGGGCCAGATCCGCGCCGAGGGCGTCGACGTCACCGCGGCCGTCGTCGAGGGCGAACAGGAAGCGCCCCGACAGCCGCGTGGCGCGGTCGCTCCCGCAGAGGAGGCGGTCCAGCTCCGCCAGCCAGGGGCCGACGTCGGCGGCCCCGCCACCGTCCAGCCCGGACAGCGGGGAGGCGACCACGTTGCGTACGCGTTCGTGGCGCTCCGAGGGCAGCAGCCCGGCGCCGTCCAGGAGCCCGGCCAGCTCCGCGCCGCAGCCGGGGGCGAGCCCGCGCAGCTGGACGTTTCCTCGCGAGGTGAGATGCAGCTCACCGTCGCCGAACCCTGCGGCGGCCTCTCCCAGCGCCTTCGCCTGATGGGGTGTCAGCACCCCGCCGGGTATCCGGATCCTCGCCAGCGCACCGTCGTCCGCCCGGTGCAGACGCAGGGCTCCGGGGCAGGCGTCACCACTGCTCCGGGCACTCGCGTCGCCCGGCGAACGGGGCGTAAGGGGGGAGGCGGACATGGCGGCGAGCATACCCACCGTGACCGGGGCGGGTCCCTGCCGTCACTGTGACCTACGGGACACCGGCCGCGGCCCCGGCCGAGGTGGGGGGCCGTCTGGTCAGCACCCCCCACCCGCCGCCTACTATGCCTAGCGGCGGTCCGTCGGGTCCGCCATCGCCAGACGGCGACAGGGGAGGAAGCCCGGTGAGATTCCGGCGCGGTCCCGCCACTGTGAGCTCGGCCCACCGGCCGTGCGAGTCAGGAACTCCCTTCCCCGAACCCCCGGTTTCGCGCCGGGGCCGGAGAGACCCGACGACACTGCCCGGGGCGTGGACACCCCGAGGAAGGGCTGACGCGCATGATCCTGCTCCTGTCGACGTCCGACACCGACCTGCTGAGCGCACGCGCCTCGCAGGGACCGGTCAGCTACCGCTACGCCAACCCCTCCCGGCTCTCCCCGGACGGACTTCCGCAGCTGCTGGAGGGTGCCGATCTCGTCGTCGTACGCCTCCTCGGCGGTGTGCGGGCCTGGCAGGAGGGGCTGGACGAGGTGCTGGCGACCGGCCGGCCCGTCGTCGTGCTGACAGGTGAACAGGCACCCGACGCCCAGCTGATGGCCGCGTCGACCGTGCCCATCGGCATCGCCGCCGAGGCGCACGCCTACCTCGCGCACGGCGGCCCCGCCAACCTGGAGCAGCTGGCCCGGTTCCTCTCCGACACCGTGCTGCTCACCGGCCACGGCTTCGAGCCGCCCGCCCCCGCCCCCGCGTGGGGTCAGCTGGAGCGGACCGCCAGGGACGTCACCGGGCCGACCGTCGCGGTGCTCTACTACCGCGCCCACCACATGAGCGGCAACACCGACTTCGTCGAGGCGCTCTGCGCGGCCGTGGAGGACGCGGGCGCCCGCCCCCTCCCGCTGTACGTCGCCTCGCTGCGCACCCCGGAGCCCGAGCTCATCGACACGCTCCGGGCCGCCGACGCCATCGTCACCACGGTCCTCGCGGCGGGCGGCACCAAGCCCGCCACCGCGTCCGCGGGCGGCGACGACGAGTCCTGGGACGCGGGCGCCCTCACCGGCCTCGACGTCCCGGTCCTCCAGGCGCTCTGCCTCACCAGCCCCCGCGCGGCCTGGGAGGAGAACGACGAGGGTGTCTCCCCGCTCGACGCGGCCACCCAGATCGCGGTGCCGGAGTTCGACGGGCGGCTGATCACCGTCCCGTTCTCCTTCAAGGAGATCGACGAGGACGGCCTGCCCGCCTACGTCGCCGACCCCGAGCGCGCCGCCCGGGTCGCCGGGATCGCCGTACGGCACGCCCGGCTCCGCCACATCCCGGCCGCCGAGAAGCGGATAGCGCTCGTCCTGTCCGCCTACCCGACCAAGCACTCCCGCATCGGCAACGCGGTCGGCCTCGACACCCCCGCCAGCGCCGTCGCACTGCTGCGCAGACTCCGCGCGGAGGGCTACGACTTCGGGCCCGAGGACGAGATCCCGGGGCTGGTCTCCGGCGACGGCGACGAGCTGATCTACGCGCTGATCGAGGCCGGCGGCCACGACCAGGAGTGGCTCACCGAGGAGCAGCTGGCCGCCAACCCGGTCCGCATCCCCGCCGCCGACTACCGCCGCTGGTTCGCCACCCTGCCCGCCGAGCTCCGCGAGGCCGTCGAGGAGCACTGGGGCCCGGCCCCCGGCGAGATGTTCGTCGACCGCTCCCGCAACCCCGAGGGCGACATCGTGCTCGCCGCCCTGCGGCGCGGGAACCTGCTGATCCTCATCCAGCCGCCGCGCGGCTTCGGCGAGAACCCGATCGCGATCTACCACGACCCCGACCTGCCGCCCTCGCACCACTACCTGGCCGCGTACCGCTGGATCGCCGCGTCCGCCGAGGACAACGGCTTCGGCGCCGACGCGATGATCCACCTCGGCAAGCACGGCAACCTGGAGTGGCTGCCCGGCAAGAACGCCGGCCTCTCCGCCGCCTGCGGCCCCGACGCGGCACTGGGCGACCTGCCGCTGGTCTACCCGTTCCTCGTCAACGACCCGGGTGAGGGCACCCAGGCCAAGCGCCGGGTGCACGCCACCCTCGTGGACCACCTCGTGCCGCCGATGGCCCGCGCCGACAGCTACGGCGACATCGCCCGGCTCGAACAACTCCTCGACGAGCACGCCCAGATCGCGGCGATGGACCCGGCCAAGCTGCCGGCCGTCCGCGCCCAGATCTGGACCCTCATCCAGGCCGCGAAGCTCGATCACGACCTGGGCCTGGAGGACCGGCCCGAGGACGAGGGCTTCGACGAGTTCATCATGCATCTCGACGGCTGGCTCTGTGAGATCAAGGACGTCCAGATCCGCGACGGCCTGCACGTCCTTGGCGCGGCCCCGGCCGGCAAGGACCGGGTCAACCTGGTCCTCGCCGTGCTGCGTGCCCGCCAGATCTGGGGCGGCACGGCCTCCCTGCCCGGTCTGCGCGAGGCCCTCGGCCTGGACGAGTCGGCGGCCACCCGCACCGCCGCCGACGAGACCGAGGAGCTGGCCCGCGCGCTCGTCCAGGCGATGGACGACGCGGACTGGGACCCGGCGGCCGTCGCCGGAGTGGCCGCCGGACACCCCGCGGCCGTCGCCGACATCCTCGACTTCGCCGCCCGCGAGGTCGTGCCGCGCCTCGCCGCGACGACCGACGAGCTGGACCACGCGGTCCACGCGCTGAACGGCGGCTTCGTCCCCGCCGGGCCGTCCGGCTCCCCGCTCCGCGGCCTGGTCAACGTCCTGCCGACCGGCCGCAACTTCTACTCCGTGGACCCGAAGGCGGTCCCCTCCCGTCTCGCCTGGGAGACCGGCCAGGCCCTCGCCGACTCGCTGCTGGAGCGCTACCGCGCCGACAACGGCGACTGGCCCACCTCGGTCGGCCTGTCCCTGTGGGGCACCAGCGCGATGCGCACCGCCGGCGACGACATCGCCGAGGCGTTCGCCCTGCTCGGCGTCCGCCCCGTCTGGGACGACGCCTCGCGCCGGGTCACCGGCCTGGAGGCGATCCCGTACGAGGAACTGGGCCGCCCGCGCATCGACGTCACGCTGCGCATCTCCGGCTTCTTCCGCGACGCCTTTCCGCACACCATCGGCCTGCTCGACGACGCCGTGCGCCTCGCGGCCTCGCTCGACGAGCCGGCCGAGCAGAACTTCGTGCGCGCCCACACCCAGGCCGACCTGGCCGAACACGGTGACGAGCGGCGCGCCACCACCCGTATCTTCGGCTCCCGGCCGGGGACGTACGGCGCCGGACTGCTCCAGCTCATCGACTCCCGAGACTGGCGCACCGACGCCGACCTCGCCGAGGTCTACACGGTGTGGGGCGGCTACGCCTACGGCCGCGAGCTGGACGGGCGCCCCGCGCGGGACGAGATGGAGACCGCGTACAAGCGGATCGCGGTGGCGGCGAAGAACACCGACACGCGTGAGCACGACATCGCGGACTCGGACGACTACTTCCAGTACCACGGCGGCATGGTCGCGACCGTACGCGCGCTGAAGGGCACCGCCCCCGAGGCGTACATCGGCGACTCGACCCGACCCGAGACGGTCCGCACCCGCACCCTGGTCGAGGAGACGTCCCGGGTCTTCCGGGCCCGCGTGGTCAACCCGAAGTGGATCGAGGCGATGCGCCGCCACGGCTACAAGGGCGCCTTCGAGCTGGCCGCCACGGTCGACTACCTCTTCGGGTACGACGCGACGACGGGCGTGGTCGCGGACTGGATGTACGACAAGCTCACCGAGACGTACGTCCTCGACCCGGCGAACCGCGAGTTCCTGCAGCAGGCCAATCCCTGGGCGCTCCACGGAATCGCCGAGCGACTTCTGGAGGCGGAGTCCCGGGGGATGTGGGAGAAGCCGGACCCGGCGGTCCTCGACGCCCTGCGGAAGGTCTTCCTGGAGACGGAAGGCGACCTGGAGGGCGAGGACTGAGGCGGGCGGACTGAGGCGGGAGCCCGGCCGGGGAGGACTCCGGCCGGGCTCCCGCGGTCCTGCCTTGCCGCCCCGGCGCCCAGGGTTCACCCTTGTGGCATGGGTGATCCGGCGGACCACACGCCCATGACAGCTGTCCAGCACGCGTTTCGCCTGCTGGAGGCCGTGGCGGGTCACGAGAGCGGCGCGCCCGCGACGCAGCTCGCGCGCGAGGCCGGGCTGTCCCTGGACGAGGCCCAGGAGGCGCTGCGCGGACTGATCGACGACGGCTACCTCCGCCGGCTCGACGACGGAGGCCTGATCCTCGGCGGCAAGCTGCACGGCAACGGCACGGGACCCGCGGTCGACCCGGTGCGCCCGGCCCTCGCCTCGCTGCGCGACGAAGTGTCGGCCGCCTCCTACCTCACCTTCTACGAGGAGGGCGAGATCCGGATCGCCGAGATCGTGGACGGGCCCCAGACACCCAAGGTCGACCTCTGGGTGGGGTTCGAGGACGCCGGACACGCCACGGCCCTCGGCAAGTGCGTCCTGCGCGAACTGGACGAGGAGGCGAGAGGCGACTACCTCGCCCGGCACGACCTCCCCGACCTCACACCCCGCACGATCACCCACCGGGAGGAGCTGCTCCGGCAGCTCGAATCGTCGACGTCGACACCGATGATGATGGACCGCGAGGAGTACGACCTCGGCACCGTGTGCATCGCCGTGCCCGTCTACCACGGCACGAAGCTCGGCTCGCTCGGCGTCTCCTTCCGGGCCGACCGCATGTACCGCACGAGGCAGGTCAGGGAGAGCTTGCTGGCCTCGGCCGAGCGCGTGAGCAGGAGCCTGTCCTTCGGCGGCTGAGAGCGCCGGCTGAGAGCGCCGGCGGCGATACGGGGTCCGGTACGCGACCGGCCCCCACAGCCGGGGTGCGCGGACCGCTCGCTACTGCTTCGTGCCGCTTCCGCCCGCGGTCAGGGTCCTGAGCTCGTCCAGAAGTCCGCGCATGACCTGGGACATCCCGCGCTCCTCCGGCTCCGAGACCCAGCGTTCGAAGCCGACCTTGAACACGGCGATGCCGGCTTCGGCCGTCAGGCTCGCGGCCGGTTCCGCCACGCCGCGGTCGCGCAGGGTCTCGGCGAGGGCCGCGGACAGGGAGGCGAGTTTCATCAGCTCGCGCTCCTGGAGTTCCGCGTTCGCCATGATCACGGCCTGGCGCGTGCGCGCGTACGCCCACCGGTCGGCGAACATCCCGGAGACCGCGTCGAGGCCCACCGCCAGTGCGTCGATCGGCGCCGCCGTCCGGGGCGCGTCGGCGACGGCCCCGACGAGCAGGTCCCGCAGGCCCGAGCCGTCGAACAGCACTTCCCGCTTGTCCGCGTAGTGCCGGAAGAAGGTCCGCTCGGTGAGGCCGGCGCGTCTGGCGATCTCCGCGACGGTGGTCTGCTCGAACCCACGCTCGCTGTAGAGCTCCAGCGCCGCCCGCGCCAGGCGGCCGCGCGCGTCCGGCTCCCATCTACCCATGCGCCGATCCTACGTGATGGCAGTGCCTGACATCAGGTGTTAGCGTTGATGACAGGTACTGACATCAGTTACTGACATCAAAGAGTTTCGAGGTTTCTCCCATGCGCATCTTCGTGACCGGAGCATCCGGCTGGATCGGTTCCGCCGTCGTACCCGAACTCATCGGCGCGGGACACCGGGTGGCCGGGCTCGCCCGGTCCGACTCCTCCGCGGCCGCGCTCGCCGAGGCGGGGGCCGAGATCGTCCGGGGCACCGTCGACGACTTCGACGTCCTGCGCGGTGCGGCCGAGGCGTCCGACGGGGTCATCCACCTCGCCTTCAAGCACGACATCGCCTTCAGCGGCGACTTCCAGGGCGCCGCCGAGGCGGACCGCCGTGCCGTCGACACCTTCGGTGACGCGCTCGCCGGCACCGGCCGGCCGTTCGTCCTGGCGTCCGGAGTGGCGGGCCTCGCACCGGGACGGACCGCGACCGAGCGGGACATGCCGACGATCGACGGCTCACCGGCCTCGGTCCGCGCGGCCACCTCCCTCGCGGCGCTCGCACTCGCTGAGCGCGGCATCCGCTCGTCGGTCGTGCGGCTCTCCCCCACCTGCCACGGCGAAGGGGACAACGGCTTCATGGCCACCCTGACCGGTATCGCCCGCGCCAAGGGCGTCTCCGGCTACATCGGGGACGGCGCCAACCGCTGGCCGGCGGTCCACCGCCTCGACGCCGCACGGCTGTTCGGGCTGGCGGTGGAGAAGGCCCCCGCCGGCTCGGTCCTGCACGGCGTCGCCGAGGAGGGCGTCGCGATCCGGGACATCGCCGGGGTGATCGGCCGCCACCTCGGTGTACCGGTGGCGTCCATCGCCCCGGAGGACGCCGCAGCGCACTTCGGCTGGCTCGGGGGCTTCCTCGGTCTCGACGCGCCCGCGTCGCACGCGCTGACCGGTGAGCTGCTGGACTGGCGCCCCACCAGGCCCGGTCTCCTCGACGACCTCGACGCGGGGCACTACTTCAAGGCCGCCGACGCCTGAGCGGCTCCGCCTCCCGCCGCGCGGGCCGGGCGCCCCGCGCGGCCCACGGGTGCCCGCGCTTCGGACCGGGTCCGCGGCCGCGGGTCGCGTATCGGGTCCGCCCGGCCGCCGGTCCCGGGGACTGCTCCCGGCACCGGCGGCCGCGTCCCGGGGGATGAGCGCCGGTGTCGGAGGCGGCCTTCCGGAGACTGTGCGCCGGTACCGGCGGCCGCGTTCCGGTGGTTCAGCGGGCCAGCCACTCGCGGTAGCGGGTCGGGGCGATGCGCGCGTCGGGTCCTGCGGTGATCGCGTCACCCTGGACGGCGCCGAACATCCCGGCTGTGCCGTCCGTGACGACGGTGCGCTTGTCGCCGTGCGCGGCCAGCGTGATGCCGCCGAGCTCGTCGAGCGTGTAGGTGTCGGCGCCCGCGATGTCGAGAGTGCCCTGGAGGGGGCGGCCCGCCGCGACCTCGGCGACGATCGCGGCCACGTCGGCGGCGGCGATGGGCTGGATCGGGGTGGCGGGCAGCCGGACGGTCTCCTCGTCCGCGCTCCAGGACATGACCGCGTCCATGAACTCGAAGAACTGCGTGGCGCGGACGATCGAGTACGGGATGCCGCCGGCCTTGAGCAGGTCCTCCTGGAGCACCTTGGCGCGGTAGTAGTCGAGCTCCGGCACCCGGTCGACGCCCACGATGGACAGCACCACCGCGTGTCCGACGCCCTGCTCCCGGGCGGCGGCGAGCAGGTTGTCCATCGTCGTCCGGAAGAAGTCGAACGAGGCCTCGTCGAAGGTGGGCGAGTTGGTCACGTTGACGACGGCGTCGACCCGTTCCAGCGCCGCCCGCAGGCCCTTCCCGCTGATGAGGTCGACGCCGGTGGACGGCGAGTGCGGCACCGCCTCGTGTCCGGCCGCCTGGAGATCCCGGACCACCTGTGAACCGATGAGTCCCGTTCCGCCGAGCACTGCGATCTTCATGTCGTACCTTCCTGATGGCATGCACGAATGGGCGATATGCCGGTAATGCCCGGCTTCGCATCACTCTACGCCTGAAACTCGGATAACTCTTGTCCGAGACAATACTCGGACAATGCTTATCCGGGTACCGGAAGGTACTGTGAAGTGGTGAAGATGTCGGGTGGAGTCGAATGGGCGTTGCACTGCTGCACCGTGCTCACGACGAGCAGCGAGCCGGTCCCCGCCGCGCGCCTGGCCGAGCTGCACGACGTGTCGGGCAGCTACCTCGCGAAGCAGCTCCAGGCGCTCTCGCGTGCGGGACTGATCCACTCCACCCAGGGCAAGTCGGGTGGCTACGCGCTGACCCGGCCCCCGGAGACGATCACCGTCCTCGACGTCGTGCAGGCCGTCGACGGCCCGGCACCCGCGTTCGTCTGCACGGAGATCCGGCAGCGGGGCCCCCTGGCGACACCCGCGGCCGCCTGCACCACTCCCTGCGCGATCGCCCGGACGATGGGGGCGGCGGAGTCCGCGTGGCGCGCGTCGCTGGCGGCGGTCACGATCGCCGACCTGGCCCGTGACGTCGAGGCGGACTACGGCCCCGGCGCGATGGCGGGCATCGGCAACTGGCTTGCGGACAGGGACGCCTGATCCGACGGCCGGGGTCCGCGGCCCCGATCGGTTCCGCGTCCCCGATCGGTTCTCAGGAGGAGGCCGAAGCCGGCGACTGGCCCTCCAGGGGCAGCAGTTCGGGGCGCTTCGCGCTGCGGCCGTCGCCCGAGGACCTGCCGCGCAGCCGACGTCCGATCCACGGGCCGAGGAAACCAGCGGCCCAGCGGAGTTCGGCTCCTGCCGCGTGCAGGCGGGAGGGAAGCTCCTGGGGCGGCAGGGGCTGGGCCCAGCTCTCGTCGTCACCGAGGAGCCCCAAGGCGTGGGCGGCCGCAGCGGCGATCCGCGTATGACCGAGCGGGCTCGCGTGCAGACGGTCCTCGCTCCACAGCCGGGGATCGGTCGCCACGGGCAGCAGGGCGACGTCGGCGAGCACGACACCGTGCCGCGCCGCCGCCGCACGGATGCGGTCGTTCATGTCGAACACCCGGGCCCGCACGGGGCGGGCGACGGGCGCGATCTTCGCGACGTCGGGGAAGGTCAGGGTCAGCACCCGTGCCCCGGAAGCCGTGAGCGCGGCGAACATCTCCTCGAGCTGCCCCGCCACTTCCTCGGCGTCGAACTTCGGCCGGAGCAGGTCGTTGACCCCCGCGACGACGGTGGCCAGGTCGGGGCGGAGGGCCAGTGCGGGGGCCAGCTGCTCGGCGCGCACCTGCCCGGCGACCCGGCCGCGTACGGCCAGGTTGGCGTAGCGCAGGCGGGGTTCCGAAGCGCCGATGTGCTCCGCGAGCCGGTCCGCCCAGCCGCGCAGGCCGGTCTCGTCGTCGCCGTCCCCGACCCCTTCGGTCTGACTGTCGCCCAGCGCGACGTAGCGCAGAATCTCACCGTTCGGCACGGCCGGCCCGCCTTTCCTCGAGTACGCCCACGGTGTGCAGGCACCAGTCCAGGTGACTCCGTTCGAAGGACAGCCCCCGCAGGCACGTGAGGTACGGCCCGATGCGGTCCCCGGTGCGCAGGTACTCCTGCTCGTTGGCGTCGCCGCGCAGCCGGAGGAGGACCTTGCCGAGCAGCTCGATCTTGGCCTGGGCCGCGGAAGCCCGCTCACGGAGCTGCAGGACGACCGGCGCGGTGTCGATGTGGTCGGCGGCCTGCACCTTGACGAGGAGGTCGTCCCGGATGAAGGAGGGCTTGGAGGTGTCGGCGGCGAAGCGTTCCAGCTCCGCGAGCCCGGCCTCGGTGACGTGGAAGACCCGCTTGTTGGGGCGGGTCTCCTGGATCACCTGGCGGCCGGCCACCAGGCCCCTGCGCTCCAGTTCGGCCAGCTCGGCGTAGAGCTGCTGGGGGACGGCGTGCCAGAAGTTCGCGACGCCGATGTCGAACGTCTTGGCCAGCTGGTACCCGCTGGACTCGCCGTCCAGAAGGGCCGCCAGCACGGCGTGCCGCAGCGCCACCGGACCTCCCACCCGCAGGGTCGTTCGTCGTCATGTAGTCATCGACAAGAATAGTCAGTTTTTTGACTAGGGCAAGGGCGGGTTCGACGGCCTCGCGGTGGGCGAAGAGCGGCCGCCACCGCATCGGTCAGGAATCGAGAAGCGCGCGGCCGGAGCCGGACTTAGCGTCGGTTCCATGACTTCCACGACCTCCATCGCTTCCGTCATCCTCGACGCGGCCGACCCGACCGCCGCCGCCTGCTTCTACTCCGACGCCTTCGGACTGGAGTCCCTGGTGGGTGTCCGGGCCTCGGAGACGCCTGCCGCCGGCTTCCGCGGCTTCACGCTCTCGCTCACCGTGTCCCAGCCCTCGGGCGTCAACCGCCTCATCGACGCGGCCCTGGCCGCCGGCGCGACCACGGTGAAGCCCGCCACGAAGTCGCTCTGGGGATACGGGGGTGTGGTCCGGGCCCCCGACGGCGCGCTCTGGAAGATCGCGACCTCGGCGAAGAAGGACAAGGGCCCCGCCACGTCGGAGATCGACCAGGTGGTGCTCCTCCTGGGAGTCGACGACGTCATCGCGAGCAAGAAGTTCTACGTCGGCCGGGGCTTCACGGTGGGGAGGAGCTTCGGCCGCAGGTACGTGGACTTCGAGACCCCTTCGAGCCCGGTCAAGCTGGGCCTCTACGGCCGCAAGGCCCTGGCCAAGGACGCGGGCGTCGCTCCCGAGGGCAACGGGCCGCACGGGCTCACCATCGGAGGGGACGGCGAGGCGTTCACCGACCCGGACGGTTTCGCCTGGGAGACGGCACGGGCCTGAACGGGGTCCGGGCGAGCGCGCCGGTCAGGTCTTTCGGCGGATCGGAGACGGGATCGAGAACGGCGGGCGGCCGTCTCGGCGGTGGTGCCGTGATGCGGCGTGATTCGGTGCTGCGGTGGGCCGGGACCGGCACCGGGGCTCCCGGAAAAAGAATGACAATAGGCTGATAAAGTCCGCTCACTTGAGCGGGGGCAGGGGCCCTCGCCGGGAGGGACATTCACGTGGGCAGACATGCCCTGGGACGGGGCGGTCTGACCGCCGCCGTCTCCGCACTCTCGGTCGTCGTCGCGGCCGTCACCGTGGTCTCGGGGGGCGGCGAGCCGGCCCGAGCGGTCACCGCACAGACAGCGGAAACGACGGAGATTCTCCTTCAGGACCCGCGCACGGAAACGACGCGTTCGGACCGCCTGCTCGCGGCCGGCGAGACCGGCTTCCTCCACCGGCAGGCCGGTGGAGCCGGGCTGCTCTGGACGGACTACGAGGACGGCGACACCACCACCGTCACCACCCCGCCCGGGAACGCCGGTGCGGGCCAGCCGTACCAGCCGACCACCACCAGCTGCTACGACATCAACTCCACCTGCCCCTCGGGCATGTTCGGACAGGGCGCCGACGTCGTCGCGCTCCCGCACCGGTCGTACACCGAACCCGTCTCACTGTGGACGCCCGGCGGAGCGGACGGCGGCACGCTGCGCACGCTGGACATGCCGCGCCTGGACTACGTCGGCACGTACGGCGGGACTGCCGTGGCTGCTGAGCAGAACACCAGCGTCGACGGCTCGCCCCGGCCCGGCACCGGGCTGGAACTGCTGGACTACGTCGACGGCAAGCAGCGCACCCGCGTGGTGACCGGAGGCCCGGCCGACAAGGTCTGGAAGACGGGCGTCACCTCCGTGCGCACCGGAGACGCCAAGGGCGCGCTGCTCGCGTACCGGGGCGCCGCCGACCCGACCGGCGCCGCGACCTTCGACATCCACTACCTCGACTTCGCCACCGCGGAGCTCACCCAGGTCTTCTCCGGCGCCGGGAGCGGGCTGTCGCTCGTCCTCTCCGGTGACCGGATCGGCTGGTACACCCCGGCCGCGGGCCTGCACCTCCGGTCCCGCGCGGACCTCACCGCCGAGGAAACGGTCCCGGTGGCGGGCAACGGTGCGGCCGGCTCCCCCGTGCTCGTCGGGAACTGGCTCGTCCTGGTGGCGGACCGGGGCCCCGTCACGGCCGTCTCGCTGACCGACGGCACCACGAAGACCCTGCTGACCCGCTCGTACGGCGACCCCGTCGCCGCCCCCGACGGCTCCGCCCTCGTCACCGGCGGCACGAGCACCACCGACTGGTGGGTGCGGCGCGTCGTCCCGGGCGCCGACGGCACCCCGCTGCTGGAGAAGGTGGCCAAGGTGCCGCCGTACGAGAACCCCAAGACGGGCCTCGCGCTCAGCCGGGGCAGCCTGCGCGTGGCGGAGCGCGACCCCGCCGTCAGCAGCAGCATGGACGCCACGTCCGTGCGCACGCTGACGACGAACGGCAGCACCACGCTCACCGCGTCAGACGCCACGAACGGCGACCGGGTCTCGGCCGTGTGCCCCTATCCGGGCACCTCCTGTTCGGCGATGTGGGGCAACAAGATCACCGCTCCCCGGGACGCCTACCTCGAGACGTTCTACGGCGGCGACGAGGGCGGATCGGGTCTGTCGAAAGCGGACCGCGTGGCCCGGGCCGGCGACGGCTGGGGCGTTCCCGTCCTCGAGTTCGGCACCGAGAAGGGCGCGATCGTCGACGTGTCCGACGACTACGCGGTGTACAACTCGGGCGGCTCCGCCCCGATGCAGTACGTGGGCCACTTCGGCTACGGCCAGAAGCTGAAGCGCCCGGTCCGCGCCGCGGCCCTGAACGGACCCGTCCTGTGGAGCGCCACCGCCACCGCCGGCCAGGTCACCTCCTACAGCCTCACCACGGACAAGACCCTCTCCACGATCACCGTCCCCGGCGCCGGCTGTGTGCCGACCGAGCTGCAGGCGGCGGGCCGCTGGCTGTACTGGGCCTGCGGCACGGCCTCAGCGGGCGTGTACGACACCAAGGCCGGCACGTCCGCCGCGGTGGCCCCCGGTGACGTGCTGCTCGGCGACGGCTTCACCGTCCGCCACGACCACGCCGCCGACGAACTGGTCCTCACCGACGCGGCCACCGGCGCCACCCGCGTGGTCGCCGCGAAGGTCCCGGACACCGGCCTGGCCGCCGACCGCCGCTACCGCTGGGCGCTCGACGAGTACACGGGCCTGGTCGCCTGGTTCGACGCGTCCGAGCAGACGCACGTCGCCACCACCGGCGTGACCCCGTCGCCCGTGACCGCGCTCGAATCGAGCGCCGACGGCTACGCCGTGCCGTCCACCGCCGACTCCTGGAGGGGTTCGTGGCTGATGTCCCGCCCTGTCGGCTCCTGGTCGCTCACCTTCACCTCGGTGGAGAGCGGCGAGACCGGCAAGGCGAGCCGCTCGGTCACCGGCGGTGCGAGCGTCGCCCAGGTTTCGGCGGGCTGGAACGGCAAGACCGCGAGCGGGGCCCGCTTCCCCAACGGCCGGTTCACCTGGACCCTGAAGGCGACGGGCCTGAACACGTCCACCGCCACCACCGTGGCAACCGGAAGCGGCTTCCTCAACAACGGTGCGCCGGTACGGCACGACTTCGGCAGCCTCGACGGCCCGGATGGCACCGGCGACCTGCTGACCCTCAACTCCTCGGGCACCCTGACCTTCCAGACGGGCACGGGCACGGGGACGTTCTCCAGCAAGGTCAGCGGCAGCGGCTGGGCGACCAGCGTCAAGGCGGTCCCGTTCGGCGACCTGAGCGGGGACCGGTGCAACGACGTCCTGGTGCGCTACAGCAACGGGGCCCTGCGCCTGTACAAGCCGGGCTGCGGCGCGGCGCTCAAGCCGACGACGTCGTACACCACGCTGGGGACCAGCGGCTGGACCCAGTACGACGTGCTGACCTCCCCGGGGGACGTCAGCGGTGACGGCAGGCCCGACCTGATCGCGCGCAACGCCTCGACCGGCGCGGTGTACCTGTACAAGGGCACCAGCACGGGCAAGCTGTCCGCGCGCGTGAAGCTGTACGCCAACTGGAAGGGCTACAAGAAGATCGTCGGCACCGGTGACCTCAACGGTGACGGCATCGGCGATCTGCTCCTCCAGGACACCGCGAACACCCTGTACCGCTACAACGGCACCGGCAAGGGCACGTTCGGCGCCCGCGCCAAGGTGTTCGGCAACTGGGGCGGCTCGTACAACGCCGTCGTCGGTGCCGGCGACCTCAACCGTGACGGCAAGGCGGACATCGTGGTCCGCGACAGCGCGGGCAAGCTGTACCGCAACTACGGTGACGGGAAGGGGTCGTTCGGGGCCCGTACCCAGATCGCCACCGGCTGGGGCGGGTACAAGACCCTCTCCTAGAGCCGAGGCAGGCAACGTCTGTCTGCCCGTGCAGAAGCGGCGTCCGGTGCGGCGGGAGCGCGCACCAACGTCGAAGGCCCCCGCTGCAAGCAGCGGGGGCCTTCGACGTATTGGCGCTCGAGCAGAGAGCACACCGCAGCCCGGCCGACGTTCGCCGGAGCACGCGGCAGTCTGGGTGTGTACAAGGGGCGGTCGGGGACGGTGCGAGACCGCCCCCGACCGGGTGGTCAGCTGCTGTAGTACCCGGCCAGGTCGGCGATGACCTGGACCGAACCGGTGTGGTTGGCGAAGGTGACCCGTCCGTCAACCACCGGAACCACGACCATGTTGGAAACAGTCTGCCCTGCAACGAAGTTGAGGTTAGAGACCCGGGGCTCTGGCAGACCGTGCGGGTGGACCGTCAGATATCCCCCAGCCGACGGCGCCGTGACTGTCACGTTGAGCACCACTGCCGTGACCCCGGAGGAGGGGACACCGGCCGTACCCGTGACCTGGAGGCTGACCAGACCGCCCGGGGCGACGGCTCCGGGCCGGGCACCCAGTCCGCTGCGTGTGTCCAGAAGCCGAAGCGGGCCCGCCGGGGTGAAGGCCGAACCGGTGGCGGAGAAGTACCCCGTGACATCGGCGAGAAGGTCGATGGAGCCCGCACTGTTGCGCAGGTCCACCGAACCGTTCACGACCGGGACGACGACCATGTTGGCAATCGTCCGGCCGGCCGGGAAGTTGATGTTGGATACCGTCGGCAGCGACTGGCCGTCGGGGTACACGGTGATGTGGCCCCCGGTCGTGGGCAGGACGGCAGTGACGTTCATGACGACGGCGGTGACTCCGGTGGCGGGGATACCGTGCGTCCCGGCGACCTTGAGCTTGACGATTCCGCCCGCGCCGACCCGTGCCTTGGGGGCGCCGGTGCCGTTACGGGTGTCCAGGAAGCGCGTCGGCGAGACCGGTGTCAAGGCCGAACCTGAACTTGCCTCCGAGTAGTAGCCCGTGACGTCGGCGAGGAGGTCGACGGAGCCCGCACTGTTGCGCAGGTTCACCGAGCCGTTCCGAACGGGAACCGTAACCAGGTTGGCGATGGTCTCCGGCGCCGTGTAGTTGACGCTGGAGACGGTCGGCAGCGGCTGACCGTCGGGGTACACGTCGACGTGGCCGTTGCCGGTGGGCAGGACGGCGGTGACGTTCATGACGACGGCGGTGACTCCGGTGGCGGGGATACCGTGCGTCCCGGCGACCTTGAGCTTGACGATTCCGCCCGCGCCGACCCGTGCCTTGGGGGCGCCGGTGCCGTTACGGGTGTCCAGGAAGCGCGTCGGCGAGACCGGGACGAGGCGGTTGTGGGTCGCCACCGGTGCGGCGGTGACGGTGTAGGCGCCCGGCAGATAGCCGGGTGACGGGATGCCGGATGTGTACCCGACGTTGCCGATCACCAGGTCGTACGCGCCCGGAGGGAGGTCGTACGTACCGAGCCGCACGGTGAGCGTGGTTCCATCGTCGCGGACGGAGACCGGCTCGGCAGTGCGGGAGTCGTTGTCGGACCGGAGTTCCACCCGGGTGCCGAGGGTCAGGTTCGTGCCGTGCAGCACAACCTGGTTGGACGTCCCGGCAGGCCCGCTCGTCGGGCCCAGCGAGGTGACATCGGCCGACTTCGGCTGAGTGGTGCAGCCGCTCTCGCAGACACCTTGCATGGAGTACTCGACCGGAGTGTCCGCCCGGTACGGGCTCACCAGCATCAGGTAGTCGCCCGCGGGGGCGCTGGAAGTGGTGAGGCAGGAGTAGCGGAAGTCACCGGCGTTGTCACCGTTGCACTGGTAGGAGTAGTCCGCACTCTCGCCGGCGAAGCGGGTGGTGCTCAGCAGGCTCACCCACGGGGTGCCCGTGCTGCTGCTCTGGGTGCCGTACACGTGGAAGCGCTGCGACGGCTGCATGGGGATCACGGCGCAGTACGCGGTCGCGGACTCGGTGAACGTGCCGCTCCGCACGGAAAAGCCCTGCGGGGACACCTTGTTCGCCGTGCACTCCTGAGCCCAGCCCGAGGCGGTGCCGACGCGCCAGGTGTCGACGTGTGCGGAAATCGGGGTGTCGTTGTACCCCGAGGCCAGGATGACGACGACGTACGAGGTCGAGCCGGTGACGCGGCAGGAGACGCCCCACTGCCGGCACACGCTCGTGCCCGAGGCGTCGACCACCTTCAACACCACGCCCGTGTTCCGGGCGGCCGTCGGGGTCCGCGCGGATATCCAGAGCTTGTCCGTGGTCGCCGCAGTGACACGCAGACACCGGCTGTCCAGTGCGGAGTCGAGGGTGAAGGACGTGGAGGCTCCACCGACGGCGAGCGAGGCCGGAGCGGCGCACTTCGCCGTCGAAGAGATGTCCCGGCGGACCAGCTTGTACGTGTCCGAGGCGCCGGTGCCCGTCAGCAGGGCCGTGTAGCCGACACCGGCCGTGAACGCGCAGGTGGTCGTGGAGCCGCCAACAGTGGTGCACAGCTCGTTGCCGGCGCCGTCGAACACCCGCACCGCGGCGTTGACCCTGTTGCTGTTGTTCGTGTAGTCGAACATCTCGGCGGTGGAGTGCTGGTCGGCGGCGATGCCCAGACACACGGCCTGGGTTGTGCTGGTGAGCGGAACCGACACGCCCCAGGTGCCGTCGAACGCCGACTGCGGCCAGGCCGTGCAGCCCGCGGTCTTCCCGGTGTCCTGGACGGCGATCTGGTACGCACCTGCGGCGGAGCCCGAGAGCACCGCGTGGAACGGGGCGGTCCCGGTCAGCTTGCAGACCACCGGGGAGTCGTCGTTGTCGCACTGCGTGATGCCCTTGGCGTCGAACACCCGGTAGCTCGGGTTGACCCCGCCGTCCGGTGTCCGGTCGATCAGGTAGAGGCCGCGGCCGGTGGCCGTCGGGAGGGACAGACACTGCTGCTCGCCCGGTCCGCCGAAGGCGCCCTTCACCGAGCCGGAGGCGAAGCCGTCGTCGCGTACAGCGGTGCAGCCCTGCGTCAGGTTCGTCGCGTACAGCCGGACCCCGAAGGCGGCCGGGTCGCTGCTGCGCCCGTCGCGCGCCCAGGTGTAATCACCGGCGGTAAGGGTGCAGGGGGCGAGAAGCGTGGGGGTGCAGCGGGATGTGCCGTCGGTGGCGTAGAGGCTTCCGGAGACGCTGTCGCCGACGGTGTCGAAGAGATAGGGCCCGGAGGTGGGTACGTGCAGGACGCGGCAGCGCGTGGTGGACGTGGCGTCCGGGACCGTGCCGTAGGCCAGCGGCTGGACGGTTGGGCAGCCGGCCGGAGCGGAGAGGCGGGCCGACGTGAGGCTGTAGTCCATGCTCGCCGCGTACGACTGGTTCGTCAGCACACGGAACGGTGCGTTGCCCTTGAGGGTGCAGTCGAAGTCCGTGGCGTTGTTCTCACGGGTCGTGCAGACCTCCGTGCCGGTGGCGTCGTAGACGGTCCCGGTCACCTGCCACGTGGACAGATGGCTGCGCAGAACGTCCCCGGCAGCGGACGGCAGGCCGAAGCAGCGGCCGGCGGACCCGGCGGTGAGTGTGTCGGCGAGGGACTTCGGCGCCCCGAGGGCGGTGTCGTCCTCGGAGACCGCGGTGCAGGAAGTACCGGACAGCAGAGCCGTGTACGACACCGAGAAGCCACTCGGCGTGGCCCCGGCCTGCACGGTGTACGTACCGGCCTGGCTCGTCGGACACCGTGCCGCCCCGTACGCGCCGTCGGGCCGGTCGCAGGTGACCGTCGAACCGTCCGGTGCGGTGAGCGTCGGGTACTGGGGCTGGTCGTCGGTGGAGACGACCTGGAGGAACACCAGGTCGTCGGGGTTCGGCAGGGCGAAGGTGAAGCTCGCGCCGCCCTCGGGCCCGGCGGAGCAGGTGTAGACCGTTCCCGACTCGATCGCCCCGGAGCAGGTGTCGGCCGCGTCACTACGGCTGATCTCGCGTGCGGCGGTGGCGTGCAGCGCCTCTGGAGCCGCCTTTTTCTCCGTGGACTTCGGTGACTTCGGTGACTTCGGTGTCGCGGGCCCGGAGGCCGCGGCCGTGGTCTTCGGGGTCGGCACGGCCACGGCGGAAGCCGTGCCGGTCTGTGCGGTGAACGAGGCCAGGATGGCGACGATCAGCGCGAGAAGCGAAGCCGCCCCCTTGGACGCGTTTCGTCTTCGGTGTTGTTCCCTGATGGACGTTTGAAGCATGCGTTCCCCCCTGGAAAGCGCAGGCCCCGTCCCTGTGGTGCTCACGAGGGCTCTTGAGGCGAGTGGATTCTAACGAGGGGCACGGACGGATGTTCGATCTTTACTGTGGCGTGGATCAAGCATCCCGACCGATGTATTGGCGATGGGCTCCGGATCCCTGACCATGTACGTGCCGACGTACTACTCGGGAGCGGAACGGGGGCGACCCTCGGCCAGGTCCCGGAGTACAGACCGACCGGAATGACCGCCGAGAGGGAGCCACGTCACGACGCCTGGGCGAAGTGTCGCGAAGGCCGGAAATAAGCGAGACCGAAACTGAGACCAGGACAACGTCGAAGGGCCCCACCGCTAACGGTGGGGCCCTTCGACGTATTGCCCGGTGAGAGCAATGGCGGAGGATACGAGATTCGAACTCGTGAGGGGTTGCCCCCAACACGCTTTCCAAGCGTGCGCCCTAGGCCACTAGGCGAATCCTCCGCGGCAAACAATACAAGACGCCAGGGGGTGCTCGCGAACACGTTCCCCGTAGATCGTTCCGGGGTGCTCTCCGACCGGATCGTCGCGGGGGAGCGGGTGGACGGCAGGGGGCGGGGATCGGCTAAGGTGGGCGTCAGCCCCTCACGTGGCGCTATCTGACTGAACTCCCCCAGGGCCGGAAGGCAGCAAGGGTAGGTCGGCTCTGGCGGGTGCGTGGGGGGCCCTTGCGTGCCCGGGGTGCCGTGTCCCGCCGGGGCGGCTGTTCCGGGGCGGGGCCAGTTGTCGGTGCGCCCCGATAACCTCGTATGTGTGTCGTCCCTTGCGCTGTACCGCCGCTATCGCCCCGAGTCCTTCGCCGAGGTCATCGGTCAGGAGCATGTCACTGACCCGTTGCAGCAGGCCCTGCGGAACAACCGGGTCAACCACGCGTACCTGTTCAGCGGGCCGCGCGGCTGTGGGAAGACGACCAGTGCGCGCATCCTCGCCCGCTGCCTGAACTGCGAGCAGGGCCCCACGCCCACGCCCTGCGGGGAGTGCCAGAGCTGCCGGGACCTCGCGCGCAACGGGCCGGGGTCGATCGACGTCATCGAGATCGACGCCGCGTCGCACGGAGGCGTGGACGACGCCCGTGACCTGCGGGAGAAGGCCTTCTTCGGGCCCGCGTCGAGCCGGTACAAGATCTACATCATCGACGAGGCCCACATGGTCACCCCGGCGGGGTTCAACGCCCTGCTGAAGGTGGTCGAGGAGCCGCCGGAGCACCTGAAGTTCATCTTCGCGACCACCGAGCCCGAGAAGGTCATCGGCACGATCCGTTCGCGTACGCACCACTACCCCTTCCGGCTCGTGCCGCCGGGGACGCTGCGCGGCTACCTCGCGGAGGTCTGCGGCAAGGAGGGCAGCGTCGTCGAGGACGGCGTGCTGCCCCTCGTGGTGCGGGCGGGCGCCGGTTCCGTGCGTGACTCGATGTCCGTCATGGACCAATTGCTCGCCGGGGCACGCGACGACGGTGTGACATACGCCATGGCGACCTCGCTCCTCGGCTACACGGACGGGTCCCTGCTGGACTCCGTCGTGGACGCCTTCGCGGCGGGCGACGGGGCCGCAGCCTTCGAGGTCGTGGACCGCGTGATCGAGGGCGGGAACGACCCCCGGCGCTTCGTCGCCGATCTGCTCGAGCGACTGCGTGACCTGGTGATCCTGGCCGCCGTGCCCGACGCCGGGGAGAAGGGGCTCATCGACGCCCCTGCCGACGTGGTGGAGCGGATGCAGGCGCAGGCGTCCGTCTTCGGCGCCGCGGAGCTGAGCCGTGCCGCCGACCTGGTCAACGAGGGACTCACCGAGATGCGCGGGGCGACGTCGCCCCGGCTCCAGGTGGAGCTGATCTGCGCCCGGGTCCTGCTGCCCGCGGCCTTCGACGACGAGCGTTCGCTGCAGGCCAGGCTGGACCGGCTCGAGCGCGGCGCGGCGTCGTTCGTCCCCGCCGGCCCCGTCCCTGCCGGCCCCGGCCCCGCCATGGGTTACGCACCGGGACCGGACGCCCATGGAACCGGCGCCGCGATGTCCGGCGGCCCGGCCGCCGCCCGCGCCGCCGTTCGGGGTGACGTCCAGGGCGGTGCTCCCGCCGATGCGCCGCCGGCGGCCCCCGTCGCCGCGGAGGCCGTGGCGCCCCCGGCCGTGCAGCGGTCCCCCGCGCCCCCCGAGCCGCAGGCGGCCCCGCCCGTCGAGCATCCCCCCGCAGGACAGCGTCCCGGAGCATGGCCCGCCGCTGCCGGAGCGGGCAGTGGGGCCGAGGCCGCCCGCCGCCCCGGTGGCTGGCCCACGGCTTCCGCGCCCGGCGGCGGTGTCCCGCAGGCACAGCCGCAGACGCAGGCACAGCCGCCCGCTCCGACTCCCGACCGTGCCGCACCCGCCCCGGCCCCGGCTGCTGCCCAGGCCGGCCAGGCGCCCGCGCAGGCGGCCCCGGGTATGGCCCAAGGTGCCGCCCAGGTGCGCACCATGTGGCCGGACATCCTGGAGGCCGTGAAGAACCGGCGCCGCTTCACCTGGATCCTGCTCAGCCAGAACGCCCAGGTCACCGGCTTCGACGGCAGCACCCTGCAGATCGGCTTCCTGAACGCCGGAGCGCGCGACACCTTCGCGAGCAGCGGCAGCGAGGAGGTGCTGAAGCAGGCGCTGGCCCAGCAGTTCAACGCCAACTGGCGCGTGGACGCGGTCGTCGACCCGTCCGGCGGTGGCGGCATGCCACCGCAGACCGGTGGAGGCGGAGGAGGGGGCCGGCCGCCGGCCGCCCCGTACCAGCCCCCGTCGGCGCCGCCGGCTCCGTCCTACGAACCCCGGCCCGCCCCGGCCGAGCAGAGCCCGCCGCCCGTACAGCAGGCGCCGCAGCAGGAGCAGGGCCGACCCGAGCCGTCTTCCTACGACCGGGCGGCCCCCGAGCCTCCACGGCCGGTCGCGCCCGAGGACGACACCGCGGAGGCGGACGACCCCGACCTGGTCGACTCCGCGCTCTCCGGGCACGACCTGATCGTCCGCGAGTTGGGGGCGACGGTCGTGGAGGAGTTCACCAACGACTGAGGCCGGCCCCTACACCCCCACGCCCCACACCCCGGCCCTACGCCCCCGGCCGGCCGTCCCCGTACCGGACCCCGGCTGATCGTCCCTGCACCGGACCCCGCCGACCGTCCACGGAGCGGAGCCCGTCGAGGCCCTTCGCCCCCGGCGGCTAGGCTGCATCCCGTGAAGGTCCTCGTCATCGGCGGCGGCGCCCGCGAACACGCCCTGTGCCGCTCTCTCTCCCTCGACCCCGATGTCACCGCTCTGTACTGCGCTCCCGGCAACGCCGGAATCGCAGAGGTGGCCGAACTGCACCCGGTCGACGCACTCGACGGCGACGCCGTCGCGCGCCTCGCCACCGAGCTGGGCGCCGAGCTGGTGGTCGTCGGTCCGGAGGCACCGCTTGTCGCCGGTGTCGCCGACGCCGTCCGCGCGGCCGGCATCCCCTGCTTCGGCCCCTCCCGTGAGGCCGCGCTCCTGGAGGGCTCCAAGGCGTTCGCCAAGGACGTCATGGCCGGTGCCAACGTCCCGACGGCACGCAGCTACGTCTGCACGACGCCCGCCGAGATCGACGAGGCACTCGACGCCTTCGGGGCGCCGTACGTCGTCAAGGACGACGGTCTGGCGGCCGGCAAGGGCGTCGTCGTCACCGAGGACGTGGAAGCCGCCCGTGCGCACGCCCTGGCCTGCGAGCGGGTCGTCATCGAGGAGTTCCTCGACGGTCCCGAGGTCAGCCTCTTCGCGATCACCGACGGCACCACCGTGCTCCCCCTCCAGCCCGCCCAGGACTTCAAGCGCGCGCTGGACGGCGACGAGGGCCCGAACACCGGCGGCATGGGCGCGTACTCCCCGCTCCCGTGGGCCGACCCGAAGCTGGTCGACGAGGTCATGCGGACCGTTCTGCAGCCGACCGTCGACGAGCTGCGCCGGCGCGGCACCCCGTTCTCCGGGCTGCTGTACGCGGGTCTCGCGATCACCTCACGCGGGGTGCGGGTCATCGAGTTCAACGCCCGCTTCGGGGATCCGGAGACCCAGGTGGTCCTGGCCCGCCTGAAGACGCCGCTGGCCGGTGTCCTGCTCGGCGCCGCCAACGGCACCCTCGACGCCGTACCCGCCCTGACGTGGCACGACGACGCCGCGGTCACGGTGGTCATCGCCTCCCGCAACTATCCGGAGACGCCCCGGACCGGGGATCCGATCGAGGGGCTCGCGGACGTCGCGGAGAAGGATGCGCCCCACGCCTTCGTCCTGCACGCCGGTACGCGGCAGGACGGCGACGCGGTGGTCAGCGCCGGAGGGCGCGTGCTCTCCGTGACGGCGACCGGCAAGGACCTCACGCAGGCCCGTGAGCGCGCCTACACGGCGCTCGGCCGCATCCGCCTCATCGGCTCCCAGCACCGTACGGACATCGCGCGTAAGGCCGCCGAGGAGGCCTGAGCCGCACCTGTCCGCCCTGTGCCCGGCCCTCCCGCGAGGCGCCGGGCACAGGTGCGTCCGGCGCCCGCCGGGTTCCGGCGGGCCGCGCGCGGGTATCACCGGACCCCCGCTCGCGCGCGCGTCAGCAGCTTTGCCCAAAGCCATTCCATCGGGTGACGGCTCGGCCATCCGGATGACGGCTGCCGAGCCCCCAACTAGGGTGCGGCGCAAGCGTTCCGGCACTTGGCCCACCGGCATTGCGATGTCAGTGACGGGTGCCACAGTGGGGGAGTGACCAACACCGTCGCGGGGGCAGAGGGGGTGACGTACAGCCGTGTCCGGTACCGGTTCGGTTGAGGAGCTGGGCGCGCACACAGCGCGCGCCAGGGCCCTGGCCCTGCTGCGCATCCGCAGCAGAGCCACCGCCCTGGCGATCCTCCCGGCAGGCGTGGCCGTCGTGCTGCTCGTCGCGAGTGGTCAGGGGCGCGTCGACGGAAGCGTGTGGGCCACGGCGGCCTGGGTGGTGACGGCGTGCGCCGTCGTGGTGCTCCTGGCTGCCGCCGGGGTGGGCGTCGCCCTGGCGCGCGCGAGGCCGGCGGTCAGCCCGACGGTGCCCCTCACGGAGGCGGCGGCCCCCGATCTGTACCGGCTGGTCCGGGATCTCGCCGACCGGCTCGACGTCCCGGCGCCGTCCGCCATAGCGCTGACACCCGACTGCGACAGCTGGCTGGAGGACCGTACGCATCCCTCCGCGGAGCGCACGCACCCCGCATCGGCGGAGCGTACGCACACCTCCGCGGCGGACCGTACGCACCCGTCCGCCGGACCGGGCGCGTCGGACGAGGGACCGGCGGGCGCCGGGCGCGGGCGCCGGGCTCCCGTGGCCCCGGTGCTGGTCATCGGCTCCCCGTTCCTGTGGTGGATGCGGGTCGCCGAGCTGCGCGCGGTGCTCGCCCCCGTCGTCGCGGGCACCGGCCCGTCCGCGCACCCCGACATAGCCGCGGCCCGCCGTTTCGTCCGTGGCCTGGACGCCGCCGTGGCCGATGCCGCTCTCCCCGGGCAGGGCGTCGTCCGGCGCATTCCCACGGCCTTCGTGGGGTGGGTCGCCAGGATGATGCTGCGCGGGTGCCGGGGGCACGCCGCCGAGATGGAGCGCTGTGTCGCCGCCGCCGCGTCGGGCCGCGCGCAGGACGTCGACTACAGCCTGAGAATCCGGGCCCAGGAGCAGGTCGGCCTCGCCTACGCGGGCTGGGACCGGCTGCTGACCCGGGTCGCGCTGCCGGCCTGGCGGATGGGCCGCTGGCCCTCACGGCTCGACGCGGGTGTCGTCTCCGCGCTGACGGAGCTCTCGCGGCGCGACCGGCTCGCCGAGGGTTTCGCCGACCGGCTGGGGGAGCGTCCGGCCTGCGACCTCATCGAGGAGCCCGGCGCCGCCGACGAGGCGGCCTCGCTGCTCGCGGCCCGGCTCTTCCACGGCGGCCCGGCGGAGCCCGGCCCGGGCTGGGCCCCCGTCGACTGGCAGCAGTACCCGGAGGAGGTCGTGGACCGCAAGTGGCGTTCGGAGGCGGCCCGGCTGCACCGGGTGCTCGACGCGCTGGGCGTCGCCGCCAGCGTGCCGGTGGGCGGACCGGGGGCATTGGGGGCGGACGGGGCGGTGGTTCCCACGCTGGCGCGCGTCATCGACCATCTCGCGGCGCCCGGCGCCGACGGCGAGGCGCTCGCGGCCGGGATCGGTGCGGCCGTCGCCCGTGACGAAGCGGGGACCGGGCCGCGCCCGGGGGAGGCCGGCGGCAGCGGCGCGGTGGACGGTTCACCGGCAGGGACGGCCGCCGACGCCCAGGACCTCTGGGGCCCGGTGCCGCTCCCACTCTTCCCCCTCCAGCCGCCGCGCACGGGCACGGAGCTGCTCGCCGACCACGTGGTGGCGATGGTCTGCTGCGCCGCCGTGGACACCGCGGGAGCGGCGCCCGGCCTCGACTGGCTCGACGGTCCCGCCCTGCTGGTGGACGGCGGCCGCAGGTCGGATCCGGCAGCCCCGGTGCTGAGCCTCGTGGAGGACGGCGACGCGGAGCCGCTGCGCTCCTGGCTCACCGCGGTCGGAGTCCGCGCGGACAAACCCGTGCGCCTGGGTTGAACGACCGTCCGTCCTCTTAACAGGCGAAATGCTCCGTATGTCCAGTCAATACCTGGATGAGCTCCTTCCGTTCACGTCAATTCGCGACGAACGGTGACGGACCGCGCGCGTTATGTGATGTGCTGGGGGCCCGCGCCGACGTCCGGCGCATCGGGTCTCACGGGGGACGAGGGAGGGGTGCGCGATGGGGGCGGAGCATATTCGGCGATGGGAATCGGGTGCCCTCGCGCATGCCGTGAGCGACCCGTTCGGCATGGGACCACTGCCCTGGCTGCGCGGCAGCGAGAACTACTTCGACGACACGGGCCAGGTCGTCCCCTGGTACGCCGACACCGCCCTCGGCCGCAGCGGATCGGGCGGAGGTACGCGGACCGCCGACGACGTGCACCGCCAGATCAAGGGGTTCGTGTCCCCGGGCGCGGCGGCTCCCGGCGAGGCCATCGACTTCCACATCACCGTGGACCCGCCCCAGCAGTTCTCCGTCGACGTCTACCGCATCGGGCACTACGCCGGAGACGGCGCCGCCAAGATCACCACGAGCCCGCGCCTGTCCGGCATCGTGCAGCCGGCGCCGCTGACGGCCGAGCGGACGGTCTCCTGCCACCACTGGTGGCTCTCCTGGCGGCTGCAGATCCCCACGTACTGGTCGGTCGGCGCATACGTGGCCGTGCTGACCACCGCCGACGGGCACCGCTCGCACATCCCCTTCACGGTCCGCGACGACCACCCGGCGGACCTGCTGCTCCTGCTTCCCGACATCACGTGGCAGGCCTACAACCTCTATCCGGAGGACGGCCGGACCGGCGCCAGCCTCTACCACGCCTGGGACGAGGAAGGCCGGCTGCTGGGGGAGGAGGACGCCGCCGTCACCATCAGCTTCGACCGCCCCTACGCGGGCGCGGGCCTGCCTCTCCACGTGGGCCACGCCTACGACTTCATCCGCTGGGCCGAGCGCTACGGCTACGACCTCGCGTACGCCGACGCCCGCGACCTGCACGCCGGACGGGTCGACCCCAGTCGCTACCGAGGCCTGGTCTTCCCCGGCCACGACGAGTACTGGTCGGTCCCGATGCGCCGCACGGCCGAGCAGGCCCGGGACATCGGCACCTCGCTGGTGTTCCTGTCCGCCAACACCATGTACTGGCAGGTCGGCCTCGGCCCGTCGCCCTCGGGTGTCCCCGACCGCCTGCTCACCTGCCGCAAGCGCCGCGGCCCGGGGAAGCCGGCGCTGTGGCGTGAGGTCGACCGCGCGGAACAGCAGTTGCTCGGCATCCAGTACGCGGGCCGGGTCCCCGAACCCCACCCCCTGGTCGTGCGGAACGGCGGCCACTGGCTCTGGGAGGCCACCGGCGCGGCGGAGGGCGACGAGATCGCCGGGCTGGTCGCCGGCGAAGCGGACCGCTACTTCCCGCGTACGTCCCTCCCCGAGCACGAGAACCGCATGCTGCTCGCGCACTCCCCGTACAGCGACAGCGAGGGGGCCGTCCGGCACCAGGAGACCTCGCTCTACCGCGCACCCTCGGGTGCCCTCGTCTTCGCTTCCGGCACCTTCGCCTGGTCCCCCGCGCTCGACAGGCCGGGCCATGTGGACGCCCGCGTCCAGCGGGCCACGGCGAACCTCCTCGACCGGATCTGCAAACGCGACTGACCGCCCCGGCGCAGCCTCGACGGACAGAGGCTGCGCCCGCCCGACCGACGTGGCCCGGGCCTTCGGGGAAGCCCGAAGCCCGCACCCGGCGTACGAGGCGGGCCCGCACCCGGCGTCTTAAGCGGGCCCGCTCCCGGCGTACGACGCGCGAACCGTCACCGCTCCCCGTCCGCGAGGTGACCCCTGTCGGCGCGGCCCCTTCGCATGCGGGACAATCGGAACCACTCCTGGATCAACCTACGCGGAGGCAGCGTGTCCGGTTTCGTAGAAAAGCCCGAGCCCGTGCAGGTGCCGGGGCTCACCCACCTGCACACCGGCAAGGTGCGCGACCTGTACCGGAACGAGGCCGGTGACCTCGTCATGGTCGCCAGCGACCGTATCTCCGCGTACGACTGGGTCCTGCCCACCGAGATCCCCGACAAGGGCCGTGTCCTGACGCAGCTGTCGCTGTGGTGGTTCGACCAACTCGCCGATCTCGTGCCCAACCACGTCCTGTCGACGGACCTCCCGGCCGGGGCGCCCGACGACTGGGCCGGCCGGACCCTGGTCTGCCGTTCGCTGCGGATGGTCCAGGTCGAGTGCGTGGCCCGCGGCTATCTGACCGGTTCCGGCCTGATCGAGTACGACGCGACCCGCACGGTCTGCGGTCTCGCGCTGCCCGAGGGCCTGGTCGACGGCTCCGAGCTCCCGGCGCCGATCTTCACCCCGGCCACGAAGGCCGCGGTCGGCGACCACGACGAGAACGTGTCGTACGAGGAGGTCGCCCGCGAGGTCGGCGCTGAGACGGCGGCGGCGCTGCGCCGGACGACCCTGGACGTCTACGGGCGGGCCCGGGACATCGCGCGTGAGCGCGGGATCATCCTGGCCGACACGAAGTTCGAGTTCGGCTTCGCGCCCAGCGCCGACGGTGGCGAGGAGCTGATCCTCGCGGACGAGGTGCTGACGCCCGACTCGTCGCGTTTCTGGCCCGCCGAGAGCTGGGAGCCCGGCAGGGCGCAGCCGTCGTACGACAAGCAGTTCGTGCGGAACTGGCTGACCTCTCCGGCTTCCGGCTGGGACCGCCACAGCGAGGAGCCGCCGCCGGCGCTTCCGCAGGAGATCGTCGAGGCGACCCGCGCCAAGTACCTGGACGCGTACGAGCTCCTCACCGGTCTGAGCTGGCCCGCCGACGGTCGCTGACGAAACGGAAGAAGGCCCCGGTCGCGATGACCGGGGCCTTCTTTCATGGAGCGGACGACCAGGTTCGAACTGGCGACCTCAACCTTGGCAAGGTTGCGCTCTACCAACTGAGCTACGTCCGCGTGCGCCGTAGCGCGGTGCTTACTATACCCAACCTCGCACCCCTCTGAGACGCACCGCCTCAGGACGGTGCTCCGCCGGAGCGCGGAGGCGGCTGCCGGCCGACGGCCGGTCGTGCTCGCGCTGCCGGGGGAACGCGCGCTTCGCGACCTCGGCGGACGGAGCCCCGCGGCGGTCGCGAGCTCCGGCGGCACGGCCCCCGGGCCGTCGGCACGGAACCCCGGCGAGGACCCGGTTCGACGGCCAACTCCGGTTGTACGGAGTGGTTTCCGGCGGGCACATCGGAGTGATCGCGGCCGACCGGTGAACGCTGACCGGCTTCGAGGAGAACGCCCCACGCTGCGGCGCGCGCGTGCTCCGGAGCCCCGGCCGTCGGGGATCCGTGGTGAACGGGGTGCGGTGGCCCGGCAGTCCGGCGCCGTCGGCGATGTGGCGTCCTTCACACCGTCCGCGCCGGCAACTCCGGGTCGCGCGTGACGACAACCGCCCCGTCGCCGTCGGTCCCGAGAAGGCCGGCCTCCGAGCCCGGGGAGATCCAGCTGCCGCCGGCGGACCTTCGGCCCGACGCGGCGGCGCGCAGGGCTCTGCGTGAGTGGCGCGGGAAACGAGATATCGGTCACGGCTCCGGACGGCCCGGCGCTCAGGGGCGGCCCCGATGCCCCGAACATTCCCGATGCCGATGCCGATGCCGATGCCGATGCCGATGCCGATGCCGATGCCGACACGGCGGCATGGCGACGTCGGTGGCGGAAGTCGAGATGAGATGCCGGTGGAGCGCGCCGTCACCGCGCATCACGCGCGCGCACATCCTGCCTGCGTCGATAACCGGAAACGCCAAAGGCCCCAGTCGAAATCGACCAGGGCCTTTGAATCAAGAGCGGACGACCAGGTTCGAACTGGCGACCTCAACCTTGGCAAGGTTGCGCTCTACCAACTGAGCTACGTCCGCATTGCCGCCACTCGGCTTTCACCGGTGGAGCGCTCACTACTCTACCTGATCCACTGAGTGGTCCGGTAAGGCAGTGCAGAGCGGGTGACAGGAATTGCACACTGCGCCTTCCCCCTGGAAGGGGGATGTTCTACTACTGAACTACACCCGCACGCTGCGTCGGACCCGGCTTTTCGGCCTTGCCCTTCGGCGTGCTCCAGACTCTAGCCGACCTGCAGGGGTGTTGTGCAAGTCGGCTCCCCGAGGTGTTGGCCCAGGGAGCCGGGGACGCCGGACCGGAACGGAACATTCCGGGCGTCGCCCTCAACTCGCCGCGTGGAACGCCTCGTAGACCTTCTTGGGGATCCGGCCGCGGGCCGGCACCTCCATCCGGTGCGAGCGGGCCCACGCGCGCACGGCGGCGGGGTCGGGTGCCAGGGAGGTGTGGTGGTAGGTCACCGGAGCCTTGCCGCGCTTGCCGGTATTTGTCTGCTTTCGGCCGGCCGAGACGTACGGGGCCAGTGCCTTGCGCAGTTTTTCTGCATTGGCGGGATTGAGGTCGATCTCGTAGGACTTCCCGTCCAGGGAGAAGGAGACCGTTTCCGCCGCTTCTCCCCCGTCGATGTCGTCGGAGAGTGTGACCACGACGCGCTGAGCCACGGATATCGGTCCTTTCCTGCGGCATCGTCACGTCTGGCGTGCGCTGATGCCGGCCTTCCGGCGGCTGGGCGGATACGGATCGACGGGTGTCGACTGTTCCGGGACAATCGTGCTTTCCCTGTATTCATTTGTACAGCGGTGGGAGGTGCATTGTGAAGCCCGTCCAATTACTTCCGCGTGTTGCTTCCGTGTGGCGCCCCCGCGTAATCGGGGTGAAGATTTTTTCCCCGGGTCTTTCCGTGTGTTGCCCCGCTCCGATATCACGACGTGATCCGGACCACGTGATATCTACCCGCGTAGAATTTCCGGCCAGGTACGCTGAGTGGACCCGCGGGGATCTGGGGAACCCCTCGGAGACACAGCCGCACCACACCACCGGGAGTGCCAGTGGCACGCGTCGTAGTCGACGTCATGCTCAAGCCGGAGATCCTCGACCCGCAGGGACAGGCTGTGCAGCGCGCACTGCCCCGTCTCGGCTTCGACGGAATCGCGGACGTTCGTCAGGGAAAGCGTTTCGAGCTCGAGGTCGAGGGGCCGGTCGACGACGCCGCCCTCGCCCGCATTAACGAGATCGCCGAGACCTTCCTCGCCAACACCGTCATCGAGGACTTCACCGTCAAGGTGGAGGAGGAGAAGTGACCACCCGTATCGGAGTCGTCACTTTTCCCGGCACGCTCGACGACAAGGACAGCCTCCGGGCCGTCCGGATCGCGGGGGCCGAGCCCGTATCGCTCTGGCACCGTGACAAGGACCTGCACCAGGTCGACGCCGTCATCCTGGCGGGCGGATTCAGTTACGGCGACTACCTGCGCGCCGGCGCCATCTCGCGGTTCTCGCCCGTGATGGAGACGGTCATCGCGCAGGCGAAGGCCGGTATGCCGGTCCTCGGTATCTGCAACGGCTTCCAGATCCTGACCGAGGCGCACCTGCTGCCCGGCGCGATGCTGCGGAACAATCACCTCCACTTCATCTGCCGCGACCAGAAGCTGCGGGTGGAGAACGCGGAGACCGCCTGGACCTCGGACTACACCGCGGGCCAGGAGATCTCCGTACCGCTGAAGAACATGGACGGCCGGTACACCGCCGACGAGCGCACGCTCGACGAGCTGGAGGCCGAGGGCCGCGTCGCCTTCCGCTACTCCGACGTGAACCCGAACGGCTCGCTGCGCGACATCGCCGGCATCACCAACGCCGCGGGCAACATCGTCGGTCTGATGCCGCACCCGGAGCACGCCGTCGAGCCGCTCATCGGCACCGGTCGCACCGACGGCCTGGGTTTCTTCACCTCGATCATCAAGAAGCTGGTCAACGCATGAGCCTCGACACGGTCAAGCACGCGGCCGAGACGCCGGACGCCGGACAGCCCTGGAAGGAACTCGGCCTCAAGGAGGACGAGTACGCCCGCATCCGGGAGATCCTGGGCCGCCGTCCCACCGGCGCCGAGCTCGCCATGTACTCCGTGATGTGGTCCGAGCACTGCTCCTACAAGAGCAGCAAGGTCCACCTCAAGCAGTTCGGCGAGAAGGTCCCCGACAACGACGCGATGCTCGTCGGCATCGGCGAGAACGCCGGTGTGGTCGACGTCGGCCAGGGTTACGCGGTCACCTTCAAGGTCGAGTCGCACAACCACCCCTCGTACATCGAGCCCTACCAGGGCGCGGCGACCGGCGTCGGCGGCATCGTCCGCGACATCCTCGCCATGGGCGCACGTCCGGTCGCGGTCGTGGACCCGCTGCGCTTCGGTGCCGCCGACCACCCCGACACCCGGCGCGTCCTGCCCGGCATCGTGGCGGGCATCGGCGGCTACGGGAACTGCCTCGGCCTGCCGAACATCGGCGGCGAGGTCGTCTTCGACGCCTGCTACCAGGGCAACCCGCTCGTCAACGCCGGCTGCATCGGCGTGATGAAGCACGAGGACATCCACCTCGCCCAGGCCTCCGGTCCCGGCAACAAGGTCATCCTCTACGGCGCCCGCACCGGCGGCGACGGCATCGGCGGCGTCTCCGTGCTGGCCTCGGAGACCTTCGACGACACCAAGCCCACCAAGCGCCCCGCCGTCCAGGTCGGCGACCCGTTCCAGGAGAAGCTCCTCATCGAGTGCACCCTGGAGATCTTCAAGGAGAAGCTCGTCGCGGGCATCCAGGACCTCGGCGGCGCCGGGCTCTCCTGTGCCACGAGCGAGCTGGCCTCCGCGGGCTCCGGCGGCATGCGCGTCGAGCTGGACACGGTGCCGCTCCGCGACTCCTCCCTCTCGCCCGAGGAAATCCTCATGAGCGAGTCGCAGGAGCGCATGTGCGCGATCGTCGAGCCGCAGCACGTGGACCGCTTCCTGGAGATCTGCGAGAAGTGGGACGTCATCGCCACCGTCATCGGTGAGGTGACCGAGGGCTCGCAGCTGGAGATCTTCTGGCACGGCGAGCAGATCGTGGACGTGCCCCCGCGGTCCGTCGCGCACGAGGGCCCGACCTACCACCGGCCGTTCGCCCGGCCGTCGTGGCAGGACGCGCTCCAGGCGGACGACGCCGGCAAGCTCGCCCGCCCGGCGAACGCCGCCGAACTGCGCGAGCAGGTCCTGAGGCTGGTCGCCTCCCCGAACCAGGCCTCCAAGTCCTGGATCACCGACCAGTACGACCACTTCGTGCAGGGCAACACGGTGCTCGCGATGCCCGAGGACGCCGGTATGGTCCGGATCGACGAGGAGTCGAACCTGGGCGTGGCCATGGCGACCGACGGCAACGGCCGTTACGCCAAGCTCGACCCCTACACGGGCGCGCAGCTCGCGCTGGCCGAGTCGTACCGCAACGTCGCCGCGTCCGGTGCCAAGCCGCTCGCGATCTCGGACTGCCTGAACTTCGGTTCGCCCGAGGACCCGGACGTCATGTGGCAGTTCGCGGAGGCCACCCGTGGTCTCGCGGACGGCTGCCTGGAGCTGGGCACCCCGGTGACCGGCGGCAACGTGTCGCTGTACAACCAGACCGGTGACACGGCGATCCACCCGACGCCGGTCGTGGCCGTGCTCGGTGTGATCGACGACGTCACCCGGCGCACGCCGGTCGCGTTCGCCCAGGAGGGGCAGCTGCTCTACCTCCTGGGTGACACCCACGAGGAGTTCGGCGGCTCGGCGTGGTCGCAGGTCGTGCACGACCACCTCGGCGGCATGCCGCCGAAGGTCGACCTGGGCCGCGAGAAGCTGCTCGGCGAGATCCTGATCTCGGCCTCCCGCGACGGCATGATCGACGCGGCGCACGACCTCTCCGACGGCGGCCTGATCCAGGCGGTCACCGAGTCCTGCCTGCGGGGCGGCAAGGGTGCCCGGCTGGTCGTCCCGGACGGTCTGGACGCGTTCACCTTCCTGTTCTCGGAGTCGGCCGGCCGCGCGGTCGTGTCGATCCCGCGCAGCGAGGAGCTCCGCTTCAACGACATGTGCGGGGCGCGGGGTCTGCCCGTCGCCCGTATCGGTGTCGTGGACGGCGACGAGATCGAGATCCAGGGCGAGTTCAGCATTCCGCTGAGCGAGCTGCGCACGGCGCACGAGGGGACTCTGAAGGGTCTGTTCGCCTAGGTTCTGCCTGAGCCGAAAGCCCCCGTCCGGGTCGACCGGACGGGGGCTTTCGACGTCCTCACGGAAACCGTTTATTGATGTTACGTAATTACGTAAGGTTGTGTTCTGTGGAGCTTGAGGAACGCGTCGCCGAACTGGAGCGCCGGCTCGCGGTGCTGGAGGCGGCGGCGGGCGGCGGCAGGCCTGAGCTGGGCGACGGCGACTTCTGGGCGCTGGACGGACTGAAGGACCAGCTGGGCCTGGTCGGGGACGCCGCCGCCGACGGCGGGGTGCTGTTCACCGGCGCCGTCCGGCTGCCCGCCGGTGAGCGTTACGAATGGCAGTACGGCGCGCTCACCGCGGGACTCCTCGGTACCGACGAGGACCGCGCCGACTGGACGGAGGCCGCCGAGCCCCTGGCCGCCCTCGGCCATCCCGTACGGCTGCGACTGCTCCGCGAGATCCTCGCCGGCCGGCGCACCGCCGCCGAGCTGGCCGGACTCGACCAGACGGGCACGACCGGACAGGTCTACCACCACCTGCGGCTGCTCACCGCCGCCGGCTGGCTGCACACGACGGGGCGGGGCCGCTACGAGGTACCCGGCTCCCGGGTCGTGCCGCTGCTGGTGGTCCTCACGGCCGCCCGGCCGTGACCCCGGGGCCGCCCGGGACCGCGTGACATCCGCAGGGCGGGACTGAGGGGGACCACACGTCCGCAGGGATCCCGTTCACCCGGCGGGGCGTCGGGGTTCCGCGCAGCGGTGGGGCTTTCGTGGCCAGGGAGGCTGTCGGCAGCGACTGATAACTTGCGGGGCGCCACACGAGGTCGAGTTGACGGGGGTCGATGATGGACGACGGCACGCACACCGGAGGGGACGGCCCGCACACCGGAGGGGACGGCCCGGCGGCGCGGGGGCGTCTGCGCGGGGCCTTGAACACGGTGTTCGTGCTGGTGGCCGTGGCGGGGATCGGCCTCAGCGTCTGGGCACTCGTCAGCGACGTGCTCGACCTCCGCGCCCGGGACGAGAGCCGTGAACGCATAGCGGAGGGGTGCGGCGGTCTCGTCGACCCCGACCTGGTGCTCGCGCTGAACGGAGGCGTCGACCGGGTGGAGCTCTCCGACCGCCACCGCATCAGCACCACGCGGAGCGACAGCGGGTGCGTCGTGTACCGGGTGGGCGATCCGGGGACCACCTACGGGCACGTCTCGCTCGACCTCACGCTGTACCCGGCCAACCCCAACGCCGACGAGCACCGGGTGTCTGCCGGGCACGAACCGTTCGACTACTTCACCGCCAGGAACAGGGACGACGTCACGTCCGCCGCGCAGTACACGCTGCCGCACCCGCTGGGCGACGGCGGTCTGGGGGAGTACGACGCCGGCACGGTGACGGTCAGGGCCCTCTGCGCCGGGGGTGGCGAGATCTCCTCCGTCAGGGCCCGAGCCACGGCCGAGTACGACGGCCCCGTCCGGTCCGAAGACCGCCACGACCTCACCGTCCTGGCGCGTCAGACGGCGCAGCGGGCCGCGGCGCGGAAGGGCTGCCGCACCGAACTCCCCTCCGTGCCGTCCGCGTTCCCGGAGCCGACGACCGCTCTCGTCCCCGCCGGGAAGGCGGGCGGCACCTGCGCCTGGTACGGACGGCACACCGCCGCCCACGGGCGGGGCGAGCTCCCCGACCGGGCGCTCGCCGCACCGGCCGGGAAGGCGAGTGCCCATGACTCCTGCCTGCTCGCGATGAGCCCGGCGGGGACCGAGAGGATCTGGCCGGCCTACGAGAAGACCCATCCGGGCGGCAGGGGCCTCGACCGGATGCTGACCCTGCGACCGCTGTGGATGCAGATGGACACCCTGGTGGGCGACGGCACCAGGGGGATGCGGGCCGGGGGCCTGGGCCGGACCCCGGTGGACCTCTCCTCGGCCGGATCGGCCGACGGTCTCGTGTGGGCCTCCTCCGTCTGCGGCGGCAGGCCCGCCCTGCACCTCATGGAGGTGTCCTTCCCCTACGACGACATCCTCCGGGACCGGCTGGAGGCCCTGTTCCGGGCCTACGTCGAGGACGCCACCGCACGCCGGGGCTGCACCGGTGTCACCTTCCCAGCGGCCTCGGACTTCGCCGGAGTCTGACCCTTCGCACGGCGGGCCCCCTGTCACAGGCGCCGGTTAGTCTCGCCCCTATGCCCCCGGCCAAGAAGCGCCCGCGCGCCTACGACCTCAGCCGGACCCGCACGGCGGTCCTGGCCCAGTTCGCCCACGTACACGCCGCTGTCCGCGACCTGACGCCCGAGCAGCTGTCCGGTCCGTCCGGGCTGGGCGAGTGGACCGTGCGGGACCTCGCGGCACACGTGACCACGGTGCTGGAGCGGGTCAGCCGTGAGCTGGAGCTGCCCGAGCCGTCCGGCTCCGCCCCGCAGCTCACCCTGCTGGAGTGGCCCCTCTCCACCGTGGGGCGGGCCGAGGACATCGCGGACGACGCCAGGGCCCTCGCCGCGGCACGGCCCGGACTCGGTGCGCTCTACGAGGAGACGGCCGAGCGGTTCGCCCGGCTCGTCGAAGGGGTCCCGGGGGAGCGGCTCGTGACGACCCGGGCGGGCACCATGCGACTGGGCGACTTCCTGGTCACCCGTACCGTCGAACTCGTCGTCCACACCGACGACCTCCACCGGGCGACGGGCGTCGGCATCCCCCAGGACCGCCAGGCACTCGCCGCCTGCACCCGGCTGCTCGCCGACGCGCTCGCGGACAGGGCTCCCGGCGGCTCGGTCGAGGTGAGGGTCCCGCCCTTCGCCGTCGTCCAGTGCATCGGCGGGCCCAAGCACACCCGGGGCACCCCGCCCAACGTCGTCGAGACGGACCCGCTCACCTGGCTCCGGCTGGCGACCGGCCGCACACGGTGGGCGGACGCGCTCGAAGAGGCCCGGGTCAGTGCCAGCGGTGAGCGGGCGGATCTCGCTCCGCTGCTCCCGCTGACGGGGTGAACGGAACCGGATCGACGGGTCGTTCCGTCCCATGGCCATGCGCACACAACGTATGCCTGTCAGCGTCCTTGCCGTCCTGACCGCCTTCACCCTTGCCGCCTGCGGCACGGAGCCGGGCTCCGGAGCGGGATCCGGGGACTCCGGGGACGGCAGCGGCACCGTACGCACCGAGCCGGCCGTGACCGGGGTCCACTGGACCGTGTCCTCCCTGACCGTCGGCGGGAGGAGGACCACCGCGCCCGCCGGAGCCCATGTCGAGATCGGCCCCGAGGGGAAGGCCACCGGCAGTCTGGGCTGCAACCGCTTCACCGCGGACGTCCGCGTCGACGGCTCCGCGGTCACCGTCGGACAGGGCACCACCACCGAGATGGCGTGCGCGGACGACGTCCAGGAATTCGAGGACGCGATGGGACGGGCCTTCCGCGGCACGCTCGAAGCCGCGGTCGCCGTACGGGGCGACGCGAGGACCCTGACCCTGACCACCGCCCAGGGCGACACCATCGCCCTGCACTCCGAGCGCCCGGCCCCGCTCACCGGAACCGCGTGGAAGGTGAGCGGGCTGCACTCCGGCGGCGTCGCCTCCTCGCTGCCCGACGGCACGAAGGACGCGGCGCGGCTCACCTTCGGCAAGGACGGCACCGTGGAGGGGAACCTCGGCTGCAACTCCTTCCACGGCAAGGCGGCCGTCTCCGGCTCCACGGTCACCTTCGGCCCGTTGGCCTCGACCCGGAAGATGTGCCCGGGCGGCCCGATGGAACTGGAGCGGGCCCTGCTCGACGCCATGAAGGGGAGGACGACGTACACGATCGCGCACCGCACCCTCTCGCTCACGGCGGAGGGCGGTGAGGGGTTCGACGCGACCGCTCCGAGCGCCCGGTGAGGCGTCCGTGCCGGGGTCGCGAGGGTCCGGCGGCGACCGCCCGGTGTGAGGCTCGCCACGATACGAGCGTGCGGTGCGACCCGGTCCGCTCCACCGGGCGGCTCACCGAGGGCCACGAGGAGGCCGCCGGAGGGGCCTGACGGCCGGACAGGACCGACCCGTCGGTAACCGGCGTCCATCCCGGGCCACGGGCGCCCGACGCCCCTTCCCGGCCCTGCCGCCCGACTGACCATGATCACGCACGGTGATCATCCGGACCCGTCCCGGGCCGTCGCCCGAGGGCCCGCGAGGGGCTGCTCGCGGCACTCCCGGAGCCCCTGTCAGCGGTTCACCCAATTCGGACCGGTGGTCGATCTCGCCTACACTCGGTGGCGTGCCTCGTGGTGATGGACGACTCAACCACGACCTGCTCCCCGGAGAGAAAGGCCCCCAGGACGCTTGCGGCGTCTTCGGTGTCTGGGCTCCCGGCGAAGAGGTCGCCAAGCTCACCTATTTCGGACTGTATGCCCTGCAGCACCGTGGACAGGAGTCCGCGGGCATCGCAGTGAGCAACGGGTCCCAGATCCTGGTCTTCAAGGACATGGGACTGGTCTCGCAGGTCTTCGACGAAACGTCTCTGGGATCGCTCCAGGGCCACATCGCGGTCGGTCATGCCCGCTACTCCACCACCGGTGCCTCGGTGTGGGAGAACGCGCAGCCGACGTTCCGTGCCACCGCGCACGGCTCGATCGCCCTGGGTCACAACGGCAATCTGGTCAACACGGCCCAGCTCGCCGAGATGGTCGCCGACCTTCCCCGCAGGGACGGCCGCGCCACCCAGGTCGCGGCGACCAACGACACCGACCTGGTGACCGCGCTGCTCGCCGGGCAGAGAGACGCCGACGACAAGCCGCTCACCATCGAGGAAGCCGCCACCAAGGTGCTCCCCCAGGTGAAGGGCGCCTTCTCGCTCGTCTTCATGGATGAGCACACCCTCTACGCGGCCCGTGACCCGCAGGGCATCCGCCCGCTGGTCCTCGGCCGGCTCGAGCGCGGCTGGGTGGTGGCCTCCGAGTCCGCTGCCCTGGACATCTGCGGTGCGAGCTACGTCCGCGAGATCGAGCCGGGTGAGCTCGTCGCCATCGACGAGAACGGCCTGCGCACCTCGCGCTTCGCAGAAGCGAAGCCCAAGGGCTGCGTCTTCGAGTACGTCTACCTCGCCCGCCCCGACACCGACATCGCCGGGCGCAACGTCTACCTCTCCCGTGTGGAGATGGGCCGGAAGCTGGCGGCGGAGGCCCCTGTCGAGGCCGATCTGGTCATAGCGACGCCGGAGTCGGGAACCCCCGCGGCGATCGGTTACGCCGAGGCGAGCGGAATTCCGTTCGGAGCCGGCCTCGTCAAGAACGCCTACGTCGGCCGGACCTTCATCCAGCCGTCGCAGACCATCCGCCAGCTGGGCATCCGTCTCAAGCTGAATCCGCTCAAGGAAGTCATCAAGGGCAAGCGCCTGGTGGTCGTCGACGACTCGATCGTCCGCGGCAACACCCAGCGCGCCCTGGTGCGGATGCTCCGTGAGGCCGGTGCCGCCGAGATCCACATCCGGATCTCGTCCCCGCCGGTCAAGTGGCCCTGCTTCTTCGGGATCGACTTCGCCACGCGGGCCGAGCTGATCGCGAACGGCATGACCGTCGACGAGATCGCCACCTCCATGGGTGCGGACTCGCTCTCGTACATCTCGCTCGACGCGATGGTCGAGGCGACGACGATCGCCAAGCCGAATCTGTGCCGCGCCTGCTTCGACGGCGAATACCCGATGGAGCTTCCGGACCCGGAGCTGCTCGGCAAGCAGCTGCTGGAGACCGAGCTGGCGGCCGGCCCCGCCGCGACCGCGGCTGCCGACGCGCTGCGTCGTCCGTGATCCGGACCGACCGGCCGCTTCCCCACCAGCCCCGTACTCCCACACGAAAGATCCCGGGCCATGTCTGAGACAACAGGTGCTTCCTACGCCGCGGCCGGCGTCGACATCGAAGCCGGTGACCGCGCCGTCGAGCTGATGAAGGAGTGGGTGAAGAAGACGAAGCGCCCCGAGGTCGAGGGCCTCGGCGGCCTCGGCGGGTTCGCCGGCCTCTTCGACGCCTCGGCGCTCAAGCGTTACGAGCGCCCGCTGCTGGCCTCGGCGACCGACGGCGTCGGTACGAAGGTGGACCTGGCCCGGCAGATGGGTGTGTACGACACCATCGGCCACGACCTCGTCGGCATGGTCGTCGACGACCTGGTCGTGTGCGGGGCCGAGCCGCTCTTCATGACCGACTACATCTGTGTCGGCAAGGTGCATCCCGAGCGTGTCGCGGCGATCGTCAAGGGCATCGCCGAGGGCTGCGTCCTCGCGGGCTGCGCCCTGGTGGGCGGCGAGACGGCCGAGCACCCCGGGCTCCTCGGTCCCGACGACTTCGACGTCGCGGGGGCGGGCACGGGCGTGGTCGAGGCCGACCGGCTGCTCGGCCCGGACCGTGTCCGGGAGGGTGACGCCGTGATCGCGATGGCGTCGTCCGGTCTTCACTCCAACGGGTACTCGCTCGTGCGCCACGTGGTCTTCGACCGGGCCGGATGGTCCCTGGACCGTCAGGTCGAGGAGTTCGGCAGGACGCTCGGAGAGGAGCTCCTGGAGCCCACCAGGATCTACTCCCTGGACTGCCTGGCACTGACCCGTACGACCGAGGTGCACGGCTTCAGCCACGTCACCGGCGGCGGTCTGGCCAACAACCTGGCCCGGGTGATCCCGGACGCGCTCCACGCCACGGTCGACCGCGGCACGTGGGCGCCGGGTGCCGTGTTCGACCTGGTCGGCAAGGCCGGGAAGGTCGAGCAGCTGGAGCTGGAGAAGACGCTCAACATGGGTGTCGGCATGATCGCGATCGTGCCCGCCGACTCGGTGGACGCGGCACTGACGACGCTGGCCGACCGGGGTGTGGACTCCTGGGTCGCCGGCGAGATCACCCGGCGCGGCGACCACGCCACGGGCGCCGAGCTGACCGGAAGCTACGCACGGTAGGACGTCGTGTCCGCCGGTCCCGGCCACGGGCCGGGCCGGCGGCGGGCCGGGCCGGCGGCGGGCCGGGCCGGCGGCGGGCCGCACGGTCGTGGGGCTCCGCGACGAGAGCCCCGTCCGTTCCGGGCCCGGACAGCACAGAACCCGGTCCGGGCGGACCCGGACCGGGTTGATGTGTCAGAGCGAGGTCAAGCGCCGCGGCGCTGTGACGACGGACCGGACTGTTCGTCCTCGTCCGCGTCCTCGTCGTCGTTGTACAGATCCGCGTACTGTGCGTACGGGTCATCTTCCTCGTCGTCGTCCTCGAACGGCTCTGCGTTCGGTGGCTGACTCGAAGGCGATGCGCCCAGCTCATTGGCCAGACGCGACAGGTCCGTCCCGCCGCTGCTGTACTTCAGCTGGCGGGCGACCTTGGTCTGCTTGGCCTTTGCCCGGCCGCGCCCCATGGCTCGACCCCCTCGGTGACGGGGCTCGACGGCCCCAGAGTCTTGACACGCGTTCATGTTTCAGGACGGACTCTCGGCTGAGAGACCGCGCCCGTGGCTTTAACGGTACCTGCTTCCTCGGCCATACGGTACGCCGCCCGCATCACGTGCCTTCGCGCAGGACCGCCGAGGAGCCCTTCCTCGCTGGTCAAGACCGATTTTAACCTCTTGTCGGCGGCCGACCCGCCGACCTGGGTGAGTCTTGTCTCCCAGGGGCGGGCCGACCGCCCGCGGCACGCGTGCGCGGCCTCCGCCGGCGGACGCGTGCCGCGGTCCGCCGGCGGAGGCCGGTGCCGTGCCGGGCGGGTCAGTTGCGGCGGGCGTCGGCCATCCGCTGCTCGGCGATCCGGTCGGCCGCGGCGGCCGGGGGAATCCCGTCGGCCTTCGCACGTGCGAATATGGCCAGCGTCGTGTCGAAGATCTTCGCGGCCTTCGCCCTGCACCGGTCGAAGTCGAAACCGTGGAGTTCGTCCGCGACCTGGATGACGCCACCGGCGTTCACGACGTAGTCCGGTGCGTACAGAACCGAACGGTCGGCCAGGTCCTTCTCGATGCCCGGGTGCGCCAGCTGGTTGTTGGCGGCTCCGCACACGATCTTCGCGGTGAGGACGGGGACACTCGCGTCGTTCAGCGCGCCGCCGAGCGCGCACGGAGCGTAGATGTCGAGGCCCTCGGTGCGGATCAGCGTGTCCGTGTCCGCGGCCACGGCGACCTCGGGATGCAGGTCGGTGATCCGGCGTACGGACTCCTCGCGCACATCGGTCACGACGACCTCGGCTCCGTCGCTCAGCAGGTGCTCGACCAGGTGACGGCCCACCTTGCCGACGCCGGCGACGCCGACCTTGCGGCCGCGCAGCGTGGGGTCGCCCCAGAGGTGCTGGGCGGAGGCCCGCATGCCCTGGAAGACACCGAACGCGGTGAGGACGGACGAGTCGCCCGCGCCGCCGTTCTCGGGCGAGCGGCCGGTGGTCCAGCGGCACTCCCGGGCGACGACGTCCATGTCGGCGACGTAGGTGCCGACGTCGCAGGCGGTCACGTACCGGCCGCCGAGCGAGGCGACGAACCGGCCGTAGGCCAGCAGCAGTTCCTCGGACTTGATCTGCTCCGGGTCGCCGATGATCACGGCCTTGCCGCCGCCGTGTTCGAGACCGGCCATGGCGTTCTTGTACGACATGCCGCGCGACAGGTTCAGCGCGTCAGCGACGGCCTCCGCCTCGGAGGCGTACGGGTAGAAGCGGGTGCCGCCGAGGGCGGGGCCCAGGGCGGTGGAGTGGAGGGCGATGACGGCCTTGAGGCCGGTGGCGCGGTCCTGGCAGATGACGACTTGCTCGTGGCCGCCCTGGTCCGAGTGGAACAGGGTGCGCAGCACGTCGACAGGTACGCCGGTCACATCGGTCACTGTGGTGACTCCCAAGTACGAAGCGGCGGAAGACCCTCCTGAAGGTGGGGAGGGTCCCGGCCGGACCGGCAGCGGCCGGTCCGACTGGGCAAGAGCGTAAGTCCTCGGGACACGCGGATCCGTGCGGGTGCGCCGGATCACCCCCTGGTGGAGTACCGGCGTGACACGATCTACGGCATGTCGGTGGTGTCTTCGGTGCTCGTCCCATACGCGTCCTATCTGCGGGTGTACGAGCCGCTCGCCGCTTTCAGGGAGCCCGAGCGAGGCCATTGGGCCCGTTACGCGCAGCGTTCGGTCCTGCCCACGGCGCAGGACGAACTGCGGCGCTCGCTGGCGGACTTGGTGCCCACCCCGCCGGTGCCGGTGCCGGTGCACGAGAGCGGGGACGCCTTCGTGGCGGAACTCGACGGCGTGGTGTGCGTGTGCCCGTGGCGCACCCGCATGCGGGGCTGGATGGCACTGGGTGAACTGGGGGGTCTGTTTCCGGCCACCGTGCTGGACGCGGTGCTGCCCCCGGTGGTGCGGGGCCAGGCGGCGGCGGACTACGAGCGGTGGTCGGAGCGAAACCCGGACGCGCGTCCCTGGATCCGCACCACGGTGTGGCACGTGCCGGTGCGCTGGTTCGTCCTGTTCGACGACGAGGAGCGCGAGTACGTCGCGGCCGGGGCCGACGGGGGGCGGCCCTCCCTGCGCTACCGCACTCCGATGGTGCAGGCGCGGCGGCGGCTGGCCAGGGCGCTGCGGACGCTGCGGGAGACGGTCGACGAAGGGCCGCTGACCGAGGGGCTCGTGGAGGTCGGGCGCTGGCTGGAGGAGTTCCATCCGCGCGGTCTGGTCGAGCTCGACTACGGCGGCCTCGTGCACGCGCTCTCCGGGGACCAGCTCGCGGGCGACCGGTCGGCCGCGGACGTGGCCGAGGGCATCGCGGCTCTGCGTGCCGGGGACGGCGATGCGGCGGGTGTCGCGTACGGACGTCTCGCCGACCGCTGGCGGGCGGTGCGCGACCTGCAGTCCTCCAACTAGCCCGAAGTAGTGTGAATTGGAACGCAACGCCGCATAGAGGTGTTCGGGGCAGGGAAGAGACATCCTGTGAGGTGTCCGACATCCGTGGGCACCGGGGATGCCGACGGAGGTGGGCGGGATGACGTGAGCGGACCTGAGGGGCACGCGACGACGTGCCCGGTGTGACGCGTGCGACGGGCGGGGCGGGGGTGGCTGTTCCGGGCCTCGGGACCTACGTCCTGAACCGGGCCTTTGCCTCAAGCGTGACGGACAGCACTAACGGGGCCCTTGCGCCCTTCCCTACTCCTCATGCCAAAATAGGACAAGGAGTCCGGGGAGGGCTCCGTTCGCCTAACTATGGGCGTAATGCTTCGCATTGCACGCTATGGGGGGTCTGACGACTTCTGGCGACTCCTGGTTGACCTGTGACTGATCGTTACTGGGGCGTGACTGTCCGCTATGGCATGGTCCATCGGCTTCCGTCGCTGATGAACACCTGGGAGGGCAATTCCATCGGTTTGGCCGACGTGGCTGGACGGATGGTGTAGTTGTAGTGCCGAGGACAAGCCGTTCGTCCTATAACCGACTCGGCCCGCGTCCGCCATTTCGGGCAACGTGGGTCAAGGTGCAGAATTTAGAGGAAAGAACCGAGATGGTTCGGTTCTCCGAGGAGGCCGCTCATGACCGCTCGCACCCCTGATGCCGAGCCGCTGCTGACCCCGGCTGAGGTCGCCACGATGTTCCGCGTGGACCCGAAGACGGTCACCCGTTGGGCAAAGGCTGGCAAGCTCACGTCCATCCGCACGCTCGGTGGACATCGCCGGTACCGCGAGGCAGAGGTCCGCGCACTGCTTGCGGGTATCCCGCAGCAGCGCAGCGAGGCCTGACACACCCCTGTCGCCGCAGCCATAACTGGGCTCCGGAGGTCCCCCAACCCCCGGTGATCCCACTCATAGCTCCACACGACGGGCGCCCGCCCCAACGGGCGCCATACCTGTGACATACGGGTTCGTCGTTCGATCGCGCTGGACTCCGCCGAGTCCAGCGCGATCTGCGTTTTCCGGCGGAATGCACCGGGGGCGCGCGGGGGTGCCGCTGAGCGGCGGCGCCGTCCGAACGGCCGTGCCGGCCCGCCGAACCGGCCGACGGGTCGGTTTGCGGGGCGGTGCGTGCGAGTGTGGGCGGGACTGTTCGGGACTGTTCGCCCGGGTCCCGGACGTCGTGGGACAGCTCGTGCGGAACGGTCCGGGTTGTACTCCGCAGTCGGTGCAATGGCACATATTAAATTCGCCAGGTGTAGGAAGTGCGTAAGTTGCCCCTTCCGAAAAACTGGTTCAGTGACTCGCGTCACACCGCGACCCACCCAGCCGAGTGCGGCGCTCCCGGTCCGGGGGCGTCTTCCGCGACGGCCGACGGGTCATGTTCCGGCAGCGTTCCGGTCGTCGGGAGGGGTCTCGCGGCCGCGTGGAGGGTGGCCCTCGGGAGGGCTGTCGTCCTCGGTCGGGGAAGGGCGCGGGCCGGCCTCGTCCGGGGAACCGTCCCCGCGGCCGTCGGTGGCGCTCTCCGGGCCTGCCGGAGACTGGGCCGCGCTGCTCGATTCGGCGGGCCCCGAAGGCTCCTGTGGGGCCGTCAGGGGCTCCATGGCGAGCCGCAGCAGGCGATGGCAGATCGGGCAGTGCCGGGTGAGGTGGCGATAGCCGGACGCCGCCGCCAGATGGGCGCGCAGCAGCGCGCGGGTCTCGTGCCTTGCCGTGGACGCGGACATGCGCGCGACCTCCCGGTGGACCCCGCCGCCCCCTGCCGGGTGAACCGGGGCGGACTCCGTTCTACGGGGGTACCCGCGCCCGGAGCCGGAGTCAAGACGCGAGAAAGCCCGGATCCTGGGGATCCGGGCTTTCATCTACTGCGGTCCTGACGGGATTTGAACCCGCGGCCTCCACCTTGACAGGGTGGCGAGCACTCCAAACTGCTCCACAGGACCTCGTTTTCGCTGCTTGCCTTGCGGCCTGCTGCGAAACGAGACTCTACAGGAGGTGGGCGGGCCTGGTCGAACTCACTCACCGTGCGCGGTCCGTTACGACCTGGCAAGGGGTGCCCTCACGGCGCCGCCGCGTCGATCGCCTTCACGATCCGCTTGTCCGAGACGGGCTGCGCGGTGCCGAGCGCGTGCGCGAAGTAGCTCACCCGCAGCTCCTCGATCATCCAGCGGATGTCCATGACCTCCTGCGGCACGGGCCGTCCCTGCGGGAGCTGTTCGAGGAGCCAGGCGTACTCGTCCTGCATCTCGTGGACCTTCTCCATGCGCGTCGTGTCGCGCTGGGCGTTCGACGGCATCTGCTGCAGCCGGCGGTCCTCGGCGACCAGGTAGCGCATCAGGTCGGGCAGCCTGCGCAGCCCCGTGGCGGTCACGAACCCGGGCGGCACGAGACGGGCCAAGTGGTCCCGCACGTCGGTGACGTTGTTGATCAGGACCAGGCTGTTCACCGACTTGAGCCGGCGCTCACAGGCCTGCCAGGCCGCCAGGATCTGCTGCACCTGGCCGACGGTGCGGACGGTCAGGTCCACGATGTCGGCGCGCACCTTGTCGTACAGCTTCCGGAACGACGCCTCGTCCCAGGCAGGGCCTCCGTGCGCGGCGATCAGCCGGTCCGCCGCGGCCATGGCGCAGTCGTCGAACAGTGCCTGGACGGAGCCGTGCGGATTGCGGGACAGCGCCAGCTTCTGCTGGTTGGTGAGCTTGTCCGAGGCGAACTTGGCCGGGTTCACCGGGATGTTCAGCAGGATCAGCTTCCGGGTGCCCCGCCACATCGCCTGCTGCTGCTCGGCCTCCGTGTCGAAGAGCCGTACGGCGACGGTCTCGCCCTGATCGACGAGGGCCGGGTACGCCTTCACCGGCTGGCCCGCCCGGCGGGTCTCGAACACGCGGTCCAGGGTGCCGATGGTCCAGCCGGTGAGGCCCGAACGCTCGACGGACTCCCCGGAGGGCCCCGCCGTGGCCGCGGCGGCCGCGGAGAGGGCCTGCCTGGCCTTGGGGCGCAGCTGGATCTTCAGCGCCTCCAGGTCCTTGGCCTCGGAGACCTTGCGGCGCCGCTCGTCGGTGATCCGGAAGGTGATCTTCAGGTGGTCCGGGATCCGGGACAGGTCGAAGTCGTCGGCCGTGACCGGGACGCCGACCATCCGCTGGAGTTCCCGGGCGAGGGTGAGCGGCAGCGGCTCCTGCAGCGGGACGGCCCGGTCGAGGAACGCGGCCGCGTAGTTCGGGGCGGGGACGTAGTGCCGGCGGATCGGCTTGGGCAGCGAGCGGATCAGCTCGGTGACCACCTCTTCGCGCAGGCCCGGGATCTGCCAGTCGAAGCCCTCGGAGGTGACCTGGTTGAGGACCTGGAGCGGGATGTGGACGGTCACGCCGTCGGCGTCCGCGCCCGGCTCGAACTGGTAGGTCACCCGGAACTTGAGCTTCCCCTGCCGCCAGGAGTCCGGGTAGTCGTCCTTGGTGACGGCGCCGGCCTTCTCGTTGATGAGCATCGAGCGCTCGAAGTCGAGTGCGTCGGGCTCGTCGCGGCGCTTGTGCTTCCACCAGGAGTCGAAGTGGGCGCCCGAGACGATGTGCTCGGGAATCCGCTTGTCGTAGAAGTCGAAGAGCGTCTCGTCGTCCACGAGGATGTCGCGGCGCCGGGCCCGGTGCTCCAACTCCTCGACCTCGCCGAGCAGTTTGCGATTGTCATGGAAGAACTGGTGGTGGGTGCGCCAGTCGCCCTCGACCAGGGCGTTCCGGATGAACAGATCGCGGGACGCCTCCTGGTCGATACGGCCGAAATTGATCTTGCGCTGGGCGACGATCGGCACCCCGTAGAGCGTGACCCGCTCGTACGCCATCACCGCCGCCTGGTCCTTCTCCCAGTGCGGCTCGCTGTAGGTGCGCTTCAGCAGGTGCTGGGCGAGGGGCTCGATCCACTCGGGCTCGACCTTCGCGTTGACGCGGGCCCACAGCCGGGACGTCTCGACCAGCTCGGCCGACATCACGAAGCGGGGCTGCTTCTTGAACAGCGCGGAGCCCGGGAAGATCGCGAACTTGGCGTTGCGGGCACCGACGTACTCGTTCTTCTCGGTGTCCTTCAGCCCGATGTGCGACAGCAGACCGGCCAGCAGCGAGGTGTGCACCGCCTGCTCCGGGATGCCCTCGTCGCCCTTGGGCTCCTCGACGGTGATGCCCATCTGCTTGGCCACCGTGCGCAGCTGGGCGTAGATGTCCTGCCACTCCCGGATGCGCAGGAAGTTCAGGTACTCCTGCTTGCACATCCTGCGGAACGAGGAGGAACCGCGCTCCTTCTGCTGCTCGCGGACGTAGCGCCAGAGATTCAGGTACGCCAGGAAGTCGGACGTCTCGTCCTTGAAGCGGGCGTGGTTCTGGTCGGCCTGGGTCTGCTTCTCCGCGGGCCGCTCGCGCGGGTCCTGGATGGACAGCGCGGCGGCGATGACCATGACCTCGCGGGCACAGCCGTTCTTGTCGGCCTCGATGACCATGCGGGCCAGCCGCGGGTCGACGGGCAGCTGGGAGAGCTTGCGGCCGAGGGGGGTGAGCCGCTTTTTCGGATCCTTCTCGCCGGGATCGAGTGCCCCCAGCTCCTGGAGCAGCTGCACACCGTCGCGGATGTTGCGGTGGTCCGGCGGGTCGATGAAGGGGAACTTCTCGATGTCGCCGAGGCCGGCCGCGGTCATCTGGAGGATGACGGAGGCCAGGTTGGTGCGCAGGATCTCCGGGTCGGTGAACTCCGGCCGGGTGACGAAGTCGTCCTCGGAGTACAGCCGGATGCAGATGCCGTCCGACGTACGGCCGCACCGGCCCTTGCGCTGATTGGCGCTGGCCTGGGAGATCCGCTCGATCGGCAGCCGCTGGACCTTGGTGCGGTGGCTGTAGCGGGAGATGCGGGCGTTGCCCGGGTCGATCACGTACTTGATGCCGGGGACGGTCAGCGAGGTCTCGGCGACGTTCGTCGCCAGAACGATCCTGCGTCCCGTGTGGCGCTGGAACACGCGGTGCTGCTCGGCGTGCGAGAGGCGTGCGTAGAGGGGGAGCACCTCGGTGTGTCTGAGGTTGCGTTTGTTCAGGGCGTCCGCGGTGTCGCGGATCTCGCGTTCACCGGAGAGGAAGACCAGCACGTCGCCGGGGGCCTCGTGGCCCAGCTCGTCCACGGCGTCGCAGATCGCGGTGATCTGGTCGCGGTCGGAGTCCTCGCCCTCCTCCTCCAGGAGCGGCCGGTAGCGGACCTCCACCGGATAGGTGCGCCCGCTGACCTCGACGATCGGTGCCTCGCCGAAGTGGCGCGCGAAGCGTTCGGGGTCGATGGTCGCCGAGGTGATGACGACCTTCAGGTCCGGGCGCTTCGGCAGCAGCCGGGCCAGGTAGCCGAGCAGGAAGTCGATGTTCAGGGACCGCTCGTGGGCCTCGTCGATGATGATCGTGTCGTAGGCCAGCAGCTCGCGGTCCGTCTGGATCTCGGCGAGCAGGATGCCGTCCGTCATCAGCTTCAGATACGTCGACTCCGGGTTCACCTGGTCGGTGAAGCGGACCTTCCAGCCGACGGTCTCGCCCAGCGGGGTCTTCAGCTCGTCCGCGACCCGCTCGGCGACGGTACGGGCGGCGATCCGGCGGGGCTGGGTGTGCCCGATCATGCCCCGGACGCCGCGCCCCAGCTCCATGCAGATCTTGGGGATCTGGGTGGTCTTGCCGGACCCGGTCTCACCGGCGACGATCACGACCTGGTGGTCGCGTATCGCCTCCAGGATCTCGTCCTTCTTCTGGCTGACCGGGAGTTCGTCGGGGTACGACAGGGCGGGCAGCCGGGCCGCGCGCGTGGCGAGGCGCGCGGCCGCCTTGCCCGCTTCGGCCGCGATCTCGTCCAGCGCGGACTGTCGGGCCTCGGGCTTGCGGATGCGGCGCGCTCCTTCGAGGCGCCGGCCGAGCCGGTTCGCGTCACGGAGCGAGAGCTGTCCGAGCTGGGACTGGAGATCGGCGAAGGAAGTAGACATACGGATCCCAGGATCTCACCCGGGCGCGAGGAGTGGCGAACCCATTTCCCACCGGGCCCGTCACGCGGACGGGGATGCGTCACATCGGTGACCGAGCGGTCATCGATGGTCACAGGCCGTACCATTTCGGGCAGCTGGTCACCCGTTCCCCGTCCGAGGCGGTCCCGTGTCCCCTTCGCAGTGGCGCAGCCGGGCAGCCGTGTGCGCCGCCCGGCCGCGGGCGGTCCGCGCGCCGGGTGCCGTCGCCGGAGCCACGGGGCGCCGGGGGATACCCGCACCCGCCGCACTCTCCTGACCGAGGGTGCAGGCGGGCCCCCGCTCCGTCTTCCCCACTCAGCAGACACCCCCGCACCAGCCCGGAGTGCCGCATGCCCACACCCCAGCGCACCTCGTCGACCCTCCTGAAGCCACTGCTCCTCGGCCTCGCCGTCGCGCTCGCCGCCGGACTGCTCGGTTTCGTCTCCTACCTGGCCACTGCCCCCGACGGCGCCGCCTCGGACGCCCCCGCCGTCCGCACGACCGGGGGCACGGACCCCGACGTCCAGCGCGAGCTGGCGGAACTCGCGCGCCGCGACGCGGGTGACAAGCTGGCCCGGGGCCGCACCGACGCCCCGGTCGTCCTCATCGAGTACGCCGACTTCCAGTGCGGCTACTGCGGCAAGTTCGCCCGGGACACCGAACCCGAACTGGTCAGGAGGTACGTCGACGACGGCACCCTGCGGATCGAGTGGCGCAACTTCCCGATCTTCGGCGAGGCGTCCGAGGCGGCGGCCCGCGCGGCCTGGGCCGCCGGGCAGCAGGACCGCTTCTGGGCCTTCCACCGGGCCGCCTACGCCGAGGACGCCGAGGAGAAGGGTTTCGGCAAGGCCCGGCTCAGGGCCCTCGCGGCGCAGGCGGGCGTCAAGGACCTCGACCGGTTCGCGCGCGACGCCGACGGTCCGGAGGCCGCGGAGGCGGTCCGCGCGGACCGGGAGCAGGCCTACGGGATCGGCGCGACCTCCACGCCGTCCTTCCTCGTCAACGGCCGTCCTCTCGCGGGCGCCCAGCCGACGGCCGTCTTCACCCAGGCCGTCGAGGAGGCGGCGGCGGAGGCCGCGAACGTCGGGAACGCGGGCAACGGCGCCGGGGACCCCGCGAAGTGACTCCCGGCATCGGCTACTTCGCGGCCCTGCTCGGCGGACTGCTCACGCTCGTCAGTCCGTGCAGCGCCCTGCTGCTGCCCGCCTTCTTCGCCTGCACCGTGGACTCCGCCTCCCGGCTGCTGGCCCGCACGGGGATCTTCTACGCCGGTCTCGCCACCACGCTCGTCCCGCTCGGCGCGGCGGGTTCGTACGCCGGGCGGCTGTTCTACGGGCACCGGGACGCGCTCGTCCTCGGCGCGGGCTGGCTGATCATCGGGCTGGGCCTCGCCCAGATCGCGGGGCTGGGCTTCGCCTCCCGCCGGATCGCCGCGCTCAGTGGCCGGATCCGGCCCACGACGGCCCTGTCCGTCTACGCCCTGGGCACGGTCTACGGACTGGCCGGCTTCTGCGCGGGCCCGGTCCTCGGAGGTGTCCTCACGGTGGCGGCCGTCAGCGGCAGCCCCGTCTACGGCGGGCTGCTCCTCGCCGTCTACGCCCTGGGCATGGCCGTCCCGCTGTTCGTGCTCGCGCTGCTCTGGGAGCGCTTCGGTCTGGGCCGCAGGGCCTGGCTGCGCGGCCGTACGCTGCGTGTCGGCCGCCTCGGGGTGCACAGCAACTCGCTGCTCTCCGGTCTCCTCTTCATCGGACTGGGCGCGCTCTTCCTCGTCCACGACGGGACGGCCGCACTGCCCGGACTCCTGGACGTGGAGACCTCGTTCGCCGTCGAGGAGTGGGTGCGACGCGTGGGCGCGGGCGTGCCGGACGCGGCGGCCCTGAGCGTGGTGGCCGGCGCGGCACTGCTGGTGCCGGTCGTGCACGCGGTCCGGCGGCGCCGTGACGGGTGAAGGGGCGCGGACACGACGAAGGCCCCGTCCTGGGACGGGGCCTTCGGGTGGTGGCTGGGGCCGGGATCGAACCGGCGACCTATCGCTTTTCAGGCGATCGCTCGTACCAACTGAGCTACCCAGCCACGCAGCTCATACGGGCTGCAGCGGTCCTGACGGGATTTGAACCCGCGGCCTCCACCTTGACAGGGTGGCGAGCACTCCAAACTGCTCCACAGGACCAAGCTAATGTGCGAGACAAGTCTCGCACACGGTAAAGCGTGCCCCCAACGGGATTCGAACCCGTGCTACCGCCTTGAAAGGGCGGCGTCCTGGGCCACTAGACGATGAGGGCTAAGGGCCCACCTGCGCGCTTTCCAGCGCGTCGGGGACGTGAGAAGCATATGGGATGCGGGGAGGTATCGCCAAAACGGTTTACGGGGAGGTCGTCGGGATGCCCGGGGAGGGCGACGGGGACGTCAGGTTCTCCTCCGGGAGGTGGCGGCCGACCTCGGCCGTCGTGAGGCCGAGCCCGCCCAGCGTGATCTCGTCCCAGGCCTGCAGATGCCGGGTGGAGCGGTCCAGGTAGAGCACGGAGGCGCGCACCTTCTCGGGCTTCTCGTTCTGCACGGCGCGCAGGCCGCCGCCGCCCGTGGAGCCCTCGACCTTCAGGCGGGTGCCCAGGGGGAGCAGTTCGTTCACCCGGTGGTGGAGATGGCCGGCCAGGACCAGAGGAACCGTTCCGTCGGTCTCCCGGGCCGCGTTCGGGTCGTGGGCGACCGCGATGTCCACCGGGGTGCCCGCACGCTTCTGGTCGCGCAGCGCGGAGGCGAGCCGCATGCCCGCGAACTGCTCGGCGGCCTTGCCGCCCCTGGGACGTACTCGGTCGGGGGTGAACTGGGGGTCCCCGGTGCCCGCGATGCGCAGTCCGGCCACGTCCACCGCGTCGCCCTCGTCCAGGACGTGCGCGTTCTTCGTCTTCTCCAGGTACGCCTGGGTCACTCTGGAGTCGTGGTTGCCCCGCACCCAGACGTACGGGGCGCCGAGGTCGCGGACCGGGTCCAGGAAGCCGTTCTCGGCCGCCGTGCCGTGGTCCATCGTGTCGCCGGAGTCGATGATCACGTCGATCTCGTACTGCTCGACCAGGGACCCGATGATGTGCCAGGCGGCCGGGTTCAGGTGGATGTCGGAGACGTGCAGGACCCGGATGGTCCCGGGGTCCGGCTGGTAGACGGGCAGGGTGGACGTGGCGTCGTACAGCTTGGTGACGTTGGTGACGAGGCGCGCCAGTTCCTGCTGGTAGACGTCGAACTCGGTGACGATCGACCGGGCGTCACCGACGACCGAGGGGGCGCTGGAGAGCAGCCCGGAGAACTTCGGCTCCAGGACCGACTTCGGGTTCCAGGTGGCGTACGCGCTCACGCCCGACGCCGCCAGCAGCGCCAGTGCGAGCCCGCCGGCCGCCAGCGCGCGGCGCGGCCGGCGGAAGACGACGAGGCCGAGGGCGGTGGCGCCCGACACGACGGCCACGCACGAACGGAAGGCCAGCTCACGGGTGCCCGCGGCGACGTCCTCGGTGACCTCCCGCTGCAGGCCCGAGAGGCGCTCGGGGTGCTTCACCAGGGCCTGGGAGCGCTCCGGGTCGAGCTGGTCGATGTCCACGTCCAGGCGGACCGGGGCGTGGTGGGAGTCCAGCTCCAGGGCGCCCAGCGGGGACACGTTGATCTTGGTCCCGCCGCTCACCGACGGCCGCAGGGTCATGGTCGTGTCCACGGGGCCCACCGGCGTACGCACACTGCCGACCACCAGCAGCCCGAGCCAGGCACCCAGTACGACCACCGCCAGCATCGCGAACGCGCGCCGCCAGGGGTGCGCTGCCGGTGCGAGACCGACGGCGGCGGGAGTGCGGGAGCGGGACGGGCGGAGTCGGCGGACACGGGCGGCTGCGGCGTGGAACGGGCGTGCCATTGGGCGCGTATGCCCCGAACGGACGGCGGACATGCGGACCGGCGGGCCGCCGTGGGCCGGGCGGGTGGCCGGCGGACGCGGAGCGGCCCGCCCGCGGCCGGCCGCCGTGAGTGACAATGGCCGGGTGCTGGAGATGACGCGCGAGGAGTTCGAAGAGCTGGTGAGCCTGGCTCTTGACCGTGTCCCGCCGGAGCTGATGCGGCTGATGGACAACGTCGCGGTGTTCGTCGAGGAGGAGCCGGAGGACCCGGAGGACCGGGAACTGCTCGGCCTCTACGAGGGAACCCCGCTCACCGAGCGCGGCGAGTGGTACGCGGGAGTGCTCCCGGACCGGATCACCATCTACCGGGGGCCGACGCTGCGCATGTGCGAGACGCGCGAGGACGTCGTCGCCGAGACCGAGATCACCGTCGTCCACGAGATCGCCCACCACTTCGGCATCGACGACGAGCGGCTGCACGAGCTGGGGTACGGGTGAGCACCCAGGGCCCGCCGCCCGAGCGGCCGTCCGTCGACCCGGACGTCTGCCTGTCGGTGCCCGCGCAGCGCGCGGAGATGAGCGGCGCGGGCAAGTGGCGGGTCCTGGCCGTGGTCGCGGCCGGAGGCGCGGCCGGGTCGGCGGCACGCTACGCGGCGACCCTCGCCGTGCCCGCCGCCGAGGGCGGCTTTCCCTGGGCGGTCTTCGCCGTCAACGTGACGGGCTGCGCGCTGATCGGCGTGCTGATGGTGCTGACCGCCGAGCGGGGCAGGATCACGCATCCGCTGGTGCGGCCCTTCCTGGGGGTCGGGGTGCTCGGCGGGTTCACCACTTTCTCGACGTACGCCGCCGGTGTGTCCGACCTGCTGGTCCGTCAGGAGGTGGCGACCGCGACCGCGTACACCGCGGTGACGGCCGTGGCGGCGCTCGCCGCGGTGTGGGGTGCCGCCGTGCTGACCAGGGCGCTGGCCGCCGGGACGGGGCGGACGGGGTGAACTGGCTGCTGGTCGTCCTCGGAGGAGCCGTCGGGGCGCCGCTGCGCTACCTGACGGACCGTGCGGTACAGGCGCGGCACGGCGCCGGGCTGCCGTACGTGTTCCCGTGGGGGACCTTCACGGTCAACGCCGCGGGCAGCCTGCTGCTCGGGGTGCTCACGGGCGCCGCGGTGTCCTCGCCGGTCTTCGCCCTGCTGGGTACGGGGCTGTGCGGAGCGCTGACGACGTACTCGACCTTCTCGTACGAGACGCTGCGGCTGGCCGAGCAGGGGCGCGGCTTCCTGGCGGGCGCCAACGTGCTGGCGTCCCTGCTGGCGGGGCTCGGGGCGGTCTTCCTAGGGGCCGAGGTGGCGGGGGGCTTCGGCGGCGCCGGGGGATGAGGCGGACGGGCATCGCGTGTGCGGGTGTGGAGCCGGGGCGTGTCCCCGGCGGGGGCAGGGGAGTTGAACACATCGCTCCCCCGTCCCTCTCCGCCCCGGAGGTCCATCCCGTGCGCCAGTTGTCCGCCCGTGCCCGCTGGGCAGCCGTCACCGCACTGACGATCGCCGCGTCCACCGGCTGCATGAGCGTCGGTGACGACGCAGGGGACCCCTCACCCTCGCGCCAGGCGGACCGGAAGGGGTCCTCGGCCAAGCCGGACGGGGGCACCGCGTCCGGCTCCGGGTGGTCCGGTTCCGGCGGCCGCGCCGAGGCGCAGTCCGACCGGCACGACTCCCGGCGCAAGCCGGACGCGAAGGCCTCGGGCCCCGGTGCCCCGTCCCGCCCCGAGGGCACGCCCGGGGTGCCGGTCGCCCCCGGTACCCCCGAACCGACGCGCGGCGGGCCGCTGCCCACGCCGGAGCCCAGCGTCCCCGGCCCGGGGGAGCCGCCGCCCCCGCCGGTGACCCCGGAGCCGCCCCCGCCCTCGCCCGACCCGGAGCCGTCGCAGCCGCCCGAGCCGCCCACGGCCTCGCCGGCCGCGGCGCAGTTCCGTACCGACGCGATGGGGGCTCCGGACCGGGTGGACGTGTGGCCCACTCCAAGGGCATCGCCGCAGGTCGCGCCGGTGTGAGCGCCGGTCCGGAGGACCCGGTTTGCGCGAAGTGGGGGAGGGTGCGTATGGTAGTAGATCGTTTGATCCCATTGCCCGGCGCCGACACAGAAGAGCGCCGTGTGGCGCGTACTCTCCCTTGCCGTGGCTGGACCGCATTGAGGCGGTCGAAATTGCGAAAACACGGAGTTACGGGCGCGTGCCGAGACTCCGGAAGGTTTCGCATTTCGCATGTCAATTTCCAGTTCTGACCACACCGTCATGCCCGAGAGCATCGAGAACGACGAGATCGCCGAGATCGTCGAGGCCGCCGAAGCCGTGGTGGCCCAGGCCGAAGAGACTCCCGTCGCGGAGTCCTCCGCCGCGGACACCACCGACGAGGACGCCGAGCCGAGCGTCACCTTCGCCGACCTCGGACTGCCCGAGGGCATCGTGCGCAAGCTCGCGCAGAACGGCGTGACGGCGCCCTTCCCGATCCAGGCAGCGACCATCCCGGACGCCCTGGCGGGCAAGGACATCCTGGGCCGCGGCCGTACCGGCTCCGGCAAGACCCTCTCCTTCGGTCTGCCCACCCTGGCCGCCCTGTCCGGCGGTCACACCGAGAAGAAGAAGCCCCGCGCGATCATCCTCACGCCGACCCGTGAGCTCGCGATGCAGGTCGCGGACGCGCTCCAGCCCTACGGCGACGTGCTCGGCCTGAAGATGAAGGTCGTCTGCGGCGGTACGTCGATGGGCAACCAGATCTACGCGCTGGAGCGCGGTGTCGACGTCCTCGTCGCCACCCCGGGCCGGCTGCGCGACATCATCAACCGCGGCGCCTGCTCCCTGGAGAACGTCCAGGTCGCGGTCCTCGACGAGGCCGACCAGATGTCGGACCTGGGCTTCCTGCCCGAGGTCACCGAGCTGCTCGACCAGATCCCCGGCGGCGGCCAGCGCATGCTCTTCTCCGCCACCATGGAGAACGAGATCGGCACGCTCGTCAAGCGCTACCTGAGCAACCCGGTCACCCACGAGGTCGACAGCGCGCAGGGCAACGTCTCGACCATGTCGCACCACGTCCTCGTCGTGAAGCCGAAGGACAAGGCGCCCGTCACGGCCGCGATCGCCGCCCGCAAGGGCCGCACGATCATCTTCGTCCGTACCCAGCTGGGTGCCGACCGCATCGCCGAGCAGCTCATCGAGTCCGGCGTGAAGGCGGACGCGCTGCACGGCGGCATGACGCAGGGCGCCCGTACCCGCGTGCTCGAGGACTTCAAGAAGGGCTACGTCAACGCGCTCGTCGCGACCGACGTCGCCGCCCGAGGCATCCACGTCGACGGCATCGACCTGGTCCTGAACGTGGACCCGGCCGGTGACCACAAGGACTACCTGCACCGCTCGGGCCGCACCGCCCGTGCCGGCAAGTCCGGTGTCGTCGTCTCGCTGGCGCTGCCGCACCAGCGCCGTCAGATCTTCCGCCTCATGGAGGACGCGGGCGTCGACGCCTCGCGTCACATCGTGCAGGGCGCGGGCGTCTTCGAGCCCGAGGTCGCCGAGATCACCGGTGCCCGGTCGCTGACCGAGGTCCAGGCCGACTCCGCGAACAACGCGGCCAAGCAGGCCGAGCGCGAGGTTGCCGACCTCACCAAGCAGCTGGAGCGCGTCCAGCGCCGTGCCGTCGAGCTGCGCGAGGAGGCCGACCGTCTGGTCGCCCGTGCCGCCCGCGAGCGGGGCGACGACCCTGAGGCGGCGGTGGCCGAGGTGACCGCCGAGGCCGAGGCCGCGCTCATCGCAGCCGTGTCCGTCCCCGAGCAGCCTGCCGCCCGCGAGGACCGTCGGGACGACCGGGGCAACTACGCCCGTCGTGACGACCGCGGTGGCGACCGTGGTGGATACCGCGGCGGCAACGACCGTGTCGGCGAGCGCAGTGGCCGTCCGGCCGGTGCGAACGGCTACCGCGGCAGCAGCGACCGCCCGTCCTTCCGCGGCAGCAACGACCGTCGTGAGGACCGTCCGGTGGGCGGTGGCTTCCGCTCCGGT
>NZ_JBIATW010000006.1:379208-457091 GCF_042892135.1 Streptomyces sp. NPDC001822
CGGTGGCGGCGACCGTCGCGACGACCGCGGTGGCCGTTCGTTCGAGCGTCGTGACAACGACCGCCCGGCGTTCAACCGTGACCGCCGTGACGACCGTCCTTCCGGTGGCTTCCGCTCCGGTGGCGGCGACCGTCGCGACGACCGCGGTGGCCGTTCGTTCGAGCGTCGTGACAACGACCGCCCGGCGTTCAACCGTGACCGCCGTGACGACCGCCCCTCCGGCGGCTTCCGCTCCGGCGGCGACCGTCCCTTCAACCGCGACCGCCGCGACGACCGTCCCTCGGGCGGCTTCCGCTCCGGTGGCGGCGACCGTCCGACCGGCCGTCGTGACGACCACCGCGGTGGCACCGGCACGGGTACCGGCACCGGCACCTTCGGCCGCCGCGACGACAAGCCGCGCTGGAAGCGCAACGGCTGACCGTCGCTGAACGACTGACGCGAAGGGCCCGTACGACACCGACCCGGTGGCGTACGGGCCCTTCGCCGTCAGCCCCCGGCCTGGAGTGGAAAGGCCGGAAACACTCTTCTCCGCGACGGCCGCGCTGAGCACCGCGGTCTGCGGTACACCGGCCCCGTCCGGTGTTCCGCACGCCCGGGGGCGCATGCCGGGCCCACGGTGGGGGCATCGCTGGGGGCATGACAAACGACGAAGCGGTGGCCGCAGAGCCGCCACCCGACGCCCTCCGCCCTCCCGCCGCCGCGGTCACCGACGAGGAGCGGCTGGCCGAACTCGGCTACACGCAGGTCCTCGCCCGGCGGATGTCCGCCTTCTCCAACTACGCCGTCTCGTTCACGATCATCTCGGTGCTCTCCGGCTGCCTGACGCTGTACCTGTTCGGCATGAACACCGGCGGGCCCGCCGTCATCACCTGGGGCTGGGTCGGCGTCGGGCTGATGACGCTGTTCGTCGGCCTGGCCATGGCGGAGATCTGTTCGGCGTACCCGACGTCCGCGGGCCTGTACTTCTGGGCCCACCGCCTCGCCCCGCCGCGCTCCGCGGCCGCCTGGGCGTGGTTCGCGGGCTGGTTCAACGTGCTCGGCCAGGTCGCCGTCACCGCCGGCATCGACTTCGGGGCGGCGTCCTTCCTCGGGGCGTACCTGAACCTCCAGTTCGGCTTCGAGGTCACGCCCGGCCGCACGATCCTGCTCTTCGCCGCGATCCTGGTCCTGCACGGGCTGCTGAACACCTTCGGCGTCGGCATCGTCGCGATCCTCAACAACGTGAGCGTCTGGTGGCACGTCGTCGGGGTGGCCGTCATCGTCGGGGCGCTCACGTTCGTGCCGGACTCGCACCAGTCGGCCTCGTACGTCTTCACCGAGTTCGTCAACAACACCGGCTGGGGCAGCGGCTTCTACGTCGTGATGATCGGCCTGCTGATGGCGCAGTACACCTTCACCGGCTACGACGCCTCCGCCCACATGACGGAGGAGACCCACGACGCGGCCGTGGCGGGCCCCAGGGGCATCGTGCAGTCCATCTGGACCTCGTGGATCGCGGGTTTCGTGCTGCTGCTCGGCTTCACCTTCGCCATCCAGTCGTACGACGGCGCCCTGAACTCCCCGACCGGGGCTCCGCCCGCCCAGATCCTCCTGGACGCGCTCGGGGCCACCACGGGCAAGCTCCTGCTGCTGGTCGTCATCGGGGCCCAGCTGTTCTGCGGCATGGCCTCGGTGACCGCCAACAGCCGCATGATCTACGCCTTCTCGCGCGACGGGGCCCTGCCCTTCTCCCGCCTCTGGCACACGGTCAGCCCCCGCACGCGCACCCCCGTGGCGGCGGTCTGGCTGGCCGCGCTCGGGGCCCTGGCCCTCGGCCTCCCGTACCTGATCAACGTGACCGCGTACGCCGCCGTGACCTCCATCGCGGTCATCGGGCTCTACATCGCCTACGTCATCCCCACCCTGCTCCGTCTGCTGCGGGGCGACGACTTCGTCCGGGGTCCCTGGCACCTGGGCCGCTGGTCCCGGCCCGTCGGCGTCGTCGCGGTGGGCTGGGTCGCGGTGATCACGGTGCTGTTCATGCTCCCGCAGGTGTCCCCGGTCACCTGGGAGAGCTTCAACTACGCGCCCCTGGCCGTCCTGGTGGTGCTCGGCTTCGCGGCCGTCTGGTGGCTGGTGTCCGCCCGCCACTGGTTCCTCAAACCGGTCGTACCGGAACGCAGGCGCACGAACGAGGGTGAACCCATCGAATCCGCGGACTGACGGGCTCCGCTCCGGCCGCGACAGGGCCCGGCACCCGATACCCGATCGGCTGCCGGGTCCGGGGCGGCTATGCTCGGGGGTGATCCATCACGGGCCGTTAGCTCAATTGGTCAGAGCAGCGGACTTTTAATCCGTTGGTTGTGGGTTCGAGTCCCACACGGCCTACCGCTGGACCCCAGCTCAGAGCACATATGAGCTGGGGTCCACTGTCATTCTGGGCCCTGCGCGTGAGCGCTGCTGGCCCGCTGCTGGCCCGAGAGGACGCAAGGGAGCCCCGGCCGCGCCTGCGGCCAGGGCTCCTTGCATCAGTCCTGAGCGTAGATAAATCCCGCAACGCTCGGCGGCGGCCTCACCGTGGACCACGTGGCGACCAGCTCCGCGTGCCGAGGGTCCACCCACTCTCGAACAGTCGACGCCTGGGGGGCGGACGTAGGCGGGGCCCCGGCCGGCGGAACCTGCGGCAGGAATATCAAGGTCATCCCCACGGTGATCTCCATCTCATGTGCGTGCGTGCAGCATTCATGATCGACCGTTTTAGGGTCAACCGTAAAGACAACTGATCATGATGCGGCGAGCGTGGGCAGGTGTACGACCAGCCCATGCCTCGCGCCCGTGTCCTCGCCCGGCGCCGGGCTGTCGGTGAACGCATCAGAGCTGTACGGCTGCACGCCTCCCTCACCCAGGAGCAGGTCTCGCTCCGCTCTGGCATCGGCCTCGCGTCGTACAACCGCATCGAGCAGGGGCACGCCTCGCCCATGCTCGACTCACTGATCCGCATTGCCGACGCCATCGGCGTTGACCTGGCGGACCTGGTCCGGAACTGAAGAAGCCCCGACCGCACGCGGCCGGGGCTTCCTTCCTGCTGGGCGGTGCCTCAGTAGCGCTGCCGGTAATCCAGGTCGTCAGCCGCGGTTGGCAGGTCCTGGTGCCCCTCGCTGTAGTGGTTCACCCAGCCACAGCCAGCGCACGCGTATCTGCCGGCCAAACCGTAGACCTCGGTGCCGCACTTAGCGCAGTCGGTCCGGGTGATTTCCGGTGACGGTGGGGAGGAGGGTTCCGTTCCGCTGGTCATGCCCGGAGGCTACCCCGACCGACGCCGGTGCAGGCGCGACGGCGCCTCCCCACCCGCAGCTGTTCATGCAGTACCACTTTCCGTCCGGTCCCTGCATGGCGCCGCCGCCACAGCTTGGACAGTTCATGGCGATCTCCCATCGTGTATCCGCTGTTCCACCCGCACGATTGCGAGCAGAACCAGCGGCCCAGGTTGTCCTCGTAGGTGAAGGCGCCGCAGTTAGGGCAGTTCACGTTCGATCCCCTCCATTGGCGCCGTCACGGGTGGCACCTCTCCTCGGGTCTTCATTGCGGCCCCTGCCCGTGCTGATCGGCGCAGCCACGGACAGGGGAGTAGGGGTGCCAGTAGCAGGCCGGGTAACCGGCCACTCCCGGCGGTCAGCGTCCGCGTACCAGTCGACGTGCGTTGTGCCGCCGTGCCCGCGGGTGAGGGTGCAGTGGGCGCCGCGCTGCGGGTTCTCCACCCAGCAGTACGTGTGGCCGGTCGCGTTCATCCCCGGGCTGCCTGCTCCGCCGCCCGGTACGTCGCCCGCAACCGTTCCGCAGCCGTGCAGTTCGTGCCCGATCGGCAGGCGTGACACTTCTGGGTGTGCACGATGTACGCGCGATACGTGGCTTGCAGACGGCCGGAGATGGGGGGCGTCGTCATGGTCGGCTCCATGTCGCAGAGGCTGATGACCACATGGTGAACCCACGGAAAAGCCCCGACTATCACCTACTTAGTGATAGTCGGGGCCAAGGCTTTACTGCGCGTCAGGTTCCCAGCCAAGAGCCGTACGACAGGAAGCTGTCAGGCAGGCGGCGCTTCGCCGCCTCCAGCCCTGCGTAGGTCTCCCGCACCGTCGGGTGGTACTTCGCCTGCTGCGGTGCCGCCTTCCGCGCACGCAGCAGATTCCCGAACGCCTCGTCCAGCTGGCCCGTCCACATCTGCGCCCGCGCCAACTCCGCGTAGTGGTGCGACTGCCGTGACACCGGATACTCCCGAGGGATCACCAGCCCCGCGCCGGCATCAGTTGCCGCCCCGTACTCGTCCAACTCCGCAAGCACGGACACCCGGTGGACCGCGACGTTCGTCGGACCAAATGCCAGCCAGTGGACCTTCACCGCCTCGCCCGTCCCGCTGGCGATGCGGTCCGCCTCGGCCAGGTGCCCCTCGGCTGCGTCACGGTCCTGGGCCCGGCCCGCCATGACGGCGGCGCCGAGGTGGAGTTGCCCGGTGAGGATGTCGCGCTCCCTGGACTCCTCCGCCTGAGCGAGGGTGTCCAGGCCGACCTTCACCAGCCGGTCCCCGGTGCGGTACTGGCCGGCGCGCAGGTAGGTGAGCGCCCTCATGTACCGGCCCATCGCCCCGACTACGGCGTTCGATCCGCGCTGGGCCGCCCAGTCCATGCGGGCCAGGGCGATTGTCGCGAGGTCGCCGAAGCCCAACTTGCTGGCCACGTCGTAGGCAGTGCGGTAGGTCGATGCGAGGAGCAGCCACCCCTCGGTGGTGTCCGTCTCGTGCGCTGCGGTGGTGGCCTCCAGCAGCAGGCCAGGTAGCTGTGTCGCTACCTGCTTGATCTCCCCCGCGCGGACGGCGGCGAGCATGGACTCGGCGTCGTTGTGCAGGAGCTGGAGGGGGCGGGGCCGGATCTCCGGGTCGGCGCCGAGGTCGAACACGTCCAGCGCCTCCCTGATGGGCTGGAGCAGGACGTCCAGGTCATCGGCCCGGAGCTCGGCCGCGTAGGGCTGACCGATGATCGTGGCGACCTCGACACGCAGCGCCCGTGCGAAGCGGGCCACCAGGTGCGGGGACGCGGGGAGCTTGCCCTGCTCCACCTTCGTGACGGTGGAGTACGAGACCTGCGACAGGTCGGCGAGGGCCTGCTGGGTGAGGTGGCGTTCAAGGCGCAGCCGCTTGATGCGTGCGCCGGTGTGGTCGTGGGGCAGAGCGTGCATACTGAACTCCGTTCTGACTCGACACCAGAACGGTACCCGCCGGCCGCGGCAGTGGTACCCCCGATGGCCCCGCCCTCCGCTGTGGTGCGGGGCCATCGCCATACCCGGACACGACAAAGCCGCCCCCCGCCCGACCCCACCAGGGGCCGAACAGGGGGCGTCATCAGTTTCGCGCTACCGCGAAGGTGATCACTCGATGCTGTACGGGACGAGCTCCCGCGGGACTTCCTCGGGTGCCTCGCCGCGGGAGGCGAGGCGCCGGTTCGCGCGGCGGATGATCCGCATGGCCTGCCGGAGCATGCGCTCCAGCGCGGTCACCTCGATTTTCTTCGTCTCCACCACAGCGGTCAGGTGCGCGACGTCCGCCTCCAGCCGGTCGAACCGGCCGCTGACGTACTCCCAGATCTCCGGCGACACCTGCAACCCGGGCGGGGGCAGGTCCACGCCCTCGGCCGGCAACTGAACCTGTGGCCCGCCCCGGTCGCGCGGCGCCGATATCCGTGCGACGAGCACCGACGCCAGTCCGCCGACCACTGCAATGACTACGCCGAGCACAGTGCTGTCACCGCCCACCGTGGCCCCCTCTCTCACATGTGCATATGCGCCTGTGACCCCCCGTCAGCGCGGCGATGATGACCAGCAGTAGCAGGATGACGGTGTACACCGGGACGCTGGCCCAGCCCGGGGCGTACCGGCCGACGATCGCGGCGGTGGCGAAGGACAGTGCCCACCAGGCTGGTGGCCCGGCGATGGCGGCGAACCCCCATACGTCCCGGCCCGGGCGCATGACCCCGGCGGCCAGGCCGAGGAGACCGCACCCGATCCACACCCCGCCCCACGCCTCGATGCACATCAGGTCGATGAGCGGGCCAGCGCCGGCGTTCACCCCAGGCCGGGTAGTGAAAATCAGGCCGCAGCCCACGACGATCCACCCAGCCCCGGGGCCGGCGAGTGCCAGGCCGCGCCAGCCCAGATGCGCCCACAGGGCGGACGCGGCCCGCATCAGACGATGCTCCTCGGGGTGTGCCGCGCCTGGTACCCGGCCAGCCACGTCAGCCCGGCCGGGACGAGCGCCAGCACCGGCGCCTGGAGCCACACGGGCAGCGGGCCGAGGAGGGAGCTGTCGGCAACGACAGCGTTCAGTACGGCGATGGCGAGACCAGCCAGGAACGTGGCGGTGCTGGCCGCCTTGACCTTCGCCTCGGTGGGTGCAGCCATGTCAGGACTCCTTGCTGTTGATGTCGACGTCGACCTTGATGACGGCGTCGGCGATGGCCTTCTGTACGGCGGCCACGACGGTGGCCGTGTCCGCGCCCTTGCCGACCTGCCCGGCCAGTGCGGTGATCGCGGCGGACTGAGCGGTGACGGTGGCGTCCAGGCGGCGGACGCGGGTCTGCACGTCCTTGAGGATGCTGGCCGCCTGCCATGTCGGGTTCGTCTTGTGGTCCGCCGCGTCGGCCGGCCCGCCGATAGCGTCCGTCTTCCACACCGCGTCGAACACGTCCTGCTTGGTCATCCCCGCCATGGGGTCCTCCTCGGTGGGTTCGGTCTTGCCGGTGGCGCGGGCGACGATCCCCGGGAACACAACGGCCTTGAACTGGGCGATGCGGGCCTTGCCCGGGCAGGCGGTCCCCGACGTGGACCACTGCGGGAACATCGAGTGGTAGCCGAACCCCGGGTCGTCATGGGTGCGGCAGATCCGCAGCGGGATCCCGTGGGTCTGGTGCAGCCACACGCCGAGCCGGATCAGTTCCTCGACCTGCTCGTCGGTCCACGGGTCCGAGCCCTGAAGGTTCGACGCGGTCTCGGCCGACACGGCGCCGGTCCCGTCCGCCCTCCGGTTCGCCCCGGCGTTCGCGTCCGCGCGGGTCTGCGTACCGATGAACTGCCCGACGTCGTCCGCCTCGTAGCCGATCCCGAAGTGGCTCTCCAGGTTGGTGCTGTCCCGCCAGAATTCGTAGACGCGCTTCGCCGTCCACGGGGCGATGATCGAGTGGACGATGAACTGCGTCGGGCGGATCGCGGGCTGGCTGTCGGACTCCGGCTGCAGCTCGTACTTCTTAGCCCTCGGGTACCAGGCCATCGGGTCTCCAGACGTGACAAAGCCCCGGGCCGATCGGCGCGGGGCAAGGGCGGAAGGGGTCAGGATTCGAGGGAGGCCGGCGGCGGTTCGTTGCCCGGGTCCTCGGGGGCTGGCCCGGCGGGGGCGTACCACTCGGTCTCGGTCAGCTGTGAGGTGTACGTCCGCTCGGTCCCGACCGGGACCCCCGGATACCGGGTCTCCAGCGCCTTGATGAGGGCGCGTATCGCGGCCTCGGCCGCTTCGTCAACCGGCTCGACATTCTCCGGGGTCGCCTGGAACTGAACGGTGAGTTCGATCGATGGGCATATCCCGACCGCGTACTGGCTCAGCCGGTACGAGATGAGGGTGGCGTCAGCATGTGCTGCCATGTAGACCTCCTAGGTCTGTCGTCCGTAGATCATGCGGACCTGAGCGGCGACGCTGCCGGTGCCGGTGAGGCGCCGACCCTGCACGTCCAGGGTGAACATCTCCCCGATTTCCACGTTGTCGAGGACCCCGGTGTAGTCGAGGCTGGTGCCGGCGGTCACGACAGGACCCCAGGCGACCCCGTTGACGGCGAACTGGACCTCGCCGGTCGCCGTGCCCACCAGTGTCGTGTTCGCGAACACCCGCAGCCGCGGCTGCCACTTCACGTTGTACGAGGTGGCAACAGTCGTGAATGCCCCGGCCGTCGTCTTGCCCCAGAGCGCCGGGTCGCTCGGTGTCGGCGCGGTCATCGGGATCCACGGCCGGGCCAGGCCCGTGCCGCTGCCGGCGTCCTCGGCCAGGACGATGGTGCCGTCGCGGTCGTACCAGGTCCATGCCTGGGCCTCGTTGCCGCCCGCCGGGTACCCGTAGATGGACAGGGCTCGGGTGCCGTCCTCACGGCGGAAGAACACTGCCTGCTGGGGGGTGCCGTCGAGGTGGTCGAAGTTGTCGTCGGTGATTTCCCCGACGTCGACCATGCGCACCCCGTCGGTGGTGGTCATGGACAGCCGACCGCCGGACACGATCCTCAGACCGCCCGCGCCGACTGACGCCGCTTCCAGCCGTCGGGCGGCCCGCAGTTCTCTGACGTCGCGCTCCAGGGCAGCGAGGCGGCGGATCAAGGCGGTGGTGTCGCTGGGCAGGTGATCGGCTCCGGTGGGCATTCAGTCCTCCTCTACGAGGATCGGGGTGATCTGGTCGTTGGCGACGTCGAGGTCCCAGGCCCACGCCCGGGCGACGACGGACGCACCGGCAGGGTGGCCGGGCGAGGTGCCCGGGGCGACCTCCAGGCGGACGGTGTCGCCGATTCCCCAGTCGGTGCCGAGCCGGGGCGCCTGGGATGCCACACCGGTGACGGACCATGCGGACGCGCCGGTTTTCATGAGCGCGAGCGCGGAGGACGCGTGACTGTTCAGCTGTGCCGGGTCGGTCAGCCCGGAGGCCGGGGTGTAGCGGTGGACGTACTGGCACCAGCCGCTGGCCAGCAGGTCGGTAGCGACGTAGCTGCCGCTGGAGAGCCGCGAGTCGCCCTCGCCCTCGCCACGGGCCAGGACAGCGGTCGAGCCCTTCCCGTCCTCGTAGGACTCCTCCTGCTCGTAGGCGGAGACCGACCCGGGGAAGTCGAACGTGGCCTCCGGCTCCGGACTCTGGGTGCCGATGCGGGGGCGGACCCGGAGCGGGAACCGGAACGCGGTGTGGCTGGCGTTGGCCCACTCCACGTCGACGGTCCACTCGGGCCCGCCGTCCATCCCCATGACCTCCTGCATGGCGGACAGAATCGTCTTGTCGTCGGAGTCGAGGACGGTGTAGTCCATGCTGACGCCGGTGGCGGGTGCGTCGATGACGAACGGTGGGGCGTTGCTCAGCAGGTTCGTCGCCAGGGTGGAGATGACGGTCGCCTGGTCTGCTCCGATGAGGGTGCGGGTGCCGGTGTAGCGGCGCTCCAGGTACGCCTCGAGCGTGGCGCACGCCAGCGGTGCGGTCAGCGCCGAGCCGCGGGTGCGGCGCAGGACGCTGCCCGCCCAGATGGGGGTGTCGGTGAGCGTGTCGACGGCGACGAGCGCGGAGCGGCCGTGTGCGGTCGCGGCCACCCAGTCCGGTGGGGCGCCGCCGAGCTGCAGGTCGAACTGCGCGGTGGTCTGCTGCCCGAGGCGCCGGGAGAGCGCCGGCGTTTTCAGGCTGGGAAGGTCTTCGACGATGCCGCCGGTCCGCAGGTCGCAGCCGTACCAGGCCAGCCGGTACGGGCGCTCAGAGGGCATACGAGCACCCGTCCAGTGAGAACCAGCCGGTCTGGTTGGGGCTGGTGCTCCCGAAGATCTGGGACACCCCGGTCGTCTGGATCTCCAGGCGGGTCGATCCGCATGTGGAGGCCGAGTAATTGCGGGCCACGGTGAAGCTGCGGTTCTGCGGCGGCCGTGCTGCAACAGGCAGGGTCGCGAACGTGGTGGCGGCCACGACGTCGCTGGTGCAGGTGATGCCCCCGCGCAGCTGCACCGTGGCGGTGCCGTCGACCGTCACGACCCGGTACTGGGCAGTTCCCAGGGCCCCCTGTGGTGTGGTGAACCCGCTGGCCAGGGTGATGTTCGTCCAGGCGACCGTGCGGACCTTGGCGTAGGTGTCGACGGAGGATCCGTTCCAGACCTTGAGGTCGGCGCCGTCGTGCCACACCTGACCCGTGTACGGGTTGGCCGGCGTCGTGGTCTGCGCCGGAAGGATGCCGCCCGGCGCCACGGTGACGGGCCGGACCGTGGTGGACACCGACGGGGAGCCGCCACCAGACGCCGGGACGCTGATCGTCGCCAGCGGCAGATAGATGACCGTCCCCGCAGGCGTGGGCGCGACCGGAGTCGACGACGGTGTCCCCGCGAGGTACACCGGGTCGGCCTGCCGGAGCCCGGACGCGTCGATGTCGGTGTCCCAGATCCTCAGGTACACCAGGTCGACGCGGGCCAGGGTGGCGTGCGCCGCGGTGACCGAGCCGGGTGACACGCTGGACGGCAGGGCCGCCCGGTAGACGCCCTGCCCGGACCGGTAGACGGCGGCGACGCCAGCGCTGACGTTGATGACGGACCCGGCGAGCGTGACGGTGAGCCCCGGGTCGCCGGGGCGGACACCGCCACGGGAGCCGAGAGCGGTCCCGTCGCCCATGACGAGCATCGAGTCGACACGCCGGAGCTCGGCGCCGTCGAGGGTAAGCGTGTTCTGCCAGGTGGGATCGACCGGCATAAGGGGTCTCCTCAGTCCCAGGCCGAACGCCACGTGGCGGTCAGCAGTGCGGATGCGTTGTAGACGGCGGCATTGAACGTGACCGTGACGGACGCGCCAGCGGGAATCCGCGGCCAGCCCGACGGCACCGAGAGGAACCGCCGGCGGGACACGTCCCCGTTGAGGACAACGGTGTGCGCCGCGGTGTCGATGACGAGCTGCTCGCCGACCCCGAGGTCCTGGCTGTAGATCAGCGGGAGCACGCTGCCCCCGGGCATGGCGACCAGGATCTGAGGCTGCTGGACCGGCCCGCTGATCGTCAGCACCAGCGGGGTCCCGAAGGAACCCAGGTTCGCGGCGTCGATCTGCCCGGACACGGTGGTCGCGCTGATCGTCAACGGCACCGTTGCCGGCAGCGTCAACCCGCCCGTCGTGGACGCCAGCCCCGTCGACCCGGACTGCGGGGCGATCGCGTACCGGCGAGGGTCCGCGGCGGTGACGAGCGCGCTGTACGTCGCGATGGTGTCCGTGACGTACCGGGTCAGGACCTTCCCGGAGCGGCGCACGGTCGCGCACTTCGGGATCGTCTCGGCCACCGTCAGCACGGTGTCGGTGATGGACACGGCCGCGCGCAGCCGGTCCATCGCGTCCTCCAGCGCCGTCCGGTCCGGAGCCACGATTGTCCCCGCGAGCGTGATCGGACGTTCCCCGTAGTAGACCGGGGTCTGCCACGCCCCGTGGTCCGCCTCGCGCTGCTGGAGCTCGGAGCGGACCTCGGGGCTGTCCCAGCCCTCCAGCTCCTGCAGGACCCAGGCGACTCCGGCGGAGTCGACCGAGCCGAGCGGCAGATCCCCCAGCGTGGCGGTGAGCCCGCCGAGGGTCTGCCCTGGTGTGTACGGCACGTGCCTCCTCCCGTCAGCCGATGAAAGTCAGGTGGCGGGCGATGTCCGCAGCCTGCTCACCGGCCGTCTGCTTGGCCCCGTTCAGCGTCACGGTCGTGGTCCGCTGGTCGTAGTGCGCAGCAGCCCCGGCCGCCCGGCCGGCGCCCCACCGGCCTGCCGGGCGCGCGTCGTAGCCGAGCGCGCGCGCCGTCGTGGCGAGCAGCGCACGCGACCTGGCCGACCCGTCGTGAGGGATCCACGACTCTGGGACCCCGGCCTCACCGCCGAGGACGAGGCCGGGCCCGGTGAGGACCCCGCCACGCGCCATCGCGGTGACACCGCCCTGGCCCGCGAACTGCCGCAGGAACGCGTCCTTGTTCGCGGCGGGCAGGCTGTTGATCTGCGCCATCATCCGCGGCACCAGGGCCCGGATGGTGGCCGTGTCCAGCCCGGCCGCGATCAGCTCCGCGAAACCGGCCCCGGGCTTGCCCCGGAGCGTGGAGAGCAGAACGAGGGAGTCCACCAGGTCGTCCCCGGTGAGCGCCGTCTGGTTGGCCTTCACCGCGGCGTTCGCGGCCGCCACGTCCCGGGACGAGCCAGAGGCCGCTTGCCGGGCCAGGGCCATGGCCGAGCCGTCGCCCTGGGCGGCTAGGGCCTGCGCCAGGTCCCCGAACCCCTGCGCCGCGAGGGTCTGCAAGTCCTTCGCGAACTGCTGGGACTCCTTCGTCGACCCGCCGAGCTGTTTCGTGAAATCGGCCAGGGTCGCCTTGGCGAGCTCGCCCGTGGCCTCGAGCTTCTTCACGATGTCGGCGAACTGCGCGTTGGACGCGCCCGCCAGGGCGTTGACGAGGGAGTACCCCTCCTCACCCATGTTCTCCAGCATGGCTTTGAGCTCCGCCCCACCGCGCTGCCCGATCTTCGCCAGGCTGGTGCGCCACTTCGTCGTCGCCGCGAGCGAGTTGTTCAGCTGCTTCTGGTAAGCGCCCAAGTTGAACGAGGCGGGGGCCTTACTGCCCTTCTTGACCCCCAGAGCAGCGTTCGCGTCGTAGACGTCCTGCCGCTCTTCGCTGACCTTGGCGTTCGACTTCTTCGCTGCCTTCCGCGCCTTGGACAGCTTGTCCTCGGCCGCGTCCAGCTGCTTCGCCGTGTGCCTGCCCTTGCGCACGCGCGCCAGGTTCTTCTCGGCCTCCTTGACTGCGTCGGCCTTCTTCTTCGCGTCGGCCATGGCTGCGCTGAGGTCGGCCCACGCCTTCTTGAGGTCTTCGACCTCCTTGTCGTAGCGGCTCTTGGCGTCCGATGGGCCACCCAGGACCGGCTGACCGGTCGGGGTGTACGTGAAGCCGTTCAGCCCGCCAGAGGCGAACCATTCAACGCGGCCGCCGAGACGGCCCACCGTCTCCGCCGCGATCTGTCGGGAACGCGGCCGCTTTCCGCGGGCGAGCGGGATGTACGCCTCGCCCCCGGTCTCCGGCTCGCCCCAGACCCGCCAGCTGCCCGCAGGGGCGATCTGCGCGACGTGGTTTTCGCGCATGCCGCCGTTGGCGTAGTAGTCGACGACGGCGCCCTTCGCGCGCGCCTGGATCATGTCGGGCACGCCGTTGGCGTCGGAGTCGCTGGCCGTGGCCTTGAGGTACACCCCGATGCCGACGGGCTTGCCCTGGATCCCGTTGATGGCCCGCTGGATCGCACCCACCTGAGAGATCGGCGTGCCCGTGGGAACGGTGATCCGGGCGCTGCCGTCCTTCATGTGGGTGACCTTGTAGCCGAGGTTCTTCAGCGCCTTCTCCGCCGTTCCCGTCAGCGCCTTGACGGTGATGTTCTTGCCCTTGGTGGTACGAATCTTGTTCTGTACCGCCTGCAGGTCCTTCACCGCGGCCGCCGTGTCGGCGTTCACCTTCGTGGTGGCCGCGGCCGGCAGCTGCAGGTACGCGGATGTGAGCTTGTCGATGGCGTCCTTCGAGAACCCGGCCTGATCCATCTGGGCCCGGAGCAGGCCGACGTTCTTCTCTAGGACCGCCTGCCCCTGCTCCTGGCTGCCGGTCTGCTCGGCCACCGACTGGGCGTACTCCATGGCAGATTTCGCGGCGTCGAGGAACGCGCCCTTGACCGCCCGCCCCTTCTCCGTGGTGACGTCGAGACTGTGCCCGTTCTCCTTTACCGCGGCTGACAGGTCTGCCAGGGACTTCCGGAACCCGATCTCCTGCTCGGCCGTCGAGATGGCGACGCCGTTCAGGGTCTTCAGCGCGTCGGCCAGCTTCTCCGCCTCGGTGCGCTGGTCCTTCATCTGGTCCGCGGTCATCTCCGCCGCGTCACCGAGACCGGCCTGGCTCTCGGCCGCCAGCTTCTGCTGGGTGTCCGCGCCGGACAGCGCTTCGGCGTACTGCGGCAGCAGCGTCCGCAGCTTCTCCGTGGACGTGCCCTGCGCCTCAGCCTCCACAGCCATCTGCTGGAACGCCTTCGCCGCAACATCCGCCGACCCGGCTTGCACCAGACCGGACAGCGCCTCGTCCAGGCTCTTGACGTTCTCGCGCGCCGTCGTCAGTTCGTAGCCGTCCGAGCCCAGGTGCGTGATGTTGTACAGCGAGTCGCCGACCCGGTCCAGGACACCCGCGTGGGCGATGCGGGCCACGGACGTACCGAACTTGTCGAGGTCCTCGCCGAACGCCTTCGTGAGCTCCCCGCCGGCCTTGCCCTTAAGGGCCAGGTCGACGAGCGAGTTGGTGAGCTTCGTGACGTTCGGCGGCGCCTCGTCGAACTGCTTCATCATCGTTTCGACGCCGTAGCTGACGGCGGCGAGCCCGGCGACGACAAGCGTCATGCGGCCGAGCATCATCATCGCGGACCGCACGGTCGTCGCGGTGACGCCCATCGCGGTCAGGGCCGCCCGGGTCGCGGCGATCCTCGGCAGGAGCAGCAGCATCGCGCCGCCTGCGAACGCGATGGCGCCGCCGACGCCCATAAACCCGGTCACCGCGTGCTGCAACCCCGGCGGCAAGCTGTTGTACGCATTGACCAGGGCGGTGATCCACTGCGTCATCGAGCGCAGGGCACCGTTCGCCGCGGACCCGCCCTCGATGAGGGCGACCTCCAGCGCGCCGCGTAGTCGTTCCAGATCCCCGATGAGGTTGTCGGTCTGGATCGCGGCCATGCGCTGGGCGGCCCCGGCGTCGTCCACGCTGGTGACGTACCGGTTGATGCCCTCGGAGCCGAGCTCGTACAGGATCGTGGCAGAACGGACCGCGTCCGCACCGAAGATGGTGGCCATGGCGCTGTTGCGCGCCTCTGGCGTCAGCTTGCTGAAGCTGGTCTTCATCCGGCCGGCCAGTTCCGACAGGCCGACGAACTTGCCGCTGGAGTCATAGGCGGAGAACCCGATGGCGTCCATCGCGCCCTGGGCTTCCTTGGACTGCGGCACCAGCCTCTGCAACATCACCTTGAGCGACGTACCGGCGTCCGAGCCGATCAGCGCATGGTCGGCGAACGCCGCGAGGGTGCCCACGGTGTCCTCGATGGACATGCCTGTCTGGTGGGCGAGGAGCCCGCCCATGCGCAGGGACATGCTGAGCCCGTGCACGTCGGCCGCGCTCTTGTTCGCGCCCGCGGCAAGGAGGTCCGCGATGTGCGTGACGTCCTTGCCCGCGAGCCCGAAGGTATTCATGGCCTGCGCGGACACGACTGCGGCTTCGGTGAGGTCGACCTGCCCGGACGCGGCCAGGGCCAGGCTGCCTTTGAGTGCGCCACCGATGATGTTCGCGGTACTGACGCCGGCGCGGGCCAGTTCGGCTTCGGCGTTCGCCGCCTCCGTGGCCGTGAACGACGTGGTCTTCCCGGCCTCCAGCGCGGCCGCGCGCAGCTTCGCCATCTCGCCAGTGGACGCCCCGGTCACCGCGCGCACGTTGCTGAGCGCTTTGTCGAACTTCGCGGCGGCAGCCGCAGCCACAGCAAACCCGGCGAGCATCGCCGCGCCAGTGGCTGCACCCGCGTTGGCGAGGCGCGACGTGGTGTCGGAGGCCTGCCGCATGCCGCGGGTGTAGTTCGAGATGTCGGCTCGGAGCCGGACGGTGACGGTACGGACGGCCACGGCTCACCTCCTCTTCTTGCGGTGCTCCAGGTGGACGTGCAGCCCGTCGGCGGAACCGTTTCGGTCCTGGTGAGCGCGGACCGCCTTGGCCGAGGTCGCGCAGGAGTGGCACATGATCAGCTCGGCCGTGTACTCGAACTCGTTCTTCGGGTCGGTGGCCTCCGACCAGGACTCGCCGCAGTCCGGGCAGGTGTCCGCCTCGATCTCCTTCAGCGCCAAGGCCCACGCCCGGTCCTCCCCGGTGAACAGCGGCTCGCCAGGAGCCACCACCCGGCCGAGGAAAACCGAGCGCGGCACTCCCCAATCGCGCGCGGTCTCTACTTCTCGCCGCCAGCGGCCGCCGCCAGGAGAGCGGAGGCGGCCAACGAGAAAGGGGTAAGCCCCGAACTGTTGTGGACGTCCCACACGGTGTCGAACAGCCTCTTGATGTCGCCCTGGCTGATGACCTCGAACAGCGCCTTCACGTCGTCCTCGGACATCACCGGGTCGACCGCAGACGCGGCGATCAGCGCCCGGGGGAAGGTCACCGAGTCGAACCCCTCCTGGGGGTCCTTCGACGGGTGGGCGGCCAGCAGGCTGGAGTACGCCTCGTCGCCGATGTACCGAAATCGGAACACCGCCTCGGAGTTCTTCGCCTTCTGCCGGAGCTTCGCGATCTGCTCGCTGATCTTCCGGCCCGGGTGCTGCTCGGTCAGGTCGGCCGGCTGCCAGTCCTCCGACACCTGAAGGAGCTCAGCCTCCAGGCGCTCGATCTCCCCAGCGGTCTGCCCGTCGAGCAGGACCGTCGTCGAGCCCTCGCGCGGCTTCGCCTTGGCCAGCAGGGCCTTGATGTCCGGCATCAGGCCACCGTCGCGGCGGTCGCCGGGGTGTCGGTGACCTTCATCGGCGAGGTGAACTTCATGACCTCGTTCGCGGCCGGGGAGTTGTTCGCGGGCTCACCGCAGGTGATCGGGTAGACCTCGGCCTTCTGGCCGATCGTCCACGCCGTGGCGAAGTCGACACCACGGCGCACCGCGAGGAACCCGCCGACGCCGTACTTCAGGGTGGTGTAGGGGGCGTCGTCCGTCGGGTTGTCGCCCCGCTTGAAGGTCAGTTCGACGTCGAAGCCGACCCGGCCGACGGTCTTCGTGTCGAACTTGCTGGCCAGCGACGACGTGTCCACGTCCGCCGTGGTCGGGTCCAGCTTCAGCCCGTCCGGGGTGATCCTCTTGGTGTAGTCCGCGCCGGCGTTCAGCTCGGCCACGGTCGGGGCGTTGATGTTCGCGCAGGTGGCCATCCACACCACGCGGGTCTTGCCGTCAGAGATCAGGTCAGCCATTGGCCCTCCAGGGCATGAAGAAAGCCCCGGCCGACGGCGCGGGGCGTGCGGGGTGGGTGGGGGTCAGATGCGGAGCGAGGCGACCGTGACCGTGGTCGCGGAGGAGTAGCCGACGGCGCACAGGCCATCGGCCGCGTTCTGGAGGAGGTCGGCGGGGAGCGGGCCGATCATCCGCTCACCGGACGCCGGAACGCTGACGGTCACGTTCGCGGCGGCCTGGCCGCGCACGGTCGCGGTGGACGTCAGGGTCACCGTGATGGGGCTGGCCGCGCCGTTCTTCACGTGGAGGAAGTTACGGTCGCCGACCTCGCACTTGTCGCCGCCGCCAGCGGCAGCGGAGTAGGTCGGGTTCAGGCCGCCAAGGGCGACGGTCTGGGTGGCGAGGGTCGCCATGAGGGGTCTCCGATCAGGAGGGGATGGACTGGATGAGATAGAGGACCGGGACGTAGAACAGGGGCGGGGTGACGTCGTCGTCGCGCTGGACCGGCGGGCCGCCCTGGTCCTCCGGCTGCCACGCCCGCCGTCCAGCGACCGTCAGCGGCCCGTCGAGCGCCTGGCGGACCTTGTCGGCCACCCACAGGGCCCGCTCGACGGTCGCCCCGACGCAGGTGACCTGCACCAGGTGCCGGAAGTCGGTGCGCTCCCCGGCCAGGGACGCCCTGGAGGCTTTCCCTGGGTCGGGGTAGAGCACCGCGAACTTGTCCGGCGGGGACCAGCCCGTCGAGGTAGGGGTGCCCCCGATATAGACGGTCAGCGGCACCGCTTTCAGGGCCGCCTCGACGGCATCGACGTGCGGCAGGACAGTCGGTGTCACCACCAGGTCAGCCCCCTTTGCATGATCAGCGCCATCTGCGCCTCGAACGCCGGTACCTCGTCCCACAGGGCCCGGTGCCCGTCGTAGTGGGGTGGGTTGTTGACCGACCCGTACTCGAGGATGTTGCCGAGGGCGCCCTGTTTCTTGCCCTTGTCCGGGCCGATGACCGCCAGGAGCTGGTCCGGGCCGAACGTCAGCAGGTCGTACCCGATGGTGCGCGGGTAGGCCGGTGCGTGCTGGGGTGCGGACTGGCGGGCGTTCTGCTGCCAGCCGCGCTTGATGTTCAGCGCGCCGTGCACCATGACGGCCCGGGTGTCACGCCTCGCCTGCGGGATACCGCGGATGAGGTGGCGCTGCAGACGCCGCACGTCGCGCATGTCGAACGGGTTGCGGCCGGTCATGACCGGTCCTCGGTGCTGATCCGCCAGGCGGTGGCCTGACCGGAGAACTGCGAGGAGGCCACCCACAGGACCAGATCGCCCATGCGCGGGTCCTGGGAGGCCAGGACCTTCACCCGGGCGCCGGCCAGCAGCCGTGTCCCGGCGGGCAACGCGGTCGCCCAGGGCAGGGCGACCTCCACCTCACGCAGGACGACTTCCCGCTCACCGGCCTGCTTCTCCTCCCCGGAGGCCTGCGAGACCGGTTTCACCCGGGCCCGCCCCTCGTACAGGACCGTCACCGGGCCCGGCACCGTGGTGCCCGACTCCCGGTCGAAGACGTCCTCGCCCTGGGTGTAGAGGCGCACCGTGTCGAGCATGCGGGCCTCCGCCGCAGCCCGGCCCCGGGCGAGCGCGTCCGCGACACTCACGACGTCACCGCCGGGGCCCCGGGGACGATGGAGAACGCGCCGCCCCCGCTGTGCGCGGGCCGCAGCTCCTCCACCTCGGCCTGGGTGAGGTAGATCTCCCCGGTCGAGCGGGAGGAGTCGATCGTGTACGAGTAGTCGTCGATCGACTCCTGCCTCTTCCCGTCCGGGTTGCGCAGGACCCGCAGCACCATGGCGCAGCAGACCTTCGTGGAGATCGCTGTGGGCGTGGTGGCGTACCGCGGGAACCGGTCGAGGATGACGGCGGTGGCGTCGTCGAGGAAGACGGCGGCCTGGCGTTCCTCAGCAGCCGTCAGGTCACGGCCGAGCCGGTCCGCCAGGTCCTCCAAGGTGGCCAGGGCCGCCATCGGTCACTCCTTCGGGTCGGCGTCCGCGTACTGCTCCGCCAGCTGGTCGCGGGTCAGTGCGGACGCCTCTTCCTCGGTGGCCCCGGCCTTGACTGCCCAGGCCACCCAGTCGTCCTTCGATGCCCGCTTCGACGGGGCCCTGTCGCCGGCGGGTTCGCCGCCCCCGGTCTCGGTGATGCCCTCGGAGTCGGGCAGGGACCGCAGCCGCTTGGCCACGGCCGCATCCGACGTCTCGAAGCGTCCGTCCTCGAAGCGTGCCCATACCCCGTCGTCGTCCTGGAGGGTGAGCGCCGGATAGGTGCTGCTGGTGAATGTCGCCATGGTGGCGGTCTCCTTAGCTGAGGTCCTTGATGACGCCGTGGTAGGTCTCGGGGCCGTACTCCAGGCCGACCTCGCCGTACAGCTGCCACTTCTCGGCCGCGCCGGTCTTGGCGAGCTGCTCGGCGAACAGCAGGCCCTTGCCGGGGATCTCCAGCCACACCGGGGCGCAGACGGAGAGGTCGACGACAGCGACCTGCCCGGTCGGCATCCACCGGTCGAGCATCACGCCGAACGTCCCGAAGTCCGTGACGAGCGTGTCGACGGCGACGCCACCGATGTTGCGGGTCATGGTCGGCTGGTTGAGGCTGCCCGTCCCATACAGGTTGGACAGGGCGACCTTCTGCGCCGGGCCGACCATGAACACCGTGCTTTCCTGCGGGAGCTTCGCGCCGGCGGCGAACATCGCGGCCAGCTGCGCGTCGACGATCGCCTTCGAGATGGCGCGTGGGGTGCCGCCGTTCGCGTTGACGTTCGTCGTGATCGCGGTCAGCAGGCCACGGGTCTTGCGGGCGGTCGCGTTGTTCGCGGGCTTCGCGTAGGTGCCGGTCAGGAACGACATCTCCACGTCGACCGCCATCGATTCGAGCTCGGTGGTGATCTGCATGGTCAGCTCGTCGTTGACCGGGTTGTCGTCCGCCCCGATGTTGATCCCGGAGTACATGCCGGTGGCGGCCTGCCGGGTGTAGGACACCTCGATGGCGGAGTGGTGGATCTCGACCACATTGGAGACGTTCGACCGGGACCGGGCGACCGCCGTCGGGGCGTTGGCACCCTCGACGACCGCGTTACCGGCGGTCGACGTGCGGCGGTCCACGGTCTGCCACTCGAACTCGACCGACTTGGTCCGCTTCCCGCCGGACAGGCCACCGATCGCGGCCAGGAACGGCGTCTCGGTCGGGGTGACCGTGTAGAGCTGGCCGTGGTAGTTCGGCAGGTTGAAGGTCGTGCCCTGCCCGGAAACTGCACCCATGGGGTTGTCCTCTCAAAGGGGTGAGGGCCCGGCCTGGTGGCCTGCCCTACTTGGTCTTCGTGATCTCGCGCAGCTGCTGTGTCTTGAGCGCCATCACGAGCTTGGTGTTCCCGGCCTTCTCCGCTTCGGCAATCTGTCCGTCGAGGGTCGGAGTCCCGCCGGGGCGGGCGCCCTGCGCCGGGTCCGGGGCGGGAACGCGCGGAGCTGCGGGGCCGGCCGCCCAGTGCGGCTTGCGCTCCAGCAGCCCGTTCAGGGCCGCCGTGATGGCGTCGCTGTCGACGGCCCCGTCCTCGGTGAGGAACGAGCCGCTGGCAAGGGCGTCCACGGCGTCCTGCGGGTCCTGAAACCGGCCTGCCGCGAGTGCCTGCACCGACGCGGACACCGCCAGCCTCGTGGCCTGCTCGGCGCGCGTCTCCGCCGCTTTCAGCGCGTCCGCCTGCCGTTCGGCCTCGGTCTTGTCCCGGTCCTCGTACTCCCGCAGCCGGGTGGCCTGCTCGGCGCGCTCCTTCTCCGCCGTCTTTGCGCGGGCCTTCCACTCGGCCAGCGCCTTCTCACCGGCGGGGCCCAGGGGGACGTCCGCGGGCGGTTCCCCGGCCGGGGCCGGAGGGTTGGCGGGGGGAGCCGGGTTCGGTTCGGCCGGCGGCGGGTTGCCCGCGGACGGGTCCGTGGTCGGTTCGGTCGGTGTGGGTGTGCTCATCAGTGCTCCCGTTGCAGGAGGTTGCGACCGTCGGCGTTGCGCCGGGGTCAGGTCAGGTAGCCGTAGCGCCGCAGCAGGCGGACCGCGTCCTCACGGCTCGTGGCGGTACGGAAGATCTCTTCGGGCATCAGGCGGGCGGACCGGAGCCGGAAGGCCCGGTCGACGTCCGCCGTGATCTCGCCGGCGTCCAGCGCGCGGCGCCGCTCCACATGCCAGTACCGGCTGCCGCGCCGGGTGCCCGTGCGTGTCGCGGTGCCTGCGGCGTTCATGCCCCGCCGGGCGTTCACGACCTGGCCCATGTCGGCGCCCTCGCGAATGGCCCGGGCACCGGCGTCCCCGAACACGCGTCTCTGCTCGGCGGCCGAGAGGCTGTTGAAGTACGCCCGCGGGTCCAGGAAGCCCTGGTCGGGGGCGAGGCGGCCCCGGGTCTGGTTCCGGGCGATGAGCGTGGTCGGCAGGTGAATGCAGTCGCACTTCGGGTGCCGCTGGAAACCGGTGTTCCACCCGAACTCTTTGCCGGCCAGGATCACGCACCGAGAGCAGGCCGGGGGTTGCACGACCCGGACGTAGCCCTGGATCGTGCGCCGCCCGGCCATGCCGGAGGCGACCGCGCCACGGCCGGCGTCCGCGACCTGCGTGCTCGTAATCCGCAGCGCGGACGCCAGGGACCCGCGGGCCGCGTCCTGCATCGACTGCCCGGCCAGCAGCCGGACCTTCCAGTCGATGATCGGCTGGTAGAGCAGGGACAGCAGCGGGCGTCCGTCCGACGCGATCCCGGCGAACGACGCCGCCCGCACCGCCCCGGCCGCCGCAACATCGGCGCCCTCGGCCGCCTGCACTGCGTCGAGGTAGGCATCGGCCAGGGCCGCCGCCGCGACCTGCTGCGCGGTGAGGGCCTGCTCCAGGGCGGGGGCCAGGGCCGCCCAGGAGCCGGTCAGGTCGCCCCGGTCGAGTTGCTGCCACAGGGCCTGTACCTGGGTGGTGGCCCGCCGGACGATCCGCTGCTGTGCCCGGTACTGGGCGGTGGCGACGGCCCGCACGTCCTGGGAGACCATCGCCTACTCCGCGGCCAGGAGCTCGGCCGGCTCCGGGTCCGGCTTGGGCCCGTATCCGGCAGCCAGGTCACCGCCCATGGCCCGGTCAAGGGCGTCCTGGTCCATCTGCCGCATGCGCTGCCGCTGCACCGCGGTGTACCCGAGGTCCTCGCGGGCCTGCTCGACCGGCAGGATGCCCGTCTGAACCAGCTTCGTGACCGCGTCAGCCTTCTGCGCGTAGGTCGGCGTCGCCGGGTCCCGCCACAAGGTCTCCAGCGACCGCGCGCGCGGGTCCCAGCGCCCGTCCCGAATTCGCAGGACCAGCCGGTTCATCTGCTCGTAGGAACCGCCGAGCGGGCGGTGGCGCCGCTCGGCACGCTTGATGATCCGCGTCTCAGCCGACCGGATCGCGTCCGCCGACGGAGGGTTGTTCGTGTCCAGGCCCATGTAGTTCGGCGGCATGCCGGCCAGCGACGCCACAAGCCTCGCCAGGAGCTCGATCGTGGCGTGGAAGTTGCTGAGCTGGGCTTCGGGGAACTGGATGACGTCAGCGCCGTCACCGTCGGGGCCGGTCTTGCGGTTCTTCACCGTGGCCCAGATGCGGCCAGCCAGACGGGACCATGCGGAGACCGGGTTGCCGTCCGCGTCGGTGAAGTCGGACTCGTCGAACCCGAACGCCACCCGGCGTGGCATGGCGTGGTACTCCGAGCTGACCATCATGTCCGTGGCCTCTTTGCATGCCGCGTCGGACAGCGGGATCACGTCCGCCAGCTCGCTGATGCCGCCTGGCTGCATCAGCCGTGGTCGGTTCACCAGCGCGACGACGGGCGGCACTTCGAGACCGTGCTCGTCGCGGCTGACCTCCTGCCATCCGTTCGCGGTGGTCTGCTCGTACCAGTGGGTCACCCCGGGCACGTACAGGGCCGCGTACCGGTCGGTGATCGCGTCGGTGATCGGGTCCTGCTCGTGCCAGCGCTTCAGCGCCGCACGGACCGCACGGGTCTGCGGGTCCCAGTCCACCTGCATCTGCAAGGGCGATTCCACCGTCACCAGCGGCGTCGCCGGGTCCTTCGCGTTCGTCCCCACGACCATGAACGACCGGCGCATGACCAGCGAGTCCACCGTGGCCTGCTGGCTGGCCTCGTCCATCCCGTTGGCCTGCCAGATCTTCCACAGGTCGTCGGCTGATTCCTCGTCGTCCGCGTAGCGGAAGCCCTCGACATCGAGCCGCTCTTCGAGTGCATCGACGACCAGCCGCGGCCAGTTGATGACGACCTGGCGCAGCTGCTCGCCGAGTTCCTCCAGGAGCTCCGGGTGGAGGTACGCGAGCGGCTGCTGACCCTCGTAGTACCGGTTCAGCTCCTCCAGGCCAGGCTTCTGCGCCTCATGCACCCTGGCCAGGTGCGCCACCCACTCCAGCGGCGTGCGGTCCGATGCCTTCACCTTGTCACCTCCGCCCCATCACGATCATTCGCCCGGACTTCCGGGGCTTGGCCTGTCCTGCTGCGATGGCGTCTGACGCGGCCTCGTGACAGAGGACAGAGCAGACGGTCAGGTCGATCTTCTGGAGCACGCTGGCTTTCCTGAGCACGTACCGGTTCGACGGCCGCGCGGCCTTGCGGGCGTTGCGCACGTGCGTGGACGTCGTCTCGCACCCGTCGTGCCGGAAGGTCGTCTCGGCTTTCAGTACGTCGGTCAGCAGCGACTCGCACGCCGCGTGCATCTGGACCACCCGCGTGGTGTGCCACTCCGTCACCCGCTTCTCCCCGAAAGCCGCCTGCCACGCCGCCACCTCCGATGTCCAGTACGGCGGGTCGCAGTACGCGCGCGCCACGTCGAACCGCTCGAACAGCTCGCGGAACGCGGCGTCGACTTCTAGGCGGGGAACCTGGCCCTCCCAGTCCGCCGGGTTCCACACCGTCGGCAGCCGGTCCGGCCCGTACCGCGGGGTGAACTGGTAGCCGTCCAGCGTCTCCGCCCGTATCCCGGTCCAGTCGTCCACGTCGGACCCGTCGAATCCGAGGACGATGCGCGTCCCGTCCGGGACCTCCTGGACCGCAGCGCGAGCGTCCCACCGGTCCTGCTGGATCCAGGCACCCATACCGGCGACGATCCGGTTGCCGTAGAAGCGCTCGGCCTCGGCCGGCTCCTTCTCCAGCAGCTCGGCCGCCTCGCCCTCGATGGCGTCCAGGTCGATGTGGTGACTGCCCTCGTAGACGTGAGCGTGGATTCGCCGCCGCTCGGCCTTGTTCGTGTAGGAGAGGCCCCGGGGCGGCAACCGGTGGTAGCGGTAGATGTCCTTCGAGCTGGACTCGGCGGTCTTCTGCGCCACCGAGTTCTCCGACGGGTCCCACCCGTTCGTGGTCTCCATCGACCGTCCGGACATGCCGGCCAGGCCGCGGCGTTGCGTGGTCGCGACCTTCGTCATCTTGTTCGTCTCGGTCCAGATCCCGGTCTCGTCCTGCACGACGAAGGTCACCGGGTTACCCAGGCGGGACTGGGCGGACGAGGTGACGACATCGATCCGGCCGTCGTTCGGCAGCCGGATGAACTGCTCGCCTACTCGCATCAGCTCGGACAACGGGCCGTTGCGGATCATCGCCTGCAGCGGCCGGTAGACGTTGTCCGTCTGGTCCTCGGACGTCGCCGTGATCTGAAGCAGCGGAGTCGTCCACGGGCGCCCCAAGGGCTCGCCAGGCTCGTACTCGTATGCCCAGCCGCAGCCGCAGCCGTGCGTGCGGCACTCGTACCGCTCGCCGCCCGCAGCCCAGCCGCCGAAAAGGACAGGCCCGACGGCTTCGGCCGCCACGATCCCGGCCGTCCACGGGCCCTTGCCGGACTTCTGCGGGGCGACGACCTGGGCGCGCCGGTAGTGGAACGCGGTCGACAGCTGGCCCACCGTGGCGGTCGGCCGAACCCGGTAGAAGCTGGCCGTGGCCCGGAGCTGCCAGTCGTACATCTCGAACGGCTGCGGCTCGGTGACCAGACCGCCCACCGACTGGAGTCGGCAGTGTGCGGCAATCCAGTCAGGGACGACGAACAGGGTTGGGAAATCGAGCGGCCACGCGCCGTCGTCAGCCGCTACCACCAGGCACCGCCCTCAGCCTGGCGCGCGCCGAGTTCGGGGCAGGCTGCACCGGACCGGCCGGCCGCTCCTCGGCCTCCTCGGCACGGTCGATCCGCCACCGGTTCGCCCGCATCCCCGGCGTCGTCAGCCCGAGCGAGTCGGACATCTGCCGGACCAGGGTGCCGACCGTGACCGGGGCGTCCGGAGACTCAGCCTCGGCCAGGCGCCGGACGTACAGGGCCACCTCGATGTCCTGCCCGTACCGCTCCCACATCAGCGCCTGCGGCATCAGCCACAGGCGCTCCCAGAGCACATCCTCGCGGGCCGTCTGATCCGTCAGGGGCCAGGTGGGCGTTGCGCCCTGGCGGCCCTCGGCGGGCAGGATCGACCATTCGCCGGCGTCTCGTTCCCGGCGCAGCGCGTCAGGATCGGGGGCCGGGCCGGAGCGTGCGCGTGCACCACCCTTTGCCATGTTGATCACTCCAACTGGCCGCGTTGCGCGGCGTCAGAGACAGCCGCATTGCGCAGCCGTCAGAAGGTCAGGGCAGCCCCAGCGGCTATGAAGCTCCCCGCCAACCCTGCTGCGCCAGCCAGCGGCGCACGGTCTGGTTGTGGCGGGCGTCGGCGAGCGCGTTGTGTTCCCCGGACTCCTGCTTGGGCAGGTCGTTCCAGCCGATGCCGAGGCGTCGGGCTTCCTGCTGGATGTCATGGGTGAACATCGGGACGCCCTCAGGGAGGTCGATCATCCGGCCCCAGAGCTGCGCGAGGGCTACGTGATCGTAGGCGCCGTAGTTCGCCCACAGTTCGATGTCTGGCCCGGCGGCCTGGATGAATTCACGGACCTCGTTCGCGATTACCCACTTCGGCTTCACCCGGGTGTCCGTCATGTCGAGCGAGCCATCACTCTGCTGAAGCGCGTTGATCTGCGGCGCGGGCTTGTACCCGCGCAGCGGCAGATGGGGCCACACGTTGGCCTTCAACCACTGGTGGTTGAGGATGTGGTCGACCGGCATGTCGGAGCTGACTGCGTAGTACTCGCGGCCGTCGTCGCACACCATGCCGATGGAGATCAGCTCGATGGTCTTGCCGTTCTCCAGGAACTCCAAGTCGTAGTCGATGGCGGGCACGCGCGGCTCCTCTCTGGCCATCACATTGCGTGACGACGAAGCATGATCGACACCCGCCGGACCATGATCACCGGAGGCTCTGAACCCGGCAGACCTGCCAGCCACCTCCCCGGCGGTCCTCGGGATGATCTTGATTGGGGTCCCTCCCCGGGGGTGATCATGGGCCGGGATCACCGTGTGTGACGATCACCCGTCGTCGTCGGGCTGCCGGATCGAGTCGGTCTCCAGGGTCTCGGCGATCCGGAGCATGCCGGCGCGCTCGATCCAGCCGAGGCCGTCGGAGTGGGCGAGGCTGAGCCTGGTGCCGCCGTCTGCGTCCAGGACCTTCAGCAGCACCAGGGCGCCGGCCACGAGGTCGTCGGGGCCGACGGTCGCTTTGATGCCGAGGGCGTCGATGAGGTCACCGATCGGGCGTGTTGGCGTGCCCGCGTTCTCGTCCCATCCGGTCACTGGTTCCACCCTCCCGGCTGGTGTCGTGCTGTCTCACTGCTGTGGCATGGAGGGCAGAGGCCGCGCCCGTGCTTCGGGTCGTCGGGGTCAAGGCCCTGGCTCGCGAGCTCGCGCCGGCTGAGTGGCCAGTGGTCTGCGTGCACGGACGGCTGACCGCATGGTCCGTCGTGTCCGTGCCCTTGCTCGGTGCACACGCACTGCGGGTCGCGGGCGAGGACTGCCGGCCGGAACCGGGTCTCGTGTCGCCTGCTGTATCCGCGCTGCCGTGCGCTGCCGCGGCGCTGTTCGGCTTCCCGCCTGTGCTCGGCACAGCGGCCGCCTTGGTCGGTGTACTCGGGGCACCCGGGGGTGGAGCAGACGCGCCAACGCTGGGGCTTGGCCACGACGTCACCCCCGAGGTTGTGATCAGTGGCTGTAGGTGGTGTCCATGAGGTAGATGGATGCGCCGATCTCTGTGGTCTTCGCGGTGGCGATGGGCTGGCACGCGGTGGCCATGTCCTGCTCGAACCGGTCGACGTCGGTATCGGCGGGCAGTGTGGTCAGCCCGTCAGCCTTGCGAGCGCCGACGAGCATGTCGGCGGCGAGGGCCCAACGCTGGTGGTGGTCCATGGCGGTGAGGTAGTCGCCGCAGGTGGTGCTGCTGTACGGCGTGGGCCACGTCTGCGCGTACTTCCCAGCCGGAGCTGCCGCGCGGTCGCCGGTCGTGCTGCAGCCAGTGGCGGCGAGCAGGAGGCCGGCCGCGAGGAAGGCGGCTGTGGTAGTGCGCATGGTCCCCCCAGGGTGGTGCGTGATGAGGGGGTCATCATCGGACAGCGGAGGCGCAGATGTCTGGCGTTCAGGCCATGACGGGCTCCTCGGGGTACGACGAAGGCCCCGTCCGTTGGGGCGGGGCCTGGTGTTCCTGGCGGTGTGTGGGCACGCCGGACCTGGGGTCAGTGTTACAGGCGGTTAGAGCACTGGTCAAGCTGCGTTGGCGCGCGTCGCGCCGGCCTTCTGCTCGACGAGTCGCACGGCTGCGTCCAGGTCGATGAGGACGCGGCCCTCGGAGTCGTAGCCGTGGTGGTCGAGATGGCCGCGGTGAACCCAGACGCGAAGGGTGGCCGGGCGGGCTCCGGTACGGACGGCGGCGGCGTACAGGTCGACGAGGAGCGGCTGGGTGTGCATGTGATCAGTGTGCCCGCGCGGGCACATGGGTGAGCCCCGCTCCGTGATCGGGGCGGGGCTCGGGTCCGAGTAGCGCAGCAGCCATGGAGCGCGAATAGGACTGGTTCCAGGCTACGGACGGGGTCTGACAGCGGTCACAGGTCGAAGCGCTCGGCGCCGTCCGGCCCGGTCTCCAGGCGGGTGAGGCTCTGCTGGCCGTCGTGGGCCCAGACCCAGCAGGTGCGCGGCCCGGTGTAGTAGGAGTGCTCGGCTCGGTTTCGCTGGACGAGCTCGGCCGCCAGCTCGGCGAGGGATGGGGGCGGGTCGACGCTGATCACGCCGGAGCTCATGCGCCGGCCGTTGTCGGCGCTCTGGATCAGGTAGGCGAACTTCATGGTGCTTGTCCTTTCAGTGGGTGTGGGCGGGGTAGTGGCCACCGCACTGGGCGCAGTACGGAAGGGGCTGCTGCTCGAACCCGAGGGCGGTGGCGAGGCGGGCGAGGAGTGTCATGATCGTGGTCCTGTCTCGTGTGTGCGGGATTGGGGCCCGGGGCGGCCGGTCGCCTGGCAGTGATGCGGCCGCCCATGGGGCTGGGCTGTCGGGTCAGGTGGCCTTGCGGCGGGTGGGGAGCCAAAGGCGCCGCTTCGGCTCCGGCCCGGTCTGCGGTTCGGGCGCGGTGGGCTCGGATGCGGGGGGCTTGGGCAGAGCGCGGCAAGTCTCAGCGTGCTTCTGCGCCCAGGTACGGGCGGCACGGTCGCCCTTGTCCTGGTTCTGGAACTCAGTGCGGCCGGGGCGGCGGTGATTCGGAAAGCTGTCGGCCCAGGTCTGGACTGTGGCTGCCCTGCACCCGGTGCAGGTAGCGAAGGTCGCCTTCTTCTTGCCGTCCTGCGTTTCGTCCCGGTGAGCGAGATCGACGGTGGAACCGACGAGGGTGAGGTAGCGGGCGATGACGCCCTCGGGCCAGGCGGTGGTCTTGGTCTGCGTGGTCATGTCGTCCTCCTGGGTGGTGTGGTCCGGGCTGTCCGGCTCCCCTCACCGCCCTTCTCCCGCGGGCGGATCGGGCAGCCGTCAGGCCGCAGCAGGGGCCTCTTCGGACCGCTCTTCGACGGGTGACTGGCCGCTCTCGGGCTGCTCTTCGGGGGTAGAGCGGGTGGTCTCACCTGCGTCTTCATCCGTGGAGAGGGGGCGCTCTTCCCGAGAGGGGAGGGGAGTGGCCAGGTCGGCCAGACGGACCCCCGAGCGGCCCTTGGCGTCGCCGATGGTGAAGGCCCGGGTGATGGGGATGTCGAGGGTGATGAGGGCCTCCCTCAGGGCGGCCTCGTCGTGCTTCTCCATGCCGGGCAGGGCGCGCATCAGGGGGTAGAGCTCGTAGAGGTGGATGCCGGGGCGGTCGCCGATGGCCCGGGTGAGCCATTCGACGATGGCGCCGCGGGGGCTGGCGGGGCCGGCGGCCAAGGGGGGCTGGGTCGTCTGGCGGGGCGGGGCGACCATGTAGGCGGCGACCACCCAGCCGAGGGCGGCCGCGGCGGTGGCGTAGGTGGTGTAGTCGGTGGAGGCGACGACGTAGGCGCCGCCGAGGAGCATCCCAACCCGCTTGAGGGGGGCCCGCTTGTCGAGCTCGGGTTCCGGGGCGGGCTTCGGCTTCCCGTTCTCCGGCTTGGCCTTGCCGTCCTTGGGCTTGTCGCCCTCCTTGGCCGGGGTCTCCTCGACGGGGGCCTCCCGGTACTTCGGGGAGGCGACCCAGGTGGTGATGCGGTCGTACAGGATGGCGGAGCCGTCGCCGAGGGGCTGGATGAGGGGTTGCAGGGGGAGCTTCATCGGCCGGTCCCGACGCTGGTGACGCTGTTGCCGACCTGGTCGCCGATGTCCTGCACGCTGCCGAAGATGTCGGCGATGATTCCGCCGGCGGATCCGGCGAGGAGGATGCAGGCGATGGCGGTGATGATGATCGCCTTGCGCTCGGCCTCCTTGTAGACGTTGTTCTTCCACTTCACGACGATGACCGTGCACATGATCAGGCCGATGAGGAGTGCGCCGAGGGCGCCGCCGTTGACGTCGAGGGCGGGGGCCTGCTGAGGGGCGGCGGCCATGGTGTGGCGGGCGGCGGTGTCGATGGCTGCGGTGAGGTTGGTACGCATCAGGGGTGGCCCTTCAGTAGCCGAGGAGCTTGGCGATGGTGGTGGCGGACGCGGCGTAGATCGCCCAGATGGCGAGCCGGTCACTGCGGAGGAGGGCGGCGGGGACGCGCACGAGGATGTAGGCGATCAGTCCCCAGCCGAAGGCGTAGTCGATCATGACCGCTTCCCGTCGACGACTTCGCGGCGGAGGTCAGTGGCGTCGCGGCGCGAGAGGTTGTACTCCTCGCGCAGCCGCTCGATGGTCACCGGCTTGCCGGTCTCCCTGACCACCTCACGGTTGAGGGCCCGGGCTTGTTTCCGCAGCTCGGACGGGGTGATGGTGACCGGGACGGTGACCACCTGACGGGGCTCAGCGGCGGCCAGGTTGCTGGTCAGCGCGGCGGGCTGGCGGTGGTCGTCGCCGGAACGGAGGGACGCCCAGTCGAGCGGCTTCCATCCGTTCTCGATCGCGAGGCGGGTGACCGCCTGCCCGGCCGTCTCGGGGACGCGGTCGATGGTCACTTCGGTGGTCGCCTCGGTGGCAACGAGCGGAAGGAAGCGGGCGCCTGCCGGTACCGCCTCGGGTACCGGCCGCGGGGCCGCCGGGAGGTCCGGGACGGCGGCCACCTCGATGGTCACCTGGGTGGCAACGAGCGGCAGCAGCCTGGCCCCGGCGGGCACCACGACCGGTACCGGGCGGGCGACCACTGCGGTGAGCGGTTCCACAGGCACTCCCTCGACGGACGCGAGGGCTTCGTGGACCTGCCGCATGAGGGCGCCGAAGGCCAGCAGTGCGGCAACGGGCGGGACCGCGGCAACGATGTACTCCATGCGCTCCGCCCCGTCGCCGACGCCAGCGACGTTCAGAGCGATGGAGCCGAGTGACCCGGTGGCGGCGAGGGTGATGGCCCAGCCGTCGATGCGGTGCTGGAGTGCGGCCCGGAGCATGAGGAGCTCCCCGGCGATGATGAACAGGTCGACGGTGGCCGGCCAGACCCAGGCGCGAGTGCTGTCCAGGCCGTTGCCGTCGGCGACGTCGTGGAGGTGCTCGTAGGACAGCCAGAACGCGGCGGCGGTCAGGAGCACGGTGACGACCGTGGCCCCGACAGCCAGGCTGCGGGCGGGGGTGCTCACACCGTCCTCGCAGCCTGGAGGACGCGGAGCGCGTAGGCGTCGGCGGTCTCCTGGTCGTGGATGGACGGGAGGGCGCGGGCGGCCCGTTCGCTGGCGTCCGTGGCGACGGTAACGGGGATGCCGTCGGTGCGGACGTAGGCGACGGTCGACAGCATGGAGTTGAGGGTGTCGAGGGTCAGCGGCTCGAACGGGTCCTCGGCCTGAAGCGCCGCCGCGAGGTCCGCCAGGATCTGCTGGGCGAGGGACGGGGTGGCGAGCAGCTGCTGGAGCTCGAAGTCGAAGTCGATGCTCATCGGGCACCGCCGGTGGGGCGGATGCTGCCGGTGACGCCTGCCTCGGTGACGCGCACGGTGGTGGTGCGGCCGGCGTGGCGGCGGATGATGCCGACGGCGATCGGGCGCCGGTCGGGCGGGGTGCTGCTGGGCGCAGCGGGCATGCGAAGATGCCGAAGGTCCATGACGAGGTCCTATCTCGTTCGTGGGCAAGTGCCGGAGCGTGTCTGCGCTCCGGGGCGTTGGGGCCGGGTGACGCGGCCGCCCTGGGTGTTCCACCACCCGGGAGCTGTCGCCCGGCCCCTCTTCTATGTGGTTGTGCGGCCCTGCGGCCGATACTTCTTGATCGCGTTGCTCGTCGCCGTATAGCTCTTGCCGACTTCCTTCGCGACCGCATAGACGGTGCCGAGCTCGTCGAGTCCTTCGACAAGTGCGGCGCCGCGCCGTTCGGCGGCTTCCAGCATCTGGGTCTGGAGCTGTTCCACCAGCTCGTCCTCCCGTCTGAACCTGGCCCGCCAGGGGTCCGTGTTCATGGCGCTGACGCTATCACAGGGGGGTGTGATAGTCGAGTGCCTACGCCGCATTCCTAGCCCGCGTGTCCTTGTCGATGAGCACCTTGAGCTCCACCCACGTGGCCGGCGGATACGAGGTGCCGCACCAGGAGCACGTCACCACCTGCTCACCCGGGAGCAGCCGCAGCACCGCGCCGCAGACACCACCGTCGTCGAACTGCGCCGGGCAGGTACCCACCCGCGTGCCACGTACCTCGTCGACGGCCGGGCTGACGATCGACGACGCCGACCGGGTCAGGGCCCGGATCTCTTCGGCGAACGTGCCGGCCTGCGGCCACGACACGGCGATCCACGGCATGTTGACGATCAGCCCGGCGACCGCGGCCTTCAGCCGTCCCTCGACGGATCCGGCCGGGGTCGGCTGACGCATGCCGCGCTCCAGGCGCACGGCGGACAGCCAGTCCTCAACGACGCCGACCATGCCGCCGGGGCCACGCAGGTCGAGGATCTCCGCACGAACGGGGAGCGGTGCGGGGCCGCCCTTCCCCGCCCTGCCCTGGCTGACGGCCATGGACGGGGCGAGGAAGGACAGCAGCCCCTCGTACAGGCTGGGCAGGCAGTCCAGCCGCGCGACGGTGTCCTTGGTGCAGCCGGGGCAGAGGTAGCCGCCCATGGCGTCGTGCTGGGTGCAGAGCTGGCAGAGGTCCACGGTGGCTCCTGGTGCGATGGGACTGGATGAGGCGGGGGTGGCCGCCCGGCTGTGGCGGGCCGGGCGGCCACCGGTCAGGCGGTGCGGGTCGGGTAGCTGTGCCGGATGATCTGCTGTTCCAGTTCGTCGAGCCGCGCGTGGACGGCCTCGATCCCGTGGTGCAGTTGGTCGAGTTCGGCGGGCAGGGCAACGCCGCGGCGGGCGCGGTCGACGAGGTGGAGCAGCTGCTCGCGGGTCATCGGCGGGGTCCCTTCCTGGTGGTCTGGCGGCGCTCGTCCCAGCGGGCGAGGATCCAGAAGGCGGTGAGGGCGGTGGCGGCGATGGCCCACCACAGGGCGGTCCGGGCCAGGTAGTCGGTCACTTCCCCTCCTCGGCCAGCTCGGCCCGGAGCGCGGCCAGTTCGGTGTCGGCTACGGCCATGACGGCGTCGATCATGTGCTGCCCGTTGTCGAGGACCCAGCCGTCGGCCTCGCGGATCGCTGCCGCGTATCGGGCGCGACGGTCGGCGGCGGGCGTCTCGGTCTCCGGCTGCCGGACGGGGCTGACCTGGAAGTCGAGCCGCCATCCGAGGTATCGGCATGCCGCCTGGATGGTGGACACCGGGTGGTCGGCAATGTGGGTGGCGAGAGCGTGCGCGGCCGGGTGGTCCGGTTCCACCGGGTCTGCCTCGGTCTCCGGCTGCCTGGTGGTGGTGCCGAGGACCTGCCGGGCCACCGCGAGGGCGTCCCGCGTGTCCTCCAGCTCGGCGGCCAGCTGCTCGGCGCGGGCCTCGGCCTGCTGACGGAACTGGTGCGGGGTCGGGCACTCGCGGCGCTGCACCGTGACGGTGTAGCCCTGGCCGGTCGCCCCGTCGGTCATCTCCATCTCGACGTAGTTCGAGGCGCCGTTGCCGTCGAGGACGCCGCGCATGCCGGCGGCGAAGATGCGGACCATCTCGGTGGCCTCGGCGAGTTCGAGGGTGGCGACGCCGTCCCGGAAGGTGAGGGCGCGCATCATCGTGCCGTCAACGAGGATCTCGGCGGCGAGTTCACCGAGGGAGTCGAGGGCGATGTCCGCGGCGAGGGTGAGGTTCGGCTTCCTGCCGGGGCGCCGCCACGCGGGCCACGTCTCGGTCAGCCGGGCCTCGATAAGGTCGCGGGCCCGGGTGCGGCGCTCCTCGCGCTGCTCGTCGGTGAGGTCGGTCATGGTGGTCCCTTCACGGGTGGTGTGGGTGGCCCGGGGCGGCAGGCGTGACACCCCGGGCCAGCGGGGTGGGGTCAGGCGGTGGGCGGGGCGATCAGGACGTCACGGCCACACACCTGCTCGTCCGGTACTCCCCAGGTGCAGAACCCGCCGTCGGGCAGGTCCTCGGACGTGAGCGGGGTCAACCCCATCCAGCCGTCCCCGTGCTGTCGGCACAGAAGGACGCTGGGGCGGTCGGTGTTCCGGTACGCCACGATCCGGTCCGCGCCGGTGCCGGCGGGCTGGGTGTCGATGTTGGTGGCACGGCTGTCGATGTCGTGGATCCACGCTGCGCAGACGGCGGCAACCTGGATCAGCTCGGCGCGGAGCTTGGCCGGGTCGACTTCTGCCAGGGCCTCGGTGAACTCCTCGTAGAGCACTGCCGCCCACGACAGGGCGTCTTCGTCTGCGGCGTGTTGGCAGGCCGCGCGGGCGTGGTCTGCCCAGTCGGCGTTGGCGAGGCTGGTGCCGTCACGGTGGTGCTGCTCGCCGAACTTCCGAAGCTGCCGGCCGCGCTCGGCGTCGATCTCCTCGGCGAACTGCTTGACGCCGGGGTTGGAGAAGAGGGTGGGGTACATGGGGTGCTCCTGGTGTGTGTGGTGGGATGATGCTGGGCGGTGGGGCGGCCCGGTTCGAGCGGGCCGCCCGTTCTGCTGCGTGCTGGTCAGCGGGAAATCCACTCGCCCCAGCGGCAGCCCAGGCACAACCACGCCGGGCCGGACCGGCCGTGGTCGGCATGCTCGGCCTGGTACTCGATAGCGCTGCCACACTCGGGGCAGCATTCGGGCCGGTCGGCAGGCTCGTCCGCATCCGGCTCCGGGGTGTCCTCGGGCTCGGGCTCGGGGTCGTTCACCGTGTAGTCCCGGGCCCGCTGGTAGCCAGCCGCGAGGTACTTGGCGATCAGCTCGTCGACATCTCGCTGGCCGCGGTCGCCGTCCTCGCCGTCGCCGCCCTCCACACGCACGGTGTAGCCATCGGTCCACAGGTCGATATCGACGGTGCTGCCATCGGGGTGGGTGAGGTGCCAGGTGCGCTGAATGTGAATGTGGTCGTCCATCAGGAGACTCCTTGGGCTGGTCGGTGTGTGGTGGGATGCTGGGCGGTGGCCGGACCCGATACCCGCGGGTCCGGCCGTTCTGCGTGTCACGGGGTGGTGGCGATCCGGGCGCGGCCGGCGTCGGTGATCTCGATGGCCGTGCTGAGGTGGGCGCCGTGGATGATCCGCACGTAGCCGGCCCTCTCCATGGCGTAGATCAGGAGTTCGGTGGTGCCGTGCCCGTTGCGGGAGCCGAGGGCCCACAGGCCGCGGCGGGCGCCGCTGTGCGGGCGAACGGGCTGCGGCAGAGCGGCGATGGCGCGCAGGGCGCGGAGCGCTGCCGGCGACTCCGGGTTCGGGGGCTGCTTCTCGCGCTTCGGCTTGGCCGCGGCGTCGAGTTCGGTGAGCAGCTGGCGGCCGGCTTCGGTCACGCGAACCGGGTCGTTCTCGCCGTCCCAGCCGGTCAGCAGGTTTGCGTCGAACAGCGGGTAGAAGCTGGCCCGGTTGTACGCAGCGCTGCTGCTTCCCCAGTGGTACCGACCGCGGGACAGGTAGGAGACGTTGACCCCGTCCCCCTTGTCGGCGCGAGCGAGGGCGCGGAGCAGCTTCTCGGAGGCGGGGCTGAGGGACGGTTCGGTCACGGTGTGCTCCTTCAGGTCGAGTTGTCCGGGGATGACTTGGGGTGGCGGGGTGTCGAGGAGAGCGCGGGTGCGGTCCAGGGCGAGAGTCACGCGGCCGCCGGTACGGCGGTGGCCAGGCGGGCAAGCACCGCAGTCACGCGGTGGACGGCCTGGAGGTCACCGACTTCACCGGTCGTCGCTCCTCGAGGAACCTCGATCCCGCGGCTGCGGCAGTACCCGAGCTGGCGGGCCGTCGCGGGCCGGGCCCGCCACGTGGCGTGCTTCGCGACGAACGCGGCAGGGGCCAGGGCGCGGCCAGCGCGCTCTGCCCACTGCATGGCGTCGGCCAGCGGCAGGGCGGGGTCGGGGTTCGGGGGGCGGACTCCCTCGCTGGCGTCCCAGCGCCGGACCCGGAACGTCTTGCCGCCCGGGTCCCGCACCAGGAAGAGGAACAGCTCCTGCCGCAGCGGGATGAACCACGTCCCGGCCTCGGTGCGGAGCCACGTGGTGGTCGACTGGCCGAAGAGGCTGAACTCCTCCATGTGCAGCTGCTGGACGACCAGGCGCCGGGCTTCCTCGGCCTTGTGCTCCTCGGCGACCTCGCGCAGCGGCCTGTCCTCCGGCACGTCGCCGATCTCCTGGTCGGTCAGGTCGACGATGCTCGCCAGCTTGTGACGGGTCGAGGCGCCCATGACGTCGAGGACCAGGGCGTCGCGCTTGCCCTCGTGAAGCCGCAGGCCCCGGCCGACCATCTGGCAGTAGAGACCGGGCGACTTGGTCGGCCGCGCGATGACGACGCAGGACGTCCACGGGGCGTCGAAGCCCTCCGTGAGCACCATGCAGTTGGTGAGCACCTGCACGGCACCGCTCTTGTACCGGGCCAGCTCCTGGGCGCGCTGCTCGCGCGGCATGTCGCCCCAGATCGCGGCTGCCGAGACTCCGGCGTCGGTGAACGCGGCGGCCATCGACTGGGCGGTGGCCACCGTCGGGGTGAAGACGACGCCGGGCCGGTCGGCAGCGTGCTGGGTGTACGCGGCCGCGATGGTGGCGGCGGCGCCGGAGTCGTCGAGGGCCTGGCCGAGCTGTCCGTCTTGGAGGTCCCCGCCCCGGGTCTTCACGGAGTCGAGGTCGAGGCCGGCCACGGTGACGCGCTTGCCGCGGACGTCGCACAGGTAGCCGTCGCTGATCATGTCGAGGATGTCGAGGGTGTAGACGACGTCCTGCCAGACCTCGGCCAGGCCACCGTCGGTGCGCGTCATCGTCGCGGTGAACCCGGCGACCGGGACACCACGCCAGGCGCCGAAGTGCGCGAGGACGGTGCGGTAGGTAGCGGCGGCGGCGTGGTGGCACTCGTCGACGATGACCATGCCGATGTCCTGGATGGCCTCGCGTCGGCGCTTCACGGCCAGGGTCTGCACCGAGGCGACGACGACGTCGACGAAGCGGTGGTGGTTGCGCTCGGCCTTGACGATGCCGACCTTCAGGTCCGGGCAGACGGCGCGGATCTTCGCGGCGGCCTGCTCGATGAGCTCCTCCCGGTGGGCGATGACCAACGCCCGCTTGCGGCCGAGCTGTCCGCGCATCTGGGCGATCAGGTTCGCGAACACCACGGTCTTGCCCGCGCCGGTCGGCAGGACGATCGCGAGGCGGTTGTTCGGGCCAGCCCATCCGGCGGTGAGGGCCTGGATAGCGGCGGTCTGGTACGGGCGCGGGGTGAAAGCGTTCACTCGGGTCACCTCGTGAGTGCAGGGGCTTTGCAGGGACTGCAGGGAGCCGCAGGGAGTGGTGCAGGGACCTGCGGAGCGCTGGCGTGGCGCTCTGGCCTGTGGTTTTGCAGGGACGCAGGGACTTGCAGGGAGAAACTCATAGGTCTGTGCAGTGAGGGAGCTGGAAAATTTCGCATCACATGCAGAGGCATGTGTGTCGTGCGATGTGTGTGTGATGCGCGCGGTGTAAGGGAGGTGGGCCCGTGCCCCTGCAACTCCCTGCCTCCCGGCAGGCGTGCAGGCCAGGGGCCGTGCAGGGAGCCGGTCAGCTCCCTGCACGGGTCCCTGCTGGGTCCCTGCGGTCCCTGCATCGCGCGGGGTCGTCACTGCCCGGCCCCGGCGCGCTCGTGCGCCTCGACGCGCCAGCGGTTCGAGCAGCGGTGCGAGTCCCACACGCGGATGATCCGGAGGTCGCCGAAGAACCGGCCGTCCCTGGCCTTGAGCCAGCCGCCCAGCACGTTCGCGCTGGGCAGTTCGCCCGTCTTCGGGTGGCGTGGCGCGTGCTCGGCCAGAGTGCTGCCCGCGGCTCCGGCCGTGATGATCTCGTCGCCGAACCGCTCACGCCAGGCGATGAGGAAGGCGGCCCACTCGGCGGTCTCGCTGTCCTGTCGCATGGCGTCGGCCCGGTCGGTCAGCCAGCCGGGGACGCCGAGGAAGTCGAGGAGGCCGGCCAGCATGCTGGCCCACTCGGAGTAGTCGCCCATGCGGGTGCGGACCGTGGGTGCCCCGGCGGCCACCCATGCCCGGACCATGGTCACCAGAGCGGCCACGATCGTGGACGCGTTCTTCCGGAGCCAGGGCCGGAGGTCGCCGACCTTGAACCCGTCGCGCTGGTCGGGGTCGGGGACGTTCGGGTTGAGGCGTACCCAGAGGGCGCGCCGCCCGTTGTCCCCGCCGGTCTGCAGCCCGTTCCCGGTGAGGATCCACAGCCGGTCGTTGGGCATGCTGACGGCCGAGCTGGCCCCGAGGACCCGGTCGCCCCATGTCTCGGTGGTCAGTAGCGCGGACAGCACCGGCGACTTGATCGTGTACCCGTTGGGCAGGTTGTCGAGGACGATGACCGGCTGGCCCGTGGTGTACAGCTGCGTCGTGATGCTCTTCCGCAGCTCGGTGTCGTTCTCCGGCCACGGCGTGTCCGAGCTGCCGTAGGCGTACTTGAAGATGTCCTTCAGCAGGGTCTTCCCGGACCCGGCCGAGGTGGACGACACGATGACCATCGGGGTGGGCCCGTGGAAGTACGGGCGCAGGATCGGGGTCAGCAGCGCGCCGAGGAAGTGCGCCCGGTGGGCGGGCTTCTCCCACGGGAAGTCGGCCAGCATCTGGTGCAGCACGATGTCCTTGGCCCTGGCGAGCGAGTCCGCAGTGACCTCGGACCGCAGGCGCCGGAGCGCGACGCGAGGGTGGAGGTACAGGCCCGTTGCCGCGTCGTACCCGGGCGCCTGGAGCAGGGAGCCATCGGCCCGGACCACGGGCGAGGTGACGATGCCCCGAAGCGGGGGGAGCGGCCAGTCCTTCCGCCCGAGGATGGTGCCGCACGTCTTGGGCATGAGGAGCTCTCGCTCCTCCTTCTCGATCTCCGTCTTCGGGTCAACGCGCACGGTGTAGCTGCTCAGCTGGTCCGCAAGGTAGGCGCGCAGGTTGTCCGTGCCCAAGGTCTTCACCTCGGGGGAGCCGCTGTCGTCCTGGTGGACCCAGCACGGACCGCCGGAGCGCTTATAGAGGTCGGGCAGCTGCCCAGTCCGCATGAGGTCGAGCACTCCGTCGATGGCGTCCGCCTCGATGGTGATGTCGAGAGTCGGGCGGGCCGCCGGAACGACCTGGAGGTCCGGCGGGGTATGGCCGTGCTCGGGAGCGGTGTCGGGGTCGAGTGCTGCGGACCCATCGCTGAATGGGCCGCCCGGCGCCGGGGCCGGAGCCAGCCGACGCCGGGCAGGTTCGGAGCCGAAGCCTCGGCGGCGGAGCTCGGCCGCCGCGGCCTTGTGGTTGCCACCGTGCTCCAGCAGCGCGTAGGCGCCGAACTTGCTGTACGGCACCTCCGGCAGGAAGTCGCTGCTGGTGGTGAAGACGAACAGGCGGTCCGCGTCACCACGGCCGGTAGTGGCTTTCACCCCGCCCTGGCCGTCGGCCCACGCCCAGTACGTGGCGCCGCCGCGCGTGGTGACCGGCTTGAAGATCCCCGCGAGGATCTCGGACCAGTCGGCGCGGGCCTCGAAGTCGTCGCCGGGCCGCATCCCTCCGTCGGGGAGCGGCTGCGGGCGGGGCGCGGTCTTCGGCGCCTCGGGGACCGGCAGGGCGTCGACCATCCGGCACACCTCGTGGATGGCGTCCAGGACGTCACCGGCGATGGTGGGGATGGTGTCGGGCCCGCCCTCGATGCGCAGGTAGGGGCGGCCGGTGGCGTGCACCGTGCCGGAGCTCGGCTCGACCAGGCCGTACCCGCCTTCGCCGCGCGTCTCGATCTGGACGCGGACGATGCGGGCGCCCGGCTTCTCGGCGAGGCGTTGCTTCTCCTCCGGGGTGTACTCCTCCGGACGGGCCAACCGACTGGCGAGCTTGGTGTTCCCGCGCACCGGAGCGCCGTCGGGGCGGACACGGAAGTGCCGGCCGCCGGACGGGGACTCGCTTGCCCACCCGGTGAGGATGGCCTGCCATGCCTCGCCGAGCCCGGAGGCAGCCATGATCTCGGTGACGTCATCGAGGAGACCTTCCTCGACGGCGGAGCCCTCGAACTCGATCATCTCGACGCCGCCGGACACGGCGCCGTAGACGACCGCGATGCCTGCCGTGCTGCCCTCGGGGAGCCAGGCGTCGTGCTCAACCGGGGTGGAGCGGGTCACCTTGTACGGGGTCCAGGAGCGGACGGCCGGGGCCTTGGTGCCGTCGGCCTTGATGGGGAGCACGCACAGCCCGGCGTCGTGCAGCTCGCGGGCGGCGGCCCGCATGTCGGGGGTCTGCGCATCGATCACTGGTCGGTCTCCTGGCGTGCGGGGCAGACAGCTCGGTGGGCTTCGGGGGCGGTGGCGTTGAAGGCCGCGACGGCCGCCGCGCCGGTGACGACCTCGCTGCGGTAGTCGCAGGGGACGCACTCGTAGCGGGCGCGGGGCGGGCGGTGCGTCTCTTCGGGGCCGCGGTCGTTGCCGAAGTCGACGAAGAGGGCGGCGACTACGTGCCGTCGGGCCGGGGCCCGGCGGCCGGGGGAGGTGCCCCCGGCCGCCGAGGTGGCGCTGTACGCCTGCGGGCTGTCAGTGCCCTCTCGTACAGTGGTCATCGAGCGCTTCCGATCTGCTTCGCGGCTGTATCTGTGGTGCGTTCGCTCGATGCCGTCAGGGCTGGACCCCTGGCGGCATCGCTGTTTTCCAGGCCGAGGAAGGCGAGGATGTCGACCCGGCGAATACGGATCGCGCGGCCGAGCGGGACGACCGGCAGGGGGAACTCGTCCTGCCGGATGAGCTGGTAGCCGAGGTCCCGGCCGATGCCGAGAGCGGCGAATGCCTGCCCGGCTGTGGCCATGGCGGGGAGCGCACGGACCTCTGCTTCGGTCAGCGCTGCTGTGGTCTTGGCGCTCATACCGACACCGCCTCGGGTGCGGTGGCGTCGATGAAGACGCGGCCCGCTCGCTCGCAGGGGACGAAGAGGATCATCAGGTCGACGCCGATCGCGGTGGCGATCCGCTGCGCCTTCTCCCGGGGGAGGAAGCGCTGTTCGCCGGATACCAGCGCGCCGACCGTTCCGTGGGGGAGCTCAGCGACCTTGGCCAGGTCGCGCGTTGTGAGCTTCGCGCCGGTGCCGGTCCGTTTCATCAGGCGGGCCAGGAGGGCGCGGTCGTAGATGCGGCACATGGGTGCCTCGCTCATGTTCACCTCGCTGAGTGGATCGTTCAGTTTTCTGAACGCAGCGAGCATTGCATGATCTGAACGTGGTGTCCAGATAGATGAAGGCGGGGCGCGTCGCGCGCCGACTGCGCCTTGAAAGCGCCCTAGCGAATCTGCTTCATTACCTGAACACTCTGTTCAGGTCGCGCAATGTTGCACGCCTGCGACATGGTGAGATGAACCAGCCCGCACGTGATCGCCCTGAACAGCCGCGCAACTTGGAGTGACAGGATGAGTGTCATGACCGATAAAGAGGTCGAGCCCGACACGACGGAGTTCGCCGACTTGATCCGCAGCCGCCGTGCGAGCCTCGGGCTCTCGCTCGCTGCGTTCGAGGCGCGCAGCGTGGACCCGGTCACGGGCGTGCAGGTGAAGAGCGGATGGGTTCACCGGCTGGAGACAGGCGAGTCGGTCATCCCACCGAAGAAGCCTCAGCTGAGAGCGCTGCAAGCCGCGACTGGGCTACCGATCGAGGAGCTGCAGCGCGCAGCCGCCGTGCAGTTCTTCGGGTACGAGCGGGTGTGGGCGGAGAGTGGCGAGGCGTCGGCCCTTGTTCGTCGCGCCAGCCACCTGACCGAAGATCAGCGGCTGCAACTCCTGCGCCTCATCGACGCGTTCGCGCCACCAGGCCCGTCGAGCGAATGATCAAGATCCTTGACCAGTGCATTACCGAGCGTAGTACCCCCCCAAAGGGTGTAGGCACCAACGCATCGTAGTGACATGATGTCGGCATGTGACAGAGCGCACGCAAAGCGGAGTACTGCGCTCCTGGAATCGAACATGTGAACGAGCGGGGGCGACGATGAACAGTGCATCGACGAAGCGGTCCGGTGTGAAGTACGCCACAAGCGCTGATCTCCCCGCAGGGCGCGGCGTAGTAGTGATTGAGACGCCCACCGGACCCGTAATGGTTGTACGGGAGGGCAAAATGACTCCTGAGCTCGTCGAGGAAATCGTCGAGATGCACGACGCTCTGAAGGTGAGCGGCATGCTCGACGAGCACCAGCAGGAGGAGTGACACCATGGCCACATCACGCCGGGCCGGTGGCATCAGCAAGCGGTGCGAATGCCGCGGGGCTGACGGTCGCCTGCTCGGCAAGGCGTGTCCGCAGCTGAAGAAGAAGAACCACGGCGCGCTCCAGGTGCGCCAGGAACTACCGCTCGACGAGCACGGCCGGCGCCGCCCCTTCCGGCGCGTCGGCTATCCCACCGTCACGGCGGCACAGGCCGACCTCGACAGACTGCGTTCGATCCTCGACCTGCCGGGAGACGACGAGGACGCAGCACGCCGGGTCGGTGACCTGCTCCAGGGTGTGATGCGGGACCGCAGGGACATACCCGACGCGGCGGAGGTAGCGCGACGCCTCGGCGTCGGGGTGGACCTCGAAGGCAAGATGACGATGAGCCAGCTGTTCGAATCCTGGCTCGGGTCGAAGAGGACGCGCGCGACCACGACGAGCGGGTACCGCTCCCACGTCCGCGTGCACCTTGACCCCGGCGTCGGACACCATCGGGTCGACCGGTTCGGCGTCGGCCAGGCACAGGCCTTCTTCGACGCCATCGCCGACCGCAACGACGTCATCCGAGCCGAGAACGCAGCGCGCCGCGAGCAGCTGCAGCGCTCGAAGTGGGCGGGGGGCGGGCGCCCGCCGGCCGCCGAGCGGCAGCGCCTGGCCGACGAGCGGGCGAAGGCTGCGGCCATGCCCCCCTTCCGGAAGGTCACCGGTCCCGCCACGGTCCAGAGCATCCGCCGGACGCTCCGGGCCGCACTGAACTACGCCATCAAGAAGCAGGTCACCGACTTCAACGCCGCTCGCTACGTCGAGCTGGTACCTGCGGCGCGCCCCAAGGGGATGCTCTGGACGGACGAGCGTGTCGCGCGTTGGCGTGAGACAGGCACGAAGCCCAGCCCCGTCATGGTGTGGACCCCGGCCCAGCTCGGTGCGTTCCTGGACGCAGCCGAGGAGCACGCGCTCTACCCGTTCTTCCACCTCGTGGCACACCACGGCTTCCGCCGAGGCGAGGGGGCGGGGCAGGACTGGGAGAACATCTCGTTCGAGCGGCGGACCGTGACCGTCGCCAAGGAGCTGGTCGTCGACGGCTGGACGCCCATCGAGACGGACCCGAAAACGGCTGGCTCGGCAGGCACCGTGAAGATCGATGCGGGCACGGTCGATGTCCTGCGCGCGCACAGGGCGCGCCAAGAGGCCCAGCGCGCCGAGCGGCTCCAGGCGGGCAAGTCCTGGGCTGACACGGGGAAGGTCTTCACCCAGGACGACGGCTCATGGGTGCACCCGGAGACGTTCAGTAACGCGTTCCGGGAGATCCTCGCGAGGACCGACCTGCCACCCATCAACCTGCGAGACCTGCGGCACGGCGCGGCTGCCCTGGTGAAGGCCGGCGGCGGTGACCTGCACGACGCGAAGGTGAAGCTGCGGCACTCGACGATCGTGCTGACGAGCGACACGTACATGGAGCTCTTCGAGGACTACGAGGACGAGCTGACCGAGCGCGCCGCGGCCGTAGTGCCGAGGGCACGGAAGACCGAGCAACCGCCCCCGGAGAAGCCGAAGTAGTACGCTGGCTGTGGAACGCACGAGGCTCCGTCACCCCAGGTGGCGGGGCCTTTCTGCTGGCCCCGTGCTGGCCCGAACGCCCCATAACGGGACCCCACGAGACCGCACGAAGTCGCACGAGCAAGGCCCGGGAGCGGAAGAGATATCCCGCTGACCAGCACGGGAGCACACAAGGCGGACCCAGGCCAACGGCACCCAACGGGACCCCATGAGCGAGCCGCAGACTTTTAATCCGTTGGTTGTGGGTTCGAGTCCCACACGGCCTACGTGGAGCAGAGCGAGGAGATGTCCTCCGACCTGCGGTGCAGCGCCTCGACCGGCTTCGGCCGGCCGGGGCGCTCCGTCGTTTCCGGGCCCCGGCCGCGTGCGGCGGGCGGGCTCAGGGGCGGGGCCAGGGCCGGCCGCCGATGCGTTCCAGGTCGGTGTTGAAGCGCCGCAGGTAGCCGGCGAAGGCGGAGATCTCCTCCTCGGGCCAGTCGGCCATCACGGTGTGCAGGGACTCGACCATGCCCTCGCGCTCGGCGTCGAGGGTGCGGGCGCCCTCCTCGGTGATGCGGAACTTGCGGGCCATGCCCCCGTCCGGATCGGGGATGCGTTCCACGAAGCCGGCGCGCATGACCGCGGCCGTCTGCCGGTTGAGGGTCGAGACGTCGAGGTCGAAGGCCTCGCTCAACTCGCCCACCGACATGGGGCCCTGGACGCGGATGCGGCTGAGCAGGACGTACGCGCTGCGTTCCAGGAGGCCGTCCTTGCGGCGGCCTTTCCTCTTGTTCAGGAGTCCGTGGCGGCTGAGCAGCATCTGCTCGTACTCGACCTCTTGCGTGGCCTTGTCCATGCGCGGGCGCCTCCTGCTTCCTGCCGGGCGAGGCCGGTGTCTCGTCGTGCGGGCTCGCCTTCATCGTATGTTCACGCGGACGTGCATGGGCCACAGAATGTGCATGATGCAATAGGAGTGTACGATGCCATTCTTTCGCCGAAAGATAGCCGAGGACCCGCGACATGGATGCCCCCCAGCCCACCGCCCGCGCAGGCGGTGTGATCCCGACGCTGGCCCTCGCCGGCACCGTCGCCGCGATCATGCAGACGCTGGTGACCCCGCTCATCGCCGAACTGCCGCGGATCCTGGACACCTCGTCCTCGAACGCGGCCTGGGTGGTCACCGTCACGCTCCTGGTCGCCGGTGTCTGCGTGCCGGTGACCGGACGCCTCGGCGACCTCCTCGGTAAGCGCAGGATGCTGCTGGCCTGCGCGGTCCCGCTGGTCGCCGGGTCGGTGGTCTGCGCGATGGCCTCGTCCGTGGTGCCGATGATCGTCGGGCGCGGCCTCCAGGGCATGGGCATGGGCATGGTGCCGCTTGGTATCGCGCTCCTGCGGGACGTCGTGCCCGCCGAGAAGCTCAGCGGCTCGATCGCCCTGGTCAGCGCCTCCATGGGCATCGGTGGCGCGCTCGGGCTGCCGATCTCGGCCGCGGTCGCCGAATACACCAGCTGGCGCGTGCTGTTCTGGGGTTCCGCGGTGCTCGCCGTGGCCGTCGCCGTGCTCATCTGGGCCTTCGTCCCGGACGTCCCGGCCGGGGCCAAGGGGCAGCGCTTCGACGCGCCCGGGGCCGTCGGACTGGCCGTCGGGCTCGTCTCGCTGCTGCTGGCGATCTCCAAGGGGGCCGACTGGGGCTGGGGTTCGGGCACCACGCTCGGTCTGTTCGCCGTCGCGGTCGTGTCCCTGGGCGCCTGGGGGTTCTACGAGCTGCGCACCCGTGACCCGCTCGTCGACCTGCGCACCACGGCCCGCCCGCGCGTGCTGCTGACCAACGTCTCGTCCGTCCTGGTCGGCGTCGGCATGTACTCCTTCATGCTGATCGCCCCGCAGCTGCTGCAGTTCCCGGAGGCCACGGGATACGGCCTCGGCCAGTCGATGCTCGCGGCCGGCCTCTGGATCGCCCCGGGCGGTGTGATGATGATGATCGTCTCGCCGCTGGGCGGCAAGCTCATCAACGCGCACGGCCCCAAGATCGCCCTGGTCCTCGGCGCCCTCGTGATCTCCGCCGGCTACGGCCTCTCGCTGTTCCTCATGGGCTCCGCCTGGGGTCTGATGATCGTCGGCATCGTCATCAACAGCGGCGTCGGTCTCGCCTACGGCGCGATGCCCGCCCTGATCATGAGCTCGGTCCCGCTCTCGGAGACCGCGGCCGCCAACGGCTTCAACACCCTGATGCGTTCGCTGGGCACCACCATCGGCTCCGCCGTCATCGGTGTGGTGCTGGCGCAGATGACCATCAGCCTCGGCGGGTTCTCGCTCGCCTCGGAGGACGGGTTCCGCGTCGGCCTGACGATCGGCTGCGTGGTGGCCCTCGTGGCCGCCGCGGTCGCCGCCTTCATCCCGGGCCCCGACGGCCCCCGTGCGGGCGGCGACAGGACGGGGCCGGCCGCGGCCGGCAAGGTGGCCGTCGAAGCCTGACCCCACCACCTGGAGCGCCCCGACCGGTCGGCCCGGTCGGGGCGCTCCCGCGTTCCGGAACTTTTCCGCTGCACGGGCATTGACCCTGCGTGTGGGGGGACTTACGTTCATCGCGTTGTTCTTCGTATGTCATATATGAGACGCGATATCAGAGCCGGGAGCCGCATGCGGGCCGGGGCCGAGCCCGCTTTCCCGCCCCGCCCGGGCGCACGGACGCCGTCCGGTGCCGCGCCGATCAGCACGCAGAGAAGAGAGCCGACATGATCAAGTCCCGCAACAGCCGTCTCGCCGCGACGGCCCTGGTCTCCGTGCTGGCCCTCACCGCGACCGGCTGCGGTGACGACGGCAGCGGCATCGCCGGTGCGAAGGGGGCCGAGGGCCCGGGCACCGGGAAGATCGTCTTCTGGGACGAGAACGGCGGTGTCCGCACCGCCGTGTGGAAGGAGATCATCGCCGACTTCGAGAAGGCCAACCCGGACATCGACGTGCAGTACGTGGGCATCGCGTCCACCGAGGCCCAGTCGAAGTACGACACCGCCATCCAGGGAGGCGGACTGCCCGACGTGGGAGGGGTGGGCGCCGCGATGGTCGCCGGGATCACCGCTCAGGACGCGCTGGAGCCGCTGGACGACCGGGTCGAGGCGAGCTCGCTCAAAGGCCGGCTCAACGAGGCGATGGTCGAGAACGTGCGGAGCGCGGCCGGCCGGGACGAGATGTACACGGTGCCGATCTCCGCCACCAACGGCGTGCTGTACTACCGCACCGACCTCTTCGAGGAGGCCGGTCTCGGCGAGCCGGACACCTGGGACGAGTTCTACGCGGCCGCCGCGAAACTGACGGACAGGAAGAAGAACCGGTTCGGCTACACCATCCGGGGCGGCCCGGGCTCCATCGCCCAGGCGCTGGACGCGATGTACGGGCAGTCGGGCATCGAGTCCTTCTGGGACGAGTCGGGGACGAGGACCACCGTCGACGACCCGAAGAACGTCGCGGCCCTGGAGAAGTACGTGGGCCTGTACCGGAAGGCGACTCCGGAGGCCGACCTCAACAACGACTTCACCAAGATGGTCGCCCAGTTCGACGCGGGCGGCATCGCCATGCTGAACCACAACCTGGGGTCCTACCAGGATCACGTCAGCGCGCTCGGCACCGGCAAGTTCCGCGGTATCCCGCAGCCCGAACTGGCGGACGGCACCCGGGTGATGGTCTCCAACCCCGTGTCCGGACTGGGTCTCCTCAAGTCCTCGGAGAACAAGGCGGCCGCCTGGAAGTTCATCGAGTTCGCCGCGTCCCACGCCTCGAACTCCAAGTTCGCCGAGTCCGCGGGTCTGATCCCGGCCAACAAGGAAGCCGCCGAGGATCCCTGGCTCGACAGGGCCGAGACGACGAAGCTGGGCGCCGAGGCCCTGTTCTCGGGCGACACCAGGATCGTCCAGCTGCCGTACTACCTGCCCGACTGGAACACCCTGTCCAAGGCCGACAGCGAGTCGGGGTTCCAGAAGGTGATGCTCGGTAAGACGAGCGCCGCCGACTTCCTGCACACGCTGGCCGAGGACCTCGACGAGGCGCAGGCGGAGTGGAAGGAGCAGCGCCGGGCCGGCTGACGGCCCCGCCGCCGTCCCGGCTCCGCCCGGGGCCCCGGAGCCGTCCTCCCCGGCGGACGCTCGACGGCGGCCCTCAGTCCAGGCCCTCCTGGCGCAGTGCGTACATCAGGAGGAACGTCCGGTAGGCCTCCTCGGACACGTCCACACACACGTCCGGCCGGTTGGTCCACGTCGACGTGTTGTCGAGGGCCCGTCGGCAGGCCGCCTCGGCCTCGGCCTCGGAGGGGATGTTCGAGAGGAACGCGGCGATCAGCAGGACCACTGCGAGGACGACCACGCCGATACGGATGCGCATGGCCGTTCAACGACCGTACGGCCATGCCGGTCACTCGCGGCGGGCCGCCGGCCGTCCGGTCACTCGAGCTCGTCGGTCACCGGCGGCAGGTCGGGCTCGATGAACAGGCCGGCGTACTGCGGGCTGGGCAGCGGGGCGGCGGCGGCCGTGTCCGCGGACGCCACCGCACCGTCGGAGTGCCGCTGGTTCGTGCGGGCGGGCATGTCGGTCATCTCGGTGTCCTGTACGTGTAGGTGTGCGGTGAGAGCCCCGTGACCGGGCCGTCGGTGCGTGAGCCTGGCCGGACTGGTCCCGACCGGCAGGGCGACGATGTGCCGCTACCGGTGCCGCGCCGCTCCGGGGGCGTCCGGATCATCGTGCGGTGCATGCAGACTGTAACCCTCCCGGCACGGCTTTCCCCCGGAATTGCGAGCCCGGCGTGACGGTCAGTGCGGCGGCGCGGGCTCGATGTTCTGGTTTGCGTGGAAGAGGTTGTGCGGGTCGTAGTCCTGTTTGACCTTGGCCAGCCGGTCGTAGTGGCCGCTGTAGGTGGCCCGGATCCGGTCCGGGGACTCGCCCGTGCCGAGGAAGTTGACGTAGGCGCCGCCCATCGAGTGAGGGTGCAGCACCTCCCAGTATCCGACCGCCCAGTCCCGCAGCGCGGTGGCGTTGGCCGGGTCCGGGTCGATGCCGGCGATGACACCCGACCAGACGGCGTCGCGGTACGCCCATGCGGTGTCGTCGGGACCGACACGGCCCGCCGCCCCGTCGACCGGGTAGAGGTGCATGGTCGACTGACCGGTGGGAAGCTTCTCCGCGAAGTCCGCGTGCACGTCGACCGCGTCGTCGGTGATCTTGTCGAAGAAGTCCCCGCGCCAGTACCACTGGAGCCCTGCGGGCAGGAGCGCGTCGAACATGGTCTGCAGGGCCGGGTAGGGCATCGGCGCCGTGAAGTGGAAGGCGGGCGGCGCGGGTTCGTTCACCACGGCGAGGGTCTTCTCCAGCTCCTCGGGGTCGGCCGTGGAGGACCAGACGACGCCGCACATCTTCTGTCCGTGGATCTCCTCGGGGAAGGGCGGGCCCGGGGGGACGGACAGCGACGCGAAGAAGCCGTACAGGTCGTCCGGCGCCTGCGGCAGGAAGTCGCGGTACCAGCGCATGACGTCCTGGAAGTGCTCCAGCGGCCATACGGTGATCCCGACCCCCACCGTGTCCACGGGGTGCAGCTCGAAGTCGAACGACGTGACGATGCCGAAGTTGCCGCCACCGCCGCGCAGCGCCCAGAACAGGTCGGCGTGCTCACTCGGGTTCGCGGCCACGAAGCTGCCGTCGGCCAGGACGACGTCGGCGGAGACCAGGCTGTCGACCGTGAGGCCGTACTTGCGGGTGAGGTAGCCGTGACCGCCGCCGAGCGTGAGGCCTCCGATGCCGGTCGTGGACATGATTCCGGCCGGGGCGGCGAGGCCGAAGGCGTGTGTGGCGTGGTCGAACTCGGCCAGTGTCGCGCCGCCGTCCGCCTGGGCGGTCTGGGTGGCGGGGTCGACCCGCACGCCGTCCATGGGGGAGAGGTCGATCGTGACGGCCCCGTCGACGACGCCCAGGCCGGGGCCGCTGTGGCCGCCGCCCATCACGGCCACGTCCAGGCCGTGCTCACGGACGAAGTCGACGGCCGCCATGACGTCCGCCGTGTCGTGGCAGCGGACCACCGCCGCCGGCTTCCTGTCGATCATGGCGTTGTAGACCGTGCGTGCCTCGTCGTACGCCGGGTCGTCCGGGCCGATGACCGGGCCGCGCAGCGCGGTCCTCATGGCTTCCAGTGTGGTGCCGTCCATGGCCGTCTCCTCGCGAGCGTGCGCCCGGCCTCCCCTGGCTCCATCTCATCGGGTGAGGCTGCTGGGCCGACGCCGGCACCTGAGGATGCCGCGCAGACGGGACCGAACACCGAATGTCGTGTCCTTCAAGCGTCGCGCCGCCGCGCGGGGCCCGCAATCGCGGCGCCACGCCCCCGAGGGGCGGGGCGCGGAACGGGGCCGGCGGGAGAAGTGGTCGGAGCACCCTCCCGGATGGCGTAGAGTTACCAACACAACGACGCGGGGTGGAGCAGCTCGGTAGCTCGCTGGGCTCATAACCCAGAGGTCGCAGGTTCAAATCCTGTCCCCGCTACTGAAGACAGAGGCCCGGATCCTTTCGAGGATCCGAGCCTCTGTCGTGTGCCGTGGCCGCCCCGGGACGCGAGGCTTGACCTTGACGTCGCGTGAAGATCTAGCGTTTCCGGCATGGAGTGGTCCATCCAGGAAATCGCCAGAAGAGCCGGCACCACCAGCCGCACGCTCCGGCACTACGGAGATCTCGGTCTTCTCGTGCCGAGCCGCACGGGTGCGAACGGCTACCGCTACTACGACCAGGACGCCCTGGTCAGGCTCCAGCGCATCCTGCTGCTGAGGGAGCTGGGGCTCTCGCTGCCGGCGATCAAGGACGTGCTGGAGGGGCAGCGGGACACCTCCGCGGCGCTCCGGGCCCATCTGGGCCTGCTGGAGCAGGAGCGCGAGCGCATCGGACGGCAGATCGCCTCGGTGCGGACCACTCTCCACAGGACCGAGGAAGGGGAGGATCTCATGGCCGAGGAAGTGTTCGACGGCTTCGACCACACCGTGTACGAGCAGGAGGTCGGCGAGCGGTGGGGCCGTGCGGCGTACGAGCGGGGCGACCGGTGGTGGCGTGGGCTGAGCCCCGCCGAGCGCGCCGCGTTCCAGGGCGAGCACGACGTCATCGCCCGTGACTACGCTGCGGCGCGGGCCGCCGGCCTCGACGCGGGGAGTGACGAGGTGCAGGACATCGCGCGGCGGCACTGCGCCTGGCTGGCGGTGACCACGGAGGTCACCCGCGCGTACGTCACCGGGCTCGGCGAGATGTACGCGGCCGATCCGCGCTTCGCGAAGAACTACGATCGCCACGGGGACGGGACCGCCGTCTTCGTACGGGATGCACTGACGATCCACGCGCGGCACCGGCTCTCCGACTGACCCCGGAGGGGCCGGGCGGCGCTGCGCTCCTTCCTTCGGCCGATGAGCGGTCGCGCCACGGCGCGGCTCCGCCCGGCCGGGGCGGGGCGCGGTACCGTCCGCAGCCGTGGGCGGACCGGGCAGGAGTGCACAGGTGGGGAAGCGGGACGTACGTCAGGGGCGTGCCGAGGGGAACGCGCGCGCCCGGAGGCTCGTGCGCCTGCTGCCCGCCCTGATGATCGGTGCCGGGCTGGTCTGCGACGTGACGACCCCGCCCGAGGTCTCCGCCGTCCCGCTCTTCGCCGCGGCCCCGCTGATCGCTGCCCCCTTCTTCTCGCTGGCCTCCACGATTCGCACCGGCGTGGTCGCGATCCTCGTCGTCCTCGCCATCCGGGTGTCCGACGGCATGCTCGCGGATGCCGCCCCGATCACCGACCTGCTCACCCTGGTCACCGTCGCCGCGCTCTCGCTCGTCATCAACCGGGTCGTGCAGCGCGGCAACGAGCAGCTGGCCTCGGCGCGGGTCATCGCGGAGACCGCGATGCGGGCGGTGCTCCCCGTGCCGGAGGACCGGATCGGCGGCCTGCTCGTCGCGGCGCGCTACGAGGCGGCCCAGGCCGACGAGTTCGTCGGCGGCGACCTGTTCGCGGTCGCGGACACGCCGTACGGGGTGCGGCTGGTGGTCGGGGACGTGCGGGGCAAGGGCCTGGACGCGGTGGCGGCGGTCGCCGTCGTGATCGGCGCCTTCCGCGAGGCGGCCGAGCAGGAGCGCTCGCTGGAGGGCGTGGTCCAGCGGCTGGAGCGGGCGCTCGCCAGGGAGAGTACGCGGCGGGGCGGACTGGACTCGATGGAGGGGTTCGTGACGGCCGTGCTCGCCGAGATCCCGGTGGGCGCCGACGTGCTGCGGGTGGTCAACCGGGGCCACCCCGAGCCGCTCGTGCTCCACGCGGACGGCGGGCTCGACGTCCTGCGGCCGACCGAGCCGGCCCTGCCGCTCGGCATGGGCCTCGACGTGTGGCCGGACCGTGCGGACGAATGGCCGCTGCCGCCGGGGGCCACCTTCCTGGCGTTCACCGACGGGCTCTCGGAGGCGCGGGACGCCGACGGGGTCTTCTACGACCCGGCGGCCCGGTTGCGCGGCAGGCTCTTCCCGGGACCGGAGGAGCTGCTCTCCGCACTCACCGACGACGTCCGGCTGCACACGGGCGGCCGGTCGACGGACGACCTGGCGCTGCTCGCGGTCGGGCGGCCGTCCAGGGGGCAGCAGGAGCGGCGCAAGACGGTGAAGATCGTGGGACTGGACCGTGAATGACCGAAGGCGACCGTCCGTAATCAAAAGACGTCGCTACGCATAACATTTGACGCACCGTCAGAAAAAGGCGCGTGCGTGAGGGATATTCAACTCGCCCGTTTGAGGGCGATTGACCCCCGAAAGTCCAGGCCAGAGTCATGAACGATCTGTGGGAACCGCTTGGAATCGGACCCGCATGTCTATTAACGTTCGATAACGCAGCGCGGTTGTCCCAGTCGTCGCCAGAGGCGGCACCGTGCGCGGCGCCGAATCCCGCAAGGGAACCGGGGAACCACCTACATGGGGTGAATCGGACACCTGACTCCCGCGAGGGACGAAGGGGCCCGTAGGAGACCTTCCTGCTCCGAACCCGTCAGCTAACCCGGTAGGCGAGAAGGAAGGAAAGGAGTGCGCCCACGTGGCGTCAAATCAGCCTGCCCCCGAGGCTCCGGCACCCTTCAGGCCCGTCAGCCCCGGTGACCAGGGCAGGACGTGGGAGGAGTGGAACCCCACCGAGGAGTCCATCCGTCCCGTGCGCGGCCGGCACCGCGTGGCCAAGCAGCGTGGTCTCGCCCGTAGTTCCACCGTCCTCGGCGTCGGTGTCATCGCGGCCGTCGGCGCGGGAGGCATGGCCACCGCGCAGAGCAAACCGCCGGTCTCCATCTCTCTTCCCGATTCCATCGCGGACAATCTTCCCGACGCCAAGTCCCTTCCCGGCGTGGGCGCTTATCTGGCCGACGACGCCGATCAGGGCACGGTCGGCGCGTCCTCCCCGCTGACCACGGCCGGCATCACCGCCGCCGAGGCCGAGCAGGGCACCACGGACGCCGGCGAGGCGCTGCGCGCCCGCATCCTCCAGCAGGCCGAGCAGCAGCAGGCCGGGGCCGAGGCCGAGGCCAGGGCCACGCAGGAGAAGGCGGCGGCCGAGGAGGCCGCGGCGCAGGCGGCCAAGCAGCAGAGCGAGGCGGAGGCGAAGGCCGCCGCGAAGAAGAAGGCGGACGAAGAGGCGGCGAAGAAGAAGGCCGAGGCCGAGCGCCTCGCCAAGCTCGCCCTCAGCTACGCCGTCCCCACCTCCTCGTACACCATCACCTCGACCTTCGGTCAGGCCGGTTCGATGTGGTCCTCCGGCTACCACACCGGTCTGGACTTCGCCGCCCCCACCGGTACGCCGGTCAAGGCCGTGCACAGCGGCACGGTCAAGTCGGCGGGCTGGTCCGGTTCCTACGGCTACCGCACGGTCCTGGAGCTCGACGACGGCACCGAGGTCTGGTACTGCCACCAGTCCTCGATGGACGTCACCGCGGGCCAGAAGGTCACCACCGGCGACACCATCGGCCGGGTGGGGGCGACGGGCAACGTGACCGGACCGCACCTGCACCTGGAGATCCACACCGCCGACGGCTCGGGCGTCGACCCCATGAGCTGGCTGCGCGGCAAGGGCCTCTCGATCTGAGTGCCCGCGCCGGCCCACGGCGCACTCCGAGCCCCGAGACCCCGGCGGCCCTGGCGCACAACCCCCCGACGCCAGGGCCGCCGGTCCGCTCCGGGGCGGACGGCCGCCCGGCGGAATATGCGGCTCCGGCGGTGTGTTGGGCCGGGGTATGACATCACTGCGCCCGCTCGGAACATCAGGCCTGAAGGTCTTCCCTCTCGCCCTCGGCGGCAACGTCTTCGGCTGGACCGCCGACCAGGACACCAGCTTCGCCGTCCTCGACGCGTACACGGAGGCGGGCGGCAACTTCATCGACACCGCCGACGCCTACTCGGCCTGGGTCCCGGGCAACGAGGGCGGTGAGTCGGAGACGCTCATCGGCGCGTGGCTCTCCGCCCGTTCCCGCAGGGACGACGTCGTCGTCGCGACCAAGGCCGGTGCCCACCCGGAGTACAAGGGTCTGTCGGCCACCACGATCAAGAGGGCGGCCGAGGCGTCGCTCCGCCGGCTCGGTACCGACCGCATCGACCTCTACTACACGCACTTCGACGACGAGACGGTCCCCGTCGAGGAGATCATCGGCGCCCTGGACGAGCTGGTGAAGGCCGGCAAGGTCCGGGAGATCGCGGCGTCCAACATCAGCCCGGAGCGGCTCAAGGCCTCCCTGGAGTTCTCCGAGCGCGAGGGCCTCGCCCGTTACGTCGCTCTGCAGCCGCACTACAACCTCGTATCGCGTGACACCTACGAAGGCGCGCTCCAGGACACCGCCGCCTCCGAGGGGCTCGCCGCCGTGCCGTACTTCGCGCTCGCCTCGGGCTTCCTCACCGGCAAGTACCGGCCCGGGACCGCCGTCGAGAGCGCCCGGGCCGAGGGCGCGGGGAAGCACCTGGAGACCGAGCGCGGCCGCAAGGTGCTCGGGGCGCTCGACAAGGTGGCCCAGGAGCACGACGCCGAGATCGCCACGGTCGCCCTGGCCTGGCTGGCGGCCCGGCCGACGGTGGCCGCACCGATCGCCTCGGCCCGCACGGTCGGGCAGCTGCCCGCGCTCGTGGCGGTGGCCGGACTCGAACTGACCGAGAGCCAGCTGGCCGAGCTCACCGAGGCCTCGGCCTGAGGATCCGGCACCACCCGTCCGGGCCCCGGCGGTCCGGACGGGTCCCTCACCCCGGCGGAGCCGCACGGGGGCGGTGCTCCAGGTAGGGATTTACAACTGCTGGTCATCACAGTCGGAAAAGTGAGCGTAACCCTGTTTGAGTGAGTGTCGTTGTCCGGGTGTGAATCTGACGGACTGGGCGAAGACGCAGGGCGTGCATCCGCAGACCGCGTATCGCTGGTTCCGTGAGGGGACGCTGCCGGTACCGGCTCAGCGGGTCGGTCCGCGCACGATCCTGGTGAACGTCGAGTCGAACGCCGCGCCGGAAGCGGGCGGAGGGCTGGGTCTGTATGCCCGTGTCTCCTCGCATGACCAGAAAGCTGATCTGGAGCGGCAGGTTGCCCGCTTGTCCGTGTGGGCGGCGAAGGCCGGTCACCGGGTTGTGCGGGTGGAGTCCGAGATCGCCTCGGGCATGAACGGTGGCCGGTCCAAGGCCCGTCGTCTGCTGGCCGATCCCGAGGTGATCACCGTTGTGGTGGAGCACAAGGACCGGTTGGGCCGGATGAACGTGGAGCTGGTCGAGGCCGCCCTTTCCGCGACGGGCCGTCGTCTCATAGTCCTCGATGAGGGCGAAGTCGAAGACGACCTGGTACGGGACATGGTGGAGGTCTTGACGTCGTTCTGCGCCCGGTTGTACGGGCGCCGGTCGGCGAAGAACCGTGCGGTGAAAGCTCTTGAAGCGGCGTCGCATGGCTGAGCCGAAGAAGCCACTGCGGACGATTTCCCGTCCGTTCGTCGCCGATGGCCCGTCGGGGGTGAGCATTCGCGACCGCCTCAAGGGCCTCACCGCCGAGGATGAGAAGGTGTTGCGTCTGGTCGGCGGCCACATGGGTTCCCTGGCGTCGCGGGATCTCAAGACCCGCTGCGGGGACGGGCTGGAGCACTCCACCGAGACGTGGGCTGCCCGTAAGCGTGGGCTGACGGCCTCCTCGTCGTCCCGCTGGGCCGGTTCGGTCACCTCCCGCACGCATGATCAGTGGGGCCTGTCCCGGCGCGCTCAGCATGCTCATCTGCAAGGGCTGGACGCCGGTATCAAGACGGTGCGGCACCGCCTGTCCCTGCCGGTCGGCGAGAAGGGCAGCCGGGGCAAACCGGGCGGTTACCGGTCCCGGCACGAGTGGTTTGCCAAGTCCCGCCGTCTGGCAGTCCTCGAGGACCGGTACGAGCGTGTACGCGCCGAACGGGAAGACGGCCGTGTGTCCGTGGTGCGCGGCGGCCAAAAGCTCGCGAACACCCGGCACAACCTGGCCGCCGCCGGTCTGAACGAAGCGCGGTGGCGGGAGCGGTGGGAGGCGGCGCGCTGGTTTCTGTCGGCTGACGGGGAGTCCGGGAAGCGCTTCGGGAACGAGACGATCCGGATCACCCCAGGTGGGGAGATCAGGATCAAGCTGCCCGTGCCATTGGCCGAGCTGGCGAACGCGAAACACGGCCGGTACGTCCTCGCTGACCACGTGGTGTTCTCCCACCGGGGCGAGGAGTGGCGCGACCGCATCGAAGCGAACCGGGCCGTGGCCTACCGCATCCACCTCGACACGGTCCGGGGCCGCTGGTACCTGGACGCCTCCTGGACCCGCAAAGAACTCCCCGTCGTACCACTGGACGCGCTGCGGACACAGGGAGTGGTCGGTGTAGACACCAACGCCGACCACCTCGCTGCGTGGCTGCTCGACGAGCACGGCAACCCGGTCGGTGAGCCGCGTCGCTTCGACTACGACCTGTCGGACACCGCCACCCACCGCGATGCCCAGGTGCGCCACGCCCTCACCCGCCCGCTGCACTGGGCCAAGACCACCGGCGTGCAGGCCATCGCGATCGAAGACCTCGACTTCACCGACTCCACGACCCGCGAGAAACACGGCCGCAAGAAGCGTTTCCGACAGCTCATCTCGGGCATCCCCACCGGCAAGCTCCGTGCCCGGCTGCTCTCGATGTGCGCGGAGAGGGGACTCGGCGTGATCGCTGTCGACCCCGCCTACACCAGCACGTGGGGCGCGCAGCACTGGCAGGCCCCACTGACGACCACAACCCGTAAGACCAGCCGACACGCCGCCGCCTCGGTGGCCATCGGCAGGCGCTCCCTCGGACACCCGATCCGGCGACGGACGGCACCGCCCCGCCGGCACCAGAGCGATGCTGGCGGGCATCGGACCGCCCAGGCAGGACCAGATGACCGAGGCAGCGAGGGAAACCGCCCCCGCGTACCCGGACCACGGACATGATCCGATGGAGCTGAACGCGGCAGGAACGCGGTGGACCAGAACGCCCAACACCGTTCGGGGCGTTCGGCTGAGCATGAGTTCCGGCAACAGGACTCACTCCCGCTCAGTCTTTAGGAACGGTTGTAGCCGCCGTAGTGGCGGTGCGGTGCGGGGGTCTCCCGGGGAGCCGGAGCGCCGTGGGGGAGCTGTCGGGGGAACGGGGCCTGCGGGTGCGGCGGGTGGGCACGCGTCCGGAGCGTCATGTGCGCCGCGTATCCCAGGGCGGGGCCCGCGATCTCCCGGCGATGCCACAGATGGTGCAGCAACTCCTGCTCCCGTACGGCGAAGTCGGCGTCCGCGCCGTCGTGGCGTGCCCGGCGGCGGAGCATGGCCAGGGACGTCGCGAACGACTCGTATTCGGCGACCGCACGGGCGGCGGCCCTGCCCCGGGCGCGGTCCTGGGCTCCGTGCCAGTGCCGTGCCATGTCCCGTGCCATCCCCCGGGCCCGCATCGAGGCCAGTGCGGCCGGCTCGGCGGGACCGAGCCAGCCGGCCGCCGCATAGACCGGCAGTTCGGTGGAGAGCGTCCGCAGCTCCCGCTGGCGCGACCATACGGCCAGCCAGGTCACCAGACCGAAGCACGGCACCATGAACGCGCCGTACACCGCGTAGAAGCCGTACGGGCCGAAGGACGACGAGCCGTTCCAGAGGGCGTGCATGCCCATGGCCAGGGCGAGTCCGAGCAGCGGCAGCAGCACCCGGCGCACCCGGTGGCGGGCGCCACCGAGCGCCGCGATCCCGAAGCCGATGCCGGAGAGCACCGTGAACAGGGGGTGTGCGAAGGGCGACATCACCACACGCACGAAGAACGTCCCGGCCGTCAGCGAGGCGAGCCCCGTGGTCCCCAGCTCCTGGTCCTCACCGAAGGCCTGGCCCAGGTAGAGGATGTTCTCGGTGAAGGCGAAGCCGGTCGCGGTGAAACCGGCGACCACGATGCCGTCGACGACACCGCCGAACTGCCGTCTGCGGAAGAGGAAGATCAGCAGGACGGCCGCCGCCTTAGCGGTCTCCTCGACGACCGGCGCGATGACGGTCGCGCCCAGCGTGTCCGCGCTCGCCGGATCCGCGGTGGCCGTCGCTATCCACCGGGTCGCGAAGGAGTTCGCGATGATGGCGACGAGCGCGGCGGCGCAGGCGCCCCAGGAGAAGGCGAACAGTAGATTCCGCCATGGCCCCGGCTCGACGCGGTCGAGCCAGCGGAAGGCGGACATCAGCAGCGGCACGGGCAGCACGGCCAGGCCCAGGCCCACCAGGAAGCCCTCGGTGCCGGTCTGTTCGCGCACCAGGGCCAGGATCACCAGCCCGCACAGCGCGAGGACGGTGACGACCGCACCGGCGCGGAACGCCTTGCTGCGCCAGACCATGCCGACGCGGCTCGGCCGGTAACGCCACTGGCCGCGCTCCGGTACGGCGCCCAGGTACTCGTCGAGCTGCTGCTCCTCGAGAACCGGGACGGCCGGCTGCTGGTGCTGTACGGACCACTCGGACACCTGACGACCCTAACGAGGGGGACCGACACCGTGCCATGGTGCGGCGGCAGGGCGGTCCGCCGGCGGCCGGTCAGCGACGGGTGAACAGCACGTCGTGCACCACGTGTCCCTTGTCCAGGCCCTGTCCCTCGAAGCGGGTCAGCGGCCGGAAGGCCGGCCGGGGCGCGAAACCGCCGTCCGCCTGCGTGTTCTCGTACAGGGGATGGGCCGTCAGGACGTCCAGCATCTGCTCGGCGTAGGGCTCCCAGTCCGTCGCGCAGTGCACGAGCGCGCCGGGCTTCAGGGAGACCGCCACCAGGTCGAGGAACTCCGGCTGGATCAGCCGCCGCTTGTGGTGCCGCTTCTTGGGCCAGGGGTCGGGGAAGTACACCCGGAGCCCGTCCAGGGCGGCGGGCTCCAGCATCTCGCGGAGCAGGATGATCGCGTCGCCGTTGGCGACCCGGACGTTGGACACCCCCGCCCGGTCGGCGAGTCCGAGCAGATTGCCCTGCCCCGGCGTGTGGACGTCGACGGCGAGGATTCCGGTCGTGGGGTCGTCGGCCGCCATCTGCGCCGTGGCCTCACCCATGCCGAAGCCGATCTCCAGGACCACCGGGAGGCCGTCGAACAGCGTGGGGAGGTCGATGACGCTCTTGCCGTCGATGTCCAGGCCCCACGTCGGCCACAGGCGCTGGAGGGCTTCCTCCTGGCCGGTCGTCACCCGGCTGCGGCGCGGTTGGAAGCTGCGGATCCGGCGCTCGTGGTGCGAGCCCGCCGGGTCGGCGGCGGGACCGCCGGGGAAGCGGGGTTCCTGGCGCAGCCTCCGCTGGCGTTCGAAGGAGGCGGCGCGCCGCGCCTCGGCGTCGGCGACCGTCTCCGGTGCGGCGGCGGGGACGGCCTCCGGCGGGACGCCGGGCGTCTCCGGGGCGGGGCCGGGCGTCTCTGGGGTGGGGTTCACAGGCTCAGACACAATGACCCGATTCTACGGCGGGCGGCGTCCAGCCCGTCGCGCGTGCCCGCAGCAGGGCCCGTCGCGCCACCTCCCTCCCGATGGGCAGGCAGGCGGTGGCAGCGGGGGACGGGGCGTTCAGCACGTGCACCGTGTGCGGGGCGTCCCGGATCAGGAAGTCGTCCACGAGCGTGCCGTCCCGCAGGACCGCCTGGGCCCGGACGCCGGCCGGCGACGGGCGCAGGTCGGCCTCCGTCACCTCGGGCAGCAGCCGCTGGACGGCCCGGGTGAACGCGCTCTTCGAGAGGGATCTGTGGACCTCGCCCGCGCCGTACCGCCAGTGCCTGCGAGCGATCCGCCAGGAGCCCGGCCACGCCAGGGTGGCGGCCAGCTCGCGTGGACGGACGACCGTGCGGCCGTATCCCTCGCGGGCGAGTGCCGGCACCGCGTTGGGGCCGACGTGGACCGTGCCGTCGATGCCCCGGGTCAGATGCACCCCGAGGAAGGGGAACGCCGGATCGGGCACCGGATAGACGAGTCCGCGCACCAGCTCGGGCCGGGTCAGCTCGTAGTACTCGCCGCGGAAGGGCACGATGCGCGCGCCCGGGTCGTCACCGGCGAGAGCGGCCACCCGGTCGCTGTGCAGCCCCGCGCAGTTGACGAGGACGCGGGCCCTGACCACCTGGCCGTCCGCCGTGCGCACCGCCACGCCCCAGGAGCGCCGGTCGACGGCGACGACCTCCGCGCCGTACCTGACCTGTCCGCCCGCGGCGCCCGCCTCCGCGGCGAGGCGGACGGCGACCGCGGTGAAGTCGCACACCCCCGTCGTGCCCACCCGGATCGCCGCGAGGCCGCGCACCCGCGGCTCGTGCTCCGCGATCTGGGCGGGTCCGAGCTCCCGGACCGGCAGCCCGTGCGCCCGGCCGCGCTGCACCAGCGCGTGCAGCCGGGGCAGCTCGTCGCTGCCGGTCGCCACGATGAGCTTGCCCGTCACCGCGTGCGGGATGCCGTGCTCCGTGCAGAAGTCGATCAGCTCGGCGGCCCCGCGCACCGCGTAGCGCGCCTTGAGCGAGCCCGGCGGGTAGTAGATGCCGCTGTGGATCACCCCGCTGTTGCGCCCGGTCTGATGGCGCGCGGGACCCCACTCCTTCTCCAGCACCGTGACCCGGGTGCCGGGCGCGGTGCGCGTGATCGCGTACGCGGTCGACAGACCCACGATTCCGCCACCGATCACCAGCACGTCGCAGTCGTACGCCGCGTGCGTCGTCATCACGCCACCTCCCACCCCGATAGTGCACTGACCCACTGACAACGGGCTCAAACCAGGGGCGGCGGGGGCGTGGCGCGCAGGTGCGCCACAGGGGCGGGCATACCGGGACGATCCCGGCCCGCCCTCACACCGGTGTGACGAGAAGCGGACGGGCCCTCTCGCGCAGCTCGGCCACGCGGGGCTCGTCCCCGTACGGCTCCAGGCGGTGCAGGAGGTCGCGCACGTATTCGGTGGTGCGCGCCGACGAGATGCGCCCGGCCACCTCGACCGCGCGGGTGCCGGCCGCGCAGGCGGCGTCGAGGTTGCCCGACTCCAGCTCGGCGACGGCGGACACGACGAGGCGCAGCCCGTGCGAGCGGACGAACTCGTCGGTGGGCCGCGACAGGGCCTGCTCGGTGAAGCGGCGGACCTGGCGGGGCGCCTTGAGGTCGCGGTAGCACTCGGCGGCGTCGGCGGCGAACCGGTCGTAGGAGTAGAAGCCGAGCCAGGACGGATCGGAGTCCCCGGTCCTGGACCGCTCGAGCCAGCTCTCGGCCGCCCTGAGCGCGGCCCCGGCGGCGGGTGCGTCGCCCGCCTTGGCGTGGGCGCGCGCCTCGACCAGCCGGAAGAAGCTCATGGTCCGGGCGGTGGCGAGGCCGCGGTTGCGCTCCACGGCGGCCTGCGCGAGGTCGACGCCCTCGTCGGCGAAGCCCCGGTAGGTCGCCTGGAGGGACATGGACGCCAGGACGTATCCCCCCAGGGGCACGTCGGCGGCGGCGCGGGCCAGGCGCAGCGCCTGGATGTAGTAGCGCTGGGCGGCCTCCTGCTGGCCGGTGTCGAAGGCCATCCACCCGGCGAGCCTGGTCAGTTCGGCGGAGGCGCCGAAGAGGGCCCGGCCCACCTCGTCGCTGTAGGAGCCCAGCAGGAGCGGTGCGGCGTCGACGCGTAAGCACTCCGGGACCATCGAGGAACGCCAGTCGCCGCCGCCGTACTTGGAGTCCCAGCGGCGTGCGTCCTGGGCTGCCTCGCGCAGCTTGGTGACGTCGCTGTGGCCGACGCGCAGCGGTGAGACGCCGGGTGCGGAGTCCGGTCCCGGCTGGACGGGCACTCCGCCCCCCTGCGCCCCGGGTGCGCCCTCGGGGGCGAGAATCGAGGCCTGGGCGGCAGTCGAGTCCCGGGCCACCGACGGGTCGGCGGGCGTTATGAGCCACCGGGAGGCGGGGGTCGCGTAGGCGCTCACCGCGAAGGAGCCCGCCAGTGACTGCCAGATGCCTCCGCCGCCCCTGCGCCCCGCGAGATCCAGCCGGTAGAGGTCCGTCGCGGAACGCACCGCCTCCCCCACGTCGCGGGGGAAGGCGAGGCCCACCTCCGGCGCCGGATCGGCGTCCGCCAGCCCGATCTCGTGCAGCGGGACCGGGCGGCCGAGTTTGGCGCCTATCGCCGCCGCGATCAGGTGGGGCGCCGCGCCCTGCGGCACCATGCCCTTGGCGACCCAGCGGGCCACCGAGGTCTTGTCGTAGCGAAGTGTCAGACCGCGCTGTGCTCCGAGGTCGTTGACCCGCCGGGCGAGGCCGGCGTTGCTGATTCCCGCGAGGGCGAGAACCGTGCCGAGCTTCTCGTTCGGCCCGCGTTGCTCCCTGGACATGAGCCACCCCTCGACACACAGACGGCCGCCGCGTCACCGGTCGGGCGCGCGGCATTCGTACCGTGTTCTCCCCAGGTGCGGTCCCGGGCACTCCGGCCGCACACGCATTTGGCCAGGCCCCGTGGAATATGCCGCCCCGTCGAGAACATCGGTACACCCAGCGTAGTTCGCCGCATCCCCACCGTTAAGGGGCAGACCTCCGTATGGCGGGAATGGTGTGCGTGCGACAGGGGGCGTCGCCGCCGTGCTCCTGGTGTGTGGCCGTGCGCCCGGCCGTGCGCTCTCGCCCGGCCGAATCGCAAGCGCTTCGATGGGTCCTGCGTGGGTCGGCCCGCTGAACTGGACTCGGTGGGCTGGGGGAATCCGCCGCCCCAATCCCCGCGGGCGGCGAACCGGTCCGGGAGGTGACGAACACCTCCCGGACTGTGCGCCGCACGGTGGTTCGGGGGAGCGGACGTGCGGGCCGGCGCACCGGGGGGATGCGCCGGCCCGCACGTCCACGTGCTCCGGGGAGCCGGTCCGGGGTCGCGTCGCGGGCCCGCCCGCCGGTGCACAGGGTGCCCATGGGGGCGCCCCGTGGGCTGTGCGCGGTGCCCAGGACGCGGTGAAACGCGCGGTCCTCCCGCCTCCGGAGAATGGCCGAATCACAACGGTCGCACGGGGCCGTCGGAGGCGGCCCGAGTATGGCCGGATCCCGGTGGTTCCGCCCCCGGCCCCGGCGCTGCCCGCCTCCCGGACCGGTGGCCGCACCTCCCGGAGCCGCCCGCACCGTCGCGACGGGATCGCCCGAGCCGCGGCCGGGCCTTTGCCAGGGGCGCATGCGCATCCGTTGTGCGCCGCCCGTACCCCCTCCGGGGCGCCGTTGTCGTGGCAGCATGTCCCGCGACGGCGTTCCCCGTGTCCTGGTACGCCGGTTCGTCCACAGCCTGTGGAGGCGGCGATGCGTTGGTTGGTGGGGTGGAGCAGTATCGCCGCGAGCTTCGGCACGGTGGGCGCGGTCGGCCACCACGGGGAGGGCAGCACCGTCCACCCGGTCGGCTCCCAACTCCTGTGGGGTGACCCGGATCCGCTGTGGGCCGTGGGCGACTGGCGGCCCGACGAGATCCGCGTCATCACCGTCGCGACCCCCGAGGGCGCGCCCACCGCACGGCTCGCCGTCCTCGGCTGCTGCGGCGCCACCGACGAGCAGTTGCGGGTCGGACTGCTGGCCGCCCGCGGCGGGGCACTGCGCCACCTCACGGCCTGGTCGGGGAGTTACACGGCCGTCGTGCAGGTCGGGCGGCGCATCACCGTCGCCGGAGACCTCGCCGGGGCGCGCCCCGTCTTCCACACTCCCTGGGCCAACGGCACCGCGTACGCCACGGCCGCCCTCCCCCTCGCCGACCTCATCGAGGCGCAGCTCGACATCGGCCACCTGGCCGCGCTGCTGGCCTGCCCGGAGACCCCGGAGGCACTGGGCGACGGCACCCCGTACGAAGGGGTCAGGCGGATCCCGCCGGGCCACGCCCTGATCCTCCGGGAGGGCTCGCGCGAGATCACCGGCTACGAGGCGGTGGCCTCACTCGCGGTGGCCGCCCCGCAGACCGACCCGGTGAGAGCGGTGGAGGGCGTGCGGGACGCGCTCGTCGACGCCGTGCGCGCCCGGCTGACCGCCCCGCGCCACGCCCCGGAGACCCTGCCGCCCGACCCGGGGCCCGTCCCCGGAATGGGGCCCGCGGACCGTCGCGCGGCGCGCGGGGCGCCGGTACCCGGCATCGGCTCGGACCTCTCGGGCGGCAGCGCCTCCGCCACCCTCGCGCTGCTCGCCGCCGGGCTGCCGGGACTGCCCGGCACCCTGCTGGGCCACGGCACCGGAGCGGGTGAACGGCTCCTCGCCGTCACCTTCAACGACCTCTCCGCGCAGGGCCGCGAGGACGAGATGGAGCGCGCCCGCGCCATCGCCGCCAACCCGCGGCTGCACCACGTCGTCGTCGCGGCGGGCGAGGAGGCCCTGCCCTACGCGTCGCTGGAGACCGGGCCGCTCACCGACGAGCCCGCGCCCTCCCTCGTCGTCGCCGAACGCCACCGGAGACGGCTCGCCGCGGGCAGCGCGGACCACTTCGTCGGCCACGGCGCCCGTCAGGTGCTGGACGCGCACCCCGCCCGGCTGGCCGACCTGCTCATGGACCGGCGCAGACGCCACATCCTGCGGCCCGTCGCCGCGCTCGCCAAGGCCGAAGGGCCCTCCGCGCACTCTCTGTTCGTCCCGCTGGCCGTCTACCGGGCCGCCCGCCGGCTGGCCAGGACGTCGTACCGCACCGGCCTGGAGACGGCCGCGTCCCTGCTGCCGGAGGCCAACCGCGACACCGCCGGGTTCGACACCCCGGCCGACGCCTCGCTCGCCTCCCTCACCTGGTCGCGGCCCGGTCCCGCCGCGCGCTGGCTCACGGGCGAGGCACTCGCGGAAGTATCGGTTCGCCTTCAGGAGGCGGCCTTCCGGCCCGCTTCGGTCCAGCGCCCCGGGGAGGCCCGCGCCCGCGCTGCGCTCGCCCGGCACGCGGCCGGCCAGCGGATCCTGGAGCAGGCCGCCGAGATCCGCAGCCAGCGGCTGCACGCCCCCTTCCTCGACAACCAGGTCGTACGGGCCGCCCGCGCCCTTCCCGAATCGCTGCGGGTGCAGCCGGGCGCGAGGGCCGCGATCCTGCGCCGGGTGCTCGCGGGCGCCGGCATCCACGAGCTGCCGCCCGGCTGGGGCACCCCGTCCCAGGCCACCTCGACCGCGGCGGGACGGCTCGGGCTGCGCGCGGCCCTGCCGGACCTGATCGCCCTCTTCGACGCGCCGCTGCTCGCCGACGCGGGCCTGATCGAGGCGCGCGTCGTACGCAAGGCCCTCCGCGCCGCGTCCGAGGGCGAGCCCCTTCCGCTGGACGGCCTGGCCGAGCTGGCGTCCACGGAGCTGTGGCTGCGCCGCCTGGTCACGCGCCGGGGCACCTGCTGGACGGGCACGGCGGCACCGCGCCAACGAGCGGTGGCCGGCGGTGTGGTCCCGGCGCGCCGGACACTGCAGCCCTGAAGCGCGGGAGCGGCTGCCGCCCGGCGGAGCCGCGGCCGACCGCCCACTGACGAACGTACGGACGGCCGCCGGGACACAATGGCCCGGTGCGGTACCTGATCCTGGGCGTCACCGAGGCGCGCGACGAGCACGGCGGAGCCCTGCCGGTCGGCGGCGCGCGGCTGCGCGCCCTGCTCGCGGCGCTCGCGCTGCGGGCCGGCCGCCCCGCGTCCGTCGCCGCGCTCATCGACGACGTGTGGGCCGACGAGCCGCCGCTGGACGCGCCCGCCGCCCTCCAGGCCCTCGTCGGACGGCTGCGCCGCGCCCTCGGCCGGGAGGCGGTCACGGCCGCTCCCGGCGGCTACCGGCTGGACGCGGGGCCGGACGACGTCGACCTCCACGTATTCGAACGCCTCGTCCGGCAGGGCTCCGCGGAGCTCGCCTCCGGCAGGCCCGAGGCCGCCGCCGACACCCTGCGCGGTGCGCTCGCCCTGTGGCGCGGCCCCGCCCTCGCCGATCTCCCCGGGGACGAGGCCGGGCGCAGGGCGGAGGCCCACCGGCTCACCGCGCTCCAGCAGCGCATCGAGGCCGACCTCGGCCGCGGCGCCACGGCGGGGCTCGTCCCCGAACTCAGGGAGCTCACGGCCGCCCACCCGTACGACGAGCGGCTCCGCGCGCAACTGCTGCGCGGTCTGCGCGCCGAGGGCCGGCAGGCCGACGCGCTCGTCGCGTACGAGGAGGCGCGCAGGGCCCTCGCCGACGGTCTCGGCACCGATCCGGGGCCGGAACTCGGCGCGCTGCACCGAGAGCTCCTCGACGCCGGCGGACCGGCCGGGCGGGTCCCGGACGATCCGCCCCCCGACGAGGGCAACATCCGGCCCCGGCTCACCTCCTTCGTCGGCCGTGAGCCCGAACTCCGCCTCATCCGCTCCGACCTGTCCCGCTCCCGGCTGGTCACGCTCACGGGTCCCGGTGGTTCGGGCAAGACCAGGCTCGCCGAGGAGTCCGCGGCCGGGCAGGGAGCCTGGATCGCCGAACTCGCCCCGCTCGACGACCCCTCGGCAGTCCCCGGCGCCGTGCTCTCGGCGCTCGGCCTGCGCGAGACGGCCCTGCTCGGCGGCTCGCGCGACGGGCCCGCCGTGCCGCAGGACCCGACCGGGCGGCTGGTCGAGCACCTGTCCCACCGGTCACGTCAGCGCCCCTTCCTGCTCGTGCTCGACAACTGCGAACACGTCATCGACGCCGCCGCGGCCCTCGCCGAGACACTCCTCACCCGGTGCCCCGGCCTGCGCGTCCTCGCCACCAGCCGCGAGCCGCTGGGCGTGCCGGGTGAGACGGTCCGCCCGGTCGGCCCCCTGCCACCGGACCCCGCCCACCGTCTCTTCGCCGAGCGGGCCCGCGCCGTGCGGCCGGACTTCGCCCCGGACACCGGGGCGGGCGGTGACCCGGAAGCCGTGGCGGAGATCTGCCGCGGGCTCGACGGGCTCCCGCTCGCCATCGAACTCGCCGCCGCCCGCCTCCGGCTGCTCACCCCACGCCAGATCGCCGACCGCCTCGACGACCGCTTCCGGCTGCTCACCAGCGGCAGCCGCACCGTGCTGCCCCGGCAGCAGACGCTGCGAGCGGTCGTGGACTGGTCCTGGGACCTGCTGTCACCGGACGAGCGGACCGTGCTGAGGCAGGTCTCGGTCTTCGCGGGCGGGTGGGACCTGACCGCGGCCGAAGCGGTGGCCGGTCCCGGCGCCGCCGCCCTGCTGGGCGCACTGGTCGACAAGTCACTCGTGGTCGCCACCCCCACCGGCGGCGCCATGCGCTACCGCCTGCTGGAGACCATCCACGAGTACGCCGCCGAACGCGCCGACGAGACCCCCGGCGTCCGCGACGCCGCGGCCGGGGCCCACACGGCGTACTTCCTCGCGCTGGCCGAGGAGGCCGACGGCCTCCTGCGCTCCGAGGGCCAGCTCCCGTGGATCGAACGCCTGGAGACGGACCTCGACAACATCCGCGCCGTTCTCCACCGCACGGTCGTCGTCCGCCCCTGCGAACCGGTGGCGATGCGCCTGGTGCTCGCCATGGGGTGGTTCTGGTGGCTGCGCAACTTCCGTATCGAGGGCACGTCCTGGACCGAACGCGTCTCGGCGCTCGGAGAGGACCCGCCCGACGAGACCGATCCCCGCTACTGGCCGCGGATGCACCTGCACATGCTGCGGTTCCTCCTCGCCATGGAGAACCGGCCGACCGACAGCATCAACGAGGACGTGGAGCTCCTCGCCCTGATCGGCAGGGTGACCGAGGTCTTCGGCGCCTGCGGCCCGGAGGCCGCCCGGTTCCCCGGACTGCTCTGGCCGATGACGCTGTACATGCGGCGCGAGTACACACCCCGCGTGCACGCGCACTTCGACGCTGCCGTCGCCAACACCCGGGCATACGGCGGCGACTGGGAGTACGGCGTCACGCTGATGTTCCGCACCCACATGCTCGTCGACACCCCCCTCGGCATGAACGGCATCGACGGGGACCTCGCCGAGCTGCGCGTCCTCAGCCGCCGCAACGGAGACCGGTACCTGCGCGCCCAGGTCGCCTCCGCCGCGGCGGAGGCGGACATGATGCGGGGGAGGTACGCCGAGGCGCGGGCCGACTACCGGGAGGCGCTGCTACTGGCCCGCGAGGTCGGCGCCCACGCCGAGACGCCGTTCCTGCTGGGGCGCCTCGCCGAACTCTCCTACCGGACGGGTGACCTCGACGCCGCGAGGAAGGGCCTGGACGAGGCGGAGGCCGAGGCCGAGCGCCGGCAGGTCCTGGACGCCAGGGCCTACGTGGGGTTCCTGCGCGCCTCGATCGCGCTCACCGCGGGCGAGGTCGCGGAGGCCCGCCGGCAGATCGACTCCGTGAACTGCGGGGAGTCGTACGGCAATCCGCCCCCGCAGTTCGCGGCCGCGGTCCTCGGGCTCTCCGCCCGCATCAGTGTGTTCGAGCCGGAGGCCGGACCCGAGGCCGGGCTGCGCGGGGTGACCGAGGCGCTCCGCCTCGCCGTGGAAGCCGAGTGCGCGGAGGTGGTCACAGCACACCTGGCCGAGGCCGCCGGAAGCATCCTGCCGAAGGTCGGCCGGCACGCCACCGCGGTACGCCTCTTCGCGGCGTCCGACACCTGGCGGGCGTACGGGCCCCGCTCCGCGGTGGAGGAGGCCGAGGTCGGGGCCGCGCTGGAGGCCCTGCGCGAACGGCTGGGCGAGCGGGCCTACGAAGCGGAGCGCGCGGCCGGGCGGGGGATGACCCCCAGGGACGCCATCGCGCTGCTGACGGGCGCCGCCGACGAGACAGGCCGGGGCACGTCCGCGACTCCGCCGGTCAGCGGCAGCTGATCCGGGACTCCGCCCAGTCGGCGAGGGCCACCCCGCCGAGGGCCCCCGAGGGTTCCACGACGAGCCGGATGCTCTCCCGCCCCTGGATGCCGACGCTCGCCGTGACCGCGGGATCCCCGCCCCGCATCACCGGTGACCGCCACAGCCGTGCCCCCGCACCGTCGTAGACGGAGAAGCGCACCGCGCCGAGTCCGAGGGTCAGGTCGTCGACCCCGACGGCCGCGTCGTAGCGGGTGCACGTCCGGTTGAGCCGCACGGTGACCGATGAGAGGGAGGGGGCGGTCACACCGTGCGCGTAGGACGTGGACGAGATGGACAGCCCGTCGCGCTGCCAGAACACCCCGGTGCTCCCGCGCAGCACGATCTCGGGCCCCGTGTGGTCCCCGAGGACGGAGTACGCCAGGCGGTTCACCCGGTAGACCTCCGGCGCGGGCGGTGCCGGCTGCTCCGGTGCGGGCTCCGGCGGTTCGGGCGACGGCGGCGCCGGGGTGGGTTTCGCGGGAGTCGGCGCCGGGGCCGGAGCGGGTGCCCGGGGCGGTGTCGGGTCCGGCTCCGGGACGGGCGGCGGTTCGGGCGCCGCCGGGGCGGGCCGGGACGGCGGCGGGGCGGGCTTCGGCTTCGGTTCCGGCGCCGGCGGGGGAGCGGGCACCGGCGCGGCGGGTGCGGCCGCCGGCGGCTTCGCCACGGGACGCTCCTCCGGTGCCCGGTCGTCGCCGGACAGGGCCCACACCAGCCCGGCGGCCGCCGCCACGGCCACCGCGGCGGCGATCCCGGCCTTCACCGGGGCGCCGAGTCCTTCCGACACGGCGGCCCCGCCCGCCGCACCGCTGCCCGACGCGCCGCCCGTGGCCGCGGCGGCCGCTCCCGCGCCGGCGGCCCCCACCGCACCGCCGGCGGCGATGCCCGCCGCCTTGACGGCGTAGCCCGCGGCGAACCATCCGATGACCGCGACCGGCAGCAGCGCCGGAATCCCTGCGTTCACACGGTCGAGCTCACCCGCGGCGACCCGGCACCTGGCGCACTCGTCCAGGTGCTTGCGCAGCCCGCGTTCGGCGCGGGTCCGCAGCCCGCCCCGGGCGTGTGCGCCGAGCCGGTCGGCGTACTGCGCGCAGTCACCGCCGGCCGTCAGGGACTGGCTCACGTGCGCCTGCAGGTAGGCCTGCCTGAGCCCCTCGCGGGCCCGTACGGCCAGGACCGCGGTGGCGTTGGCCGTCAGGCCGAACAGCGGGGCGACCTCGCTCGGGGACTCCTCCTCCACCGTGGTGTGCCACAGCACCGCCTGCCAGCGCTCCGGCAGGCTGCGGAACGCCTGCATGGCCATCGACCTGTCGGCCTCGTGCATGGCGAGCACGTCCGCCCCGAGGTCGAGGGTGTCGGCCTCGGACAGCTCGCTGGAGCGGGTGGCCTGAGCGGCGAACACGGCGAAGTCGTCGACCAGGTGCTCGCGCTTCGCGCTCTTCGTCCAGGCGGCCGCCACATGCCGGACCGCGGTCATGAGGTAGGCCCGGACGGCCTCCCGCGGCCCCTTGCCGCCGCGCACCGCCTGCAGGGTCCTGGCGAACACCTCGGCCGTCAGGTCGTCCGCGGTGTGGGCGTCCCGGCAGCACGTACGGGCGTAGCGGCGCACCGCTCCCGAATGCCGCCGGAACAACTCCTCGTACGCCGCGTCGTCCCCCGCGCGCATGCCCTGGACCAACTGGGCGTCGGACGGACCGAGATCGGCGGAGCCCGCCCGGCCCTCGCGCTGCAGGGGCACGGCGTACGCGGGGGTGGTCCCCGCTCCCGCTCCGGGCTCCGGCGGTCCGGCCTCCTCGACGGGCGACCAGGGGCCGGGGAGCACCGTGCCGCCCCCTGCCGAGTCCCCGGACCGGCCCCGGCCGGCCGGACCCGGCGGCTGGCTCGGCACATGACCGGGCGCCGGGCCGTCGGTGCCCGTCCCGCCGCCCCCGCCGCCCCCGCCGGCGGCGGCGCTACCGTCGGCCGGCTCTTCCTGCTGCGCGTCACCGCTCATCGCGAAGCCCCCGTATGCACCCTCGGACCCGAAATACCGGGGCCAGAGTGCCATAGCGCCACGCCGCGGCGGACCCTGAGCAGGGGCAACCACTCATCCGGGGTGTCTTCACCCCTGCGGGGGGCGTGACATCACTCCTACGGGGAACAAGCAGCGCCTTCCGAACCGCACTGACGTCCGGTCACAGCGAGTCCGCCCGCCACTGGTTCCGCCATCGGCCCCGGGACGACGTCCGGCCGGTGGAAGAGAGCTCCCGCCCGCCGGCCGGTGCGTGCGCCTGTGCCCCCGCGGTTACGCGGGGCGGGAGCGGAGCCCCTCCAGAAGGATGTCCAGCAGCCTGGCCGAGGCGGCCGCCTGGTGAGCGGGGTCCGGCAGTGCCGGCGCCGCCGTGGCGATGACCAGCAGCACGTCGGCCACCGTCACGTCACCGCGCAGCTCACCCGACTCGCGGGCCCGGTTCACCAGGCTCCCCACGACGTCGAGCAGCTCGGCCACACCCGGGTCGTCGTCGAGGGTCTCCTCCGCCGCCGGGTGCTGCTCGACCACCCGGAGACCGGGCTGGCCCGGCACCTGCCGCTGATGCGGGACGCGCGTGTCGCCGTCCGGCGCGGCCTGACCCGGTATCGACGCCGGTTCCTCGGGTCCCGCCCCGACCCGGAGCACCTGGGGCGGCAGCAGCCGCCCGGCCCCCGACGCCACCGAGGTCCGCAGGAAGCGGGAGAGCGCTGACCACGGCTCCTCCTCCTGCCCGAGGGCGGACCGCGCCTGATCGGTCAGCCGCGCGGTCTCCTCCTCGGCTATCCGGCGGACGAGCACGTCCTTGCTCGGGAAACGCCGGTAGACCGTGCCGACTCCGACCCGGGCCCGGCGGGCCACGTCCTCCATCGGGGCGCCGTAACCCAGTTCGCCGAACACCTCGCGCGCGGCGCGCAGGACGTGTTCGAGATTGCGCTGTGCGTCCACACGGAGCGGTGCCGAACGGGAGACGATCGCCGCCGTCCCGACCGCGCCGACCGCCGCCACCGAACTCAGCCGCCCATGACCCTCAGCGGTGGAGCCGACAGCACTCTGCCCATGCAAATCCTGAATGTGCATAACTTCCCCCGGTTATGACGTCTCCCCCCGGAGACTTCCCGCCCTGTCCGCCGGTGTGCGGACCTCAGTCCGATTCCGACACCCCGACGGGGTACGAACATAGTTGAGCCCGGGTCAATTCAGAAGGGGGTAGTTCCGCACGGAGCGCCCCCCGATCGGAGCAAGGACCGGGTCGGCCCCGATTCGCCCCCCGTGGGTCCGCCCGCCCGTCGTACCTGACCTGGGAAGCTGCGCGATCTCCGGCCTGCCGGGCACCGCCCCTTGATCCACGGGCTCCGGTCACACAATTTGCCGGGCCTGTGGACAAACTCCGGACTCCGTTGCGTCATGGGAAGGTGATGGCACCAGATTCCCGGGGCACGTCCCCCGGCACCCGGCCAAGTGTGCGCATTCTCGTCGTCGGCGGCGGCTACGTCGGGATGTACACCGCACTGCGTCTCCAGCGGAAGCTGCGGAGGAGACTCAAGAGCGGTGAGGCCGAGATCGTGGTGGTCACGCCCGAGCCCTACATGACCTACCAGCCCTTCCTGCCCGAGGCCGCCGCCGGATCGATCTCCCCCCGGCACGTCGTCGTGCCCCTGCGCAGGGTCCTCAAGGACTGCACGATCGTCATCGGCGAGGCCGAGCGGATCGATCACGCGAAGCGCACCGCGACGGTCACGACGCTCGCCACGGCGGACGACGGCACCGGCGCGGTCGAGATCCCGTACGACGAGATCGTCGTCGCCCCCGGATCCGTCTCGCGGACCCTGCCCATCCCGGGTCTCGCCGACTTCGGCATCGGCTTCAAGACCGTCGAGGAGGCCATCGGTCTGCGCAACCACGTCATCGAACAGATGGACATCGCCTCGGCCACCAGGGACCCCGCCGTCCGCGACGCCGCCCTCACCTTCGTCTTCGTGGGCGGCGGCTACGCCGGAGTCGAGGCGCTCGGCGAACTGGAGGACATGGCCCGCTACACCTCGCGGTACTACCACAACATCAAGCCCGCCGACCTGCGGTGGGTCCTCGTCGAGGCGACCGGGCGCATCCTGCCCGAGGTCGGCGAGGCGATGGGCAAGTACGCCGTCAGGGAGCTCCGCGGCCGCAACATCGACGTACGGCTCGAAACCCGCCTGGACAGCTGCGAGGGCCGCGTCGCCGTGCTCAGCGACGGATCGCGCTTCCCCACGCGCACGCTGGTGTGGACCGCCGGCGTCAAACCCGCGCCGCTCCTCGCGGCCACCGACCTGCCCCTCACCGAGCGCGGCCGGATCCGCTGCACCGCCGCGCTCGCCGTCGACGGGGCCCCGCACGCCTGGGCGGCGGGCGACGCCGCCGCCGTGCCGGACCTCACCTCGGCCGAACCGGGCACGGAGACCGCGCCGAACGCCCAGCACGCGGTGCGCCAGGCCAAGGTCCTCTCGGACAACATCCTCGCCACGCTCGCCGGCCGGCCCACCGAGGACTACCGGCACTCCTACGCGGGGTCCGTCGCCTCGCTCGGCCTGCACAAGGGCGTCGCGCACGTCTACGGCCGCAAGCTCAAGGGGTATCCGGCCTGGCTGATGCACCGCGCCTACCACCTCAGCCGCGTACCGACGTTCAACCGGAAGGCGCGGGTCCTCGCGGAGTGGACCCTGGCCGGACTGTTCAAACGCGAGATCGTCTCCCTCGGCTCGCTCGAACACCCGCGCGCCGAATTCGCCCTGGCCGCCGGCGGACACGCGCACCCCGCACCCCCCGAGGGCTCCCCGCCGAAGGACGAGGAGCCGCCCCGCACGTCCGGCTGAGCCCGGGTGACACGCGCACTGCCGGCCTGCCCGGACAACGTCCGCGGGCGGGCGGCCGCACCCCTTGCCGTACCCCAACTGACAGTACGGTCGGTCACACTGAGCGTGTGACCATAGGTGGGCCCGCACCTGCGCAGAGTGACCCGGCCGGTAGTCACCTACAGTGACCGGCAGCGACGACCGACAGCACGAAGAGCCCGGCTGCGTTTTCCCGGGAGCCCCGCCCCCGCACCTCCACCCGGCAGGCACGACCGCTTGCGGGGGGACGGTGCGGGAACAGCAGACGAAGCAGCTCGCCCGAGCGGACCAGACCGACACACGAGGCCAGAAATTCCGTGAACTTCACGCGCTGGAGCGCCCGCTTCCCCGGAACGCAGCGTCGAGCCGCCGCGCGGGACGACCGCAGTTCCGTACCCGCCGCCCGCGCGGAGTCCGCGCGGGCGGTGCCCGCGCCCCCGGAAGCCGCCCCGGAACCCGTCGCCCCCGCGCCGGGCCCCTCCCTGGAGGCCCTGTCCGCCGGTGCCCTGCTGGGGCGCCTGCCCGCCCCCGTCGCGCTGCTCCACGGCCCCGACCACCGCATCACCTACGTCAACGAGGCCTACACCACCGCCTTCGGCCCCCGGCCGTGCGGGACACCCGCGGCCGAGGCCATGCCGGAGCTCGCCGAGCTGAGCCTGCTGCCGCTCCTGGACCAGGTCCTGCGCAGCGGTACCTCGCGCACGGTCAAGTCGCGCAAGGTCCTGGCCGGCAGCTCGTACACCGTGACCTGCACCCCGGTCGCCGGAGGCGCCCCGGACGGGGAGCCGGGCGTCCTCGTCTACGCCACCGACGTCACCGACCACGCCGAGGCGGCGGCGCGGCTGCGATCCAGCGAACGCCGTCACCGCGAGACCGCCGTCACCCTCCAGCGCTCGCTGCTGCCGCAGGACCTCGAACAGCCGGACGACCTCCGGATCGCGGCCACCTACCAGCCGGGCGGCACGGACGCGGCGGTCGGCGGCGACTGGTACGACGTCATCACCCTCGGCGCCGGACGCACCGCCCTCGTCATCGGTGACGTGATGGGCCGGGGGGTGCGCGCCGCGGCCGTCATGGGGCAGCTGCGCACCGCGGTCCGCGCCTACGCCCGTCTCGACCTCCCGCCGCACGAGATCCTGCAGCTCCTCGACGTCATCGCCGCCGAGATCGACGCGAACCAGATCGCCACCTGCGTCTACGCCGTGCACGACCCCAACGAGGGGCACCTCGTCTACGCCTCCGCCGGGCACCTCCCCATCCTCGTGTGCGACGAGGACGGCACGGTCCACCGCGCGGAGGACCCCACCGGGCCACCGCTGGGCACGGGCGGCTGGATCCACACCTCGGGGACGATCGCGCTGCCGCCGGGTTCCACCGCTGTGCTCTACACGGACGGCCTGGTCGAACGCCGCAGCGAGGACATCGACGAAGGAGTCGCCTCCCTGGAACGCGCCCTGTCCGGGGCCAAGGGATCGCCCCAGGTGGTCTGCGACCGGCTGATCCGCGCACTCGGGGTGACCGCCGAGCACGACGACGACGTCGCCGTGCTCGTGGTCCAGCATCCCGCCCGCACGGGGACGAGCGCCGAGCTGTTCCACAACGCCTCGCTGGAGCTCCTCGGCGGCATCGAGGCGGCACCCAGGGCCCGCGCTTTCGCCTCCGGGGTCCTGGCCTCCTGGCGCTTCCCGGTCGAGCTCTGCGACCTGGGCGTCCTCGCCACGAGCGAACTCGTGGCGAACTCCCTCCAGCACGGCACCCCGCCGATGAGGCTCGGTCTGCGGCGGACCGACCGCCGGCTGATCATCGAGGTGACGGACGGGGACGACCACCTGCCGCGCCGCCGCCGGGCCGAGCCCGCCGACGAGGCGGGACGCGGCATCTCCATCATCGCGACCATCGCCTCGTCGTGGGGCAGCCGCCGTACCCCTGGGGGAGGCAAGGCGGTGTGGTGCGAATTCGCACTCCCCGGCTGAGCCCGCCTCAGCGCACGGCGGCCGCGGCCGGGGCGGCCTCGCCCTCGGGGATCGACACGGCGACCACCCGCGAAGGCTGCGCCGCGAGCGACGGATTGTCCTGTACGGGGGTGAGCCGACGGCCCAGCTTGAGGGCCAGCACGGTGATGCCCAGCGAGAACAGCACGAAGGTCACGATGTACGGCCCGTGCAGCGACGCCGCCAAAGGCCCGCCCACGGCCGGCCCGACCGCCAGGGCCAGCTGCTTGACCAGGGCGAACGCCGAGTTGTACTGACCGACCATGGACTCGGGGGCCAGATCGGCGACGAGCGGGGCGACGGTCGGCGACAGCATCGACTCCCCGAGCCCGAACAGGGCGTACGTCGAGATCATCGCGGCCGTCGCGATCGTCTGACTGCCGTGCCCGAGGCCCGCGTATCCCGCCACGATCCAGGCGAAGGCCCAGATCAGGCCCACGCCCGCGATGACCCGGCTGCGCCGCCGCCGCTCCACGACGCGGAGCACGACGAACTGCGCGGCGACGATGACGGCCGTGTTCGCCGCCAGCGCGAGACCCAGGGTGGACGGCTTGATCCCCGCCGCCTCAGTGCTGTAGGCCGCGAGTCCCGACTCGAACTGTCCGTAGCAGGCGAAGAAGATCACGAAGCCCAGGACGCACAGCTGCAGCATGGCCCGGTGGGAGAGCAGTACACGCAGCCCGGCCTTGGGCGCGGAGCCGCCGGCGGGCACGGCGTCGGTGATGGACGGAGCCCGGGGCATGCGCACGGTGGACGCGATCACGCCGAGGACCACGAACATCGCCGCCTCGATGAGGAACAGCACGGTGAAGCTCGCCGGACTGGTGACGTCCACCAGCTGTCCGCCGAGCAGGCCCCCGATTCCGAGGCCGAGGTTCTGCAGGAAGAACTGCATGGCGAAGGCGCGGGTGCGGGTGGAGGTGCTCGAGCACCACACCAGCATCGTCGAGAGCGCCGGCTGTATGACCGCGGTGCCGGCGCCCAGAAGCGCGGCGGACAGCACTGCGGACCACACGCTGCCGGAGACCCCGAGCGCGGCGGCACCCACGGCGGACGCACCGGCGGCGACGATCAGCACGGGCAGGGGCCCGCGCCGGTCGATGGCACGACCGGTGAACGGCAGTACGGCCAGTGCTGCCATGGCGAAGACAGCCAGTACGACACCTGCCGTACCGGCACCAAGATCCCGCACCTGCGCCACGTAGACGTACAGATACGGGACGGTGAACCCGAGACCGAACGCGCTCAGCGCGCTGCCCAGCTGGATCCGCCGCAGCGCTGCACCCATCTCCCTGGTCACACTCACCTACCTCAAGAGTTGAAGAACTTTGAAGAACACAGACTCATAGACTTTAACACTAAAGTTAGAGAGTGAACTCTACAGCTTGAAGGACTTCGACGGGCATGGAGAGCGTGCGATACTGCCCGCCATGTCTGAGACCACCGAGCAGCCCGAGCTCCAGGAGCCGAGCCTCGACGAGCAGATCGCGGCCTACCAGCGAGAGTTCCGCGACCTCGACCCGCAGGTCGAACAGATCGTGTCGGCGCTGGGCCGCCTGAACCGCCGGATGAACGTCGCCTACGGCAGACAGGTCGCGGCGCTGGGCATCAGCAACGCCGAGTGGGAGGTCCTCAAGACCCTGGTCCTGGCCGGCACGCCGTACCGCCTGGGACCGGGCGAGCTCGCCAAGCGCCTCGGTCTCACACCCGCGGCGATGACCCACCGCATCGACCGGATGGCCGGGGAGGGTCTCGTCACCCGGGACAGGGACGAGAACAACCGGGTGCGCGTCATCGTCGAACTGACCGACGAGGGTCGTACGAAGTGGCTCGAGGCGATGAGGATGGCGACGAGCTTCGAGGAGGACCTCCTCCAGGACCTCTCGGGCGACGAACGCGGAGCTCTGGGCGAGATACTCATCCGCCTCCTGCGCCGCGTGGAGCACGAGCAGCCCGACGCCGGCGGGCGTCTGACGGACCTGGACTGATCGTCCGGAGACGGGGTACAGGGAGGGGTTGACACGGACCTCCCGGATCCGTAAGGTTCTTCGAGTTGTCACGGAGTCGGTACGGATCCGGGGCAGCCGATCCCGCCGCGGATGCGGCAATCAAACTCTGCACAACCTCCCACCGGAGAGAATTTCGGCATGCCGGAATTCAATTCGACGGCTCGATTATGAGTCGCCGGGAGAATCCGCTAGAGTTTGAGCGTCGGAAGGGCCCAACGGCTCGGAGGACAAGCCCCGCTGACTGGGAATCAGGCCCGAGAGGATCTGATAGAGTCGGACTCGCCGGAAAGGGAAACGCGAAAGCGAAGAACTGGAAAGCGAAACAAGCAGTAGCCCGCTTCGGCCGGGAATCGGACACGAAAGAGTCTGATAGAGTCGGAAACGCAAGAACGAAGGGAAGCGCCCGGAGGGCCCCGGTGAAACGGGACCGAAGGAAGC
>NZ_JBIATW010000007.1:0-403924 GCF_042892135.1 Streptomyces sp. NPDC001822
GGTGTAGAAGCCGATCTGGGCGTTGATGTTGTTGTAGGTGCCCGGCTTGAACATGAGCGCGTAGCGGCCCGTGCCGAACTGGGCGGACTCCTGCTTCTTGAAGATCTCGTCGACCTTGGCCTGTATGTCCGGCGTCGAGGGGTCGAAGACCAGCACGTTGGGCCCGAGGTCACCCCCGCCGGCCAGGGCGGAGGATTCCTCACCGAAAGCCGACTGGGCGGTGGGGACGGCCATGAGCAGCGAGACGGCGAGCGCGGCGAAACCGAGGGCTCTGGAGCGGCGGTGCGTGCGAGGAGCGGTGGGGGGTGCGGTGTGCGTGGGGGGATGTTGCATGGATGACGTCTCCTGAGTCGTGGAACGTGTGCACGACAAAACCTGCGAGAGAGCGAGAGAGCGCTCTCTCGCAGAGCCGATGTAACCGCTGTCGACCTGGACACGTCAAGACGTGTGCGCGAGAACCGTCCCCTCCGTCGCTGAGGCGGCAACAAGTGACACAAGAAGGAATGCAGTTGGGCTGCATTGTGCCGGGATCTCCCTGCCCGCGAGTTCATCCGATGGCGGCCGGCCGTCGCGCCCGCCCCCGGTATCCCGGTATTGCGCCGGACCGGGAGCGTGGTGATCATTGAGGCGCTCGTCGGCCGGTCGAGTCGGCAACCGATCCAGGGGGAACCTTCCGTGCGCAAACTCGTGTACTACATCGCCGTCACCCTCGACGGCTTCATCGCGGGGCCGGACGGCGCGGATCCCTCGGGGCCCGACGGCTTCTGGCCGATCCCCGCCGACTACGTCCGCCACCTGGCCGAGGAGTACCCGGAGACCCTGCCGGCACCCGCCAGGCAGGCCCTCGGCGTCACCGCGGAGGGCACGCACTTCGACACCGTCCTCGAAGGACGCAGGACGTACGAGGTCGGCCTCCGCGCCGGAATCACCGACGCCTACCCGCACCTGCGGCACCTGGTGTTCTCGACCACCCTGACCGAGAGCCCCGACCCGGCCGTGGAACTGGTCGCGAGCGATCCGGTGGCGCGGGTGCGCGAGCTGAAGCAGGAGGACGGCAAGGACCTCTGGCTGATCGGAGGCGGCGAACTGGCGGGCGCCCTCTACACGGAGATCGACCAGCTCATCGTCAAGCTGGGTCCGGTGACCACCGGCGCGGGTATCCCGCTCTTCGGCCGCACGGCCGCCTTCGACCCGCGCGTCTGGCGCCTCACGGACCACACCGTCATGGAGAGCGGCGCGGCGTTCCTCACCTACGCCCGCGGCTGACGGCCTGCCGCTGACGCACCCGGTCCAGCCCTCAGTTCAGCAGCGCCCTGGCGGCCTGGGCGCGATGGCGGATGGCCTCGGCCGCCGTCGGCTCGATACCGTCGACGATCTCCGCGTACTCGTCCATCTCGGCCGCTCCGCGCATGAACTCGCCCCGCTGCACGAGGAGCTGGGCCCGTTCGTAGCGGAGCCTGGCCGGGTGCGAGGGCAGCAGCAGGGAGAGGTCGAGCGCCCACAGCGCCACGTCGGTGCGCTCGGGGCGGGCCGAAGCCCAGGCCCGGACGTTGTTCAGGATGCGCAGCACCGTCTCCAGAGGTCTGGCGGGCACCAGCGCCGACGGCTCGAACGCCGCCCCCGTCGTGCCGGTCACCAGCAGCTCGGCGTCCTCGCCGCTCAACGGGACGCCGCCGGCGAAGGGGTCGGCCAGCACGCGCTGCGCCGGGTCGCCGAAGCCGACGACGTAGTGGCCGGGGAGGGCCACCCCGTACACCGGCGCGCCGGCCCGCCGCGCGACCTCGATCCAGACCACGGAGAGCAGGATGGGCAGCCCTCTGCGGCGCTGCAGCACCTGCTGGAGCAGCGACGATTCGAGCCGCTGGTAGTCCGGGGGCGAGCCCGTGAAACCGCAGCGTCCGCCCAGCAGTTCCGCGAGAGCCGACGCCCATGCGCGGGCGTCGCGGGCGCCGTAGGGGAGGAGGCCGGCCAGCCGGTCGAGTTCGATCTGCGCGGCGTCGATGCCGTGCGGGTCGGTCTCCCCGGCCGGACCGGGTGCCGTGTACGCCTCCGCCCCCAGCAGCAGGCAGAGCAGGGCGAGGTCCGGGCGCTCGGCGCGCGCCTCCTCGGCGAACCGTCGCCGGCGTTCGGCGGTGCCGGAATCCTGAGCGTTCATGTGAACACGTACCCCTGCTGCTGTCCCCGCTACGCGGGCCGGAAGTGGTGATAGAGGTGGTGGGTCGCGAAGCCCATGCCGTCGTACAGGGCGCGGGCTCCCTCATTGTCCGCCTCCACCTGCAGCCACGCGGCCGAGGCGCCCTCGTCGAGCGCCACGCGCGCCAGCGCCGCCATGACGGCCTTCGCCAGACCGCGCCGCCGGTACTCCGGGCCCACCTCTACGGCCATGAAGCCCGCCCAGCGGCCGTCCACCACGCACCGGCCGATCGCGGCGGGCACGCCGTCCGCGTCCTCGCCCGGTACGGAGGCGAACCACACCGAGGGCCCGCTCCCCAGCACTTCCAGCACGTGCGGACCCGGAGTGCCGAAGCGCTGGTAGCGGGAGAGCCACGCGGCGTCCGTCTCCCGGGCGGTCCGCACGGCGGAGACGTCCGCGTCCAGGTCCGCCACGGGTGCCAGCGCCGCGATCCGGACCTCGGCCGACACCTCGCGCCGCCACCCGTGGTCCTCCAGACCGGCGCACAGCTGCTCCTGCGTCCCCTCGGCGCCGGTGGCGGCCTGGACGTACGCGGGCAGGTCCCGGGCCGCGTACCAGGCCTTCACGCGCTCCAGGGCCTCGCCGAGGGGGAGTCCCGGATCGCCGAGCGGGAGCACGGAGTTGGCGCGGCGGGTGAAGCCGCCCGCGGCGCGCAGCCGCCACGCGCCGAGCGGTTCGCTCTCCACGGGCTGCCAGGCGCGTGCGGTGGCCAGGGAGAGTTCCGCGAAGGCGGCGGCCGGTCCCCGGCGGCGTGCCGGGGCCGGGGGCACGATCTTCCCCGCCACCAGCGAGGATTCCGGAATACGGACAATCCGGCCGTGCTTCGTCGTGACCGACAGTACGCCGTCGTCCCACGATGTGAGAACACCGACCGTATCGGTGAACCTGGCACCCTCGGAGGGGGCTTCGGCGACGCGCCGCACGGAGACGCGTTTGCCCACGTCAGCAGGCGTCATGCGAACCTCGAGTTGTCCGCCGATGGTGAATTCCACAGCTCTGTACGCCCCTCCTGTTCGGATCGTGCCCCGGAACGGAGATACTAGGGGCGGGCATCGACGACGCCGCGCTCCCGCGCGAGAGCCAACGCCCTACCGAGGAGGAACGACAGCGTGACCTACGTCATCGCGCAGCCTTGTGTCGACGTGAAGGACAAGGCCTGCATCGAAGAGTGCCCCGTCGACTGCATCTACGAGGGCTCCAGGTCCTTGTACATCCATCCGGACGAGTGCGTCGACTGCGGAGCCTGTGAGCCGGTCTGCCCGGTCGAGGCCATCTTCTACGAGGACGACACCCCGGAGGAGTGGAAGGACTACTACAAGGCGAACGTCGAGTTCTTCGACGACCTCGGTTCCCCGGGTGGCGCCTCCAAGCTGGGCCTCATCGAGCGCGACCACGCGTTCATCGCCGCGCTGCCGCCGCAGAACCAGTAGCGACGGCCGCACGAGCGCCGCCCGGTCCCGTACGGCTCGTCACCGTGCGGGACCGAGGTGTTTTCCGGCAGCCATGCCACGTACGAGAAAGCAGAGTTCCGTGTCCGCAGCAGCCCCCGTCTCCTCCCGCCTCCCGGTGTTCCCCTGGGACAGGCTCGCGCCGTACAAGTCGACGGCCGCCGCCCACCCGGACGGCATCGTGGACCTGTCGGTCGGCACTCCGGTCGACCCGGTGCCCGAGCTGATCAGGGCGGCACTGACGGCCGCGTCGGACAGTCCCGGCTATCCGACGGTGTGGGGCACCGAGGCGCTGCGGGACGCCCTCACGGGCTGGGTGGAGCGCAGGCTCGGCGCGGTCGGCGTGGCGCACGAGAACGTGCTGCCGGTCGTCGGCTCCAAGGAACTGGTCGCCTGGCTTCCGACGCAGCTGGGCCTCGGCGCGGGTGACAAGGTCGCCTACCCGCGGCTCGCCTACCCGACCTACGAGGTCGGGGCGCGGCTCTGCGGCGCCGAGCCCGTCGTCTACGACGACCCGACGGAGCTGGACCCGGAAGGGCTCAAGCTCCTCTGGCTCAACTCCCCCTCCAACCCGACCGGCCGGGTCCTGCCGAAGGACGAGCTGATCCGCGTCGTGGCCTGGGCGCGGGAACACGGGGTGCTGGTCTTCAGCGACGAGTGCTACCTGGAACTCGGCTGGGAGGCCGAGCCCGTCTCCGTGCTGCACACCGACGTCTGCGGCGGGACGTACGAGGGCCTCGTCGCCGTCCACTCGCTCTCCAAGCGATCGAACCTCGCCGGGTACCGCGCGGCCTTCATCGCGGGGGACGCGGGCGTCCTGCACGAGCTGCTCCAGGTCCGCAAGCACAGCGGGATGATGGCCCCGGCGCCCGTCCAGGCGGCGACGGTGGCCGCGCTCGGCGACGACGAGCACGTGGCGGAGCAGCGAGCGCGGTACGCCCGACGGCGCGCGGTTCTGCGGGCGGCGCTGGAGGCCCACGGCTTCCGGATCGAGCACAGCGAGGCGAGCCTCTACCTGTGGGCCACCCGCGACGAGCCGTGCTGGGACACCGTGGCGTACCTCGCCGGACTCGGCGTCCTCGTCGCGCCCGGCGACTTCTACGGCCCGGCAGGCGACCGCTTCGTGCGGGTGGCGCTGACCGCCACGGACGAGCGTGTCGACGCGGCGGCCGCGCGGCTGGCCTGACAGCGGGCTGAACGCCGAGGGGCCTCGGGAGTGCGCACTCCCGAGGCCCCTTCGCGCGTCCGTGCGCGCACACGGCTCGTCAGCCGATCGGCAGGCCCTCGGTCGGCAGGCTCTTGGTCGGGAGGGTGTCGCCCGACAGCTCGCCCTCGGCCACGGAGCCGGCCTGCTGCAGGGACTTGCCCGCGGCGGGGAGGGTCGTGCCGACCACCTTGCCGCCCGTGTCGTTCGCGACCTCGGAACCCTGCTTCGAGGTGGAGTCCAGCGTGCTGCTCAGGCCCGCGCCGTCGAGCGAGGTCAGGCCGCCGAGTGCGGGGGTCTGCGGAAGCCCCGCGGCGCTCGCGGCGCCGGCCGCGCCGACCACGGGCGCCGCCGCGGCGATCAGCAGTGCGGCACGGGCGATCCGGCGGGTCAGGGGGAGGGACATGTTGCTCCTTCGGCGGGACGTCATCGGTTGCCGGCGGATGCGGGATCCGCCTGTCCGGTGATCGGACGCACTGAACAACAGGTCCGGGGGCGGGGAAGGTTGCGGGGCGCGGAGGTAAAGACTGCGCAATGCGTCAGATAATCCGCAACGGAGGAACCCGGGCGAACGGGGTATTCGGCCGCGTCCTGATGAAGCGTCACTTCCCTTGCGCCACAAGGCGATAGCCCTCACACGAGGGGCGGCCCGGGAGACGCCGGCGAGCGGAGGCCGGACGGCCCGTACGGAGGATGGGGCGTACTAGTGAGCGAGCCTCATCCGGACGCTTTCGGAGCCCGAATCCTCACGTTCCGTCCGCCAGCCCGTGTCGGCGGTCCAGATCCGGCCCGCGTACGAGACCTGGTCGATCCGCAGGGCATCGGCGCGGGCGACCGCCCAGTGGGCCAGCTCCCAGCCGCGCCGGGAGGACCCGCCGTCCTCTGCCGGTACGGGCACCGAGACCGTGCTCGCGGCGGCGGCGCCCGCGGACGGGGAGGCGGGGGGCAGGACGCCCTTCCCGAAGGCGCGCACCAGATCGGCGCGCACCTCGGCCGCGTCTCCCGGCCCCGGGGCGGTGGCCGGGGAGGACGAACAGGTGAGGGAGGCGGGCTCCCGGCCGGTCAGCGCGGCGGCCAGCAGCGTGGCGTCCGGCTCGTGCTTCGCGTACGCCTGCGGGAACCCGCTCTTCTGCACCCGCTGCGCCGCCACGGTCAGGGGCAGCCGCGAATAGCCCGGGACGTCGGCGAGGTGCTCGTAGAACTTCCCGGACGAGTAGACGGGGTCCATGATCTGCGCCGGAGTGCCCCAGCCCTGCGAGGGGCGCTGCTGGAAGAGTCCGAGGGAGTCCCGGTCGCCGTGATCGATGTTGTGCAGCGAGGACTCCTGCATCGCGGTCGCCAGGGCGATGGTCACGGCCCGCTCCGGCAGGCCGCGCGTGGTGCCCACGGCGGAGACCGTCGCGGCGTTGGCGGCCTGCTCCGGGCTCAGTTCGTAGGTGCGCCCCTCGCCGCCGTCCGCCGGACCGGCGGTGCAACGGGGCGAGCCCTTGTTGCCCGAGAGGTACTGCAGGGCCAGGTAGCAGGCCACCGCCACGAACACGACGAGGCCTGCCGAGAAGCGGTAGAGGAGGCTTCGGCGGCGGCGGCGGGGCGAGGCGGTGGTCGTGGGCACGGGGCCCACCGTACTGGAGAGTACGACCGGGGCCGAGACCCGATTCCCTTAGGCTCGTGGCCATGGATGGACACACGCTCGACCTTTCACTCGACGGCCCCGCGCTCACGGCTCGGCTGGTCGACTTCCCGTCGGTCAGCGGGCAGGAGAAGGACCTCGCCGACGCCGTCGAGGCGGCCCTGCGCACCCTTCCGCACCTGACCGTGGACCGCCACGGGAACAACGTCGTGGCGAGGACGCGGCTCGGCCGGGGTGAACGTGTCGTCCTGGCCGGGCACATCGACACCGTGCCGACCGCGGACAACGTGCCGTCCAGGCTCGACGCCGACGGCGTGCTGTGGGGGTGCGGGACCTCCGACATGAAGTCCGGTGTCGCCGTCCAGCTGCGGATCGCGGCGACGGTGCCCGAGCCCAACAGGGACCTCACCTTCATCTTCTACGACAACGAAGAGGTGGCCGCCCACCTCAACGGTCTCGGGCACGTGGCCGACGCGCACCCCGACTGGCTCGACGCGGACTTCGCCGTCCTGCTGGAACCCTCCGACGCACAGGTCGAGGGCGGCTGCCAGGGCACCGTCCGGGTGCACCTGCGCCTCGCGGGGGAGCGGGCCCACTCCGCGCGCAGCTGGATGGGCTCCAACGCCGTCCACGCCGCCGCACCGGTGCTCGCCAGGCTCGCCGCGTACGAACCGCGCCGCCCGGTCATCGACGGCCTGGAGTACCACGAGGGGCTCAACGCCGTGGGTATCGAGGGCGGCGTCGCCACCAACGTCATCCCGGACTCCTGCACCGTGGTCGTCAACTACCGGTACGCCCCCGACCTCACCCCCGAGCAGGCCGAGGCGCACGTGCGGGAGGTCTTCGAGGACTGCGGAGTCGCGGAGTTCACCGTCGACGACCACTCCGGTGCGGCGATGCCCGGCCTCTCGCACCCCGCCGCCAAGGCCTTCATGGAGGCGGTCGGCGGCACGGCCCAGCCCAAGTTCGGCTGGACGGACGTGTCCCGCTTCGGCGCCCTCGGCGTCCCGGCGGTCAATTTCGGTCCGGGCGACGCGCTGTTCGCGCACAAGCGGGACGAGCACGTGTCGGTCGACCGGATCACCCACTGCGAGGAGCGCCTGCGCTCCTGGCTCACCAGCTGACCCACGGCATTCACCTGCGGGTGACCTCCGCCGATCTACGCTGAAGCGACACACGCACATCGCAGGTCGGCGGAGGGAGCAGGTCATGGGCAACCCGGAGGACGCACGGATCCCCGAGGGCGCGCAGATTCCCGAGGGTGCGGTGAAGCCCGAGGAACAGCGGACGGGTCCGGTGCTGCGACGCAGGGAGCAGGTCCAGCCCGGCACGACCGACCAGCGGCTGCTGGACTCGGAGGGCGACTCCGAATGGGTGCACACCGACCCCTGGCGGGTCATGCGGATCCAGTCGGAGTTCGTGGAAGGCTTCGGCGCGCTGGCCGAACTCCCCAGCGCCATCAGCGTCTTCGGATCCGCCCGCACCCCGGCCGGCAGTCCGGACTACGAGGCCGGCGTGCGGATCGGCAAGGCGCTGGTCGAGGCCGGATTCGCGGTCATCACCGGCGGCGGCCCCGGCGCGATGGAAGCGGCGAACAAGGGGGCGCGGGACGCCAAGGGTGTCTCGGTCGGCCTCGGCATCGAGCTGCCGTTCGAGTCCGGGCTCAATCCGCACGTCGACATCGGCGTCAACTTCCGCTACTTCTTCGTCCGCAAGACGATGTTCGTGAAGTACGCCCAGGGCTTCGTCGTCCTTCCCGGCGGCCTCGGCACGCTGGACGAACTCTTCGAGGCGCTGACCCTGGTCCAGACGGGCAAGGTGACGCGCTTCCCGATCGTCCTGTTCGGCTCGGCCTACTGGGGCGGTCTCGTCGACTGGCTGCGGGACACGGTCGTCGCCGGCGGGAAGGCGTCCGAGCGGGACCTGATGCTGTTCCACATCACGGACGACGTGGACGAGGCGGTCAGGCTGGTCACCAAGGAAGTGGGCCGCTAGGCCGCAGCCGGTGGCGGGCGGGCGGCCGTCTCCGCACGGCCTCCCGCCCGGCGCGAGGCGGCGTGCGAAGGCGGGCGGCGCTCCGCTACGCCAGCCCCCGCCGCGCGACCGCCGGCGGCCGGTGGCCCGCGATGGACGCCACCATGTCCAGGACCTGCCGGGTCTCGGCGACCTCGTGCACCCGGTACACCTGCGCCCCCAGCCACGCCGACACCGCCGTCGTCGCGAGCGTGCCGATCACGCGCTCCTTCACCGGCCTGTCGAGCGTCTCCCCGACGAAGTCCTTGTTGGACAGCGAGACCAGCACCGGCCAGCCCGTGGCGGTCATCTCGTCCAGCCGGCGCGTCGCCTCCAGGGAGTGCCGCGTGTTCTTCCCGAAGTCGTGACCGGGATCGATCATGATCCCGTCCGGCCGGACCCCGAGCTCCACGGCCCGCTCCGCGAGACCCACGGTCACCCGCAGGATGTCCGCCATCACGTCGTCGTACGCGACCCGGTGCGGCCGGGTGCGGGGCTCGGCGCCGCCGGCGTGGGTGCACACCAGTCCCGCGCCGTACCGCGCGGCGACCTCCGCCAGCTTCGGGTCGACCCCGCCCCACGCGTCGTTCAGCACGTCGGCCCCGGCCTCGCAGACCGCCTCGCCCACGTCGTGCCGCCAGGTGTCCACGCTGATCACCACGTCGGGGTGGCGGCGGCGCACCTCGGCGACGAATCCGACCGTGCGGCGCGCCTCCTCCTGCGCGGTGACCTCCTCGCCGGGCCCGGCCTTCACCCCGCCGATGTCGATGATCGCGGCGCCCTCCGCGACGGCCTGCTCGACCCGGGACAGCGCGGGCTCGTCCCGGAACGTCGCGCCCTGGTCGTAGAAGGAGTCGGGAGTCCGGTTCACGATGGCCATGATCACCGGTTCGTGCGGCCCGAATTCCCGCCGCCCGAGCCTGAGCGCCCCGCTTCGCATTCCTGGTTCCTTCCTGTAGCCCGCCTGCGACCTTAGGCCCTCCCGCGATCACACGGCGTCCCGGCACCTGGTGCGCCGGTCCGTGCCGTCCCGTACGGAAAACCCTGACTGTCGGTGGCACGTGGCACCATCTGACCCGGACAGCCATTCCGCTCCCGGGGAGACGCACGTGTTCTGGTTCTTGCTCGTCACGATGGTCGTGGTCGTGGCCGCGGTCACCCTCGCGGTGGTCGGGGGAGGGGGAAGCGCGGTGCTGCAGGACGTCGAGCCCGAACGGCTCACGGACCCGCTGCCCGCGAACCGCCCGGTCGGCCGCGCCGATGTCGAGGCCATGCGGCTGCCCATGTCGGTGCGGGGCTACCGCATGGCGGACGTGGACGAGGCCCTCGGCCGGCTCGGGGCCGAGCTCGCGGAGCGGGACGCGCACATCGCGGAGCTGGAGTCCGCCCTGGCCGGGGCACAGGCGACGGCGGTCACGGGGCCCGACCTGTTCAAGCACCCGGGTGAACCCCTCACCGGCGGGAAGGGCGGCGCGCAGGACGGGGAGGACGGACGATGAGCGGCACGGAGCCGGCGGCGGACGGCCGCCCGCGCTGCCCGTGGGGCCTGTCCACGGACGACTACCTCGCCTACCACGACACCGAGTGGGGCCGTCCGGTCCACGGAGACGACGCCCTGTTCGAGCGGCTCTGCCTGGAGGCCTTCCAGTCGGGGCTGTCGTGGCTGACGATCCTGCGCCGCCGCGAGGGGTTCCGCAGCGCGTTCGCCGGCTTCAGCATCCCCGCGGTCGCGAAGTTCACCGGCACCGACAGGGAACGCCTCCTCGCCGACACCGGGATCATCCGCAACCGCGCGAAGATCGACGCCACCCTCGCCAACGCCGAGGTGCTGGCGGGCTGGAGCCCGGGGGAGCTGGACGACCTCATCTGGTCGTACGCCCCCGATCCGGCCTCCCGGCCCGCCCCGCGCACCCTAGGCGACGTCCCCGCGGTCACCCCGGAGTCCACCGCCCTGGCCAAGGAGCTGAAGAAGCGGTCCATCCGCTTCGTCGGTCCCACGACGGCCTACGCGCTGATGCAGGCCTGCGGCCTGGTCGACGACCACCTCGCCGACTGTGTGGCCCGGGGCGGCCGGTAGCGGGTCCTACCTGCCCAGGTACTCCGGCGGCCGCTTGGCGAGGAACGCCTCGACCGCGATCGTGTGGTCCTGCGACGCGCCCGCCCGCGTCTGGAGTTCGTCCTCCTTCTCCAGCGTCTCGGAGAGCGAGTGCGCCGCGCCGTACGCCAGCGACGCCTTCAGCGCCGCGTACGCCACCGTCGGGCCGTCCGCGAGGGCGCGGGCCACGGCCAGCGCCTCCTTCGCCAGGTCGGCGGCGGGCACCACCTTGTTCGCGATGCCCAGCTCGTAGGCGTCCTGTGCCGAGATCGAGCGGGGGAAGAGGAGCAGGTCGGCTGCGCGGCCGGGGCCGATCAGCCGGGGCAGCGTCCAGGAGACCCCCGAGTCCGCGGTCAGCGCCACGCCCGCGAAGGAGGTGTTGAACGAGGCGGTGTCGGCGACCACGCGGTAGTCGGCGGCGAGCGCGAAGCCGAAGCCGGCCCCGGCGGCGACCCCGTTGACCCCTGCCACCACGGGCTTCCGCATCTCGGTCAGGGCGCGCACGATGGGGTTGTAGTGCTCCCGCACGGTGCTGAGCGCGTTGCCGCCGCCCGACGCGCGAGCCTCGGACAGCTTGGCGACGTGCTCCTTGAGGTCCTGGCCGACGCAGAAGGCGCGCCCGGTCGCGGTGAGCAGAACCGCCCGTACGGCGGGGTCGTCCGCGACCGCCCGGAGTGCGTCGCGGAGTGCGACCTTGGCGGCGGTGTTCATGGCGTTCATCGCGTCGGGGCGGTTGATCGTGATCGTCGCGAGCCCGTCGCTCACGTCCGTGAGCACGGCGTCAGCCATGGTGTCGGCCATTCCTTGATCCCCTTACGGCTCCGGCGTCATGCCCGTCCGGGCACTGTCGAGGCAAGCATGGCGGACTCCGGGCGGGCCGGACATGTGACCTGCGTCTAACGATTGGACCTCGACGGGAGGTCGCGGGTGGCGCAGTATCGCAGCTGGATCCCCGAATTGGGTGGTTATGGGAAAGCGCGTTGCGCAAGCGATGCCGACCGATGTTGGTCATCGGGGTCCCTGATGCGGGATAATGCGAAGGAAGCATTGTGTTCGACGCCGGTGAGGCAGCGCCTGTCATGGAGCCGCCGGTTGCGATGAGCTGGTTTCAGGAAGGGGAACGAGCATGGCGGCCATGAAGCCGCGGACGGGCGACGGCCCGCTCGAGGTGACAAAGGAGGGGCGGGGCATCGTCATGCGCGTTCCGCTCGAAGGCGGCGGTCGGCTTGTCGTCGAGCTGACTCCGGACGAGGCCGATGCACTCGGTGACGCCCTGAAGAAGGTCGTCGGCTGAGGCGGAGCGCCCACACTTCACCACTGCCCCGGCACGGACTCCGTGCCGGGGCAGTGGTGCGTCCCGGCTCGGTGGCGGGGGGCGTGCGGCGGTGCCGCGCCCGGATCGGCGGGCGGCGGCGGGCGGTCAGCCGCGCCGCACCGCGCACAGCAGCCCGTCGCCCACCGGCAGGAGTGTGGCCATGAGCTCCTGGCTCTCGCGCACCGCCCGCAGCAGCTCCCGCAGACGGAGGACCTCGGCCGGCTGCGCCGCGGAGTCGATCGTGCGGCCGTCCGCGAAGACGCCCTCGAAGCAGACCAGACCGCCGGGCCGGAGCAGGCGCAACGATTCAGCGAGGCAGTCCAGGCTCTCCAACCGGTCGCCGTCGCAGAAGACGAGGTCGTATCCGCCGTCGGCGAGCCGGGGAAGCACGTCGAGGGCGCGGCCGGGGATGAAGCGGGCCCGGTTCGTGGCGAAGCCGGCCGCCCGGAAGGCCTCACGGGCGAACTGCTGGCGCTCCGGTTCGGGATCGACGGTGGTCAGGACGCCGTCCGGGCGCATGCCCTGCAGCAGGTAGATGCCCGACACGCCCGTTCCGGTGCCGATCTCGGCCACCGCCTTGGCGTCCGCCGTGGCGGCGAGCAGGCGCAACGCCGCGCCGGTGCCTGACGACACCGGGCGGAGCCCCGTCTCGTGGGCCCGGTCCCGGGCCCAGAGCAGAGCTTCTTCCTCGGCGACAAAGGCGTCGGCGAATGCCCAGCTCGTCTGCCGGTTGGCGGTAATGACCCTCTCCTGTCCCCGTAGTTGGCGCAACGGTGACTGTATCCGCTGCGCCCGGGAACCCGCAGATGGGACCGGGCGTTATGTGGGGGTGGAGGAGAACAGCCGGACCGGTCCCCGTGGCATGGCCCGGAATGTGCCTCTTGCCCCAGGTGACACCGGGGCACGACCAGGTAAAAAGGCTTATCCGGAGCTAACGGGCGAGGTGGCTATGGTAGGGGCTCCACTGGACACCACCAGAGCCGATAGGGGAGGTGCGGCTGCGCCTGTGGATCGGGGAGGAGTGCTGCGGCGCTTTCTCAGGTCGGCGGGTGAGCCGAAATCCGTGACCAACACCGCTGACCGTTCTTCCAACGACTCCGCACCGACCGCGACCTTCGCATCAGATGCGGACTCTCAGGCGTGGACCCCGCCCTCATGGGAAGAGATCGTCAGCACGCACAGCGGCCGCGTGTACCGACTCGCCTACCGGCTGACGGGTAACCAGCACGACGCCGAGGATCTCACCCAGGAGGTCTTCGTCCGCGTCTTCCGGTCGCTGTCGACCTATACGCCCGGCACCTTCGAGGGCTGGCTGCACAGGATCACGACGAATCTCTTCCTGGACATGGTCCGCCGCAAGCAGCGGATCCGCTTCGACTCACTCGGCGACGACGCGGCCGAGCGGCTGCCCAGCCGTGAACCGTCCCCGCAGCAGGTCTTCAACGACACGCACTTCGACGCGGACGTGCAGCAGGCGCTGGACACCCTCGCGCCGGAGTTCCGTGCCGCTGTCGTGCTCTGCGACATCGAGGGCCTCTCGTACGAGGAGATCGCCGCGACGCTCGGCGTCAAGCTCGGCACCGTGCGCAGCCGCATCCACCGCGGCCGCTCGCACCTGCGCAAGGCGCTCCGCCACCGTTCGCCCGAGGCGCGCGCCGAGCAGCGTTCCCTGGCGGACGCGGTGCTGGCGGGGGAGGGGGGCTCGGCATGAACGGCACAGGTGCGACCCCCGCGGAGCAGCATCTGGGCGACCGGCTCGCCGCGCTCGTCGACGGCGAGCTCAAACACGACGCCCGGGAGCGGGTCCTGGCCCACCTGGCGACCTGCGCCAGGTGCAAGGCCGAGGCCGACGCCCAGCGGCGGCTGAAGAGCGCCTTCGCGTCCTCCGCGGCGCCTTCGCCCTCCGAGGGGTTCCTCGCCCGGCTCCAGGGGCTTCCCGCGGGCCCCGGTGACGGAGGGAATCCCGGCGGCCGGAGCTTCGGCGAGGGGATCCTCCCCGTCATGCAGCCGGGCGGTCCCGTGAACAAGGGACGCACCTCCCTGGGAGACCTCGGATATCTGCCCACGGTCCACGGCTCGACCGCCGTGCTGCCGGGCGGTCCGTCCGGTTCGGGCTTCCGCATCCACGCCGTGGGCCGGGACGCCGACCGTTCCCCCTGGCGCGGCAGGCGCTTCGCCTTCGCGGCGGCCAGTGCGGTCTCGCTCGCGGCCATCGCGCTCGGTGGCGCGCTCCCCCTCGACTACGCACCCGAGGCGCCGTTGAGCGCCGAGGAGGCCGGCACCGGCACGACCCCCCTGACCGCCGAGGAGCGGACCGGCAGCACACGTGCCGCCGGCCGGGGCGGAGCGCTCGCCGTCGCCGAGGGCCGGGGCCCTCTGCCGGCCGCCGCACCGTCCTCGTCCGCGAGGCCCCTGCTCGCCTCCGCACCCGCGCTGCTGAACGCGTCCGCGTTCGCCGGCGGCACCGCCGCCTTTCCGGTGCTCAACGTCTCGGTCCCGCCGCTGATACGGCCGACCGACGCCGGCCCGCTGTACTCGGCGGCGCTCGGCCCGGGCACCGACCCGGTGCTGCCCGTACCTTCCGCGACGGCCTCCGCCCCGCTGCCGGCCGACCGCGCCACGGCGCTTTCCCCGCTGCGCTGACCAGGGGCCTGCGCACGGATTCGCAAACCTGGTTGAATTCCCGGGAGGGACGCCCCTGTGAGGCGTGCGAGGGCCAGTTGCGGGGAGAGCATGGACGACGGTAGGCCCAGCGGGCCGAAGACGAAGTGGTGGAGCCGGCCCTCGACAGGCCGGCCCGGACAGGCCGGTCCGCAGGACGCGGCTGCCGTCTCCGGCACACCGGCAGGCACCACCGGACACGGTGTGCCCGCGCCGACGCCCCCCGGGGGCCCGGAGCCCCGGGCCGCCGAACCGGAGGACTACACACCCGCGCCCCCGCTGCCGCCCGCGGACCGGACCGGTCACGCGCCCGTGCCGCCGGCCGAGCGCGGTGGGGAGGACTACACCCCCGCTCCGCCGGCCGTCGTACACCCCGCTCCCGGCACTGCTGAGCCCGGGCCCGAGAGTCACCCGGCCGCGGCGCCGGCCGCGCAGCCGCCCGCCGCTCCCGAGCCGTTCGCCCCGGCGCCCCGTGCGCAGCCGCTGCACGCACCCGACGAATACAGCACCCCGCCCTACGGCGGTCCCGGGCCGTGGGCTCCCGCGCCGCCGGTGCAGCGCCCCGTGCCGACCCCGGCCCACGGGACGCCCGTACCCCCGCCCCACGCGGGGAGCGGGAGCCACGGGACGCCCCTGGCCGCGCCCGTGCCGGTGCCCGCCGACGGCTACGCGCCGCCGCCCCCCTCGCCCGTCGTGCCCCAGCAGCCCGGCGCCCCGGTGCAGCCTCCCCGGGACCCGCACCCGCAGGCCTCGCAGTGGACGCGCTACGACCCGTGGGGCGCCCCCCAGCAGCCGCTGAGCCACCCCGGCCCCGTGGCCGACACCATGCGGCCGCGCGGCGGCCGACGCGGTTCCCTGCTGGTGGGCGCCGCGCTGCTCGCCCTCGTCGCGGGAGGCATAGGCGGCGGGATCGGCGCGTACGTCGAGCGCAACGGCGGCCTCACCACCGTCGAACTCCAGCAGGCCGACCGGGACAACGGCGGCCGGGCGCCCGACAGCGTCGCGGGCATCGCCGCCAGCGCGCTGCCCAGCGTGGTCACCCTCCACGTCGACGGCTCCGCGGAGTCCGGGACCGGCACCGGTTTCGTCCTCGACGACAAGGGCCACATCCTCACCAACAACCACGTGGTCGCCCCGGCCGGATCGACCGGCGACATCACTGTCACGTTCAGCGGTGGCGAGACCGCGGCCGCCGAGATCGTCGGCAAGGACAGCGGCTACGACCTGGCCGTCGTCAAGGTCTCCGGTGTGTCGGGACTCAAGCCGCTGCCCCTCGGGAACTCGGACAACGTGCGGGTCGGCGATCCGGTCGTGGCCATCGGCGCCCCGTTCGACCTCTCCAACACGGTGACGTCCGGGATCATCAGCGCCAAGCAGCGGCCCATCACCGCGGGCGGCGAGAAGGGCGACGGCACCGACGTCAGCTACGTCGACGCCCTGCAGACGGACGCCCCGATCAACCCGGGCAACTCCGGGGGACCGCTGGTCGACACCGAGGCCAGGGTGATCGGGATCAACAGCGCCATCCGGGCCGCCGACAGCGCCGCGGGCGCCGAAGGCGGCCAGTCCGGCTCCATCGGTCTCGGCTTCGCGATACCGATCAACCAGGGCAAGCGCGTCGCGGAGGAGCTGATCAACACCGGCAAGGCCACCCACCCGGTGATCGGCGTCACGCTGGACATGGAGTTCACCGGGGACGGTGCCAAGGTCGGCGGCAAGGCGGACAGCGGCGGACCGGCCGTGACCGAGGCGGGACCCGCCGACAAGGCGGGCATCCGCGCGGGCGACGTCATCACCGAGGTCGACGGCCAGCGCGTGCACAGCGGCGAGGAACTGATCGTCAAGATCCGTGCCCACAGGCCGGGCGACGAGCTCCGCCTCCGGCTGACGCGTGGTGGCAAAGACCTGTCCATGACTTTGACGCTGGGTTCGGCGAGCGGCACCTGACGGCCACCCGCAGGTACCGCGTCGGCAGCTCGGCCGGGTACCGTGGAGCGGTCCGGGCCCCGGTGACCTGGCGGGGGAGAACTCGCAGAGAACACGAGGAGCATCAAGGTGTTCAATGACATAGGCGCACTCGAGCTGCTGACGCTCGTGGTTCTCGCCGTGCTCGTATTCGGCCCGGAGAAGCTGCCGAAGGTCATCCAGGACGTCACGCGCACCATCCGCAAGATCCGGGAGTTCTCGGACAGCGCGAAGGAGGACATCCGCTCGGAGCTCGGCCCGCAGTTCAAGGACTTCGAGTTCGAGGACCTCAACCCCAAGACGTTCGTCCGCAAGCAACTCATGGACGGCAACGACGACCTGGGGCTCAAGGAGATCCGGGAGAGCTTCGACCTGCGCAAGGAGCTGGCGGACGTCACCGACGCGGTGAACGGCAGGGAGACCGCGGCTGCCGCCGGCACGGCGGCCGCCTCCGGCGCCGCCGCGGCGGGTGCGCCCGATCTGCTCAAGAAGTCCGCGCAGCCCGCGAAGGACGAGCGCCCGCCCTTCGACGCAGACGCCACCTGAGACCCGTCAATCCCGACTCGTCCGGACGGTATGGCTATTCTCCATCTGTCCGGTAGCGAGGTTGCCCATGCCCATGGGGGGAGGGCCGCTCCGGATCAGTGAAAGATCGAGGAGGCGGCCGGACAGATGGAGACGACGAGTCGGGTAGGGGCGGACGATGCGCCCAGCGCAGTCACCGCAGAGGGGGTGCCGGCGACCCGGCGTACTGTCGACGGCTATCTCAAGGCGCCGTTCCCCTGGTACGGACTGGACGGGGCCTTCACCGGGCCGCGCTGGCTGATGCACGTCACCGCGGCCGCGGACGACACGGTGCAGCACGGTTCCACCGGGCACGGCGAGGAGCCCGTCGTACGGGCCGACGCCGGGGCGGAGAAGGCGCGCTTCGCGGTGGTCGTGACCGTGGGCAACAACCCCGTCAGGGACAGCGACGACGGTACGGGAGTGCTGGACGCCACCACGGTCTCGTCGGCCGCGTGGCTGGCGGGCTCGGGCCTGCTGGACTGCACGTGGCCGCCGCAGATGGACCACACCCTGCGTGGCGAATGGCTGAATCAGCAGACGGAGACCGCGTTCGAACTCGCGGACGACCTGGACCGCGAGCCGTGGTCGAGGCTGTCGCTCCCGGTGGACGGGGTGCCGGTGGAGTTCCACTACCGGGAGTCCGAGTTCGGCTGGGTGCTCGCGGGATCGGCGCCGGACGGGGTCCACATCGGCGCCTACGGCCGTGGCATGAGCGCCTACGGCCTGGGATTCGCGGTGATCGGCGACATCGCCTCCTACGAGGCCTGAGCCACACGCACACGGGTGGGGGCCGCCTCAGCGAAGAGGCGGCCCCCACCCGTGTGACAGCTCAGAACTTGTTGCGCGGTGTGAGGCCCAACGACATGCCCGAGAGGCCGCGCTGACGGCCACTCAGCCTGCTCGCGATGGACCGCAGCGCCGAGCCCGCCGGGGAGTCCGGGTCGGACAGGACGACGGGCTTGCCCTCGTCGCCGCCCTCCCGCAGCCGTACGTCGATCGGGATGGACCCGAGGACCGGCACCTCGGCGCCGACCGTCCTGGTCAGCCCGTCGGCGACCCGCTGTCCCCCGCCCGAACCGAAGACGTCGACCATCTCGTCGCAGTGCGGGCACGGCATGCCCGACATGTTCTCGACGACACCGACGATCTTCTGGTGGGTCTGCACGGCGATGGAGCCGGCCCGCTCGGCGACCTCGGCGGCGGCCTGCTGCGGGGTCGTGACGACCAGGATCTCGGCGTTGGGCACCAGTTGGGCCACCGAGATCGCGATGTCACCGGTGCCCGGCGGCAGGTCGAGCAGCAGGACGTCCAGGTCGCCCCAGTACACGTCCGCGAGGAACTGCTGCAGTGCGCGGTGCAGCATCGGTCCGCGCCACACCACGGGAGCGTTGCCCGGGGTGAACATCCCGATGGAGATCACCTTCACGCCGTGCGCGGACGGCGGCATGATCATGTTCTCGACCTGGGTGGGCTTGCCGTCCGCACCGAGCATCCGCGGCACGCTGTGCCCGTAGATGTCCGCGTCCACGACGCCGACCTTGAGACCGTCGGCGGCCATCGCCGCGGCGAGGTTCACCGTCACCGAGGACTTGCCGACGCCGCCCTTGCCGGAGGCCACCGCGTACACCCGGGTCAGCGAACCGGGCTTGGCGAAGGGCACCTCGCGCTCCGCCGTGCCGCCGCGCAGCGCCGAGGCGAGGTCCTTGCGCTGTTCGTCGCTCATCACGTCGAGGGTGACCTCGACCCGCGACACGCCCTCGACGCGTGCGACCGCGTCGGTGACGTTCTGGGTGATCGTGTCGCGCATCGGGCAGCCGGAGACCGTGAGGTACACGGTGACAGCGACCACACCGTCAGGATCGATCGCGACCGATTTCACCATGCCCAGTTCGGTGATCGGTCGGTGGATCTCCGGATCGTTCACTGTCGCCAGTGCTTCGCGCACCGCGTCTTCCGTAGCCATAGGACGATGGTACGGCGCCGGGGGCTACGCGCGGGTAGCCCGTCAGCGGTCGCCTTCGTCACTCTCGCCCTGCGAGAGCAGCCGGCGCTCCTCCATGTCCTTCACCATGGCCTCCAGTTCCGAGCGGATCCAGTCCCGCGTGGCGACCTCGCCGAGGCCCATGCGGAGCGCCGCGATCTCCCGGCTGAGGAACTCGGTGTCCGCGATCGACCGCTCGTTCTGCTTGCGGTCCTGTTCGTGGGTGACCCGGTCGCGGTCGTCCTGGCGGTTCTGGGCGAGCAGGATCAGCGGTGCGGCGTAGGAGGCCTGGAGGGACAGCATCAGCGTGAGGAAGATGAACGGGTACTCGTCGAAGCGGACGCCCTCGGGCGCGAAGACGTTCCACACCACCCACAGGATGATGATCAGCGTCATCCAGACGATGAATCGCCCGGTGCCCAGGAAGCGGGCGATGCGCTCCGAGAACCGCCCGAACGCCTCGGGGTCGTACTCGGGCAGCAGCCGGCGCCGCGGGGCCTTCGGCTGGTCGAGCCGGGGCCTCGGGGGGCGCACGATGCCCGAGGCGCCCGTCTGTGCCGTCCGCGTACGGTCCTCAGCCGCCACCCGCGATCCCCTCCTCGCCCTGGAAGTCCGTCTCGCGCCAGTCCTCCGGGAGCAGGTGGTCGAGCACGTCGTCGACGGTCACCGCGCCCAGCAGCGAACCGCTCTCGTCGACCACGGGCACCGAGACGAGGTTGTAGGCGGCCAGATAACTGGTCACCGCGGGCAGCGGGGTGTCCGGCGTCAGCGGGACGAGGTCGCTGTCCACGATGGAGCTCACCAGGGTGTACGGGGGATCCCGCAGCAGCCGCTGGAAGTGCACGGTGCCCAGGTACCTGCCGGTGGGCGTCTCGTCGGGCGAGCGGCAGACGTAGACCTGCGCGGCCAGCGCGGGGGAGAGGTCCTGCTGGCGGACCCTGGCCAGCGCGTCCGCGACCGTGGCGTCCGGCCGCAGGATGATCGGCTCGGTCGTCATCAGACCGCCCGCCGTCCGCTCCTCGTAGGACAGGAGCCGGCGTACGTCGGCCGCGTCGTCGGGACGCATCAGGGCCAGCAGGCGTTCCTTGTCGGCCTCCGGCAGCTCCGAGAGCAGGTCGGCCGCGTCGTCCGGGTCCATCGCCTCCAGGACGTCCGCCGCGCGGTCCTCCTCGAGCTTGCCGATGATCTCCACCTGGTCGTCCTCGGGGAGCTCCTCCAGGACGTCGGCGAGCCGGTCGTCGTCCAGGGCGGCGGCGACCTCGGCCCGGCGCTTGGGCGTCAAGTGGTGCATGGCGTTGGCGACATCGGTGGGGCGCAGCCGCTCGAAGGTGGCCACCAGGCTCTCCGCGCCCTGCCCGTGCTCCTCCAGCGAGAAGCCCTCGACGGCCGACCACTCCACGGTCAGGGTCTCGCCCTTGCGCCGCAGCGCTCCGCCGCGTCCCTTGCGGACGAAGAACTTGTCGATCTCCCAGTCGCGGCGTGCGGGAAGCTGCTGGATGGCGACGTCGAGGACGGTCACCTCCTCGTCCGTCTCCACGAGGCGGACCCGCCGGTCGAGGAACTCGCCGAGGACCAGTCGCTCGGTCGGGCGCTGCTCGAAGCGCCTCATGTTGACGACACCGGTCGTGATGACCTGGCCGGACTCGACGCCCGTGACCCGGGTCATGGGCAGGAAGATCCGCCGGCGGCTCACCACCTCGACGACCATGCCCAGCAGGCGCGGGGGCTTCCCGCCGACCCGGAGCATCGCCACCAGATCGCGGACGCGGCCCACCTGATCGCCGTTGGGATCGAACACCGGTACGCCGGACAGATGTGAGACGAAAACCCTGGGGGCGCCTGCCGCCATACTGTGCGCCTCCCTCGGTCCCCGCGTCCTCCTGGCCGTGATCAGGCTAGCCCGTCCCGGTGCGCGGTGCCCTGGCGGACCGTCCGTACGGAGCTCTGCCGAATGGCGTACGCGGCACGGGTACGCTGCCGTCTGCCACCCCCGACACACAGATGAGAGGCAGTGCGCCCGTGACCTCTTCCGCCCCGGCCGTCCGGGCCCGCCGCCGGACCGCTCTCGCCGTGGTGCTCTGCGCGGGGCTGACCGCCGCGCTGACGGCCTGTGCCGGCGAGGATCCGGACAAGGGGACCAACGGTGTGGGCAAACTGACGGCCGCGCAGATCGACAGGAAGGCGCGCGCCGCGGCGGACGCGGCCGACGCCGTGCGCCTGACCGGCAAGCTCGTCAGCAAGGGCGGCACCTACACCCTGAACATGCAGCTCAGCGGCGAGGGCGGCATGGGATCGGTGACATCCAGGCACAGCACCTTCGCCCTGCTGCGGGTCGGTGACGCGCTCTTCCTCAAGGCCGACGCGGGCTTCTGGAACGACGAGAAGGGCGACGACGGCAGCGACCGGGCCGCCGACAAGCTCGACGGCAAGTACGTGAAGGTGCCGGAGAACGACCCGGCCTATCGCCAACTGCGCGGCTTCACGGAGAAGAAGACGCTGCTCGGCGGGATGCTGGCACTGCACGGAAAGATCAACAAGGGTGACCGGGGCACCGTCGGCGGGGTGAAGACCGTGCAGATCCTGGGGGGAAAGGGTGAGGGCGGGGCGCTGGACGTCTCGCTCCGGGGCACTCCGTATCCCCTGCGCGTGGCCCGTGGCGGTGGCGGCGGCACGGTCACCCTCGCCGACTGGGGCACGGCCTTCGAGCTGGAGCCCCCGTCCGAGGACGACACCGTCGACTACGGCGGCGAGCTGCCCAGGTCCTCGGGCTGAGCGGGGTGGTCAGCGCCTCCCGCGGCGCTTCAGCAGCAGCCGGGGGAGCGCGGCGGGCGCCGTACGCCCGGTGGTCGCGCCCGACGGCAGCGGCGGCGCGGCCAGCGAGCCGTCCGGGAGCTCCGTGCTGGAGGAGCCGGGAACCAGCCGTACGACCCGGCACTCGCGTGCCCAGCGCTCGGCCAGCCGCTCGGCGTCCGGGGCGTTCAGCCGCTTGCCCCTGAGCTCGCCGACGGCCGCCTCCCACTCCTCGGAGTGCGGTTCCAGCACGCTGACGGCAGCCGTCCAGGCCACCAGCCTGCCGCCCTTGTCCTTGCTGCGCACGGTCACCTCGGCGGTGGCGCCGGCGTCGATCCCGGCGGGCAGCGGCTGCTCGTCCGGGCCGTCACCGACGAGCACCGCCGCGCCCTCGTGCCAGACGTGCCAGACCGCCTGGGCGGGACCCGTGCCCCGCAGCCAGATCAGGCCGGACTTCTTGGTGGCCTCCTCGACGAGGGCCCGGGCAACCAACGCCTCAGCAGCAGTCATGCCCGCACTCTATTAGAGCCAGCCGTTGCGCTTGAGGGTGCGGTGGATGGAGAAACAGACGACGCCGATCAGCGCGAGGACGATCGGATAGCCGTACGTCCACTGCAGTTCGGGCATGTGCTTGAAGTTCATCCCGTACACGCCGCAGATCATCGTCGGCACGGCGATGATGGCCGCCCAGGACGTGATCTTGCGCATGTCCTCGTTCTGCGTGACGGTCGCCTGCGCCAGGTTGGCCTGGAGGATCGAGTTGAGCAGTTCGTCGAAGCCGATGACCTCCTCGTGCACCCGGGCCAGGTGGTCCGCGACGTCCCGGAAGTACTTCTGGATGTCCGGGTCGATCAGCCGCATCGGCCGCTCGCTCAGCAGCTGCATCGGCCGCAGCAGCGGCGACACGGCGCGCTTGAACTCCAGCACCTCGCGCTTCAGCTGGTAGATCCGGCCGGCGTCCGCCCCACGCGCGGTGCCCTTCGCCGGGGTGGAGAACACGTCGATCTCCACCTCGTCGATGTCGTCCTGCACCGAGGCGGCCACGGCGATGTAGCCGTCCACGACGTGGTCGGCGATGGAGTGCAGCACGGACGAGGGGCCCTTGGAGAGCAGCTCCGGATCCTCCTGGAGGCGGTGGCGCAGCGCGCGCAGCGAGCCCTGACCGCCGTGCCGGACGGTGATCACGAAGTCCCGCCCGGTGAAGCACATGACCTCACCCGTCTCGACGACCTCGCTGGTCGCGGTCAGTTCGGCGTGCTCGACGTAGTGGATCGTCTTGAAGACGGTGAACAGCGTGTCGTCGTAGCGCTCCAGCTTGGGCCGCTGGTGGGCGTGGACGGCGTCCTCCACGGCGAGCGGGTGGAGGCCGAACTCCCTCGCGATTCCGGAGAACTCCTCGTCGGTCGGCTCGTGCAGACCGATCCAGGCGAAACCGCCGTCCTCCCTCACCCGCAGCATCGCCTCACGCGGTGTCAGGCCGGAGGCCTCGGTCACCCGGCGTCCGTCGCGGTAGACCGCGCAGTCGACGACCGCGCTGGAGGCGGACGGGTCACGGGTGGCGTCGTAGCTGTTGTACGGGGTGTTGCTCTTGCGCAGGGACGGGCGCACGGCGGCGCGCAGGTCACGGATCATCGACATGGCTGGCTCCTCTTCACGGAGGGCCGTCGGCGGGGGGCGTGGAACAGCCCGGAATGGGGACGTGCGCTCACGTCCGCAAAGCGGGCGGCACCGCGCGTGCGCGATGACGGCGTTCGCTACAGACAGGCAAAAACGAAGGGCTCTTCCGTCGCGCGAACTGCCGTGGTGACGTCCCGGAGGGGCGTCAGATCACAGAAGGAAGGCGTCGTGCGGAAGAGCTGTCGGTACTGCGAGGTCGACTTGGATCCACCGCAGCCCCACCTCCTCCGGCCGGTCCCCCGTGGGGGATCACGTGTTGTCAGGACTGAGAGCGCGCTTCTGCGTGCTGTCCCTACCGACGGCTCAGGCTATCAGTCCGGACCAGGGCCAATCCCTTCCTTTGCCCGTTCCAGACGCGTTCTATGCTCGCGGCATGGGAGAAATTCTTGATCTGGTCGAGGCCCGGCTCCGTACGGCGCTCGGCGAGCCGGACGCGCGCGCCCAGGTGACGTTCCTGGGCACGGACCGCATCGAGGTGCTCCGTTTCCTCGACGGCGACGTGGTGCGCTACGCCACCCTGGGCATGTCCGACCGGCCGATGGCCGATCCGACCTCGCCCCTCGCCGACCCCGTGGAAGGTCCGCGCGCCGAACTGGTCCTGTCGGTGCGGGCGGGGATCGCGGACACCGACCAGGTGCTGCGGCCGCTCGCCGTGCTCGCCGCCTCCCCGCAGGTCGAGGGCCTGATCGTGGCGCCGGGCGCGTCGCTCGACCTCGGGCAGCCGCTGTGGCCCGGCGCGCCGTTCACCTCCGTCCTGGTCGCCGAACCGGGCGGTCTGGTCGAGGACCTGGACCTGGACGCCCCCATGGAGCCGGTGCGGTTCCTGCCGCTGCTGCCGATGACGCACAACGAGGCGGCCTGGAAGCGGGTCAGGGGCGCGCAGGAGCTCCAGGAGCGGTGGCTGTCACAGGGGACCGACCTGCGGGACCCGCTGCGTTCCTCCGTGCCGCTGGACTGAGTTCCCGGGCCGACGTGAGCGCCCCCGGCACCGGTGAGGTCCTCGCGCCGGTACGCGGGACCCCGCTCCGCGGCCGGGAGGGCCGGCCGCGGAGCGGGGGTGGTGCGGGTGGCGCCGCGAGGTCAGTCCGCGAAGACGGTGACGCCGTCCTCGGCCGCGTGGCGCGGCTCCAGCTCCCGCGCGTCGTGGGTCAGTGCGGCGCGCCGCACCCACACGACGACCGCTCCGGCGAGGGCGGCGATCGCGGCGACCACGAACGGGACGTGGACGTCGCTCCACTCCTCGATCTTCGGTGCGAGGAAGGGGGCCGCGGCCGCCGCGAACCAGCGGACGAAGTTGTAGCCGGCGCTCGCCACCGGGCGCGGGGCGTCCGAGACGCCGAGGGCGAGTTCGGTGTAGACGGTGTTGTTCATGCCGATGAAGGCGCCGGAGACGACGGTGCAGACGACGGCCGTGGTGTGGTCGCCGTATCCGAGGACCACCAGGTCGGCCGCCAGCAGCACGAGCGAGGCGCCGACGACCTTCAGCGAGCCGAAGCGCCGCTGCAGACGCGGGGCGACGAGGACCGAGAACACGGCGAGCAGCAGGCCCCAGCCGAAGAACACCGCACCCGACCTGTACGGCGACATGTCGAGCACGAAGGGTGTGAAGGCCAGGACCGTGAAGAACGCGTAGTTGTAGAAGAACGCCGATGTGGCGACGGAGGCCAGCCCGCCGTGTCCGAGCGCCCTGACCGGGTCCAGCAGGGACGTCTTCCGGGCCGGCTTCGGCTGTTCCCCGAGGAACGCGGTGATGCACACGAAGCCGATCGCCATCAGGGCGGCGGTGCCGAAGAACGGGTAGCGCCAGCTCGCGTCGCCGAGCAGGGCGCCGACCAGCGGCCCGCACGCCATGCCGAGGCCGAGGGCCGACTCGTACAGAAGGATCGCGGCGGCGCTGCCGCCGGCCGCCGCCCCGACGATCACCGCGAGCGCCGTGGAGACGAACAGGGCGTTGCCCAGCCCCCAGCCGGCCCGGAAACCGACCAGCTCCGCGACGGACGAGGAGGTGCCGGAGAGCGCGGCGAAGACGACGACCAGCGCGAGGCCGGCGAGGAGGGTCCTGCGTCCCCCGATGCGGCTGGAGACGAAACCGGTCACGAGCATCGCGACGGCGGTGATCAGGAAGTACGAGGTGAACAGCAGGGACACCTGACTGGGCGTGGCCTCCAGCCCCTTCGCGATCGAGGGCAGGATCGGGTCCACCAGGCCGATACCCATGAAGGCCACCACCGAGGCGCCCGCCGTGGCCCACACGGCCTTCGGCTGGCGCAGGACGCCGGCCGTCCCCTCGTCGAACGGATCCGCTCCCGGCATGACTTCTCTCGCTCTCCACTGGGGGTTGCCTTGCGCCCAGAATAAGTTAGACAAGCTAATAAGTGCAACCCGCATCTATTTTTCGGGCGGGAGCCGCGCTGCGGAAGGGTGATCGTCCTTGACGCGGCGACGACCGGAGAGGACGGTGGGGCGTTATGAGGGGCGAACCCAGTTGCCCGAAGTGCGGTGGCCGGGTCAGGGCGCCCGGTCTCTTCGCCGATGCCTGGCAGTGCTCCGCACACGGCCAGGTGCAGCCGATGCAGCCGGTGGTCCCGCCCAGCGTCGAGGCGCTGGGCGTGGTGGTGCACCGGGCCCGGGTGCCCGTGTGGATGCCCTGGCCGCTCCCCGTGGGCTGGCTGTTCACCGGCGCCGCGTACGCGGGGGACGACCGCAGCGGCGGCCGTGCCACCGCGGTCGCCTGCTCGGGTCCCGGACCGCTCGGGGGGATGGGCGAACTGCTGCTCGTCGCCGAGGAGCTGGGCGTCGGGCTGGGTGCGCGCTATGCCGGCATCGAGGGCCCCGACCCCGGTTCCGGTCTGCGCGTCGACACCGCGCCCGACGCCAAGGTGCTCGCCGCGGGCCGCCCCACGGCACTCTGGCACGTCAAGGACGCCCCGTCCGACCGGGCGGTCTTCGTCGGCGAAGCTCGTGGCCTGTGGCTCTGGGCGATCGTCTGGCCCGAGCAGTCGGGGCTCCTGATGTACGACGAACTTGTGCTGACGGACCTCCGCGACGCGGGTGCGGAAGTGGACCTCGTGCCCTGCGGGGCCCTCACCCCCCGGCTGCTCACCCGCCCCTGAAGGTCGGCCGAAGGGGTGATTCGCGGCGGTTATCCTTGAGCGTCCCCCTGTCCGTCCGCCAGCACTGGAGTGAGCGTCGTGCGCATCGACCTGCACACCCACTCCACCGCGTCGGACGGTACGGACACCCCCGCCGAACTGGTGGCCGCCGCGGCCGCGGCGGGTCTCGACGTCGTCGCGCTGACCGACCACGACACCGTCGGGGGGCATGCGGAGGCGGCCGCCGCGCTTCCCCGGGGTCTCACCCTCGTGACCGGTGCCGAGCTCTCCTGCCGCATCGACGGCGTCGGGCTGCACATGCTCGCCTACCTCTTCGACCCGTCGGAGCCCGAACTGGCCCGCGAGCGCGAGCTCGTCAGGGACGACCGGGTGCCGAGGGCGCGGACCATGGTCCGCAAGCTCCAGGAGCTCGGTGTCCCCGTCACCTGGGACCGGGTCGCGCGCATCGCCGGGGACGGCTCCGTCGGCCGGCCGCACATCGCGACCGCTCTCGTCGAACTCGGTGTCGTGGACTCCGTCTCCGACGCCTTCGTCCCGGAGTGGCTCGCCGACGGCGGACGGGCGTATGCGAGCAAGCACGAACTCGATCCGTTCGACGCGGTCCGGCTGGTGAAGGCCGCGGGCGGCGTCACCGTGCTCGCCCACCCGCTCGCCGTCAAGCGCGGCGCCGTGGTGCCGGACGCCGCGATCGCTCGGCTCGCCGCGGCCGGGCTCGACGGCGTCGAGGTGGACCACATGGACCACGACGAAGCCACCCGGGTCCGGCTGCGGGGCCTCGCCGCCGACCTGGGGCTGCTGCCCACCGGGTCGAGCGACTACCACGGCACCCGCAAGACCGTCGGCCTCGGCGCGTACACCACCGATCCCGAGATCTACGGGGAGATCACCCGGCGCGCGACGGGGGCCTTCCCGGTGCCGGGTGCGGGCGGACCTCGCGACGCCTAGCCCGCCCCGGCGCGCCTGAGGGTCTTTCACCCCGCAGGTGACGGACCCTCCGGCATTCCCCCCTCACGCGTGCGCCGCCCCCGGCGCCCCCGTGCCCGGCCGCCCCGTGGCGCCCGGGCGCCCATCCCCCCTGTTCGGCCCGCTCTTCTCTCGCAAGGCTCACTGTGTTCGACATCGCTGTCTTCGGATCCCTTTTTCTCACCCTTTTTGTGATTATGGATCCGCCCGGAATCACCCCCATCTTCCTGGCCCTCACCGCGGGCCGCCCCGCCAAGGCACAGCGCAGAATGGCCCTCCAGGCGGTGTCCGTCGCCTTCAGCGTGATCGCCGTCTTCGGTCTGCTGGGCCGGCAGATCCTGGACTACCTCCACGTCTCCATACCGGCGCTCATGATCGCGGGCGGTCTTCTGCTGCTGCTCATCGCCCTGGACCTGCTCACCGGCAAGACGGACGAGCCGACGCAGACCAAGGACGTCAACGTGGCACTCGTGCCGCTGGGCATGCCGCTGCTCGCCGGGCCCGGCGCGATCGTCTCGGTGATCCTCGCGGTGCAGCACGCGGACGGGGTGGTCGGTCAGGTCTCGGTCTGGTCGGCCATCCTCGCCATCCACGTCGTGCTCTGGGTGGTCATGCGGTATTCGCTGCTGATCATCCGCGTCATCAAGGACGGGGGCGTGGTGCTGGTCACCCGCCTCGCCGGGATGATGCTCTCGGCCATCGCCGTGCAGCAGATCATCAACGGTGTCACCCAGGTCATCCAGAACTCCTGACGCCCCCGGGGCGTCGCCCCGACGGGCCCCGGACGCCACGGCGCCCCCGCACGGATCGTCCGTGCGGGGGCGCTTCGTCGTCTGCTCGTCGTGCGCTCGTGACCGGCGACTCGAAGCGGTACAGGTGTTACGAAGCCGACGTGTCGGCCGGCCGGATGTAGATGCGCTGGCCCATTGCCGCGGCCTGCTGCACGATCCGGTTGACGGAGGCGGCGTCCACGACGGTGCTGTCCACGGCGGTACCGTCGACGTCGTCGAGTCGCATGATCTCGAAGCGCATATGGCTTCCCTTCGTCTGATCCTCCTGCTGGAGAACTACTGGGAGGACGGTCTGGCCGTCCGCAAGGATGAGGAGCGCTAGGCGTCACGCCTCGCGCTCCACAGGGGGTACAACGGCTTGCCCGATGCAAACATTCCCTACGCTAAGGAAATTTTTTGGATGTCTAAGTACCCGTCGGTAATCAACCGAACGCACACGATGAGGCCCGTATGAACCACGCGGACACGGGGGCGGACGAAGGTCCGGGCATCCGCGAACAACTCGACCGCACCAACCAACTGCTCCAGCGCGTACTCGCCGAGGTCTCGAAGACCCCCTCCACCCACGCGATCTTCGTCGACGCGGGATACGTCTACGCGGCGGCGGGCCTGCTCGTCACCGGTACCGAGGACCGCCGTTCCTTCGACCTGGACGCGGAGGGCCTGATCGAGGCCTTCATCGACAAGGCGCGCACGATCTTCGCAGACAGCCGGCTGCTGCGCGTGTACTGGTACGACGGGGCCCGGCGCCGCATCCACACCGTCGAGCAGCAGTCCATCGCCGAACTCCCCGACGTCAAGGTCAGGCTCGGGAACCTCAACGCCAACAATCAGCAGAAGGGCGTCGACTCACTCATCCGCACCGATCTGGAGTCACTGGCCCGGCACCGCGCCATCAGCGACGCGGCGCTCGTCGGCGGCGACGAGGACCTCGTCTCGGCCGTGGAGGCCGCCCAGGGGTACGGAGCCCGCGTGCACCTCTGGGGCATCGAGGCGGGCGAGGGCCGCAACCAGGCCGAGCCGCTGCTCTGGGAGGTCGACAGCCAGCGCACCTTCGACCTCGACTTCTGCCGCCCGTACGTCACCCGGCGCTCCGTCACGATGTACGACGACGAAAGCCCGGCGCCCGCGCGTGACGACGTCCGCTTCGTGGGTGCCCAGATCGCGGCCGGCTGGCTCGCCTCGCGCGGCCGCGACGCCCTCGCCGACCTGCTGCCCGGACACCCCTACCTGCCCGGGTCCGTCGATCAGGACCTGCTCGTCGAGGCCGAGCGCGTGCTGCAGCACTCGCTGCGCGGCCACGCCCACCTGCGCCGCGCCCTGCGCGACGGCTTCTGGCAGCATCTCCAGGCACAGTTCTGACCCCGGGTGGGCCGCCGCCGTGCCGCGTCACGGCGGCGGACCGCCCCGGAATCCGCACCGGGCTGATCTCCCGCGCACCCTGCGCCGGCGGGTCAGACCCCGACGCTGTTCCAGAACGCGACGAGCGCGGCTGCCGTCTCCAGCGGACGGGCCGTGTTGGGGGAGTGCTCGGCCCCCTCGATCACGGTGCGCCGTGCGCCGAGCCGCCGCGCCATGTCGTCGATCAGCGGGACCGGCCAGACGTCGTCGCGCTCGCCGGAGATCACGTGCACGGGAAGCGGCAGCGCGGCGAGTTCGGCCACCCGGTCAGGCTCGGCCGACAGCTGGGCGCCCGTCGCGATCAGCTGCGCGGGATTGTGGCGCAGCCAGCGCCGGCGCAGGTCTTCGCCGTCCCCGGTGTCCGCGTCCTCCGGCGGGTCCAGCGCGCGCATCGCCGTCCACACGTCCGCCATGTTCCACCGCCCCAGCGCGTCGCCGAGCAGCCGGGCCTTCTTCTGCTGCGTCGGGTCGATCTCGGCGGGTCCGGACGACATCAGGGTGAGCGAGCGGAAGGGCGCGGAGTCGAGCAGCACGGCGGCGCGGGCGATATGACCGCCCAGCGAGTGCCCCAGCAGGTGGATGCCGTTGGGCGTCGCAGGACTGCCGGCCGCGGCCGCCTGGGCCAGAACGTCCCGGGCCAACTCCGCCTGGGAGTAAGCGTCTTGGTCGTCAGGCCCCTCGGACTCGTACTGCCCCCTGCCGTCCACCGTCAGGACCCGGAAGCCGGCCTCGGAGAGCGGTTCCAGCAGCGCGATGAAGTCCTCCTTGCTGCCGGTGTAACCGGGCAGGAGGAGTGCGGTGGAGTGCGCTGCGGTGGGCGGCGCGGCGTCCAGCACGGCGAAGTCCCCGCGTTCGGTGCGCAGGACGCGGGCGCGGGCACAGGGGGGCGGGGTGAAAGTGGGCGGCCGGCTCATGGGCCCGAGGTTATCGCCGGAGGCCGCGGCGCGCCCGGGCAGGCATGCGTACGGCCCCCGGCCCCGCGGTGCGGGATCGGGGGCCGTGGAACGGGTCAGCTCTCGGTCGGCTCGGCCGCCGCGGTCGTCGCGCGGGCACGACGGCGGCGCGGCTTGGCGGGAGCGGCGCCCTCGTCCACCACGGCCTCGGACACCGCGGCGGTGGCGGCCTTCTCCACGGCGCGGGGACGGCGGCGGCGCGGCTTGGTCTCCGCGGCCTCCTCGGGCGCGGACGCCGTCTCGACCACCACGTCGGCCTTCGGCTTCGCGGCGGCACGCGGCCGGCGGCGCGGCTTGGTGTCGGACACCGGCTCCGAGACCGGGGCGATCTGGAAGTCGACCTCGTCGGCCGGCTTCACGACGCGGGTGCGGCGGCGCGGCTTGACGGCCACGGGCTCCGCCACCGGTTCCGCGACGGCCACGGTCTGGAAGTCCACCACGGGCTCCGCGACAGGGGCGGCCGCGACCGCCGGCTTCGCGGCCGCGGTGCGCGCCCGGCGCCGGCGCGGCTTGGCCTCGGCGGCCGGCTCGCTCTCCGTCACGGGCGCGGCCTCGGTCACCGGAGCCTCGGTCACGGCGACCGCGGTCTCCACGATGCTCTCGGCCACCGCGGCACGGGTGCGGCGACGGCGACGCGGGGTGCGCGGCTCCGCGGCAGCGTCCTCGGCGGCCGGCTCGGCCGCAGGGGCGGGCACGGTGACGGCGCCCTCGTCGATGCTGCCGCCGCCACGGGTGCGACGACGCTGACGCGGGGTGCGCGGCGCCCGCTCCTCGCGGGCGGCCGGCGCGGCCGCGGCGGACTTACGGCCGCGGCCGCCCGTCTCACCGAGGTCCTCGATCTCCTCCGCGCGCAGACCCGCACGGGTCCGCTCGGCGCGCGGCAGGACACCCTTGGTGCCCGCGGGGATACCCAGCTCCTCGTACAGGTGCGGAGACGTCGAGTACGTCTCGACCGGGTCCGGGAACTTCAGGTCCAGCGCCTTGTTGATCAGCTGCCAGCGCGGGATGTCGTCCCAGTCGACCAGCGTGATCGCGATGCCCTTGGCGCCCGCGCGGCCGGTACGGCCGATGCGGTGGAGGTAGGTCTTCTCGTCCTCGGGCGACTGGTAGTTGATGACATGGGTCACACCCTCGACGTCGATGCCGCGCGCGGCGACGTCGGTGCAGACGAGGACGTCCACCTTGCCGTTGCGGAAGGCGCGCAGCGCCTGCTCGCGGGCGCCCTGGCCGAGGTCGCCGTGGACCGCGCCGGACGCGAAGCCGCGCTTCTCCAGCTGCTCCGCGATGTCGGCGGCCGTCCGCTTCGTGCGGCAGAAGATCATCGCCAGCCCGCGGCCCTCGGCCTGCAGGATGCGCGAGACCATCTCCGGCTTGTCCATGTTGTGCGCGCGGTAGACGAACTGCGCGGTGTTCTTGACGGTCGTGCCCTCGTCGTCGGGCGACGTGGCGTTGATGTGCGTCGGCTGCGACATGTAGCGGCGCGCCAGGCTGATGACGGCACCGGGCATGGTGGCCGAGAACAGCATGGTCTGGCGCCTGGCCGGCAGCATCGTGATGATGCGCTCGACGTCGGGCAGGAAGCCCAGGTCGAGCATCTCGTCGGCCTCGTCGAGGACGAGGACGCGGATGTGCGACAGGTCGAGCTTGCGCTGACCCGCCAGGTCGAGCAGACGGCCCGGGGTGCCGACGACCACGTCGACGCCCTTCTTGAGGGCCTCGACCTGGGGCTCGTACGCCCGGCCGCCGTAGATCGCGAGCACGCGGACGTTACGGACCTTGCCGGCCGTCAGGAGGTCGTTGGTGACCTGCTGGCACAGCTCGCGGGTCGGGACGACGATCAGGGCCTGGGGCGCGTCCGTCAGCTTCTCGGGCGCCGCCCGGCCCGCCTCGACGTCGGCGGGGACGGTCACGCGCTCCAGGAGCGGCAGGCCGAAGCCGAGCGTCTTGCCGGTGCCGGTCTTGGCCTGGCCGATGACATCGGATCCGGAGAGCGCGACGGGGAGCGTCATCTCCTGGATCGGGAACGGGGAGGTGATGCCGACAGCTTCGAGGGCTTCGGCAGTCTCGGTGAGGATTCCGAGGTCGCGGAACGTAGTCAGGGTGCTGCCTCTTCTGTGAGACGCGGACCGAGGCGAACGCTGGGGGTCGTACCGTGCCGGGGTTGGTCATCCGGCCTTGGAGAGGCCGGGTGGCGCGGGACCACTGCCGTCGCTCGAGCGCTCGTGCCGCTGAGGGGTCCCCTCCTCTGCGGTCGTACGTGGTGTACGCCCCGCCTGGAGGGCTGTCAGGTCGGAGCCGATCGGGCCACCGACCGGGCATCCTCATTCAAGGTCGCGCTCACGGCACAAGAAAATGCTCAGCAAGCGCAATACCACTGTACCCCGGATTCGCGCATGTGTGTTGGGCGAATTCATTGGAACGGTGTGATGTGTCCGTCCCACCGGGCCCGTCCGTCCCCGTCGGGGCGGGCTATTCTGCGCTGCATGGAGACGCCTGACAACGCCACTGAAGCATCCGAAGAAGCGCCCGCACCGACCGGGATCGCCGCCCAGGACTGGGCCACCGCCTCCGCCGAGCCGCAGTACCGCGCCGCGGTCGTGGATCTGCTCGGTGCGCTCGCCTACGGAGAGCTCGCGGCCTTCGAGCGGCTCGCCGAGGATGCCAAACTCGCGCCGACACTCGGTGACAAGGCGGCCCTGGCGAAGATGGCGTCCGCCGAATTCCATCATTTCGAGCAGCTCACCGACCGGCTCACCGCCATCGACGAGGAGCCGACCACCGCCATGGAGCCGTTCGCCAGGGCGCTGGACGACTTCCACCGCCAGACGGCCCCGTCCGACTGGCTGGAAGGCCTGGTCAAGGCGTACGTCGGCGACTCGATCGCCAGCGACTTCTACCGGGAGATCGCCGCCCGGCTCGACTCCGACACGCGCTCCCTCGTCCTCTCCGTGCTCGACGACACGGGCCACGGCAATTTCGCCGTGGAGAAGGTCCGCGCGGCCATCGAGGCGCAGCCGCGGGTCGGCGGCAGGCTCGCCCTGTGGGCGCGCAGGCTGATGGGCGAGGCGCTGTCGCAGGCACAGCGGGTCGTCGCGGACCGGGACGCCCTGTCCACGATGCTCGTGGGCGGCGTGGCGGACGGCTTCGACCTCGCCGAGGTCGGCCGGATGTTCTCCAGGATCACCGAGGCCCACACCAAGCGGATGGCCGCCCTCGGTCTCGCGGCCTGAGCGGCGGCCCTACTGGGCGGCCACCGAGCGCACCGGCCGGCTGCCGCGCGGGCGGATCAGCAGGGACAGGGTCACCGCCCCCACCAGCGCGGCACCGGCCGGAGTGGCGAGGACATGGCCGGCGCCCAGCGTCGAGTGCGTCAGATAGGCACCGAACAGGGCGCCGAGCGCGCCCGTGACGTACACCACGCGCGGGGACGGCAGGCGGCCCGGCAGTGTGCGCAGCGCGAGCCAGGACAGGGCGAGTCCGAGCACGACGGAGCTGATGGATTCCCAGAGCACAGAAGGTCACCTCGCTTGATGGCGCGGCGGTCGGTCGGTCCCTGCCCGTCCTACCCGTGGCCTGCGGAACGCAACCCTCACACGCACCCGGAGTACCCCTGCGAGGGACGTTCCGGAGGGAATCCGGCGGCGAAGAGGCGGAGGCCCGGCGGACATCCGCCGGGCCTCCGCCTCTGTTGCGCGCGTCGCGCGGCTACAGCGCGCCGAACCCGACCCGCCGGGTGCTGGGCTCGCCGATCTCCACGTACGCGATCCGGTCGGCCGGTACGAGGACCTTGCGGCCCTTGTCGTCCGTGAGGCTGAGCAGCTGCGCCTTGCCGTTGAGCGCCTCGGCGACCGCGCTCTCGACCTCTTCGGCGGTGAGCCCGCTCTCCAGAACGATCTCGCGGGGCGTGTGCTGCACCCCGATCTTGACCTCCACGGCTATGTCCCTCCGACGGTCGTCATCGCGCGGTCTGACCGCGCCGTACGCAGCACACATTAGCCCGGTGAAGGGACGGACCACGGGTCGACCGGCAACGCCCGCAGCGAACACCGGCCGCACGGCCGGACCGGGCTCAGTGCTGATCGGCGCCGTGCAGGGGGAAACCGGCGATGCCCCGCCAGGCGAGCGACGTCAGCAGCTGCACGGCGGACTCGCGCGGGATCCCGGACGGGCTGGAGAGCCAGTAGCGCGCCACGACCTGGGAGACCCCGCCGAGGCCCACCGCGAGCAGCATCGATTCGTCCTTGGACAGACCCGTGTCGCCGGCGATGACGTCGGAGATGGCCTCCGCGCACTGCAGCGACACCCGGTCGACGCGCTCGCGCACCGCCGGCTCGTTCGTCAGGTCGGACTCGAAGACCAGGCGGAAGGCGCCACCCTCGTCCTCCACGTACGCGAAGTAGGCGTCCATGGTCGCCTCGACGCGCAGCTTGTTGTCCGTCGTGGAGGCGAGCGCCGTGCGGACCGCCTGGAGGAGCGACTCGCAGTGCTGGTCGAGCAGCGCGAGGTAGAGCTCCAGCTTCCCGGGGAAGTGCTGGTAGAGCACGGGCTTGCTGACGCCCGCCCGCTCCGCGATGTCGTCCATCGCCGCGGCGTGGTAGCCCTGCGCGACGAAGACCTCCTGCGCGGCGCCCAGCAGCTGGTTGCGTCGGGCACGACGGGGGAGCCGGGTGCCCCGCGGGCGTGCCGTCTCTGTCTGCTCGATGGCTGTCACGCCGCCTCCCAATTTCGTGATCGAACACAGCCGAACCGTGCACGCTGCGCCGTGGGGCCATCGTACTTTTGAGTAACCCCGGTGTGCGCGGCGCGGACGCAGAATTTCACGGACCGGACGACTCCGGTAGCCGCGAATGCGCAGGTCGGCGGTGCAAAGTGGTGCGTTCTACCGGTAATCGTCCTCATCCTGTGAAACGACGCGGGCCTGTTCGGCCGCATCCGCCTCGTTCGCGGCTCCCGGGTCGACGCCCGTGAGGGGCTCGTCCCGTTCCTGTCCGACCGGCGCCCGCTGCTCGGCGGCGTCCGCCTCCGGGGCTTCCGGGCCGGATTCGTCCGGCTGGGTGTCCTCGAAGGTCTCCGGGTCGCTCGGGTCGACCGTCATGGGGTGGCTCCCTTCCTTCCCTTGCAGCCTGAGGGCTGTCCCGCAATCCCCGGCTGGCGCGCGACGTCGGGTGCGGCGCCTCGCCGGCGTTGTCGGAACGCCCGGATACATCCAGTATGCGGACGTCCTTCCCCCTTGCGGCGGGCCGCATCCGACGCCGCGCGCCGATCCGCCGGGGTGACGGGGCAGCCCTCGGGAGCGGCCCTGCCGGGCCGCTGTGCGGCCTGTGACGGCGAACACATGAACCATCGCGTGATCGTCTCGTAACATTGCCGCATGTCTCCCACCGAGCTGCCCGGTACCCGCGCCGCCGCCGCGGCGGCGGCGCCCACGGTCAGTGCCGTGAGGGTCACGGAGGGCGAGGAGCTGCGCTCCGTCGTGCTTCCGGGGCTCACCCTGACCGTCCGCGCCCGGCCCGCGGATTCCGCGGGCGCGGCCCCCGCGCTCTTCGTGCACGGGCTGGGCGGGTCGTCCCAGAACTGGTCGGCCCTGATGCCGCTGCTGAAGGACGTCCTCGACAGCGAGGCGGTCGACCTGCCCGGCTTCGGGGACTCCCCGCCGCCGGACGACGGCAACTACTCCGTCACCGGACACGCCCGGGCCGTGATCCGGCTGCTGGACGCGGGCGGGCGCGGGCCCGTTCACCTTTTCGGGAACTCCCTCGGCGGCGCCGTTGCCACCCGGGTCGCGGCGGTCCGGCCCGATCTGGTGCGCACCCTCACCCTGATCTCCCCGGCCCTGCCCGAGATCCGGGTCCAGCGGCCGGCCGTCCCCACGGCACTGCTCGCACTCCCTGGCGTCGCTTCCCTGTTCGCCAGGCTCACCCGTGGCTGGACCGCGGAGCAGCGGACCCGCGGCGCCATGGCACTCTGTTACGGCGATCCGACACGCATCTCCGACGAGGCCTTCCGCAACGCGGTGGCCGAGATGGAGCGACGACTTCAACTTCCGTACTTCTGGGACGCCATGACACGCTCGGCCCGGGGCATCGTCGATGCCTACACGCTGGGTGGGCAGCACGGTCTGTGGCGCCAGGCCGAGCGGGTGCTCGCGCCGACCCTGCTGGTGTACGGCTCGAAGGACCAGCTCGTCTCGTACCGGATGGCACGCAAGGCGTCCGCGGCCTTCCGCGACTCGCGCCTGCTGACACTGCCCGAAGCGGGGCACGTGGCGATGATGGAGTACCCGGAGGCGGTCGCCCAGGCGTTCCGGGAACTGCTCGACGAACGCGGCGGGAGCTGATCCGGGCACGTGGGACGACACAGTCGAAAGGGCCCCGAGGCCAAGGGCCGCGACGCCGGGACGGCCGGTGCCGAGCGCGCCTCCGGAATCCCGGGGCCGGGCACGGGCAGGCGCGGGCGTGAAGCCCGTCCCGCCGAGGGGGACGGGTACGGCCCGTTCCGCGACGCGCCGCGCGTGCGCGGCGGGCACCCCGAACAGCGTGAGCCCGGCGGCGGCTGGGGGACCGGGCAGCAGCAGGCGTACGACGCCGGCCGGCCGGAGATGTCCGCACCCGCCGCGCACGAGGCCTTCCGCGTCCGGCAGGCCGTGGCGCGGCAGCAGGCGGCGCAGCGTGCGGCCGGCCGCACACAGCCGCGGCGCACCGGCGACGCCCCGCTGATACCGGGCCCGCGCCAGGAGTTCCTGGAGGCGTTCGACACCACGCCTTCGCGTCCGGCTCCGCCGTCGCCGCCCGAGGCCACGCCCGGGAGCGCGGCGGCCGACGGCGGGGCCGAGGGTGCTCAGGGCGGCGGGAGCCCCCGGGGCAAGGCCGGCAAGGGCCGCGCCTTCACCGGTGTGGCGGCCGCCGCGGTGACCACCGTGCTGGCGGTCGTGGTGGCCGGGCAGGTCGCCGACGACTCCGCCACCGGGGGCGCCACCTCGCCGTCCGCCGGCGTCGACCGGCAGGACTCCGGGGACGCCTCGCGCTCGGTGGACCGCTCGACCCCTCAGGCCGCGGGGCGGCCCGAGGTCAGGACGATGTCGTACGCCGCGAGGATGGCGACTCCCTTCCCGCTGGCGCCCGACCTGAAGGCGTCCGGGAAGTTCGTCGCGGTACCGGGCCTGGCCAAGGCGCCGGGCAAGGGACACAAGTACCGGTACCGGATCGACGTCGAGTGGGGGCTGGGCCTCGACTCCGGGCTGTTCGCCGAAGCCGTGCAGAAGACGCTCAACGACGACCGCAGCTGGGCGCACGGCGGCGCCATGACCTTCGAGCGGATCTCCTCCGGCGAGCCCGATTTCGTGATCACCCTCGCGAGTCCGGGAACCACGGGCGTCTGGTGCGAGAAGTCGGGGCTGGACACCACGGAGGACAACGTCTCCTGCGACTCCGCCGCCACCGACCGCGTGATGATCAACGCGTACCGCTGGGCGCAGGGCGCCGCGACCTTCGGCCCGGACAAGCTCCTGCCCTACCGCCAGATGCTGATCAACCACGAGGTCGGCCACCGGCTCGGACACAACCATGTGAGCTGCCGCACTCCGGGGGCCCTCGCGCCCGTGATGCAGCAGCAGACCAAGACCCTTGACCTGGACGGCATCAAGTGCCGTCCCAACCCCTGGGTGTTCCCGGGCAGTTGATCCGCGGCGGAAGCGGATCGTCCACATCGTGGGACGGCCGTCTCGTCTCGCGTTGACATCGGTTGTGGGGGTCGTCCATATTTCTCCCCATGTCGCACAGTCCCGCATCCTCCGAGCGCGCCGCCCTTGAGCTGGCGCTCTTCGGCGTGGCCGGGCACTGTGTAGCCGACATTCTCTGTCGCTGACGCCTGCTCGAGCGCGCGTCGGCACCCCGACGAGCCCCCACCGGGCTCGTCGGCCCTTGATGACACCGCGCCCGGGCGTACTCCGCCCGCAGGCGCGGCCTCTCCGGTAACCGGTCCCTCCCCTCCCAGGGGGGACCGCGCTGCGTCCGTGCGGAATCCCACCCCCTTCCCCACCGCAGCACTTCCGAGAGGTCATCTTCCGATGAGTCAGCCGTCCTTCATATCGCGCAGAGTGGCGACCACCGCCGCCGTCAGCCTCGTCCTCGTCGCCGGACTGGCGGCCTGCGGCCCGCAGGACGACGACGGCGGGAAGAGCGGCAGCGCGTCCGGCGCCTCGGGCAAGCCGGCCAAGGGCGGCACCCTCACGGTGCTCAACAGCAACCCCCAGGACGACTTCGACCCCGCGCGGCTCTACACCTCCGGCGGCGGCAACGTCCCCTCGCTCGTCTTCCGCACCCTCACCACCCGCAACCGCGAGAACGGTGCCGCGGGCTCCGAGGTCGTCCCGGACCTCGCGACCGGCCTCGGCAAGCCGAGCAAGAACGCCACCGTCTGGACGTACACCCTCAAGGAAGGGCTGAAGTACGAGGACGGCACCGCGATCACCAGCGCGGACATCAAGTACGGCATCGAGCGCTCCTTCGCCCCCGAACTCTCCGGCGGTGCGCCCTACCTGCGTGACTGGCTGATCGGCGGCGCCGACTACCAGGGCCCGTACAAGGACAAGAAGGGCCTGGCCTCGATCGAGGTGCCCGACGCCCGGACCATCGTCTTCCACCTGAACAAGCCCGAGGGCGACTTCCCGTACCTCGCGACCCAGACCCAGACGGCGCCGGTGCCGCAGGCCAAGGACAAGGGCACCAAGTACGAGAACCACCCCCTCTCCTCCGGCCCGTACAAGGTCGTCAGCAACGAGGGCGACGGCGAGCGCCTCGTCCTGGAGCGCAACACCTTCTGGTCGCCCGCGACCGACGAGGAGCGCAAGGCCTACCCCGACCGCATCGACGTGCGCTCCGGGCTCGACTCGGCCGTCATCAACCAGCGGCTCTCCGCCTCCCGCGGCGCCGACGCCGCCGCCGTCACCACGGACACCAACCTCGGCCCGGCCGAGCTCGCCAAGGTGACCGGCGACAAGAAGCTCGCCGGCCGTGTCGGCACCGGCCACTTCGGCTACACGAACTACATCGCCTTCAACCCGAAGGTGAAGCCGTTCGACAACCCGAAGGTGCGCCAGGCGATCTCGTACGCCGTCGACCGCACCTCGGTCGTCAACGCGGCCGGCGGCTCCTCGCTCGCCGAGCCCGCCACCACCTTCCTGCCGGAGCAGGCGTCCTTCGGCCACAGCGCCTACGACGCCTTCCCGGGCGGAAAGTCGGGCGACCCGGCCAAGGCCAAGGAGCTGCTGAAGGAGGCCGGCTACGCCAAGGGCCTGACCATCACCCTCACGCACAACAACGACAAGAACTTCGAGACCAGCCCGGAGATCGCCACCGCGATCCAGGAGGCGCTGAAGAAGGCCGGGATCACGGTCAAGCTCCAGGGCCTGGAGTCCAACGCCTACTCGGACAAGATCTTCAACGTGAAGACCGAGCCCGGCTTCTTCCTGACCGGCTGGGGCGCCGACTGGCCGTCCGGCGGCCCGTTCCTCGCGCCGATCTTCGACGGACGCCAGATCGTCAAGAGCGGCTACAACTTCAACTCCTTCCAGCTCGACGACCCCTCGGTCAACAAGGAGGTCGACGAGATCAACAAGCTGACCGACCTGAAGGCGGCCGCGAAGCGCTGGGGCGCACTCGACAAGAAGATCGGCGAGCAGGCGGTGACCGTGCCGCTGTTCCACCCCGTCTACAAGCGCCTGTTCGGCGAGGACGTCAAGAACGTCGTCATCAGCGACTGGACCGGCGTGCTCGACATCTCGCAGGCCGCGGTCAAGTAACCATGGCCGAAGCTCTGCTGGTCAAGGAGGCGGAGGCCGTCCAGGCCCCCGCCTCCGGGGCCTCCTCGTTCTGGCGGCGGCTGCGCGCCCGGCGCTCCGCCGCCGTGGCGGCCGTGGTCGTCGCCCTGCTGGTCCTGGTCGCGCTCGCCGCGCCGCTGCTCGCGGGCATCGAGGGCCAGGACCCCACGACGTACCACGCCGACCTCGTCGACTCCGCGACCGGCGGTGTGCCGCTGGGCTCGTTCGGCGGGATCAGCGCCGACCACTGGCTCGGCGTCGAACCGCTCACCGGACGCGATCTCTTCGCCCGGGTCGTCTACGGCGCCCGGGTGTCGCTCGGCGTCGCGCTGGGCGCGACCCTGCTCCAGGTGATCATCGGTGTGGCCGTCGGGCTCGCCGCCGGACTCGGCAACCGCCTCGTCGACCAGGCGCTCAGCCGCGTCACCGACGTCGTCGTCGCCCTGCCCGTCATGGTGATCGCCCTGGGCGCCCTCGCCGTCGTCCCCGCGGGCTTCCCCCGCCCGGTGCTGATCGCCGTGATCGTCGGACTGGTCGGCTGGTCCGGCATCTCCAAGATCGTGCGCGCCAAGACCCTCGCGCTGAAGTCGCTCGACCACGTGGCGGCCGCACGGCTCAGCGGCTGGGGCGCCTGGCGGATCGCCCGGCGCGAACTGCTGCCCGCGCTCGCCGCCCCCGTCATCACCTACGCCGTGCTGCTCTTCCCCGGCGACATCGTCGTCGAGGCGGCGCTGTCCTTCCTCGGCGTCGGCATCAAGCCGCCCACGCCGTCCTGGGGACAGATGCTCAGCGACGCCGACACCTGGTACCAGGCGGCGCCCACCTATCTGCTGATCCCCGCCCTGCTGATCTTCGTCACCGTGCTGGCGCTGACCGTCCTCGGCGAAGGCGTGCGCAACGCTCTCGACCCCCGCGTCGCGTCCCGCCTGCGGATCGGCACCGGACGCAAGAAGGAGGCCGGAGCATGAGCCGGTTCGTGCTGCGGCGCGTGGGCGGGGCGGTCTTCGTGCTCCTCGCCCTCAGCATCGTCGTCTACGCCGCCTTCTACGTCGCCCCGGGCAACGTCGCGCAGATCGCCTGCGGCCCGCGCTGCTCCCCGGCCCAGGTGGCCCAGGTCAGCGACCAACTGCGCCTCGGTGACCCGCTGTACCTCCAGTACGCCCACTTCCTCCAGGGGATCTTCGTCGGCCACGACTACTCCACCGGCACCGGGATCCTGCACTGCCAGGCCCCCTGCCTCGGACGCTCCTACCAGAACGACGAGCAGGTCACCCAGATGATCCTGACCAAGCTCCCGGCCACCGCGTCGCTCGCCGTCGGCGCGTTCGTGCTGTGGGTCGTGCTCGGCGTCGGCACCGGGCTGCTGTCGGTCTGGCGGCGCGGCCGCGTGACCGAGCGGCTCCTCACCGGGCTGACCCTGGCCGGCCTGGCCACGCCCGTCTTCGTCATCGGTCTGCTGCTGATCATCGTCTTCTGCTCGGCGCTGCAACTGCTCCCCTTCCCCGACTACGTACCGCTCACCGAGAACCCGGAACAGTGGGCCTGGAACCTCCTGCTGCCCTGGGTCTCCCTGGCCCTGGTCTCCGCCGCGCCGTACGCCCGGATGACCCGGGCGTCGATGCTGGAGACCCTCGCCGAGGACCACGTGCGTACCTTCCGGGCGTACGGGGTGAGCGAGCGCAAGCTCGTCGGGCGGCACGCGCTGCGCGGCGCGCTCGGCCCCGTGATCGCGCTCGGGGCGCTGGACATCGGCTCGCTGTTCGGCGGAGCCGTCCTCACCGAGTCGCTCTTCAACATCCCCGGCGTCGGACGCGAACTCGTCGACGCCGTGAAGAACGTCGACCTGCCGGTCGTCGTCGGCCTGGTGCTCGTCACCGGCTTCTTCGTCGTCCTTGCCAATGCCGTCGCGGACATCCTGCAGGCGATGGCCGACCGTCGGGTGGTGCTGGCATGAGCCTGGTCGAGGTTTCCGGTCTGACCGTCTCCTTCGACGGCGCCGACGGTGTGACGGCCGTGGACGGCCTGTCCTTCACGCTGGAGGAGGGGGCCGCGCTCGGCGTCGTCGGCGAGTCCGGGTCCGGCAAGAGCGCGTCGGCGTGGGCCCTGCTCGGGCTCCACCGGGGGACCGGCGCCACGGTCGGCGGCTCGGTCCGGGTCGCCGGCGTGGACGTCCAGGCGGCCGGTGACGCGGAACTGCGCGCGCTGCGCGGGGCGAAGGCCGCGATGGTCTTCCAGGACCCGCTGTCCTCGCTGGACCCCTACTACGCGGTCGGGGACCAGATCGCCGAGGTGTACCGCGTGCACACGCGGGCCTCCCGGCGGGCGGCCCGCGCGCGGGCCGTCGAGGTGCTCGACCGGGTCGGGATACCGGACGCGCGGCGGCGGTCGCGGTCGCGGCCGCACGAGTTCTCCGGCGGGATGCGGCAGCGCGCCCTGATCGCGATGGCGCTGGCCTGCGAGCCGCGGCTGCTGATCGCCGACGAGCCGACGACCGCGCTGGACGTCACCGTGCAGGCCCAGATCCTCGATCTGCTGCACGACCTGCGCCGGGAGACGGGCATGGGGCTGCTGCTGGTGACGCACGACGTGGGCGTCGCGGCCGAGAGCGTCGACGAGGTGCTCGTGATGCAGCACGGCCGTGCGGTGGAGCACGGACCCGTCGCCGAGGTGCTGGGGTCGCCCCGGCAGCCGTACACCCGTGAACTGCTCGCGGCGGTGCCCCGGGTGGACGCGAAGCGCACCCGGGCGGCGGCCGCGTCCGTACCGGCGCAGGACGGGCCGCCCCTGCTCGAAGCCGTCGGCCTCAGCCGCGAGTTCGGCCGCGGCGCCGGACGGGTCACCGCCGTGGACGGGGTCTCGCTGACCGTCCGCGCGGGCGAGACGCTCGGCATCGTGGGGGAGAGCGGCAGCGGCAAGACCACGCTCGGGCGCATGCTCGTGCGGCTGCTCGATCCGACGGCCGGGCGGCTCCTGTACCGGGGCGAGGACATCGGCTCGCTGTCGGACAAGGCGCTCCGCCCCGTCCGCCGCGAGATCCAGATGGTCTTCCAGGACCCGGTCGCCTCGCTCAACCCGCGGCGCTCGATCGGCGAGTCGGTGGCCGATCCGCTCCGGGCGGCGGGGGAGACGGACGAGAGGCTGATCCGGAACCGGGTCGGTGAGCTGCTGGAACGGGTAGGGCTCGACGCCGGCCGGTACGAGCGGTATCCGCACGAGTTCAGCGGCGGCCAGCGGCAGCGGGTCGGCATCGCGCGGGCCCTCGCCGCCGACCCGAAGCTGATCGTGTGCGACGAGCCGGTCTCCGCGCTGGACGTCACGACGCAGGCGCAGGTGATCGCCCTGCTCGCGGAGCTCCAGCGCGAGCTGGGCATCGGGCTCGTCTTCATCGCCCACGACCTCGCCGTCGTACGCCAGGTCAGTGACCGCGTGGCGGTGATGCGGCAGGGCCGGATCGTCGAGCAGGGCGCGGTGGACGAGGTGTACGGGTCGCCGCGGGATCCGTACACCCGGCAGCTGCTGGCGGCGGTGCCCGCACTCGACCCCGGGGTCGCGGCCCTGCGCCGTGCGGCCCGCGAGGAGCTGGCCGCAGCCTGACCCTCCGTGACTTCGCGGGCCATTGTCGCAACTGAACGCGACCGGTGCGGGAAAGTTACGCCGGTTCACCCCTTTCGGTGGTGCGACGGACAACCGTCCGTCGCACCACCCGCATGTCCGCTTACGGTCGTCCCGCTGTGAGTCGCCGATCAACGGCGGCCGCCCACAGGGGAGATCAGGGGGTGTGCTCGTGCGGATCGGACTCCTCACGGACGGTGGCTATCCGTATGCGACCGGTGAGTCCAGACTCTGGTGCGACCGTCTGGTGCGCGGTCTGCCGCAGCACGAGTTCGACCTCTTCGCTCTCAGCCGGTCCGCCGAACAGGAACAGCAGGGCTGGGTCAGGCTTCCCGACCGGGTCGGCCGGGTGCGGACCGCGCCGCTGTGGACGTGCGAGGACGACGCCCTGTACGCCCGCCGCCCCCGGGGCCTGCCGCGCAACTTCGCCACCGGCCTCGGACGCTCGTACGGAAGGCGGGACCGGCGGCGCTTCACGGCGCACGTGACGGAACTCGTCGGCGCGGTCTGCGCGGGCGGCGACACGGGACCGGAGGCCGGGGGCCTGGTGGACACCGTCGCCGCAGCCCGCTTCACGGAGGGCCTCTACGGGCTCGCCGAACTGGCCCGCGACCGAGGGGGGCTGCACACCGCCCTCCGCGCGGAGGCGACCGTACGCATCGTCGAGTCCTCCTGCCGCGCCCCGGGGACCGGGCGGACCGTGCACAGCGCCACCGTCCCCGACTACCTCGCCTTCGCCGCCGAGCTGGAGCGCGCCCTGCGCCCCCTGTCCCTCGACTGGTACGAGGAGGACGGGCTCGGCGCGGTCGACCTGTGCCACGCGGCCTCCGGGGGCGCCGCGGCACTTCCGGGCCTGCTGGCCAAACGCTTCTTCGGGGTACCGCTGCTGGTGACGGAACACGGCGTCCCGCTGCGCGCCCACTACCTCGCGGCACCCGGGGGCGCACTCCGCCCGCCTGTACGCGCCCTGCTGGCCACCTTCCACGGACTGCTCGCCTCCGAGGTCTACCGGCAGGCCGCGCTCATCACGCCCGGCAACACCCATGTCCGCCGCTGGCAGGAGCGGTTCGGGGCCGAACGCGGCAAGCTGCGCACGGTCTACCCGGGCATGGAGGCACGGCGGTTCGGTGACGTGGGGGAGGGGGACGACGACGGCGGCCCCGGCACGCTGGTGTGGATCGGCCGGATCGAACCCGCCAAGGACCTGATCGCGCTGCTGCACGCCTTCGCCGAGGTGCGCCGGGCCGAACCGGGCACCCGGCTGCGCATCTTCGGCGCCCCGGTCCAGGGGGCCGAGGGCGACACGTACCTGGACCGGTGCAAGGCGCTCGCCGCCCAGCTCTTCCCCGACGAGGCCACGGACGCGCACACCGTCGGGGACAACCCCGTCACCTTCGAGGAGATCGGCGGACCGGAGGTGCCCGACCTCGCGGAGGCCTACGCGGCGGGCGGGGTCGTCGTGCTGTCCAGCGTCGTGGAGGGCTTTCCCATCAGCCTCGTCGAGGCGATGTTCTGCGGACGGGCCACCGTCTCGACGGACGTGGGAGCCGTGGTCGAGATCGTCGGCGGCACGGGACTGGTCGTGCCCCCGCGCAATCCGCGGGCGCTCGCCGACGCGTGCGTCGCGCTCCTGCGCGACCCCGAGCGCCGGGCGCGTCTGGGCGCCGCCGCACGCGCCAGGGCGCTCGAACTCTTCACCGTGGAGCAGAACCTCGCCGCGTTCCGCGAGATCTACCTGGACCTGGTGGGGCAGTCCCCGGCCCGCTGGGCGGCCCCGGCCGGCCCCGCCGGGCCGCCGAGGCCCTTCGCCACACCCCCGGAGGCCCACGTGATCGCCGCACCGCCTCCCCGCCCCGAACCGGTCGCGTCCGGGGCGGGCAGGCAGCCGAGCTGGGCCCTCGGCCCCGAGGGCGTGTGCGCGGGCGCACGCGGAGCTGGGGACGGCCATGCATGACGAGACGAGCGGCCACGACCACGGAGGTGCCCCCATGGGCGGACCGACCGACGCCCCGGACGCCGGGCGGGAACCCGCGGAGCTGAAGGGGGCAGCGGTCGGCTCCGCCGTCCGGGCGCCCGAGGTCGCCTACCGCCCCGCCCGCAGGACCGCCGCGCGCCGCGGCCCCGCCGACCCGGTGAAAGTGCTCATGCACCGCCACCGCGACCTCTGCGAGCGCGCCGTCGACCCGCTGGAGATCGCCGCCGGCCTGGAGGCGCACGGCCTCACCGACCGCACGGCGGCCCGCTACCGGCACCGCGACGTCTTCTCCCTCGCGGAGGAGATCTACGCCCGCTTTCCCGGCACGGTCAGGTCCGCTCCCGCTCCCCGCCCGCCGCGGACCCGCCCGGCCCCCGGCGCGCAAGGACACGCCGGATGGACGCTGTCCGCTCTGCTGCCCGGCGCCGCCTGCCTCGCGACCGCCGGAGCGCTCCGGGCCACCGAAGGAGTGCTCGGCGGAGAGGCCCGCCTCGCGATGACCGCCGTGGGAGCCCTTCTGGTCGTCCTCGGACTCCGGCTCTGCCTGCGCGACGGCCCACTGCGCGCCCCGGACGGCGTCGGGGGCGTCACGCTCTACGTCTGCTGGCTCCTCGGGTACGCCGTGTACGGCGACGACCTGATCGCCCAGGTCATCAGCGGCGGACCCGACGGCGCCTGGGCGGCCTCGCCCGCCCCTCTGCTGGGGCTGGCACTGGCGCCGGTCCCGGCGGTCTGGTGCGCCCACCTCTTCGCCGTGCACGCGCGCCGCCGCCTCGCCGGCTCGCACGCCCTGGCGGAGTTCGGCGCCGGCGTACGCCCGCTGCTCTTCGCCGTCGTGGCGCTCCTCGTCTGCGCGGTGACCGCCCTCCTCTTCCTCGCCGACCTCGGATACGGCGGAGAGCACGGCGTCCCGACGGGCGCCGCCGCACTCGGCCTGCTGCTGTTCCTGGCCCGGCTGCTCGCCGTCCACGGATTCCCCGAACCCGCCGCCACCGGACTGGCGGCCGCCTGCGCCGTCGAGGTGGCGGCCCCCTTCCTGGTCCTCTCCGGACGGCTGCCGGGCCTCGACCTCCTCGCCCGGCCGGTCGACTCGCTCGTCGCCGCGGCGGGACCCGGCGGCGTGTCCGCCCTCGCCTGCGGGGTCGCCGCGCTCGCGCTGCTGCTCCACGCATCGGTCACCCTCACCCGGGCCTCGGCCCACGCCCCGGCGTAGCCGGAGCGCCCCACCCCCGCGGAGCCGACGCCGCGGGTCTTCCCTCCCGCCCCACACCTTCCTCAAGGAGACACCGGACATGACCCGCCAATCCCCCGCACCGGCACCGCGCCGTCGGCACCGAAGGGGTGCGCGATGAGGGTTCTGCTGCTCGGAGCCAACGGATTCCTCGGCCGCTTCGTCGCCGACCGGCTGCTCGCCGACCCGGCCGTGCACCTCACGGCGCTCGGCCGCGGTGACGACGCCGACGTGCGGTTCGACCTCGCGGGCGGCAGCCCCGGTGCGCTCACCCGCTTCCTGGACGCCGTCCACCCGGGGGTCGTCGTCAACTGCGCCGGTGCCACCCGGGGCGGCGCCCGCGACCTGACCCGGCACAACACCGTCGCGGTCGCCACGGTCTGCGAGGCCATGCGCCGCAGCAGCTGCAGCGCCCGGCTCGTCCAGGTCGGCTGCGCCTCCGAGTACGGGCCCTCGCAGCCCGGCTCGTCGACCGCCGAGGACGCGGTGCCCCGTCCCGGCGGCCCCTACGGCGTCAGCAAGCTCGCCGCCACCGAACTCGTCCTCGGCTCCGGTCTGGACGCGGTCGTGCTGCGGGTCTTCTCACCGGTCGGGCCCGGCACGCCCGCGGGCTCCCCGCTCGGCCGGCTCGCGGAGACGATGCGCCGCGCCATGCAGTCCGGCGACCCCGAACTCAAGCTCAGCGGCCTCGGGGTGCAGCGCGACTTCGTCGACGTACGGGACGTGGCGCGCGCCGTGCACGCGGCCTCGCTCTCCGCCGCCCAGGGCGTGGTCAACATCGGTACGGGCCGGGCCGTACGGCTGCGCGACGCGGCGGCCGTCCTCGCGAGGGTGGCCGGATACACCGGCGCGCTGCACGAGCTGGACACACCGCCCTCCCGGCTGCCGATCGGAGCCCCGCGGGCCTCGGCGGAATCCGTGGTGGAGCAGCTCGCCGTCACCCCGTCGCCCTACCCCGACGGCTGCGGGGCCTGGCAGCAGGCCGACGTACGCACCGCCCGGGACCGGCTGGGCTGGCGTCCCCGCATCAACCTGGAGGAGTCGCTCGCTGACATCTGGATGGAGGCGGCGTGCCGCATCTGACCCGGCCCGGCGCCGCCGTGCGGACCGGCGGCGCCGAGCAGTTGGGTGTCGGCGTGCCCGGCTACGCCCACCCGCTGCTCGCGCCCGCCGAGTGGGCCGGGCTCAGCAGGCCCGGCACACCGCTGCACTGGGCGGTGCTCAACATCGACGACGGGCCGGGCGCCCGACCCGACCCGCACTGCCTGGAGGCGGCCGGCCGGCTGCGCAACGCCCGCGAGCGGGCCCTGCACGGGGAGGCGCCCCACGACTCCGTCCGGGCCGCGGGCGGCCGGCTGCTGGGTCACCTCGACCTGGCGTTCGGGGGCCGCCCCTTCGGGGAGCTCGTCGCCGACGCCCAGTCCTACCTCGACTGGTACCGCGTCGGCGGCTTCTACCTCGACCGCTGCCCCGGCGGGCGTGACATGCTCCCGGCGGTCCGCCGGCTGACCAGCACGCTCGGCGCGCTCCTGGCCGATGGCGACGGTGCGGACCCGGAGGGCGGGCGGCTGGTCCTGGGGCACGACACCCATCCGTACCCGGGCTACGCGGAGGCCGCGGACCAGTTGGTGACCTTCCGCGGCGCGTGGGCCGACTACCGCTGGTCCCAGGTGGCCGAGTGGACCGCGGGCTACGCGCCGGGCCGCTTCGCACACCTCGTGCACGGCGTTCCCCGCACCCACCTGGAGGAGGCCATGCGGATCGCCCGCTGGCAGGGTGCGGGCACGATCTTCTTCACGGACCGGGGCGACATGAAGGGGCAAACCGACCCATTCGAGACGCTGCCCAGTTACTGGGACGAATTCGTCTCGCGGATCGGACCAGGTATCTCGGAATGACGGGCGGCGTGGCAGTGTTACGGGAGAACAACCGTACGCAGATGAAGTACGTAGAAACCGACCACCTGCATTGTTGAGGTTCGTGTGTCGCTGCCACCCCTGGTCGAGCCGGCTGCCGAGCTCACCGTCGATGAGGTCCGCAGGTACTCCCGCCACCTGATCATCCCGGATGTCGGGATGGACGGTCAGAAGAGGCTGAAGAACGCCAAGGTGCTCTGTGTCGGCGCCGGCGGACTCGGTTCGCCGGCCCTGATGTACATGGCCGCGGCCGGTGTCGGCACGCTCGGCATCGTCGAGTTCGACGAGGTCGACGAGTCGAACCTGCAGCGTCAGGTCATCCACAGTCAGGCCGACATCGGCAAGTCCAAGGCCCAGTCGGCCAAGGAGACCGTGCAGGGGATCAACCCCCTGGTCAACGTCGTCCTTCACGAGGAGCGGCTCGAAGCCGACAACGTGATGGACATCTTCGCGCAGTACGACCTGATCGTGGACGGCACGGACAACTTCGCCACCCGCTATCTGGTCAACGACGCCGCGGTCCTGCTGAACAAGCCGTACGTCTGGGGTTCGATCTACCGCTTCGACGGCCAGGCGTCCGTGTTCTGGTCCGAGCACGGCCCCTGCTACCGCTGCCTCTACCCGGAGCCGCCGCCGCCCGGCATGGTTCCCTCCTGCGCCGAGGGCGGCGTCCTCGGCGTGCTCTGCGCGTCCATCGGCTCCATCCAGGTCAACGAGGCCATCAAGCTGCTCGCCGGCATCGGCGACCCGCTCGTCGGCCGCCTGATGATCTACGACGCGCTGGAGATGCAGTACCGCCAGGTCAAGGTCCGCAAGGACCCCGACTGCGCGGTCTGCGGCGAGAACCCCACCGTCACCGAGCTCATCGACTACGAGGCCTTCTGCGGCGTCGTGTCCGAGGAGGCCCAGGAGGCGGCGGCCGGTTCCACGATCACTCCCAAGCAGCTCAAGGAGTGGATCGACGGCGACGAGAAGATCGAGATCATCGACGTCCGCGAGCCGAACGAGTACGAGATCGTCTCGATCCCCGGCTCCCGGCTGGTCCCGAAGAACGAGTTCCTGATGGGCAACGCCCTCCAGGACCTCCCGCAGGACAGGCGCATCGTCCTGAACTGCAAGACCGGCGTCCGCAGCGCCGAGGTCCTCGCGGTCCTCAAGTCCGCGGGCTTCGCCGACGCGGTGCACGTCGGCGGCGGCGTCATCGGCTGGGTCAACCAGATCGAGCCCGAGAAGCCGGTCTACTAGACCGGGCACGACCTGCGAGGGGCCGGCTCCCATCGGGGAGCCGGCCCTTCCGCGTGCCCGCCGGCCGTGTGTCCCCGTGCGCGGGCGGAGTCCCCGCTCCCGCTCCCCACCCCCCGTGTCCTGGGGGCGTCAGGAGCAGGTGCGTCCGTCCGCCGGCACCTCGCCCTCCAGGAAGTAGGCGTCGACCAGCGAGGTCACACAGGTGCTCTCGCCGTACGCCCCGTGCCCCTCGCCCTTGTTGGTCACCATGACACCGACCCCGTCGCCCAGTTCGTCCGCCATCCGCCGTGCGCCCTCGTACGGCGTCGCCGGGTCGCCGGTCGTGCCGATGACCAGGATCGGGGAGGCGCCCGGGGCCGAGGCCTCGGGGGTGTCGTGCTCGCCCTCGACCGGCCACCCGGCGCACCAGCCGGCCGTGTCCCAGGCGAGGAACGGGCCGAACACGGGGGAGAGCCTCCGGAACTCGGGAAGCAGTGCGCGGGCCTCGGCGGCCGTGGGCCGCGCCCTGCTGTCGGCGCAGGAGATCGCCCGCTGCGAGTGGTTCTGGGTGCCGTAGTGCCCCTTCCCGTCGCGGCCGTTGTACGAGTCGGCCAGTTCGAGCAGGCGGTCGCCCCTGCCGCTGTTCTCGGCCTCGTCGAGCGCGGCCGTCAGTGACGGCCAGCCGCTCTTGGAGTAGAGGGGCGTCACGATGCCGGTGACGGCGAGCGATTCGTTGAGCTCGCGGCCGGAGGAGGTCGGCAGCGGATCGGCGTCGAGCCGCCGGAGCAGGGCGGCCGTGCGGCGGGTGCCCGCCCCGGGGTCCTGGCCGCTGTCGCGGAAGTAGTTCTCCAGCGCCCGCTGGAAGCCCGTCGCCTGGTTGCGGGCGTGGCCCACGGAGTCCGCGGTCGGATCGACCACGGCGTCCAGCACGACCCGCCCGACGCGCCCCGGGAACAGGTGGGCGTAGGTGCCGCCGAGCTCCGTGCCGTACGAGATGCCGAAGTACGACAGCTTGTCGTCGCCGAGCGCGGCGCGGATCAGGTCCATGTCCCGGGCGGCGTTTGTCGTGCCGACGTGCGGGAGCACCGTGCCCGAGAGACGCGCGCAGCCCGCGCCGAAGGCCGTGCCGTCCGCGACGAACGCGGCCTCCTCGGCGGACGTGTCCGGGGTCATGTCGATCTCGCGGTAGCTCTTCTCCTGCTCCTGGTCGTCGCGGCAGCGGACCCCCTCGCTGGCCGCGACCCCACGCGGGTCGAAGCCCACCAGGTCGTAACGGGTGTTCAGCTCCCTGTACGAGGCGGCCGCACGCGGCAGGATGCCGACGCCGGAACCGCCGGGGCCGCCGAAGTTGAAGAGCATCGAGCCCAGGCGCTCGCTCTTCCTGGTGGCCGCCTTGCGGATCAGCGCGATCCCGATCGTCCTGCCGTCCGGGTCGGCGTGGTCGAGGGGGACCCGGACGGTCGCGCACCGCCAGGCCGGTCCGGGCGTCTCGCGGCCCTCCGGGGCCCCGCATCGCCTCCAGTCCAACGGCCGGGACGGCGCGGACGCTCCGCCCGTGGAGGTGTCCGAGGTCTGCGGGAGCGGTGCCTTCGCCGCCGGGGGAGACGCCGGGCCGCCGTCGCAGCCCGCGAGCAGCGCCGTAGTCAGCAGTGCGGCGCAGGCCGTGGCCCCGGCTCCGCGGGCCCTTCCGCGTGCGCGCATCGGCCGTCCCCTCCCCGTCCCCGCCGGCGGGGACGGGGCTGTGCCGTCCACCGCTGTCAGGTCGTCCAAACTGTCAGCCGTCCAACGAGCGGTCACCCGCAGACCGTTCCCGACTCGGGCACCTCGCCCTCCAGCAGGTAGCCGTCCACCGCCTTCTGCACGCAGGCGTTGCCGCCGTTGTACGCCCCGTGGCCCTGACCCTTGTAGGTGAGCTCGATCCCGACGCCCTTGCCGAGTTCGGCGGCCATCGCCTTCGCGCCGGCGTAGGGGGTCGCGGGGTCGCCGGTGTTGCCGATGACCAGGATCGGGGCCGACCCGGGCGCACTGACGTCCGGCGTCTCCCAGGCACCCGTGACGGGCCAGCCGGTGCAGGCCATCAGGCCCCAGCCCAGGTAGTCACCGAAGACGGGCGAGGCCTCCCGGAAGCGCGGAAGCGCCTTCCTGGTCTGCTCCAGGGTGAAGCGCTGCCTGGAGTCGGCGCAGTTGACGGCTGTGTTGGCGGCGTTGGAGTTGTCGTAGTGGCCGTCCTCGGAACGGCCGTTCAGCGAGTCGGCGAGCGCCAGCAGCAGTCCGCCGTTGCCCCCGTCGGCCTCGTCCAGCCCCTGTTCCAGCAACGGCCAGGTCTCCTTGGAGTAGAGGGCCGAGGCGATTCCGGTCGTGGCCTGGGTCTCCGTCAGCTCCCTTTCGCCCAGACCCGGGACGGGCTTCTTCTCCAGCTTCGCGAGGAGGCCGGCGATCCAGTCCTGGACCTCCTTGGACGTGGCCCCGGGGATCCGGCAGTCGTCGCGCTCGGCGCAGTCGGCGGCGAAGTTGTCCAGGGCGAGCTGGAAACCCTCCGCCTGGCCGAGCGAGGACTCCAGGGAGTCCTCCGTCGGGTCGACGACGGCGTCCAGGACGGCCCGTCCGACGTTCTTCGGGTAGAGGTGCGCGTAGACGCCGCCGAGTTCGGTGCCGTAGGAGATCCCGAAGTAGTACAGCTTGTCGTCGCCGAGCACCTGGCGCAGCAGGTCCATGTCCCGGGCCGCGTTGGTCGTCCCGACGTACGGGAGCTCGCCCCCGGAGTTCTTCTCGCAGTCCGCGATGTAGGACTTCTGGTCCTCGACGAAGGCCTTCTCCTCCTCGGCGTCGTCAGGGGTGCCGTCCTTCTCGTAGCGCGCGTCGAGCGTCTCGTCGTCCGAGCACTCGACGCCCTCGCTCCGCCCGATCCCCCGGGGGTCGAAGCTCACCAGGTCGTAGCGGGTGCGGAGCGTGTCGTAGTCCGTGCCGAAGGACGGCAGGGTCGCGACACCGGAGGCTCCCGGACCGCCGAAGTTGAAGACGAGCGAACCGATCCGGCGGTCCTGGTTCCTGGCGGCGGCACGGATGAGCGCCAGCTCGATGGTGCGGCCGTCCGGGTCCGCGTAGTCGAGCGGCGCGTCCATGAAGGAGCACTGCCAGGCCGCACCGCCCGGCAGGGGAGAGGGGGCCGGAGCCGTGCCCTGGGCGGCGTTGGGGGCCGGGCAGGGCTTCCAGTCGAGCTTCTGGGAGGTCAGATTCCGCGCCGTCGCGGTAGGGGCCGCGGTCGAGGCGGCGGTCGGCGTCGAGGTCCCGGACCCCCCGTCGTCGCCGTCGGAACATCCGGCGAGCGGCAGCAGCACCGTGGCGGTGGTGGCGAGGGCGGCGGCGCGCAGGGCGGGGGAGGTCCTCATGGACCCATCGTGCGGCGGGACGCTGGGGACCGCGCGGGACGCGGTCCATGCGAGTGGCGCGTCTTCGCGCGCGTGTTCTAGAGCTCCCCCTTGCGTGTGAGCTGGCTGAAGCAGATCCAGCCGGGGAGCACGGGGAGCCAGAGCGTCATCACGCGGTACAGGAGCACCGCCGGCGCCGCGACCTCCTTGGGGAGGCCGACCGCGATCAGACCCAGCGTCAGCGCGCCCTCGACCGCGCCCACACCACCGGGGGTGGGCGCCGCGGACCCCAGGGCGTTGCCCGCGAGGAAGACGACCGCGATGCTGGCGTAGCTGAGCTGGGGGACGCCGGGCCCGCTGAACGCCCGGATCGACGCGTCGAGGCAGAGGACGAACAGACCCGTCAGGAGCACCATGCCGCCGATGCCGGTGATCAGCTTCTGCGGCCGCTGCACGACGTCCAGCATGCGCGGTACGACCCCGGCGAACAGCGAGCGCACCCGGGTGACGACGAACTTCCGCAGGAACGGGATCGCGGTCACCACGAGCACCAGCACCGCGACCGTCAGCAGGCCCGCGATCACCGTCCTCGACGGGGTGAGCGAGTCCGGGGTCTTCTCCGTACCCGTCAGGTACCCGAAGAGCGCCAGCAGGAGGATGTGACAGCCGAGGCCGAACAGCTGCGACGCGCCGACACTCGCCACGGCGAGACCGGGGCGCACCCCCGCGCGCTGCAGGAAGCGGGTGTTCAGCGCCACGCCGCCCACCGCGGCGGGTGCCACGATCTTCACGAACGACCCGGCCACCTGCGCCAGCACCGTTTTCCCGAACGGCACCCGCTCGGGCACGAAGCCGAGCAGGCTCATGGCCGCGGCGACGTAGCTCAGCGCCGAGAAGCCCAGCGCCGCCGCCACCCAGCCCCACTCCGCCTGCTCCACCACCGTGCCGAAATCGGCCTCGGTGACCTGCGAGATCAGGAAGTAGGCGGCGATGGAGCCCGCGATGAAGGTGAAGAGGGTGCGCGGCTTGATGCGCTCCAGCTGCACCGGCTCGACGGGCGCCTGCGGGCGGATCAGCAGCACCTGGCGGCGGATCTGCGCCAGCATGTCCTCCTCGCGGGCCTCTTCCAGGGCATCGTCTATCGCCCGCTTCTCCGCCTGCTTCTCGGTACGGAGCGACTTGCGGACGGCCTTGCGGTCGCCGGACTCCGCGGTGTCGTGCTCCTCCGCCTTGGCCTGCTTGGCCGCCTGCGAGGCCTCCAGCACCGCCTCGCGCTCGCGCTGCGAACGCTCCCGGGCGAGCCTGCGCAGCGTCGCCCGGGTCGAGCGGCTCAGGGCGATCGGCTGGAGCAGGGGCAGGCAGTCGGCGACCGCGTCCGGGCCGAGGACCGCGAGAGCCCCGGCGACGGCTCGCTCCGCGCCCACCCGCAGCCCGGTGGTGGTCAGCAGCTGGGCGACGTCCATCCGCAGGATCAGGTCGCCCGCCGCGATCTCGCCGCCCCGCAGGTCCGTGACGAACACCGTGCCGGAACGATCCACCAGGATCGAGTCCCCGGTGAGCGTGCGGTGCGCGATCCGCCGCGACTGGAGCGCCCGCACCTGACGCCAGGCGCCCTGCACCAGTTCGTCGGTGATCTCCGCGTCCTCCATCGAGTCCAGCGAGCGCCCGCCGATGTGCTCGTACACCAGCATCACGGCGTCGGGGCCGAGCTCGGAGGTGGCGATCAGCTTGGGCGCGTTGGCTCCGGCGGCGATCGCGGCGTACGCGAGGAGCGCCTCCTGTTCCAGCGCCTGGCGCAGGGACTGGATGGAGCGGCGCTGGGTGATGCTGCGCAGGGTGAGCCTGCGCCACACCCGGTAGAAGAAGCCCTGGGCCTGCTGTTCACGGTCGACGACCGTCACGTCCAGCGGTGGCCCGTCCTCCAGGGTGACCAGATAGCGGCGCCCCCGGTCGCCCTGGTCGAGGTTGTCGTGCGACTCCTCGGTGCGCATCGCGGCCACCGGACGGAAGCCGACGTGGCGCAGACCGGCCATCAGGTGCTGACCCGTGGGGCGGACGTTCGGCGACCCGACGGCGTACAGCGTGCCGTAGGCCACCGTCCAGCCGATCAGCACGGTGAGGACGATCGAGAACGGTGTGGTGTAGCCGCCGACCAGCATCGCGAAGGCGTCGAGGAGCAGCACCACCCACAGCACGACCCGCCATCTGGGTCTGCGGGCCATCCCCACCGCGGTCATGTAGGCGATCACCGGCGCCAGATAGCCGTGCACGGGGTCGGTGAGAGCCGCCCCCGGCTGGGGCTGGGTCAGGGCGTCCCGGATCGTCCCGGAAGCCGATCTGGCCACCCAGAGGTCCGTGGCCAGGGTCACCCCGTGGGCCAGTACGGCGGCGAGGACGCCGTCCGCGATCCGCAGCCCGTCGCGTTTCACCAGCCGTTCGATCGCGAACGCGACCGGCACGAGGAGCACGGCGATGCTGGACACCAGCCCGGCGAGCTTGATCAGCAGATCGGGCGCCTGGTCCGTGCCCTTGGAGATGTCGTTCTCGAGCCCGGTGGTCGTCCCCTGCGCGAAGGCCGCGATGGAGAACAGCAGCGCGATCGCGAGGACCCCGATGAGGAGCCGCAGCAGATCGGACGGGCGGTGCACCCGGGCGGGCAGCAGCGGTTCGTCGCCCGACACCCGGTCGCTCAGCGCCGCGACGGAGGACAGCGTCGAACCCGAGGCCCCCTCACGGGGCGGCTCCGGGACGCCCTCGGCCTCCGGTGACCCGTCACGGCGTGTGCCGTCCGCGGGCTCGTCCCGGCGATCGTCCGGACGTTCGCCGGGGCTGCCGGACGGTGCTCCGGAGGAATCCGGGCGCGACTCCGCATCAGAGGCGTCCGCCGCCTTCGGTGGCTGCACGCCCTGCTCCTTCGTCGCCTCTGATGGATCTTCGTGTTCTCGTATCACCGGTCACCGCCCGCACGATGGTGGCACGGCCCGCAGACAGAGGGGGGCATCAGGGTGCATTGTGCGGGTGCGATGCGCAACACACGCCGCTCGGAGTGCGCCCGCACGCTGGGTGACCCGGGTGCCACCGGACGGGCCCCGCTGTCGGTGGCGTACGGCAGGATGGGACGGATGAGCGAAGACCGGACGAGCGGCGGGCGGACGGGCGCCCGGCCCGAGGCCCCCGAACTGCCCGCCTACGCCGAGCGGGTCCTGGACGTGGCGGACCTGATCCCGCCGGGCCACGTCATGACATACGGCGACGTCGCCGAGTGGCTGGGCGACGGAGGGCCGAGACAAGTCGGCCGGGTGATGGCCCTGTACGGCTCCGCGGTCCCCTGGTGGCGCGTGGTGCGGGCCGACGGGGCGCTGCTGCCGGGCCACGAACTGCGGGCGCTGGACCACTACCGCGAGGAGGGCACGCCGCTGCGTGGCGCCGGCCGGTCCGCGGACGGCCACCTCCCGCGCCTGGACATGCGGAGCGCCCGGTGGGACGGGACCTCCGGCGACGACCCCGGGGCCGGCGGCGACGACATGGACGGCGACGGCGACGTGGACCGTGACTGAGGCCCGCACAGGAGCGGCTGCCGGTACGGCGACGCCGCCGCACGCGTTCCGCGGGGCGAGGGCGGTCGCCGGTACGCGGGTGGCCTGCGAGGCGAAGGTGGCCACCGGCACGCGGGCGGCGTGCGGGTCGAGGGCGAGAAAGCTCACATCCGACAGCTTCGGTCATCGCGCCCCGGAGGCACAGGCGGCTGGCCGGTGAGCGGGGTGCGCCGGGTCCTCGGCTGACCTCGGCTGACGACGGACGCGGCTCTGTCGCTGCGCCGCGGCCCCTCGCTCGCGTAGCGTCGTCCGGACGCGGCACGCTTCGCTCCCTCGTTCGTTGTCCGTCACCACCGGGCCTTCACCGCCCCGGCCCCACCACTCGGCCCGCACCCTCGGGCCGGACCACCGCGCAGACCAGAACACCCACCAGGACCGGCGATCCACGTGAGCTCCTCCTCCACCACCCGGAACAGCCCGCACCGTCAGGCACGGCGGCGGGCTCCGGGCGCGTACCGGCTGGTGCGGACACCGCCGGGCTCCGCGCGGCCCCCTCTCCTGGACGCCGCGCAGCGCGCCGTGGCCGACCACCGGGACGGCCCGCTCCTGGTCCTCGCGGGGCCGGGAACCGGCAAGACCACGACGCTGGTCGAAGCCGTCGCCCGGCGTGTGGCGGACGGGGCGGACCCCGCCCGCATCCTGGTCCTCACCTTCAGCCGCAAGGCGGCGGTCGAACTGCGCGACCGGATGGCGGCCCGGCTCGGCGGCGCCCGGGGACCGCAGGCCACGACCTTCCACTCGTACTGCTACGCCCTGGTCCGCGCCCACCAGGACGCCGACCTGTTCGCCGATCCGCTCCGCCTGCTCTCCGGCCCCGAGCAGGACGTCACCGTCCGGGACCTCCTCGCCGGCCAGGTCGGCCTGGGGCGCGCGGGACTCGCCCATGTCCGCTGGCCGGACGAGCTGCGTGCGTGCCTGACCACGCGGGGCTTCGCCGACGAGGTGCGCGCGGTGCTGGCGCGCAGCAGGGAACTCGGCCTCGGCCCGGACGCGCTCGCCGACTTCGCCAGGCGCACAGGCCGCCCGGACTGGAGCGCCGCCGCGCAGTTCCTCGCCGAGTACCTGGACGTCCTCGACGCCCAGGGTGTCCTCGACTACGCGGAACTGGTCCACCGCGCCGTTCTCCTCGCGGAGCGCCCCGAGGTGGCAGCGGTGCTGGCCCGCAGCTACGACGCCGTCTTCGTCGACGAGTACCAGGACACGGACCCCTCCCAGGTGCGCCTGCTGCACGCGCTCGCCGGGAACCGGGGGAGTGCGGCCCCCGGTGGCGGCGGCGGACGGACCCTGGTCGCCTTCGGCGACCCCGACCAGTCGATCTACGCCTTCCGGGGCGCCGACGTGAACGGCATCCTGGACTTCCCCGACGCCTTCCGTCGCGCCGACGGAGCGCCCGCCCCCGTCGGCGTCCTCACCACCTCGCGCCGTTCGGGCGACCGGCTGCTGGCCGCCACCCGGCTGCTCACCCGTCGTATGCCGCTGACCCGTCTGCCCTCGGACAGGGTCCGCGCCCATCGCGAGCCGGCCGCCGCGCGGGAGGGCGGCCGTGTCGAGGCGTACACCTATCCGACGGCCTCCACCGAGCTGGAGAACATCGCCGATCTCCTCCGGCGCGCGCACCTGGAGGACGGCGTGCCCTGGCGGGACATGGCCGTCCTCGTGCGCGCCGGGGGACGCTCGCTCCCGGGCGTGCGCCGGGCGCTCACCTCCGCCGGGGTGCCTCTGGAGGTGGACGGGGACGATCTCCCCCTGCGCCACGAGCCCGCGGTCGCCCCGCTCCTGACGGCGCTGAGGGCCGTCGCGACGGCCGCGCTCCCCGGCGGGGCGCCCGCCATGCGGGAGTCGTCCGAGCCGTCGGCCCCGTCAGGGTCCGACGGCGATGGGGCCGAAAGCGACGATGGCGGGACCGGGGGCGACGGCGGCGGCGCGGGTGCAGGCCGGCCCGGCGGGCTCGACACGGAGACGGCCCTCGCCCTCCTCACGTCTCCCCTCGGCTCCATGGACGCCGCCGACCTGCGCCGCCTCGGGCGGGCCCTGCGCGACGAGGAGCGGGCCGCAGGCAACCACGTGCCGCCGCCGTCCGGCGAACTGCTGGCCAGAGCACTCGCCGAGCCCGAACGGCTGGTCACGCACAACCCCGCGTACGCCCGGGGCGCGCAGCGCCTCGGCGCGCTCCTGCGCAAGGCGCGCGAGCTCCTCGAAGGCGGCGGGACCGCCGAGGAGGCCCTGTGGACCCTGTGGAACGGCACCCCCTGGCCCGGCCGGCTGGAGCGCGCCGCTCTGCGCGGCGGCGCGGGCGGCCGGAACGCCGACCGGGACCTCGACGCCGTGTGCGCCCTCTTCGAGACCGCGGCCCGGGCCGAGGAACGTACCGGCGGACGTGGTGCGCTCAACTTCCTCGAGGAGGTCGACGCCCAGGACATCGCCGCCGACACGCTGTCCCGGCGAGCCGTACGCCCCGACGCCGTACGCCTGATGACCGCACACCGCTCCAAGGGCCTGGAATGGTCCCTGGTGGTCGTCGCCGGGGTACAGGAGGGGCTCTGGCCGGACCTGCGACGGCGCGGATCGCTCCTGGAGGCGGACCGGATCGGCCGCGACGGCCTGGCCGAGCCGCTCACCCCGGGGGCGCTCCTGGCCGAGGAACGGCGGCTGTTCTACGTCGCCGCCACCCGCGCCCGCGACCGCCTCGTCGTCACCGCCGTCAAGGCCCCCGCCGACGACGGCGACCAGCCCTCCCGCTTCCTCACCGAGCTCGGGGCCGAGCCCAGGGACGTCACCGGACGTCCCCGCCGTCCGCTCGCCGTGGCCGCGCTCGTCGCCGAGCTGCGGGCCACGACCGTCGACCCCGACGCCTCGGACGCACTGCGCGACGCGGCGGCCCGGCGGCTCGCCCGGCTCGCGGCGCTCAGCGACGACGAGGGCCAGCCGCTCGTACCGGCCGCGCATCCGCACCGCTGGTGGGGGCTGAACGAGCCGACCCGCTCCGAGGTGCCGCTGCGCGACCGGGACCGCCCCGTCACGCTCTCCGGGAGCGCCCTCGACCAGCTCGCCAACACCTGTGCCCTCCAGTGGTTCCTGGGCCGCGAGGTGAAGGCCGACGCCCCGGCGACGGCTGCCCAGGGCTTCGGCAACGTCGTCCACGTCCTGGCGGACGAGGTGGCCTCCGGGCGCACCGCCGCGGATCTGGACGTGCTGATGGAACGGCTCGACTCCGTCTGGGACGGCCTGGTGTTCGACGCCCCGTGGAAGTCGCGGCAGGAGAAGGACCAGGCGCGCGCGGCCCTGGAGCGCTTCCTGAGCTGGCACGTCATGGACCGGTCCGGCCGCACCGCCGCGGCCAGTGAGCACGACTTCGACGTCACCCTCGAAGCGGGCGAGTACGCGGTGCGTATCCGGGGTTCCATGGACCGGGTCGAGCAGGACGCCCAGGGCCGTGCCTACGTCGTCGACTTCAAGACGGGCAAGGGGGCACCGACCAGGGACGAGGTGGCTTCCCACCCCCAGCTCGCCGTGTATCAGCTGGCCGTCGGGGAAGGGGCCGTCGACGACGTCTTCGACGGCCGGCGCCCCGAATCCGGCGGAGCGGAGCTCGTGCAGCTGCGCCAGCCCGCTCCGAAGAAGGAGGGCGGCGACGCCCTGCCCAAGGTGCAGGCGCAGGAACCCCTCTCCGGGGAATGGGTCTCGGACCTGCTCGCCACGGCCGCGGGCCGGGTCCTGGACGAACGGTTCACCCCCACCACGGGCCAGCACTGCACGCATTGCTCGTTCCGGGCGTCGTGCAGCGCGCAGCCCGAAGGCCGGCAGATCATCGAATGATCTTCCCGGTGGACACCGCGCGGGACGGCGTTGTCGGTGCGTCCGGTTAGCCTTCCTGGAGTGTCCTCCCGCATCACCGATCCCGAGCAGCTCAAGGAGCTCCTCGGGATCCCCTTCACCCCGGAGCAGACGGCCTGCATCACCGCGCCGCCCGCTCCCCAGGTGATCGTCGCCGGAGCCGGCTCGGGGAAGACGACGGTGATGGCCGCGCGGGTGGTGTGGCTGGTCGGGACCGGACAGGTCGCCCCGGAGCAGGTGCTCGGCCTGACCTTCACCAACAAGGCGGCCGGCGAGCTCGCCGAGCGGGTGCGGAAGGCACTCGTCGCCGCCGGAGTCACCGACCCGGACGTCATCGACCCGGACAACCCTCCGGGCGAACCCAGCATCTCCACCTACCACGCCTTCGCCGGACGGCTCCTGACCGAGCACGGCCTGCGCATCGGTCTCGAACCGACGACCCGCCTGCTCGCCGACGCCACCCGCTACCAGCTCGCCGCCCGAGTGCTGCGCGAGGCACCCGGCCCCTACCCGGCACTGACCAGGTCCTTCCCCACCCTCGTCAGCGACCTCCTGGCCCTGGACGCCGAACTCGCCGAACACCTGGTGCCCCCCGTACGGCTCGCGGAACACGACACCGGGCTCCTGGACGAACTCGGCACGGCCAGGCTCACCAACGCCGAACTGCGGAAGATCCCGGAGACCGCCGAGGCCCGCCGCGAACTCCTCGGGCTGACCCGGCGCTACCGGGAGGCCAAGCGCAGCCGCGACCTCCTCGACTTCGGCGACCAGATCGCCCTCTCCGCCGAGCTGGCGCTCACCCGGCCCGAGGTCGGCGCGATCCTCAGGGACGAGTTCCGCGTCGTCCTGCTCGACGAGTACCAGGACACCTCCGTGGCCCAGCGGCTGCTGCTGGCCGCGCTCTTCGGCGGCGGGGGTGCCGGCGGAACGGCCGGCCACGCCGTCACCGCGGTCGGCGACCCCTGCCAGGCGATCTACGGCTGGCGCGGTGCCTCCGTGGCCAACCTGGACGACTTCCCGGAGCACTTCCCGCACGCCGACGGCACCCCCGCCACCCGCTACTCCCTCAGCGAGAACCGCCGCAGCGGAGGCCGCCTCCTCCAGCTCGCCAACGGACTCGCCGAACCCCTGCGCGCCATGCACGAAGGGGTCGAGGCGCTGCGCCCCGCACCCGGGGCCGAGCGGGACGGCGTGGTCAGATGCGCCCTGCTGCGCACCCACGCCGAGGAGATCGACTGGCTCGCGGACGCGCTCGCCCATCTCGTACGGACGGGGACGGCGCCCGGTGAGATCGCCGTCCTGTGCCGGAGCGCCGGGGACTTCCCCCGCATCCAGGCGGCCCTCGTCGCCCGGGACGTCCCGGTCGAGGTCGTCGGTCTGTCCGGCCTGCTGCACCTGCCCGAGGTCGCCGACCTCGTCGCCGTCTGCGAGGTGCTCCAGGACCCCGGGGCGAACGCCTCCCTCGTCCGGCTGCTCACCGGGCCGCGCTGGCGCATCGGCCCCCGGGACCTCGCCCTCCTGGGCCGCAGGGCGCGCCTCCTCGTCCACCGCTCCACCCCGGGTGACGCGGACACCGACCCCGGGCGCCGTCTCGCCGAGGCCGTCGAGGGCGTCGACCCGTCCGAGGTGATATCGCTCGCGGACGCACTCGACACCTTCCTGGAGTCCGCCGGGTCCGAGGACGACCAGCTGCCGTTCTCGGCCGAGGCCCGCGTCCGCTTCGCCCGTCTCGCCACCGAGCTGCGCGATCTGCGCCGCTCGCTGGCCGACCCCCTCATGGACGTCCTGCACCGCGTCCTCGCCACGACCGGGCTCGAGGTGGAGCTCTCCGCCTCGCCTCATGCCCTGGCCGCCCGCCGCCGCGAGACGCTCGCCAACTTCCTGGACGTCGCGGCCGGCTTCGCCGCGGTGGACGGGGAAGCGAGCCTGCTCGCCTTCCTCGGCTTCCTGCGCACCGCCGCGCAGTACGAGAAGGGCCTGGACAACGCCCTGCCCGGCGGCGAGAACACCGTCAAGGTCCTCACCGCCCACAAGTCCAAGGGCCTGGAGTGGGACGTCGTCGCCGTCCCGGGACTCGTCACCGGCCAGTTCCCCAGCACCCAGTCCCGGGACGCCTGGACCTCGCAGTCCCAGGTCCTCCCGCACGCCCTGCGGGGCGACGCGGTCACGCTCCCGGACCTCCGGTCCTTCGACGCCAAGGGCCTCAAGGCGTTCAAGGAGGAGATGAAGGAGCACCAGCGCACCGAGGAACTCCGCCTCGGCTACGTCACCTTCACCCGCCCCCGCACCCTGCTGCTCGGCTCCGGCCACTGGTGGGGGCCCTCCCAGAAGAAGCCCCGGGGCCCGTCGGCATTCCTGGACGCGCTGTACGAGCACTGCGCGGCCGGATACGGCGAGATCGAGGTGTGGGCGGACGAGCCGGAGGCGGACGAGGAGAACCCGGCTCTCCAGGAGAGGGACGCCGACCAGCCGTGGCCGCTCCCCCTGGACGCCACGGCCCTGGCCCGGCGCCGCGCCGCCCGGGACACCGTGCTCGCCCATCTGGACAGCCTGGTGGCCGCACCCCTGGCCCGGGAACACGGGCACGGGCGGCCGTCGGCCGACGGGGACCCGCTGCACGAGCCGCCTCAGGACGAGGAGCCTCCGTACGAGGGATCTCCGTACGAGGAATCTTTGTACGAGGACGGGGGGCCTCCGCACGGGGCTCCCTTCGGCGACGACGAGGAACCGCCGTACGACGAGGCCGGTGTGCCGTACGACGACCCGTACCCGGACGGGGACCCCGTCGCGGACGACGCCCCGCCCTCGCACGGCGGGCCCGCGCACCCCGTGCACCCCGTGCACCCCGCGCCCCACGTACCCGCCGCCCGCGCCCCCGGCGACGCGGGCCTCACCCCGGAGGAGGCCCGCACCCTCGCCTCCTGGGACCGCGACCTCGACGCCCTCGCCGGTGAGCTGCGCCGTGCCCGCGCCACCGTCCGCGACGTCGTCGTCCCCTCCACGCTCTCCGCGACCCAGCTGCTGCACCTCGCCGACGACCCCGACGGCTTCGCCCGGGAGCTCGCCCGCCCCATGCCCCGGGCCCCGCAGCCCGCCGCCCGCCGGGGGACCCGCTTCCACGCGTGGGTCGAGTCACGTTTCGAGGAGCTGCCGCTGCCCATGCTCGGCCCCGACGAACTCCCCGGGAGCGACGGAAACGACGCGGAGATCGCGGACGAACGCGACCTGGCCGAGCTGAAGGACGCCTTCGAGCGCACCGAGTACGCCCGGCGCACGCCGTACCGCGTCGAGACCCCCTTCCAGATCGCCCTCGGGGGCCGGGTGATCCGCGGCCGTATCGACGCGGTCTACCGCACGGGGGACGCGTACGAGATCGTCGACTGGAAGACCACCCGGCACCGCACGGCCGACCCGCTCCAGCTCGCGGTGTACCGCCTCGCCTGGGCCGAACTGCACGGTCTGCCGCTGGAAGCGGTCACCGCGACCTTCCTCTACGTGCGCACCGGGGAGACGGTCAGGCCCACCGGGCTGCCGGGCCGGGAGGAGCTGGAAAAGCTTTTGCTGGACGAGCCACCTCCGCGGGGCCAGTAGGCTCATGAGCATGAGCGACACCCCGGACAGCGCCGTCCGTACGTACACCGAGCAGCACCGCACAGCCTTCCTCGACGACCTCGCCGAGTGGCTGCGCATCCCGTCCGTATCCGCTCAGCCGGAGCACCACGGGGACGTACGGCGCAGTGCCGAATGGCTGTCCGCCAAGCTCGCCGAGACCGGCTTCCCGGTCACCGAGATCTGGGAGACGCCCGGCGCCCCGGCGGTCTTCGCCGAGTGGCCGTCGGACGACCCGGACGCACCGGTCGTCCTCGTCTACGGCCACCACGACGTGCAGCCCGCGGCCCGGGAGGACGGCTGGAGCACCGACCCGTTCGACCCGGTGATCCGCGACGGCAGGATGTACGGCCGGGGCGCGGCGGACGACAAGGGCCAGGTGTTCTTCCACACACTCGGCGTCCGCGCCCACCTCGCGGCGACCGGCCGCACCACCCCGGCCGTGCACCTCAAGCTCCTCGTCGAGGGCGAGGAGGAATCGGGTTCCCCGCACTTTCGCGCGCTGGCCGAGGAGCGGGCGGCCCGGCTGGCGGCGGACGCCGTGATCGTCTCCGACACCGGCATGTGGGACGAGAACACCCCCACCGTCTGCACCGGCATGCGCGGCCTCGCGGAGTGCGAGATCGAGCTCTTCGGCCCCGGCCAGGACATCCACTCCGGATCCTTCGGCGGAGCCGTGCCCAACCCGGCGACCGCCCTCGCCCGGCTCGTCGCCGCCCTGCACGACGAGGACGGAAGGGTCGCCGTCCCCGGCTTCTACGACGGGGTCGCCGAACTCACCGAGACCGAACGGGCCCTCTTCGCCGAGCTGCCCTTCGACGAGGCCACCTGGCTCCGCACCGCCTCGTCGCGGGCCACCGCCGGCGAGGCCGGTTACTCCACGTTGGAGCGGGTCTGGGCCCGGCCCACCGCCGAGGTGAACGGCATCGGCGGCGGCTACCAGGGTGCCGGCAGCAAGACCGTCATCCCGGCGTCGGCGATGGTGAAGCTGAGCTTCCGGCTGGTCGCCGGCCAGGACCCGGACCGCGTCCAGGAGCTGGTCCGCGGCTGGGCCGAGAGCAGGATCCCGGCCGGCCTCCGGCACCGGATCACCTTCTCCCCGGCCACCCGCCCCTGTCTGACGCCCCTGGACCACCCCGCCCTCCAGGCCGTCGCCCGGGCCATGGGGCGGGCCTTCGGGACGAAGATCCTCTTCACCCGCGAGGGAGGCTCGGGACCGGCCGCCGACCTGCAGGACGTCCTCGGCGCACCCGTCCTCTTCCTGGGCATCTCCGTACCGTCCGACGGCTGGCACGGCCCCGACGAGAAGGTCGAGCTCGACCTCCTCCTCAAGGGCGTGGAGACCACCGCCCATCTGTGGGGCGAGCTGGCCGCCGCACTCCGCTGAATCCTCTGTATGCCCGATCCGCCCCCGGGGGAGTAGGAAGCACCTGTGAGCACCTTCGACAACGCCACCGCAGACCGCCCGATCGGTCTCACCGCGCCCAGCGGCATCGACCGCGCCGCGCACCACCGGCTCGACGAGGCCTGGCTCGCCGCGGCCTGGAGCCACCCGACGACCAGAGTCTTCGTCGTCTCGGGGGGCCAGGCGCTCATCGACGACACCCCGGACGGCGGCACCGAGCTCGTCATGACGCCCGCCTTCGAGGCGCCGGTCACGGAGACCCACCGGTACTTCCTGGGTACCGACGAGAAGGGCGTGCGCTACTTCGCGCTCCAGAAGGACTCGCTGCCGGGCCGCATGGACCAGTCCGCACGCCCGGCCGGGCTGCGCGAGGCCGGTCTGCTCCTCGGGCCCCGCGACGCGGGGCTGATGGTGCACGCCGTGGCCCTGGAGAACTGGCAGCGGCTGCACCGCTTCTGCTCGCGCTGCGGCGAGCGCACCGTCATCGCCGCCGCCGGTCACATCCGCCGCTGTCCCGCCTGCGGTGCGGAGCACTACCCGCGGACCGACCCCGCGGTGATCATGCTGGTCACCGACGACCAGGACCGTGCCCTCCTGGGGCGCCAGGTGCACTGGCCGGAGGGGCGCTTCTCGACGCTCGCGGGCTTCGTCGAACCCGGTGAGTCGATCGAGCATTCGGTGGCCCGCGAGGTGTTCGAGGAGGCGGGGGTGACCGTCGGCGAGGTCGAGTACGTCGCCAGCCAGCCGTGGCCCTTCCCGTCCAGCCTGATGCTCGGCTTCATGGCCCGTGCCACCTCGTCCGAGATCACCGTGGACGGCGAGGAGATCGAGGAGGCCCGCTGGTTCTCGCGCGAGGAGCTGACGGCGGCCTTCGACTCCGGTGAGGTCCTGCCCCCGTTCGGGGTCTCCATCGCCGCGCGCCTGATCGAACTCTGGTACGGCAAGCCCCTTCCCCGGCCGGGGAACGCCGCCTGACGGGAGATCCCGACGACGGGAGCCCGAACACCGCAGCCCCGACGACGGGACCGCCCGGAGACAGGACAGCCGTGTGCGACGGAGGGCCCCCGCCGAAGCGGGGGCCCTCCGTCGACCGGGATCTCCCCGATCAGGCGCCGATCTTCTGCTTGACCTGGGCCAGCGAGGGGTTCGTCAGCGTCGAACCGTCGGGGAAGAGCACGGTCGGAACCGTCTGGTTTCCGCCATTCGCCTTCTCGACAAAAGCTGCCGACTCCGGGTCCTGCTCGATGTTGACCTCGGTGTACGCGATTCCCTCGCGGTCCATCTGGCCCTTGAGCCGGCGGCAGTAGCCGCACCAGGTGGTGCTGTACATCGTCACAGTGCCCGGCATGTCGTCGGTGCTCCCTTGTCTCGTACGTCTCACTGGGAAGGCGGGCAAGTACGCTGTCGCACCTTCCCGCATCCAGGCAACGCACCCGGCCCGACGGCCATTCCCACCCCCGCCCGGCCGGTACGAAGAATGACGGGCCCTGTGGACAACCGCCGCACCGCCTCCTCGCGACCTGGCAGCATGGCGGGGTGACAGCAGCAACGCACTCCACCCTCTTCCCCCAGGTCCCCGACTCCGCGGACGCTGTGCTCGACGGGCTCGACCCGGAGCAGCGCGAGGTCGCGCTGGCCCTGGGCGGACCCGTGTGCGTGCTGGCCGGAGCGGGCACGGGCAAGACGCGGGCGATCACCCACCGCATCGCCTACGGGGTGCGCGCCGGGATCCTGCAGCCGACGACCGTGCTCGCCGTCACCTTCACCAACCGTGCGGCCGGTGAGATGCGCGGTCGGCTCCGCCAGCTCGGCGCGACCGGTGTCCAGGCCCGGACCTTCCACTCGGCCGCCCTGCGTCAGCTCCAGTACTTCTGGCCGAAAGCCGTCGGTGGCGAGCTCCCGCGTCTCGTGGAGCGCAAGGTCCAGCTGGTCGCCGAGGCCGCCGCGCGCTGCGGGATCCGGCTCGACCGCAACGAGCTGCGGGACGCCACGAGCGAGATCGAGTGGGCCAAGGTCACCCAGACCGTGCCGGCCGACTATCCGGCCGCCGTGGCGAAGACCCAGCGGGACGCCCCGCGCGATCCGGCGGAGCTCTCGCAGATCTACGCGACGTACGAGCAGCTGAAGCGCGACCGGTCGGTGATCGACTTCGAGGACGTGCTGCTGCTGACCGTCGGCATCCTGCAGGACCGGCACGACATCGCCGAGCACGTGCGCCGGCAGTACCAGCACTTCGTCGTCGACGAGTACCAGGACGTCAGCCCGCTCCAGCAGCGGCTCCTCGACCTCTGGCTCGGCGACCGGGACGATCTCTGCGTCGTCGGCGACGCCGGCCAGACGATCTACTCCTTCACCGGTGCCACTCCGGACCACCTGCTGAACTTCCGCACCCGGCATCCGAACGCGACCGTGGTCAAGCTGGTGCGGGACTACCGCTCCACACCGCAGGTCGTGCATCTTGCCAACGGCCTGCTGTCCCAGGCCCGGGGCAGGGCGGCCGAACACCGCCTGGAGCTCGTCTCCCAGCGGGACAGGGGCCCCGAGCCCGTCTACACGGAGTACGCGGACGAGCCTGCCGAGGCCGAGGGCACCGCCCGCCGGATCCGCGACCTGATCACCGCCGGCGTCCCCGCCGGAGAGATCGCCGTGCTCTACCGGGTCAACTCCCAGTCCGAGGTCTACGAACAGGCTCTGGCGGACGCGGGCGTCCCCTACCAGTTGCGCGGAGCCGAACGCTTCTTCGACCGCCCAGAGGTGCGGGAGGCGGGCGTCGCCCTGCGCGGCGCCGCCCGCGCGGGGGGCAACGACTCGCTTCTCGACGGAGCCGACGACCTGCCGTCCGAGGTGAGGGCGGTGCTCTCCACCAAGGGGTGGACCTCCAAGCCGCCCGCCGGGTCCGGCGCGGTGCGGGACCGCTGGGAGTCCCTGGCCGCACTCGTCCGGCTCGCCGAGGACTTCGAACAGGCCAAACCGGGGGCGACGCTCTCCGACCTCGTCGCGGAGCTCGACGAACGGGCCGCGGCCCAGCACGCGCCGACCGTCCAGGGCGTCACCCTCGCGTCGCTGCACTCGGCCAAGGGCCTCGAATGGGACGCCGCGTTCGTCGTCGGGCTGACGGAGGGCATGATGCCGATCGCCTACGCCAAGACGGACGAACAGGTCGAGGAGGAGCGCCGCCTCCTCTACGTCGGCGTCACCCGCGCCCGCTTCCACCTGTCACTGTCCTGGGCCGTGTCCCGGTCTCCCGGCGGTCGTGCCGGACGACGGCCCACCCGCTTCCTGAACGGTCTCCGGCCCGGTTCCTCGGCCGCAGGCATGCGGGCGGGCACCGGCGGTGGCGGTGGCATCGACCGGGGGACCGGTACCGGTGCGGGCAGGAGCGCGGACGGCGCAGGCCGGGACGCGAAGCCGCGGCGCCGTGGCCCCCTGAGGTGCCGGGTCTGCGGCAGAACACTCACCGAAGCCGGCGAGATGAAGCTGATGCGCTGCGAGGACTGTCCCTCGGACATGGACGAGGCGCTGTTCGGGCGCCTGCGCGAGTGGCGCGCGGAGCGGGCGAAGGACATCAGCCAGCCCGCCTTCTGCGTCTTCACCGACAAGACGCTGATGGCGATCGCCGAGGCGGTCCCGGCGGACGAGACGGAGCTCGTCGTCATCCCCGGCGTCGGCCACCGGAAGATGGCCAGGTTCGGAGCCGATGTGCTGGCCATCTGCGCAGGTCGGACGCTGGATCAGGCTGCGGACGACGACGACGGCGACGTGTGAGAAAAACTCGTCGAAAAAATAGTTTGCGCGGGCACCTGTAGTCCCCATAGGTTCTTGTCCACGGGAACAGCGTCTTCTCTGAAGCCCTGAATCCGTGCTGTACTTATTCGAATACCGCAGGATCGGCCCCGGCCGGTCCCTTGAGACGCCGAGAGGAGGCGATTGTCGTGATCAGCATCATCAACACCATCAAAATGACCGATCCGTCGGTCGTCTCCACCTGCTCACTCGGCCTCGCCCGCTCCTCGCAGCTTTCGCTCCGTGGCACCGGTGTGTCCGGCATCGCCCCTGTCAGCCCGCTGTTCCTGGCGAGCCTGCCCGTGCGAGAGCGCAATGAGCGACCGACCCAGGCACCGGAAGCAGCAGTAGTGAAGGCACAGGCCTCGGCCTATGCCTTTGCGGCAGCCGGTGCCGGAGCCAAGAAGCAGACGACGCAGCACCACACGATGTGGGCCTTCCGTGGGCCTGAACCCTGGAGCGATCCAGCCTGATCCGGAATCAGGCCGGCGCCTTCAGGGCCGCGGAACCCCACTCGGGATCCGCGGCCTTTTTGTTTTGTCCGAACGGACGAGACGACACGAAGGGGCCTCGGGACAAGCAGGACCTGGTACCCGCCACCCCACCGGCCAACAGGCCGGCAGACCAGACGAGGACAACACCACCGTGCAACTCGAGACGCACGCCCCGTCCGTACCGCCTTCCGACACGATCGCCCCGCCCGGCTCCACGGAGGACTCCACCTTGATCCCCCTCACCGCGCTCACCGCGCTCGACGACGCCATCGAGAACCTCGGCGTACCCGTCCCCTGCCGTTCCTACGACCCGGAGGTCTTCTTCGCCGAGTCCCCCGCGGACGTCGAGTACGCCAAGTCCCTCTGCCGGACCTGCCCGCTCGTCGAGGCCTGCCTCGCCGGCGCCAAGGAGCGCCGCGAGCCGTGGGGCGTCTGGGGTGGCGAGCTCTTCGTCCAGGGCGTCGTCGTCGCCCGCAAGCGTCCGCGTGGCCGTCCGCGCAAGAACCCGGTCGCGGCGTGACCGCCGGCCTGGGGGTCATGTCCCCCGCACGAACCAAGCGCATCGGCACCATCGACCGTCCCCACACCCATGACCCCCGAAATCAGGCACCAATGATCACCCCCACGAGGGAGCCCGTCGGCTCCGCGACCCCAGACGTCACCATCACCGGCGCGAACGACTCGCGTCAGAACAGGACCCGCGAAATGCAACTCATCCCAGAAGCCCTGGCTCGTGCGCATATGCACGAGCGCCTCAGGGAAGCCGAGCACGGTCGCCAGGCTGAGCGCCTGGTCGCCGCCCGGCGGATGCAGCGACGTGCGGAGCGCGCCTCGATGCGTGCCCGCCGTGCGCTCGCCATGGCCGTCATGCACTGACGGCTTCACCAGCGGCGCTGAGCACCGAGGCCGCCCGGGCAACCGCTCGCCCGGGCAGCCGCCCTCCCCATCCGCGGGGCCGGTCCGATCGGGACCGGCCCCGCGGTGCTTTATGCCGTGCTCTCACCCGCCGTGCTTTCACCCGCGTGCGCTCACGTCGCGACGGCGTTATGTCATGCGGTCACTTCGCGGCAGCGTTACCGTCGCGAAGTGGACGAGGAGACCAAGGATTCCGGCGCACCGGCCGCCGCTCCCGTGAGGTGCGCCTGCTGCGGCGCCTCGGCGGACGGCCGCACTCCGCCCGCCACCTGGCTCTGTTCCGTGGAGAACGGCAGTCGGCGGTACTTCTGCGAAGCCTGCGCGCGCACCCACATCCGGGCCGTCGAGGGCCGGCTCGACTCCGACCTGTGGTGACCGGCTGACGGCCCGGTCCTCAGCGCCCCGAGCGCACCGGCGGCCGTCGACGACGGACGGGGGCCCGGCGACATGAGCCGCGGGAGTCACCGAGGTGTGCCCGTCGCGGTTCACACCTCGGCTCCCTGCGTTCCGTGTCTTCGTCCCCCGGGGCTCACCGGATGCGCCCCGACCACCGTCTCGCGCGTGCGGGGCCGGTGAGGCACCCGGGAAACAGGGGGAGGGCCCCGGGGGACCTGTTCGGAGCACCGGACCCGGGAGCGCGTCGGTGCACCGGACCCCGGAGCACCGGCGGCAGAGCCCCGCCGCCCCCAGGCCCGCCCGCCCTAGACGTCGACCGGTGCCGTCTCATGGGCTGTCGCTGTCGCTGTCGCTGTCGCTGTCGCTGTCGCGTCCTCGTACTCGTCCTCGGGGTGCGTCCCGTCGGATTCGGACTCCAGGACGAACCCGGGCAGCCAGGACTCCAGTTCGTCGCGCAGTCGTACAGTCGCGCCCAGCTGGCACAGCACACCGATCGTGCTGAGCGTGACCCGGTGTATCAGCAGATACGACGGCGGGAGATTCAGCTGCTTCCCGAGCTGGTGCGCGGGTGATCGAGGATCCGCGATCCGCCCGGCCTGGCTGCGCAGCCAGGAGCGCGAGAAGGTGAACGCGTCCACCTGCGCCGGCTCGATGATCGGAAGCAGATAGTCGAGCACCGCCTCGGGTTCCAGCTCGATCGAGTCCTTGACGAACCCGTCCTCGCGGAGCGATGAGTAGACGCCGTCGGCGTCGCCGTCCAGCGTCATCCGCAGGGCATCGCCGATGGCACGCGGCAGACCGCCCGGCAGACGGTCGACCGTGCCGAAATCCAGAACCCCCAGGCGCCATCGGCCAGGGTCCCCGTCGAGCTCGGCGGTCCCGCCCGGAGCGTCCTCACCGCCGGTGCCGGAAGTGCCGATGCCGGAGCCGTCGGTGCCTGAATCGCCGGTGCCGGTGCCGGCGTCGGCGCCGTCCTCCGGGGGCAGCAGCCGGAAGTTCCCCGGGTGAGGATCGGCGTGCAGCAGCCCGGTGCGGGCAGGTCCGGAGAAGAGGAAGCGCGCCAGCAGCTGACCCGCCCGGTCCCGCTGCTCCTGTGTGCCGTCGGCGATCACCTCCGACAGCGGTATGCCCTCGATCCACTCGGTCACCAGGATCTGTTCCGACTGGTGCACCACTCCGGGGATGACGACGTCCGGGTCGCCCTCGAACTCCGCGGCGTGTTCCCGCTGGGCCGCAGCCTCCAGCTCGTAGTCCAGTTCCTCCGAGACACGGTCGCGGAGCTCGGTGATGAGGGGTTTGATGTCCATGCCGGGAACCAGCGGGCCGAGCAGCCGCGCGAAGCGGCTGATCTGCGTGAGGTCGGAGAGCAGCGCCTCCCCGGCACCCGGGTACTGCACCTTCACGGCGACGGCACGCCCGTCGTGCCACACCGCGCGGTGGACCTGACCGATCGAAGCGGCGGCGGAGGGCTGATCGTCGAAGTCCTCGAAGAGGTCCCGCCAGTCCTCGCCCAGCCTTTCCGCGAGCACCTTGTGGACGGTGCGGGTCGGCATGGGAGGTGCCGCCTCCTGCAGCTTGGTGAGAGCCGCGCGGTACGGGCCGGCGACGTCCTCCGGGAGGGCGGACTCGAAGACCGACAGCGCCTGCCCCAGCTTCATCGCACCGCCCTTCAACTCGCCCAGAACCTTGAAGAGCTGGTCCGCTGTGCGCTGCTGGACCTCCCGGGCCACGATCTCGGCGGATCTGCCGCCGATCCGCTTGCCCAGACCCCATGTGGCACGGCCGGCGAAGCCCAGCGGCAGAGCAGCCAGCTTCGCGGTACGGGTGACCGCCTTCCGCGGAAGATCAGACATGTGCCCCTCCAGTTCCCTGACTTTCGTGCCGCGCGAAACCCGGGCCCGCTCCGTCGGTTGCGGTCACCCGGCCATTGTGTCCTGTGGGGAGCCGGTGGCGGAGGTGAGCTCCCCCTCAGTGTGCCCGGCCGCACCGCAGGCGCAGTCGAGGTGGGGTCCGAGCCGTGCCGACCGCCAGTCCAGCATGGGCATCGCGGCCTCCCACCGCGTGCCCGTGCTGGCCGGCAGCTCTCCGTCGAGGAAGGACAGCGCATGGGCCGCGGCGAGTCCGGCCACCGCGGTGGCCAGCCCCAGATCGCATGCCTGCACCGCGGTGCGCCGCCCGGACCTCCACTGCGCGAGCATCCGGGTCCACTGCGGGTCCCGCTCAGCCCGGTGCAGGGCCAGGCAGCCCGCACAGCCCGTGCCTCCGGGGAGTACCAGCGGGCCGACCACTCCTGTGGCTTCCACCACACCCGCGTACAGGTGCGGTGTGCCCGAGGCGATCCAGGGCGCGGCGACATCCGGGTCAGGGGCATGGACCGCGAGGCCGTCCCTGGGAGCCACCACGATCAGGGACAGCGCGGGCTCGCTCCCCGCCGGCCCTCCTCCCGGCCCGTCCGCTCCGGGCGGTCTGCCGACAGCGGACCGGCGCACCAACTGCCGGGCGGCCGTGTCCCGTCGCTCTCCCACCGATGCCGCCGGGAGTCCTCCGGGCGCGACGTCCGAGGGCTCCGTGCGGCCTCCGTCGAGCACATCGACCCTGCCGACGCCGGACGAGGAGAGGACGGCCGCGATCGTCGCGCCCACCCTCCCGGCGCCCCGCACCTGCACGCGCATCGAGCGTCGCGCGGCCAGTGTGCGCAGTCCGCCGCCCGGAGCGGGATGGACGACGGAGAGCGACGCGGCGTCCGGGCGCTGCCGCTCCAGGGCGTCGGCCCGTCGGCGCAGCGCCTCGGCCTCCGCGCCGCCCGCTCCGGGATCGTCGAGGAGTCCGGCTTCCGTGAGGCGTGAAACGAGAATGTCCACATGACGGTCCGACAGATCCAGCGCCCTGGCCTCTTCGCGGAGAAGAGGAAGTCCACGCGTGCCGTCCAGGAGTTCCAGAAAACTTCCGGTGGCGATATCCATCGGCCCCAGAGTCACCGCGTGCGCGGGCGTCACACCGAATTGCACGGTGTTCCGGCCACGCCAGGCACGCCGGAGCGCGGGCTTCAGCATCGGATGCATGACTTCTCCCCGTTTCGATGTCGAGATCCGCGTTCGGTGCCGGGATCCGTTGCCAGAATGCAACCTGGCGGCGAAACAGGCGAAAAGTTATCCACAGGCCCGGGCGTTAGTCGTTCAAATGGTGCAAGCCGAGAAGTGGATCAATGCCGGACGGTCCGGGACGCGGGACTTCCCCCACCTGCAGCGGGTAACGTCGAGGCGTGTCCGCAGACCCCTCACCCGGCCTCGCCGGGGAGACCCCCGCGCGCAGCGCCGGACGCCAGCAGCGCAGCGCAGCCGCCCATTCGCCCAACCCCCCTGTGATGAGCGCGGTCGAGGTCCGCAGGAGCGCCCGGCGCAGCAGGACGGTCTCCGCCTACCGCGAGGGGGACCGGACCATCGTCCTCATCCCGGCCCGGATGTCGGAGGCCGAGGAGCAGCGCTGGGTCGGAGTGATGCTGGACAAGCTCGCCGCGCAGGAGAGCAAGCGCGTCATCGGGGACGGCGCGCTCGCCGAGCGTGCGGAGAGGCTGTCCGCCCAGTACCTCGGTGGCAGGGCCCGGCCCGCGTCCGTGCGGTGGGTGACCAACCAGAACACCCGCTGGGGTTCCTGCACCCCGGCCGAGGGCAGCATCCGCCTCTCGCACCGGCTGCAGGGGATGCCGGAGTACGTGGTCGACTACGTGCTCCTCCACGAGCTCGCCCACCTGCTGGTTCCCGGCCACGGGCCGCGCTTCTGGCGGCTGCTGGAGACCTACCCCCGTACCGAGCGCGCACGCGGTTACCTCGAAGGGGTCGCGGCCGCGGAGCGGCTTCCGCACCTGCCTGCCGCACGCGAGGAGTGAGTTGCCGATTGTGTACCGGATCTGTACCGGCTTGGCTCGATGTCGTGGTTTGCGGTTAGCCTGACGCGACGCAATCACCTTCGGGATGGGGGACGGTCGTTACGCATGGCCAGGGAATTTCAGCGCGGCCACAAGGCCAAGATCAGTGATCTCACGTCAGGGACGGATCTGTACGTCGGCGTACAGGTGGCCGGTCCCGGCCTGACGTTCGACATCAGCTGCTTCGGTCTGGACGCCAATGAGCAGCTCTCGGACGACCGTTATTTCATCTTCTTCAACCAGCCGAAATCACCTGAGGAGTCCGTTCAGCTTCTCGGCGCCCAGGCCGGTGACACCGAGTCGTTCCGCGTCACCCTCGACCGCATTCCCGCGAACATCCACAAGCTGTCCTTCACCGCCACGATCGACGGTGCCGGGCAGATGTCCCAGGTCGGTCCCGGATACATCCGGATCGTCGCGGGCGGCGAGGAAGTGGTGAAGTACGCCTTCACGGGCGCGGAGTTCACCACCGAACGCGCGGTGATGCTCGGCGACTTCTATCTGAAGGACGTCTGGCGCTTCGCCGCCGTGGGCCAGGGCTTCGACGGCGGACTCGACGCGCTGCTGAGGAACTTCGGCGGGGAGGTCGCCGAGGAGGAACCCGCCGCTCCGCCCCAGGGTGCGGTTCCCGGCTTCGCCCCGCCCGCCCAGGCCACCGCGCCTCCGGCGTTCGGTGCCCCCGCGGCCCCTCCGGCGCCGGCGCCCGCACCGGCGTTCGGTGCTCCGGCACCCGCTGCCCAGCAGCCCATCCACGCCGCGCCGACGATCGCGGCGCCCATGGCGCCCGCCCCGCAGGCGCCCGCCCCGTACGGACAGCCGCCTCAGCAGCCCCAGTTCGGGCAGGTTCCGGGACAGGGCGCGCCGCCGTACGGCCAGCAGCCGCCCACCGCGCCGCCTTACGGCCAGCAGCCGCCCGCCGCACCGTCCTTCGGGCAGCAACAGCCGTTCGGTCAGCAGCCCCCCGGTGTGCCGCAGGGCGTGCCGCAGGGTGTTCCGCAGGGAGGCGCGGGGCTGCAGGCGGCTCTGCAGCCCTACAAGGAGACGGCCACCGGACAGCGCTGGACCTCGCAGAACCAGCAGCTGATGCGCGTCGACCTCACCATGGGCGGCACGCCCGTGCTGGCCCGGCAGGGCAGCATGGTGATGTACCAGGGCAAGGTCGACTTCGGTTACAAGGGTGCGGGGTTCGCGGGCCGCATGGTCGGCAACGCGACGGGCCAGGAGATGCAGCTCATGCGCTGCACCGGCCGCGGTCAGGTCTTCCTGGCCGAGGAGGGGGCGCACCTGCATCCCATCGAGCTCCAGGGCGACGGCATCTGCGTGTCCGCCGAGAGCGTCCTCGCCTTCGACGAGACCCTGCAGTACGAGGTCCGCAGGATCGAGGGACACGGGATTCCCGGCGGGGCCCTGTTCACCATGCAGTTCCAGGGCTCGGGGACCGTCGTCGTCAAGACGCACGGCGTCCCGGTCGTCCTGCCGGTCACCCCGACCACCTTCGCCGACGCCAACGCCGTGGTGGCGTGGTCCTCCGCGTCGCAGGTGATCCTCTCCAGCCAGGTCCGGCTGCGCCGCAACGCGTACCCGGGACACAGCGGGGAGACCGTGAACCTCCAGTTCCGGGGAGCCCCCGGGAACTTCATCGTCGTCCAGCCCTACGAGGTCTGAGGGAGCCCGTCATGAACCAGCAACTCGCGGGCTTCGCCCCGACACCCGTCACGGCCCGGATGGAGAACCACGGCCGCACGATGCTCAAGGTGGCCATGGCCTCCGGCCAGGACCTCTACGCGCGCACCGGCTCGATGGTGGCCTACGAGGGCTTCATCCAGTACGAGCCCAATCCGCCCGCCGTCCGTCAGATCGCCTCGCAGTGGATCACCGGCGAGGGCACCCCGCTCATGAAGTGCTCGGGCGACGGGCTGCTCTACCTCGCGGACTACGGCGCCGACGTGGTCGTCATCAATCTGAACAACGACTCGCTGTCGGTCAACGGCACGAACCTCCTCGCCTTCGACGGCCATCTGACCTGGGGTGTGGAGCGGGTCAAGGGTCTGGCGAAGTTCGCCGGCCAGGGCCTGTGGAACGTCGGAATCCAGGGCACGGGATGGGTGGCCATTACCTCGCGCGGCACGCCGATCGTCGTCGACTGCGGCAGGGGCGAGGACGAGACGTACGTCGACCCCGACGCCCTCGTCGCGTGGTCCCCGAACCTCAAGGTCAAGGGCAAGCGCAGCTTCAAGGCGGGCTCGCTCATCGGGCGGGGCAGCGGGGAGGCCTACCAGATGGCCTTCTCCGGCCAGGGCATCGTCGTCGTGCAGCCGAGCGAGGACAGTACCGACCGCCTGCGGGTCCGGAACTGAGCGGGGGGAGACACATCATGCAGAGTCCGCTTTTCAGCCACACGGAACAGCAGTCGCAGGACCGGTACACGGTCCAGAACCCGCAGCTCCTGCGGGTCTCGCTGACCGGTCACGACGACGTCCTCGCCCGTAAGGGCGCCATGGTGGCCTACCAGGGCCTCATGGAGTTCGACGGGGAGTACCAGTCGCAGGGCCAGCGCCGCGCACGCAGGAACACGGGCGAGGGCCTCGACCTGATGCGCTGCTCGGGACAGGGCACGGTCTATCTGGCCAACCTCGCCCAGTACATCCACGTGGTCGACGTCGACCACGAGGGCATGACGGTGGACAGCGCCTACGTCCTCGCCCTGGACTCCTCCCTGCACACCGAGGTCATCGCGGTGGACAGCCAGTACGGGATCTCCGGCACCGGCAAGTACCAGCTGAACATCACGGGGAACGGCAAGGTCGCGCTGATGACCTCCGGCCAGCCACTGATGATGCAGGTGACGCCGGACAAGTACGTCAACGCCGACGCCGACGCGATCGTCGCCTGGTCCAGCGGGCTCCGGGTGCAGATGCAGGCCCAGACCCACTCCTCGGGAGTCATGCGGCGTCGTGGCAACACGGGCGAGGGCTGGGAGCTGAGCTTCCTGGGGCAGGGCTTCGCGCTCGTCCAGCCGAGCGAGGTACTGCCCCCGCAGAACGCCCAGATCGGACAGGGTGCGGCAGCCCAGTTCGGCGTAGGCCAGCAGGGTGCGCGCGGCCAGAACCAGAACAACGCCTGGAACTGAGCGGTCGCGCCCACGCGGCGCGCAGGGGTGAGGGCGGTCTCCCACCGGAGACCGCCCTCACCCCTGCGCCGTTCCGGGCCGTCTAGCCGGTCTGCTCCAGGCGCGCTCGTGTGCTCTCCAGCAGCAGCACGACCGAGGTGTCCGCGACCGCCGCCACCTCGTCGTAGGGGAACCAGCGCAGGTCCAGGGACTCGTCGCTGATCCGCTCCGTCGCGCCGGCGGACACCGTCGCGGCGTACTGCACGTCCAGGTGCCAGTTGCAGGGTGCCGGAATGGGGTGCCGGTCGAGACGGACGGGCCCCCCGGGGAGCAGGGTGAGCCCGGTGATTCCCGACTCCTCCGTCGCCTCCCGCAGGGCGGCGGCCCGCAGGGTGGTGTCCTGCGGCTCGCAGTGACCGCCCATCTGCAGCCACATCCGGAGCTTCTTGTGCAGGGTCAGCAGGACCCGGCCGCCCTCCGGGTCGATGACCAGGGCGCTCGCCGTCAGATGGCCGGCTCCGCAGGCCTTCCACATCCCGTCGGGGTGTCCGGCGAGATGATCCAGGTACGCCTGCCGAAGCCGCGCCTGCTGCGCGTCCCCGCCGTCGTCGTAGCCCTTGAGTACGAGTTCCGCGTCGTCGTGCAGTGTCACTGGCCCGTGTCGTCCTTGCCCTTGTCGGACGGGCCGTCCCCGGGCTCGTCCTCGCCCGCGGTCCGGTCCTTCGCCTCGTCCTCGGCGGAGGGCTTCCCAGGGCCCTTCGCCGCCTCTCCGAGCATCTTGTCCAGCTCGGAGAAGTCCAGCTGCTCGTGGTGGACGAAACCGTCCGGGTCGTCGAGGTCCGAGGCGGTGGGCAGCATGTCCGGGTGGCCCCACAGGCCGTCGCGGCCGTCGACGCCCCGGGCGTCCGTGAGGGAGGCCCAGAGCCGCGACGCGTCGCGCAGCCTGCGCGGGCGCAGCTGCAGCCCGATGAGCGTGGCGAAGGTCTGCTCGGCGGGACCGCCGGACGCCCGGCGCCTGCGCATCGTCTCGCGCAGTGCGTCGGCCGAGGTCAGCCGGGACTTCGCCGCTTCGTGCACCACCGCGTCCACCCAGCCCTCGACGAGCGCGAGAGCGGTCTCCAGGCGTGCCAGCGACGCCTTCTGCTCCGGCGTGTCCTCCGGCTGGAACATGCCCTGCTGCAGCGCGTCCTGCAGCTGCTCGGGCTGCGACGGGTCGAACTGGCCGACGACGTCCTCGAGCTTGCTGGTGTCGACCTTGATCCCGCGGGCGTAGGACTCCACCGCACCGAACAGATGCGAGCGCAGCCACGGGACGTGGGCGAAGAGCCGCTGGTGGGCGGCCTCGCGCAGCGCGAGGTAGAGCCGGACCTCGTCCTGCGGCACGCTGAGGTCCTTGCCGAAGCGCTCGACGTTCAGCGGGAGGAGCGCCGCCTTGCCGGCCGGTGCCAGCGGCAGGCCGATGTCGGTCGAGCCCACGACCTCGCCGGCGAGCACGCCCACGGCCTGCCCGATCTGCTGGCCGAACATGGCGCCGCCCATCGACCGCATCATGCCGATCAGCGGGCCCGCCATGGCCTGCATCTCCTCGGGGAGGACGTCGCCCATGGCCAGACCGACGCGCTCGGCGACCGGGTCCACCAGCTGCTGCCAGGCGGGGAGCGAGGCCTCGACCCACTCGGCGCGGCTCCACGCCACCGTCGAGACGGAACCCGACGGCAGAGACGTCACACCGTCCAGCCAGAGGTCGGCCAGGCGCAGCGCCTCGTCGACCGAGGAACGCTCCGCGGGACCGACGCTGGCGTCCTTGCTGCCGTCGGCGGTGCCCTGCGACACGGTCTGCCGGGCGATCTGCTTGGCCATGTCCCAGTTGACCGGGCCACCCTCATAGCTCAGCATCTGGCCGAGCTGCTGGAAGGCCGCACCCAGGTCGTTCGGGTTCATCGAGCCGAACATCGCTGCGAACGGGTTGTCGCCGCCCGCGCCGGGTCCGAAGCCGAACGGGTTCGCCGGCCCGCCCGGGCCCTGCCCACCACCGGTGGGGTCCTTCTTCTTGCCCTCGTCGCCGTCGTCCGGCTCCTCCGGCGGAAGGCCGAATCCGAATGGGGTGTCACTCACGGGTTTCCTCGGCTCGTAGGGCCGCCGGCTCGAACCGACGGCGACTGCCCGACATCACCATCCAGCGTAGACACCGAAGGCCGCTCGGGCCCTCAGTGCTCCGCCGGCTCCCGGCCTGCGGCAGGATGGACGCCACCTGGTACGCACGCGTCATTCGGGTACGTACTGAAGACAACCGCTGGAGACGCCCGGTGAGTTCCCCAGATCCGCAGGTTCGCGCAGCGCGAAACCTGGCCGACCCCTCGACCGAGAGCAAGCCCACGAAAAAGAATTCCCGAAGCCGCGGTCCGGTGGTCGCCGTCACCGGCGCCGCGACCGGAGTCGGTGCGCTGCTCACCGCCCATCTCGCCGCATCCGACGAGATCAAGCAGGTCATCGCCATCGACGAGCGCCGAGGAGACGTCTCCGAGGCCACCTGGCACATCCTGGACGTACGGGACCCGGCCATCGCCGAGAAGCTGCGGGGCGCGGATGTCGTCGTGCACATGGCGGTCGATCTCGACCTGGAGACCGACGCCGCCGCCCGTACCGCGTACAACGTGCGGGGGACCCAGACCGTGCTGACGGCGGCGGCGGCCGTGGGCGTCCACCGGGTCGTGCTGTGCACGTCGGCGATGGTCTACGGCGCCATGCCCGACAACGACATCCCGCTCTCCGAGGACGCCGAGCTGCGCGCGACGGCCGAGGCCACCGGAGTCGGGGACCTGCTGGAGATCGAGAGGCTGGGCCGCCGCGCGCCCCGGGCCCACCCCGGGCTCAACGTCACGGTGGTGCGTCCCACCGTGCTGGTCGGCGGTACGGACACGGCTCTCACGCGGTATTTCGAGTCCCCGAGGCTGCTGGTCGTCGCCGGATCGCGCCCGGCCTGGCAGTTCTGCCACGTGGACGACCTGGTGAGCGCCCTGGAGTACGCCGCCCTCGAGAAGATCGAGGGCGAGTTCGCCGTCGGCTGCGACGGCTGGCTGGAGCAGGAGGAGGTGGAGGAGCTCTCCGGCGTGCGCCGCATGGAGCTGCCCTCCGCCGTCGCCCTCGGTGCCGCCGCACGGCTGCACCGGATCGGCCTCACCCCGTCCCCGGCAGGCGATCTCGCGTACACCATGCACCCCTGGGTCGTCAGCGTGAGCCGGCTCCACGACGTGGGATGGCGTCCCCGGTGGACCAACGAGGAGGTCCTGGGGGCGCTGCTCGAAGAGGTCGAAGGCCGCCACACGCTCGCCGGCCGCCGGCTCGGCCGCAAGGACGCCACCGCGGCGGGTGCCGCCGGGGCCACGGTCGCCCTGCTCGGCACGGCGGCTCTGGTCAGGCGGGCCCGTAAGGCCCGCCGCCGTTTCTAGGCGCGGACGGGCCGTCGTCCCACGCCCGGGGGCGGCCGGGGCGGCCCCCGCCGTCCGGCGCTGGTAGGAGGCTCCAAGCAGGCGGGCCCGCCACCTGTCGACAGCGCTATTCCGGGATGTCGGTGCGGTGCGGCACGATGGCCCCATGGCACGTACTCACGATCACCCCGGCGAGCAGGCCGCCCAGGACCCCATCCGGCTTCTGGACATCCGTGACACCCCGCTCTCCGTCGACGAGGTCTTCCGCGCGGTGGGGGACGACGCCGCCGGGGGCACGGCCCTCTTCGTCGGCACCGTGCGCAACCACGACGACGGACAGGACGTCGGCTCGCTCGGATACTCCTGTCATCCGACGGCCGGCGAGGCGCTCCGACGGGTTGCCGAGAAGGTCGTGGCGGAGTTCCCGGTGCGCGCCCTGGCCGCCGTCCACCGGGTGGGTGAACTGGGTGTCGGCGATCTGGCCGTGGTCGTCGCCGTCTCCTGCGCCCATCGGGGTGAGGCCTTCGAGGCCTGCCGCAAGCTGATCGACGACCTCAAGCACGAGGTCCCGATCTGGAAGCACCAGCGCTTCTCCGACGGGACCGAGGAGTGGGTCGGCGCCTGCTGAGCGCAAACCGCCCCGGAGGCGATCAGCCCCGATTTGCGTAACCACCCCCCTGCCACGAGCGTTGGTGCTGCAGGTGGTTAATCTTCTGATCGTCAGTTGCGGTCGCTCATGGGGCAGGGAGGTCGTGATGGCTGCACTCGCATGGCTGTTGATTCCGCTTATAGCCGCACTCGGCGCGGCGATATGGGGAGGGTGGGCAGCCCGCAATCGAACGACCGGTGACGTCACCGAACTCGCCGGCTACGCCAGGTTCCGTGAAGCGATGGAGAAGTCGGGTTCCGGTTCCGAGGTGGTCTGAGGCGAGGCGACCGTACGCAGTCGCCAATTCCGCACCACCCCCGCGGACCCCGTGGGCGAGCACGGGCCGCGAGTGATCCCGGCAGGTTTCCGCTCCGGCGGACCCCCACGCCGACGGGCCCCGTACGGACCGGCCCCGACGGTGCACTTACAGGCCCTTCCCGTACTGTCGTTCCATGCCACGCCGCACCGCGACGCTGCTCGCTTCGACTCTCATCCTGATCGCGCTGCTCTGCGCAGGCGTGCTGATTCCCGTGCCGTACTCGGAGATGTCCCCCGGGCCGACCGTGAACACCCTCGGTGACGCCCGTGGCGAGCCGGTCCTGCACATCACCGGCCACAAGACCTACCCGACGTCCGGGAACCTCAACATGACGACCGTCCGCGTCACCGGCGCGGACTACGACATGAACATCGTCGAGGCCGTCTACGGCTGGCTGGCCCACGACAGCGTGGTCGTGCCCCACGACACGCTCTATCCGGACGGCAAGACCGAGGAGCAGTCGACCCAGGAGAACGCCGAGGAGTTCAGCCAGTCCCAGGAGAGCGCGAAGGTCGCCGCCCTGGAGGAGCTGAAGATCCCCGTCACCTCCCGCGTGGTCGTCTCGACGGTCGTCAAGGACAGCGCCGCCGAGGGCGTGCTGCACGCGGGCGACGTGATCAAGGCCGTGGACGGCACGGCGGTCGCGAAGCCCGAGGACGTCGCGAAGCTGGTCACGAAGCACCGGCCCGGGCAGGACGTCGTCTTCACGGTCATCCCCGTCAAGGCGGCGGCAGCGGCGGAGAAGGCGGGCAGGGAGCCCAAGGGCTCCCATGACGTGACCCTCACCACACGCAAGGCGCCGGCGGACCCCGCCGACCCCTCGGGCGAGGACCGCGCGATCGTCGGTATCCAGGCGGGGACGGACCACACCTTCCCGTTCGACGTCGACATCAAGCTCGCCGACGTCGGCGGTCCGAGCGCCGGGCTGATGTTCTCGCTGGGCATCATCGACAAGCTCACCCCGGGCAAGCTGACGGGCGGCAAATTCATCGCCGGCACGGGCACGATCGACGACAGCGGCAAGGTCGGACCGATCGGCGGGATCGCCCTGAAGCTCGTCGGCGCCCGCGACGCCGGTGCCCGGTACTTCCTGACGCCGGACGACAACTGCTCGGCCGCGGCGTCCGACACCCCGAGCGGACTCACCCTGGTGCGGGTGAAGACCCTCGACGACGCCAAGAAGTCCCTGGAGAAGATCAGCGCGGGGGACACGGCCGGCCTGCCGAGCTGCTCGGCGGGCTGAGGCCGGCCCCCCGCGGGGGCGTCAGGACTCGAACGTGGCCGCGAGCGCGTCGGCCAGGCCGGGGACCAGGCCGGCGCCGGTCAGGACCTCGGTCGCGGAGTCCTTCTCGCGCAGCCTGACGGCGGAGTCGCGGGCCCCGTCGCGCAGCACGGCGACGGTCATCCGGACCTCCTGCCGGTCGGGGTGGCCGGCGACCCACTTGGTGAGTTCGGCGTCGCCGAGGCCCTCCGGTACGGAGGCCTCCGCGGACGGCGGGAGCATCAGCCGCTCCACGGTCATGGCGCAGCCGACCACGGCGTCGGGCCAGGCGATCGTGGCGAGGAATTCGTCCAGTGCCGTGCCGTCGGGCAGCTCCTCCTGCTCGACGGGGGTGAGGGTGGCGGGCGTGGAAGCGGTGTCGTCGAGGCCGAGCTGGGCGGCGAGGCCCGGCTCCTGGGCGCGCAGCCGCGCGGTGTCGACCAGGGCGAACAGCCGGGCGGGCTGGTCCCAGCCGAGGGTCGCGGCATAGGCGTCGATCTCGAGGACGGCGACGGTGAGAGGACTCGCGGCCATCGGGGGGCCTGAGGGGGAAACGTTGGGCATGGCCAACATCCTGCCTCCTTCCGCCCCGGGAACGGGAACTAGGTAAAGCCTCAGTAAGTTGCATAGGTGGGCTCTACGATCGCGGAGCCCGCTTCTTACGACCGCGAACTTCGAGGTGCGCACGTTGGCTTTCCAGATGCCGGACCGCGGCGGAGGCCCGACCGGGCCACGGATCAGAGTCGGCCGCCCGTCCCGGCGCGTCCGGACCCTGCTCATGACCCTGGGGGTCCTGGCGGTTCTCGCCATGGCCTTCGTCATGTTCGCCGGGTTCTGGACGGACTGGCTCTGGTACAGGTCGGTCGCGTATTCGTCCGTCTTCACCACCACTCTGTGGACCAAGATCGGACTGTTCCTCGTCTTCGGACTGCTGATGGCCGTGGCCCTCGGCGTGAACATCTGGCTCGCACACCGGCTCCGGCCGCCGCTGAGCGCGATGTCGATGGAGCAGCAGAGCCTCGACCGCTACCGGATGAGTGTCGCTCCGTACAAGAAGTGGGTCCTGCTCGCGGTCACCGCGCTCGTCGGCCTGATCGCCGGGGCCTCGGCCTCGGGGCAGTGGCGTACGTGGCTGATGTACGTGAACGGCGTGTCGTTCGGGCAGAAGGACCCCCAGTTCAAGCTGGACGTGTCCTTCTACGCCTTCGACCTGCCGTGGTACCGCTTCCTCCTCGGCTTCGGTTTCGCGGCCGTCGTGCTGTCGCTCATCGCGGCGGCGCTCACCCACTACCTGTACGGCGGACTGCGGGTCACCAGCCCCGGCGCGCGCGCCACCGGGGCGGCCACGGGCCATCTCTCCGTGCTGCTCGGCATCTTCGTGTCGCTGAAGGCCGTGGCCTACTGGCTCGACCGGTACGGACTGGCGGTGAAGTCCAGCGACTTCAAGGCCACGGACAACTGGACGGGCCTGCGCTACGTCGACGCCAACGCCTACCTGCCGGCGAAGACCATCCTGTTCTGCATCGCGGTGATCTGCGCCGTGCTGTTCTTCGCGACGCTCTGGCGGCGCACCTGGCAGCTTCCGGTGATCGGCTTCGGCCTGATGGTGCTCTCCGCGATCCTGATCGGCGGGCTCTACCCGGCGATCGTGCAGAAGTTCCAGGTCCAGCCGAACGAGCAGGCGAAGGAAGCGCCGTTCATCCGGAAGAACATCGACGCGACGCGTGACGCCTACGACATCGACGACGCGCAGGTGGACGACTACTCCGGCAAGAGCACGACGACGGACGGGGCCAAGCTCCGGGCGGACGCCGACGCGGCCGCCAGTTACCGGGTGATGGACCCCAACGTCGTCTCCCCCGCCTTCCAGCAGCTCCAGCAGAAGAGGAACTACTACCAGTTCCCCAAGACGCTGGACGTCGACCGGTACAAGGGCGAGGACGGCAAGGAGCAGGACACCGTCATCGGCCTGCGCGAGCTGAACCTCGAAGGTCTCCCCAAGCGGAACTGGATCAACGACCACTTCACGTACACCCACGGCTACGGCGCCATCGCGGCGCGGGGCACCACGACGGGCACGAACCCGGCGGGCTCCCCGGACTTCACCGAGTCGGGCCTCCCGACCACCGGTGAACTGCCGAAGTACGAGCAGCGGATCTACTACGGCGAGAAGACCGGGCAGTACTCCATCGTCGGCGGGCCCCAGAAGGAGCTCGACTACGAGGAGGACGGCGAGAAGACCACCAGTTACAAGGGCGACAGCGGGGTCAGCCTCTCCAACGCATTCAACCGCGCCGCCTACGCCGTCTCCTTCAGCGAGCCGCAGATACTGTATTCGGGAGCCATCGGCGACGGTTCGCGGATCCTGTACAACCGCACTCCCAAGGAGCGCGTGGAGGCCGTGGCACCCTGGCTGACGATCGACGGGGACGCATATCCGGCGGTCGTCGGCGGACGTATCCAGTGGGTCGTCGACGCCTACACCACGACCAACGGCTATCCGTACGCCTCGCGTACGACGCTCGGCGACACCACGGCCGACTCGCTGACCACCAACCAGCGTGCGGTCGTCGCCCAGCAGAACCAGGTCAACTACATCCGCAACTCGGTGAAGGCCACCGTCGACGCCTACGACGGCAAGGTGAAGCTCTACGAGTGGGACACCGAGGACCCGGTGCTCAAGACGTGGCGCAAGGCCTTCCCGGGGACCGTGAAGCCGCGGGCCGACATCCCGAAGGACCTGATGGACCACCTGCGGTACCCGCAGGACCTGTTCAAGGTCCAGCGGGAGCTGCTCACGCGCTACCACGTCCAGAACCCCGCGCAGTTCTACAGCGGCAGTGACGCCTGGCAGGTGCCGGACGACCCCACCAACAAGGAGCCGGGGGCCGTTCCGCCGTACTACCTGAGCATGAGGATGCCGGGCCAGGACACGCAGAAGTTCTCCCTGACCACGACCTTCACACCGAAGGGGCGTCCCGACCTGGGGGCGTTCATGGCGGTGGACGCGGACGCGGCCAGTGACGACTACGGCACGATAAGGCTGTTGAGAGTCACCACCACGGTGAAGGGTCCCGGCCAGGTCCAGAGTGAGCTCAACGGCAACGACGACGTCGCCGAGTTCGTGAGGAACCTCAAGGGCACCGACTCGGACATCGAGTACGGCAATCTGCTCACCGTGCCGCTGGACGGGGGCTTCCTCTACATCGAGCCGGTCTACACGCGCGGTGGCACACAGAACTACCCGCTGCTGCGCAAGGTGGCCGCCTCGTACGGGTCGAAGATCGTCTTCGAGAACAGCCTCGGGGAGGCGCTCAACGCGGTCTTCGGGGTCGAGGGTTCCGATACGACGAACCCGCCGACGCAGCCCACCGAGCCGCCGGGTGACACCACGGAGCCGCCGGCCACCGGGGACGCGGCGCTGAGGAAGGCCATCGCGGACGCCCAGAAGGCCTACACCGCCGGCGAGGAGGCCCTGCAGAAGCAGGACTGGACCGCGTACGGCAAGGCGCAGGCGGACCTTCAGGACGCGCTCAAGGCGGCGGCGGCGGCTCAGCCCAAGGGCGGTGCCGACGGTGCGGACTCGTCGGACGGCGCCGCCGGCGAGGGCGCTGACCAGGGCAGCTGAGAAAGCACCACCCCGCGTCGTGGTACGGTTTGAACACAACGACGCGGGGTGGAGCAGCTCGGTAGCTCGCTGGGCTCATAACCCAGAGGTCGCAGGTTCAAATCCTGTCCCCGCTACTGAATGACGAAGGCCCGGATCCTTTTGGGATCCGGGCCTTCGTCATGCCGTGAGGTCCCTCGCAAGTTGTGCGACCGAAGTGCGGTTCGCTCAAGGCGAGTTGCGTCCGAACGTGTTTCACTTGTCTCCCTGTGGGCATGTCGACAAAACGCTGTAGTGACCTCACTGGCCGCGATATACCAGGTGTACGCGGGTTACAGGTGGTGCGACGATGGTATTTATGGGGGACAGGGCAACTCTGTTGGAGACAGGGCGGTTTGTGCAGCGACGCGGCCGGACGGCGGAAAACGTGGCAGATGCGGCATTCGCCGCTGCCGTGGCCGACCCCTTCGCGGACACCCGCGACGCGTCCGCCGGCGCCGTGGACCTCGACGAGCCGGGTACGGCCGCCCTCCGCACCGACAGCGCGGATGCGCCCGGGAGCACCGACACCACGGACACCGCTGACCACTCCGACGAGACCGAGGCGCGCCACCGGCGTGCCGCCGAGGCCGGTGACGCCGGGTCGATGAGCGTGCTCGGTGCTCTCCTGCTGCGCCGCGGCGACCTGGACGGCGCCGAGACCTACCTGCGCGCGGCCACGGCCGAGGGGGACCGGGCCGCGGCCAACAACCTGGGAGTACTCCTCCATCAGCGCGGTTACCCGGACGAGGCGGCGGGCTGGTGGCGCATCGCCGCCGTGGCGGGCTCCGCCGCCGCCGCGCACGCCCTGGGGCGCCACTTCCGCGAACGCGGTGACGAGCCCGGAGCCGAGTACTGGCTGCGCCAGTCCGCCGAGCAGGGGCACGCACTGGGTGCGTACGCACTCGCCGACCTGCTGGAGCACCGCGGCGACGTCGGTGCCGAGCGCTGGCTGCGCGCCGCCGCGGAGCAGGGGCACCGGGAGGCCGCGTACCGCCTGGCGCGGGCGGTCGAGCGCAACGCGGTCGGCGACGCGTACGACACCCTCGGCCCGGGGCGCCTCACCGGCGGCGGAATGCCGCCGGAGCGGCCGGTGACGGCGGTGAAGCGGGACGGCCCCGTCGCGGGTCCCGACGCCGGCCGCGTGGGCGAGGCCGAGCAGTGGTACCGGCAGGCCGCCGCACGGGGGCACCGCCGGGCTGCCCTCCATCTCGGAGCCATCCTCGAACAGCGCGGGGAGCTGAAGGAGGCGGGCCGCTGGTATCTCACCGCCGCCAAGGAGGGCGAGCCCCGGGCGGCGTGCGCCCTCGGCTTCCTGCTGCGCGACGCCGGCGACGAGGAGAGCGCGGCCGTGTGGTGGCTGCGGGCGGCCCAGGACGGCGACGGCAACGCCGCCAACGCGCTGGGCGCGCTGCACGCCGCACGCGGCGAGCAGCAGACGGCCGAGCGCTGGTACAGGGCCGCCATGGACGCGGGCGACGTCAACGGCGCCTACAACCTCGGTCTGCTCTGCGCGGCCCAGGACCGGATCCCGCAGGCGGAGCAGTGGTACCGCCGTGCCGCCTACGCCGGCCACCGAGAGGCGGCCAACGCGCTGGCCGTGCTGCTGCTCCAGGCCGGGGACGCGAGCGGGGCGGAGCCGTGGTTCTCCAAGGCCGCCGAGGCGGGCAGTGTGGACGCCGCGTTCAACCTCGGCATCCTGCACGCGGGCCGTGACGAGGACCGTACGGCCTTCGGCTGGTACCAGCGGGCGGCGGCGGCCGGGCACACCGACGCCGCGCTCCAGGTGGGCATGGCCCTGCTGCGGGACGGCGAGGAGCAGGAGGCCGAGCGCCATCTGCGCTGCGCGGCCGGCGGTGGAAGCGCCGAGGCCGCCTTCCGGCTGGCGGGCGTGCTCGACTTGCGCCAGCCAGCGCCGGGACCTCCCGCACTGGGGGAGCCCATGCCGGAGAAGACCGAGTGCGAGGAGTGGTACGAGAGGGCGGCCGAGCAGGGGCACCGCCGCGCCCAGGTGCGGGCCGGGATGCTCGCGGCCGCACGCGGGGACATGGAGAGCGCCGCGCGCTGGTACCGCGAGGCCGCCGAGTCGGGCAGCCGCAACGGAGCCTTCAATCTCGGCCTGCTGCTCGCCCGCGAGGGCAGCGAGCGCGAAGCCGCCCTGTGGTGGAGCCGCGCAGCGAACGACGGGCACGGCCGGGCCGCGCTGCGCCTCGCGCTGCTCGCCGCACGCCGGGGTGAGCTCACCGAGGGAAAGCGCTGGTGTGCCCGCGCGGTGGAGCTGGGTCCGGCCGAGGTGGCCGAGCGGGCCGCCCGGCTGCTCGACGCGCTGCACCAGGAGCTCACCGCGTGACGGAGCGCGGCGGGTGCGCGAGGGCTGCGCACGGGTGTCCGGGGAATGAATTTGCCCCGCCCGGTGGGGGTGCCGTACTGTTGCACTCACAACGACGCGGGGTGGAGCAGCTCGGTAGCTCGCTGGGCTCATAACCCAGAGGTCGCAGGTTCAAATCCTGTCCCCGCTACTCAAGACAGAGGCCCGGATCCTTCAAGGATCCGGGCCTCTGTCGTATGTGCTCGCGCCCAGGACCGCAGAGGTGTCCGTGCCGTGCGGCTTGCTGGACGGAGGCGTGCGGGAGCCCGGCAGAGGCCCCTGGGGAGGCGCCGCTGTCAGGCGGTGGCGGCGCAGTTCGGGCAGGTGCCGCGGTAGGTCACTTCGACGTCCGAGACCGTGAAGCCGAAACGCTCCTCGGCCGGCAGGTCCGCCATCGGGTTGCCGGAGGGGTGCACGTCCCGGATGGCGCCGCAGCGTCCGCACACCAGGTGCTGGTGGGGGCGGTGGGCGTTCGGGTCGTACCGCTTGGCCCGGCGGTCCGTGGAGACCTCGATGACCTCGCCGAGGGAGACCATCTCGCCCAGCGTGTTGTACACGGTGGCGCGGGAGATCTCCGGAAGCACGGTGACGGCTCTCGCGTGGACCTCATCCGCCGTCAGGTGCACGTGGTCCCCTTCGAGGACCTCGGCCACGACGCGCCGCTGAGCCGTCATCCGCCAGCCGCGTCCACGAAGTCGTTCCAGGAGGTCACTCATGGGGCCAGCCTAGCAGCGGGGAGGGTTGAGTCCCGAGCGGGTTTGACTTTAGATGGCTGATTGACTTGGACAAAGTCCATTGTAGGATCGGTCTCGGTATTGGGCAGGACAGGCTGCGCCGACAGGACAGTGCGCAGGAAAGACTCATGGAGGCGCACGTGACGCAGGGACCGCTCACCACGGAGGCCGGGGCACCGGTGGCCGACAATCAGAACAGCGAGACCGCCGGCCCGGGTGGACCGGTCCTCGTCCAGGACCAGGCGCTTCTGGAGAAGCTCGCGCACTTCAACCGGGAGCGCATCCCGGAGCGGGTCGTCCACGCGCGCGGCGCCGGCGCCTACGGCACGTTCACGCTGACCCGTGACGTCTCGCGGTGGACCCGGGCGAAGTTCCTCTCGGAGGTCGGGAAGCAGACCGAGACCTTCCTCCGCTTCTCCACCGTCGCCGGCAACCTCGGCGCCGCCGACGCGGTGCGCGACCCCCGGGGCTGGGCGCTGAAGTTCTACACCGAGGAGGGCAACTACGACCTCGTCGGCAACAACACCCCGGTGTTCTTCGTCAAGGACGCCATCAAGTTCCCCGACTTCATCCACACCCAGAAGCGCGACCCGTACACCGGCTCGCAGGAGGCGGACAACGTCTGGGACTTCTGGGGCCTCTCGCCCGAGTCCACGCATCAGGTGACCTGGCTGTTCGGCGACCGGGGCATCCCGGCCTCGTACCGTCACATGAACGGCTACGGCTCGCACACCTTCCAGTGGAACAACGAGGCCGGCGAGGTCTTCTGGGTCAAGTACCACTTCAAGACCGACCAGGGCATCAAGAACCTCACCACCGAGGAGGCCGTCCGCCTCTCCGGCGTCGACCCGGACAGCCATCAGCGCGACCTGCGCGAGTCCATCGAGCGGGGCGACTTCCCGACCTGGACCGTGCAGGTCCAGATCATGCCCGCGGCCGAAGCCGCCGGCTACCGCTTCAACCCGTTCGACCTCACCAAGGTGTGGCCGCACGAGGACTACCCGCCGATCGAGATCGGCACGCTGGAGCTCAACCGGAACCCGGAGAACGTCTTCGCCGAGGTCGAGCAGTCGATCTTCAGCCCGGCGCACTTCGTGCCCGGCATCGGTCCGTCCCCGGACAAGATGCTCCAGGGCCGCCTCTTCGCGTACGGCGACGCCCACCGCTACCGCGTCGGCATCAACGCCGACCACCTGCCGGTGAACCGTCCCCACGCCACGGAGGCGCGCACCAACAGCCGAGACGGCCTCCTCTACGACGGCCGTCACAAGGGTGCGAAGAACTACGAGCCGAACAGCTTCGGCGGCCCGAACCAGACCGGTCGCCCGCTCTGGCAGCCCGTGCCCGTCACCGGCGGGACGGGCAACCACGAGGCGCCGTCCCACTCCGAGGACGACGACTTCGTGCAGGCGGGCAACCTGTACCGGCTGTACTCGGACGACGAGAAGACCCGGCTGATCGACAACCTGGCCGGGTTCATCGCCAAGGTCTCGCGCGACGACATCGCCGACCGCGCGATCGGCAACTTCCGTCAGGCGGACGGTGACTTCGGCAAGCGTCTGGAGGCCGCGGTCCGGGCCCTGCGCGGCTAGTACGGGACGCCTTGCGGGTGGCGGGCCGGACCTCCCTGGACGTGCCAGGGGTCCGGCCCGCCGCCGTGTCCGGCCCCGGCCCCCGTCAGACGGCCAGCTCGGCGGACGGCCTCCTGGCCGGAGTCCAGCACCGGATGATGTCGCGTACCGAGACGATGCCGATGGGGCCGTCACCGTCCAGCACGATCAGATGCCGGAAGCCCCCGTGCGTCATGGCTTCCGCGGCCTCGTCGAGGGTCCACGTGGGCGAGGCGAAGACCACCTCGGTGGTGGTGTGGGTGGAGGCGGTCTCCACGTCGGGATCCTGTCCGGCGCCCACGGCGTTGAGGATGTCGCGTTCGGTGATGATCCCGAGGCCGCAGGTGTCGGGATCATGGACGACGGCTGCTCCGATCCGGCGGGCCGACATCAGCCGAGCCGCCTGGCGGAGGGTGTGGGCCGGGCCGATGGTGAGGACCAGTGTGCTCATGGCGTCGCGGACGAGCATGGAACGAGCCACCTCCTTCGTCATGCGAACCCGGGAGTGGCCTTCGTGAGCCGATTCACAAGTTCACAAATGGGGGGACTCTCAGAGTCGCACCCCGTGCGGCAGTCAACAAGGGGGTGTGCGCGCCGGGACGGCTGTTCGAACGGGACCGGTGGTGCCGGAGGCGCGTGCGGCCCCGGCACGCTCGCGAGGCGGGATCAGTAGCGCTGGTTGAGATAGCCGAGAAGTTCCTCGTGCAGCAGTCCGTTCGAAGCCGCCGCGTTGCCGCCGCCGGGACCGGAGACCCCGTCCAGGCTCGTGAAGCGCCCGCCGGCCTCCTGGACGATGATCGCGTTGGCGGCCATGTCCCACAGGGAGAGTTCCGGTTCCGCGCAGATGTCCACCGAGCCCTCGGCGACCATCATGTACGGCCAGAAGTCGCCGTAACCGCGCGTACGCCAGCAGGCCCGCGTCAGGTCCATGAACCCGTCGAGCCGGCCCTGCTCCTCCCAGCCCGTCATCGAGGCGTACGCGAACGAGGAGTCCGCGATCCGCTCGACCTCCGACACGCGCAGCCGCGTCGCGGAGGTCAGGCTGCGGCCGGAGAAGGCTCCGGCGCCCTTCGCCGCCCACCAGCGCCGGTTGAGCGCGGGAGCCGAGACCACGCCGACCACGGGCTGGAAGCCGTTCTCTCCCGCCTCCATCAAGGAGATCAGCGTCGCCCAGACGGGAACCCCGCGCACGTAGTTCTTGGTGCCGTCGATGGGATCGACGACCCAGCGCCGCGGACCCGTGCCCTCGACCCCGTACTCCTCGCCCAGGATCGCGTCGCGGGGCCGTGCCCGGTGCAGATGACCTCGGATCAGCTCCTCGGCGTGTTTGTCCGCCTCGCTGACCGGGGTCATGTCCGGCTTCGTCTCGACCTTGAGGTCCAGAGCCTTGAACCGGTCCATCGTCGCCGCGTCGGCGGCGTCCGCCAGGACGTGGGCAAGGCGCAGATCATCGTGGTAATCGGGCATGCCGTCACAGTATCCACAGCCACCCGCCCGGGCTACACGGACCCGTGCGGGCGCCGGGTTCCCCTGCGCGCGGACCCTTGACAGGCTCCTCGGCCGCGTCAACTCTGAAGCGCAGGTCCCGGCGTGGGAGGCGACGATGCCGACAGCGCGTGAAGCCCTTCTGGACGCCGCGCACTCGGCGCTCTCCGGACAGTCCTGGACGTCGGTGCGCATGGTCGACGTGGCCGCCCGGGCCGGGGTGTCCCGGCAGACGCTCTACAACGAGTTCGGCAGCAAGGACGGCCTGGCCCGCGCCCTCATCCGGCGCGCGGCCGACGGCTACCTGGCGGGCGTCGACCGGACGCTCGGCGCCGACCGGAGGCAAGGGGACGGGCCCGCCGAGCTCGCCCGCTGGACGGTCCGGGCGGCCGGCGCGAACGTGCTGGTCAAGGCGTTGATCACCGGTGTCTGGGGGGAACGCCTGCCCCGCCCGGTGACCCCGGGCGCCGGACCACGCGCGGGTCAGGCACTGCCCACGCCCGCCGAACTGCTCACACTCGTGCGCGACCGGGCGGTCGTGGCCCTGCGGGAGGGCCCGGCCGCGCACGATCGCGCGAAACTGGAGCTGACCTGCGAGATCGCGCTCAGGCTCGCCGTCTCGTACGCGCTGGTGCCGGCGGATCCGGCAGCGGGCCGGGCGGAAGGCGAGCGGGGGTCTCAGGCCGAGGAGCCCGAGAGCTGCAGCCCGATGACCCCGACGATCACCAGGGAGATCGACACCAGCTTGAGCGTGGAGACCACGTCGTCGAGGAAGACCATGCCGTAGATCGCCGTGCCCGCCGCCCCGATACCGGTCCACACCGCGTACGCGGGGCCGACGTCGAGCTTCTTCAGCGCCAGGGTGAGCAGGCCGAAGCTGCCCAGTGCGAACGCGCAGAACGCGATCGTCGGCCAGAGCCGGGTGAATCCGTGCGAGAGCTTCAGGCACACGGCGAAGCCGGTCTCGAGCAGTCCTGCGACCACGACCAGCAACCACGCCATCGTCCGTGCCTCCCACGTAGGTGACGCCTCGTCACGCTCGACGCGATTATGCCCTTACCAGCCGCGGGACCTCGCAAACGTGCGCGAGTCGGACCGCTCGAACCGACCCCCGTGCCTCAGTCGCCCTCGCGCCGTTCCCGGGTCGAGAGGAGCCTGCGCAGAGAGTCGAGACGTGCGGGGTCGGCGTGTCCCTCCGCGACCCAGGCGTCCAGGGCGCACTCCGGCTCATGGCCGTCGTGGGTGCAGCCCCGCGGGCAGTTCTCGGTGCCCGGTTCGAGGTCGGGGAAGGCGTGGATGACCCGGGAGGGATCGACGTGGTGCAGGCCGAAGGAACGCACACCCGGGGTGTCGACCACCCAGCCGCGTCCTTCCGGCAGCGGCAGGGCGAGCGCCGACGTGGTGGTGTGACGGCCGCGGCCCGTGACCGCGTTGACCACACCCGTGGTGCGGCGCCTGTCCTTCGGGACCAGGGCGTTGACCAGGGTCGTCTTGCCGACGCCCGAGTGCCCGACGAAGGCCGTCACCCGGTCGTGCAGCAGTTCGCGCACCCGCTCCGCGGCGTCGCCGTTCTCCAGCTCCTCGCGGCTGGTCACGACGTACGGGACGCCCAGCGGGGTGTACGCCTCCAGCAGCTTGTCCGCCGAGGCCAGATCGGACTTCGTCAGGACGAGGAGCGGGCTGAGCCCGCCGTCGTACGCCGCCACCAGGCAGCGGTCGATCATGCGGGGGCGCGGCTCGGGGTCGGCGAGAGCCGTCACGATGGCCAGCTGGTCGGCGTTGGCGACGACCACCCGCTCGAAGGGGTCGTCGTCGTCGGCCGTGCGGCGGAGCACCGAGGTGCGGGCGCCGATCCGCACGATGCGGGCCAGGGTGTCCTTGTCGCCGGAGAGATCGCCGACGAGGGAGACGCGGTCGCCCACCACGGCGGCCTTGCGGCCCAGTTCCCGGGCCTTCATGGCCACCACGGTGCGGTCGTCGACCAGGCAGGTCAGCCGGCCCCGGTCGACGGTGAGGACCATGCCCTCCTCGGCGTCCTCGTGCTTGGGGCGGGTGTGCGTCCGGGGCCGGTTGCCCTTGGGGTTGGGGCGTACGCGGATGTCGTCCTCGTCGGGGTTCTTCCCGTAGCGGCGCACGTCCTCAGACCCCGCTGCTTCCGCGGGCGGCGCCGAGTGCCCCGGGGGCGACCCCGACCGCGCCGGACGGCTCCCCGAGCATGCCGGTCCACATCTCCGGGAAGTCCGGCAGGGTCTTCGCGGTCGTACCGACGTTCTCGATCTCCACCCCGGCCACGGCGAGGCCGATGATCGCGCCCGCCGTCGCCATGCGGTGGTCGTCGTAGGTGTGGAACACCCCGCCCTGCAGCGGCCTGGGCCGGATGTGGAGGCCGTCGGCGGTCTCGGTGACGTCGCCGCCGAGGCCGTTGATCTCCTTGGTCAGCGCGGCCAGCCGGTCCGTCTCGTGCAGCCGCAGGTGGGCGACGCCGCTCAGCGTGGACGGGGAGTCCGCGAGCGCGGCGAGGGCCGCGATGCCGGGCGTCAGCTCACCGACCTCGCTCAGGTCGACGTCGATCCCGTGGACGCTGCCCGAGCCCGTGAAGGTGAGGCCCCGCTCGGTCAGCTCGCACGAGCCACCCATTGCGGTGAAGATCTCGCGCAGCGCGTCACCCGGCTGGGTGGTGCGCAGCGGCCAGTCGGGGACGGTGACGCGGCCGCCGGTCACCAGCGCCGCCGCGAGGAACGGCTGGGCGTTGGAGAGGTCCGGCTCCACGGTCAGATCGCGGCCCAGGAGGGCGGAGGGGGACACCCGCCAGACGTTCGGCTCGCCCCCCGTCTCGGGCTCGTCGACCTGGGCCCCCACCGAGCGCAGCATGTCGACGGTCATCCGGATGTGAGGCATCGAGGGGAGCGCGGATCCGGTGTGCCGGACCTCCACCCCCTGGTTGAAGCGGGGCGCGGACAGCAGCAGCGCGGAGACGAACTGGGACGAGGAGGAGGCGTCGATCGCCACCGGGCCGCCGTCCAGGGCCCCCGCTCCGTGCACGGTGAGCGGGAGGGTGCCCCGGCCGTCGTCGTCGATCCGGGCGCCCAGCGCCTTCAGCGCGTCGATCACGCCGTGCAGGGGGCGCTCGTAGGAACGGGGGTCACCGTCGAAGTGGACGGGACCGTCGGCGAGGCAGGCGACCGGGGGCAGGAAGCGCATGACCGTACCCGCGTTGCCGACGTCCACCCGGGCCGGGCCGTGCAGACCGGCCGGGATGACCCGCCATGCCTCGCCCGAGCCGTCGGGACCGACGCCCTCCTCGATGCCGACCCCCATCGCGCGCAGGGCCTGCGCCATCAGCAGGGTGTCCCGGGACCGCAGCGGGCGGCGCAGCCAGCCGGGCTCGGAGGACAGTGCGGCGAGCACGAGAGCGCGGTTGGTGACCGACTTCGATCCGGGCACGGTGACGGTCGCGTCGACGGCCCCGGTCGCACGGGGGGCGGGCCAGAGGGCAGGGTGCACGGAGCTTTCGGTCATGCCCCTCACTTTAGTGGCTCACCGCAAACCCAGATCCTGACCAAAAGGGCGGAAACCAGGGCTTAATACAAGGGTGATACAGGAGCCGGTGCCCACCCGTGCCGGGCACCGGCCCTCACAGCCCGAGCAGCCAGCGCCCGCCGCCGGTCAACGAGCTGAGCGACACCACGTGGAAGAGGAGCAGCCACATCGCCGCCGGTGCGTGCGTCAGCCGTGCGAGCTGGTCGGCGTCGGAGTCGGGGGCGCCGCCGTGACGCCGCTTGGACTGCAGCTCGAACGCCGGGCGCACGCCGCCGAGCAGCAGGAACCAGACCACGGTGTACGCGAACGCCGCCTGGACCTCTGCCGAGGTCAGCCACGACACGAGCAGGAACGTCGTGCCCGTGAGGATGACGGTCAGCGCCCCGTACAGGTTGCGGATCATGACCAGCATGACCGCCAGGAGCGCCGTCGCCAGCCACAGGAGCAGGGTGATCCTGCCGTCGGCCAGCAGCCAGGCCCCGCCCAGCCCGAGCAGCGGGGGCGCGGTGTAGCCGGCCGCCGCGGTGAGGATCATGCCGATACCGGTGGGCTTGCCCCGGCTGACGGTCAGCCCACTGGTGTCGGAGTGCAGACGGATGCCGGAGAGCTGGCGTCCGGTGAGCAGGGCCACCAGTCCGTGGCCGCCCTCGTGCGCGATGGTGATCGCGTTCCGGGAGAGCCGCCATATGAGGTTCGGCACGACGGCGGCGAGTGCCGCGGTGGCCGTCACGACCACCAGCCACTGCGCAGGGGCTGCCTGGGTCCCGAAGACGCGGTCCCACAGCTCACCCAGATCGGTGCTGTCCATGGCGCGGGCGGCTCCTTCCATGCTCGAGGGATTCACGTCCACTCGACCGGCGGGTCGTGGCAGTCTGGCACTTATGTGCGGACGGTATGCAGCGAGTCGGCGGCCTGAGGATCTGACCGGGCTCTTCGGCGTCGAGAGATGGGAACCCTCCGAGACCCTGGAGCCCGACTGGAACGTCGCGCCGACCAAGGAGGTCTACGCGATCCTGGACCGTCCTGTGAAGGACGCGGACGACCAGCGGCCGGTTCGCCAGATGCGCACCCTGAAGTGGGGGCTCGTGCCGTCCTGGTCGAAGACGCCGGAAGGCGGCGCGCGCATGATCAACGCGCGCGCGGAGACCGTCCACGAGAAGCCGTCCTTCCGCAGGCCCTTCGTGTCGAGGCGCTGCATCCTGCCCGCGGACGGCTACTACGAGTGGGTCACCGGAGCCGACGAGCGGCAGCTGGAGGAGAAGGGGAAGAAGAAGCGGCCCCGCAAGCAGCCGTATTTCGTGACGCCCGCCGACGGCTCCGTCTTCGCCATGGCCGGCCTGTACGAGTTCTGGCGGGACCGGACCCTCCCCGACGACCACCCCCAGGCCTGGTGGGTGACCTGCTCGGTGATCACCACCGAGGCGGAGACCTCGCCGCTCGCCGTGGCCCCCGCGGACGGGCCGGGCTCGCTCTCCGACATCCACCCCCGGATGCCGTTGATGCTCACGCCGGACCGCTGGGACGACTGGCTCGACCCGTCCCGGACCGACGTCGAGGAGCTGAAGGCGCTGCTCGCGCCGCCGCCCGGCGGCCTGATGCGCGCCTATCCGGTGGCCACCGCCGTCAGCAACGTCCGCAACAACGGGCCGGAACTCCTGGACGAGCTGGCCGCGCCCGAGGTGAGCACGCTCTTCTGACCCGGCAGGATGGCCCCGTGAGCCGTACCGCAGGGACACCGCAGAGGACAGAGACCGTCGCCACGGACGCCGGGGAGGCCAGGATCAGCTGGTTCCCGGCGAAGGAGGCGCGCTTCGTGCTCGCCGTCGGCCACGGCGCCGGGGGCGGGATCGAGGCCCGCGACCTGCAGGCCCTGGCCGCCGGGCTGCCGGGGCGAGGCGTGACCGTGGCCCTGGTCGAGCAGCCGTGGCGGGTGGCCGGGAAGAAGGTCGCACCGGCCCCCCGGACCCTGGACACCGGATGGACCGGGCTGTGGCCGGCGCTGACCGCGCCCGGGCTGCCCGTCGTCGCGGGCGGGCGCAGCGCGGGGGCCCGGGTCGCCTGCCGCACGGCTGCCGCACTGGGTGCCCGCGCGGTGCTCGCGCTGAGTTTCCCGCTGCACCCGCCGGGGAAGCCGGAGAAGTCCCGCCGGGACGAGCTGCTGGAGGCCGGGGTGCCCGTCCTGGTGGTCCAGGGCGGCCGTGACCCGTTCGGGCGCCCGGAGGAGTTCCCCGCGGGGGACCACGGCCTCGTGGAGGTGCCGGACGCGGACCACGGCTTCGCCGTCCCGAAGAAGGCGCCGTTGACCCAGGATCAGGCGATGGACCTGCTCACCGCCGCGGTGGCCGGCTGGCTGGACGGACTGCACCGGCCGGCGTAGTCCTCCTCACACCCGGGCCGCCCGTGCGAGACCGGGGAATGCGCCGTGCGGGGCGGCTGTTGTGGCTGGTGTCGGTACAACAACGTCGTACGTGGAGAGGGAGTCCGTCGCATGGGTTCCACCATCTGCCCGAGCCGCTCGAGCGCCGCCGAACTCGAGTGGACGGTGCTTCACGCGGCCAAGGGCGCGCCCGGGCACGCGCCGGGCACAGCGGAGCGACAGCCCGCGCAGCAGCAAGGTCGACTATTCTCCGATGCGAGTGGGACCGGTTTCGGCCCCGCCACATCGTTGGAGGAGGTGGGTCCGGTCACTGGGACCGACACAGGGACCGACGACGGCCGCGCGCAGGAGACGACTGCCGAGCGCAACGCGCGCTTCGAGCGGGACGCCCTCGGATACCTCGACCAGATGTACTCCGCGGCGCTGCGCATGACGCGCAACCCGGCGGATGCCGAAGACCTGGTCCAGGAGACCTACGCGAAGGCGTACGGCTCCTTCCACCAGTTCCGCGAGGGCACGAACCTCAAGGCGTGGATGTACCGCATCCTCACGAATACCTTCATCAACTCGTACCGCAAGAAGCAGCGCGAACCCCAGCGGAGCGCCGCGGAGGAGATCGAGGACTGGCAGCTGGCACGTGCGGAGTCGCACATGTCGACGGGTCTGCGCTCGGCGGAGTCCCAGGCGCTCGACCACCTGCCGGACTCCGACGTGAAGTCGGCGCTGCAGTCGATTCCCGAGGAGTTCCGGATCGCCGTGTATCTCGCGGACGTAGAGGGCTTTGCGTACAAGGAGATCGCGGACATCATGGGGACACCCATCGGTACGGTGATGTCCCGCCTGCACCGTGGGCGCCGTCAGCTGCGCGGCATGCTGGAGGACTACGCGCGAGAGCGCGGGCTCGTCCCGGCCGGTGCCGGTGAGTCGGACGAAACGAAAGGCTCGGGCTCATGAGCTGCGGAGAGCCGCACGAGACGGATTGCTCAGAGGTTCTCGACCATCTCTACGAGTTTCTCGACCATGAGATGCCCGAGGGCGACTGCACCAAGTTCGAGGTGCATTTCGAGGAGTGCTCCCCGTGCCTCGAGAAGTACGGCCTCGAACAGGCCGTGAAGAAGCTGGTCAAACGCTGCTGCGGTCAGGACGACGTGCCCGCAGACCTTCGCTCGAAGGTGATGGGGCGGATCGACCTGATCCGTTCCGGGCAGGCCGTCCCCGAGCAGGACCTGGCCGTGGGCGGCGCCGACCGCCCGGCCGCCGCCGCGGAGTGACGGTCTCCGTCCCCGCGTACTGAGCGCCGTTTCCCCGGCCATGTCACCCGAATGTGCTAATCCGGCCCGTTCGGTCACTCCGTGCAGCCCAAGTCGCTAGCCTGGCGCCCTCATTGACCAGGCTGGGGGCGGGCGATACGAGTGAGGGGCACACCGGGGGCGGCGCGCGTCCACATTCTGTGCGTGGCCGTCTGCGCCGCCTTCTGCGCCGTGCCCGCGCTGTCGGGCGGCTCGACGCCCTGGGGCACGCTCGCGCTCCTCGCCGCACTCCATCTGGCCTGTGAACTCGCGGGCCGGGTCCCCGTCCTCGGCAGCAGGCTGCCGGTGGACGCCGGATCGTTCCTCCCCCTGCTGATCGCCGCCGCCTTCCTGCTGCCGCCCTCGGCGGCCGTCCTCGTCGCGGTGCCCGGCTCCCTCGCGGCCCGGGTCGACCGGCCGCCGTTCGCCGCGCGCCGCGTCTGGCGGGCCGCGCAGCTCGCCCTCACCGTGGGCGCCGCGTCGTGGGCCTACGCGTTCCTGGGCGGGCCCGCCACCCTGGGAGGCACGGCGGGAGGAGCCCTGCCGGATCTTCCCTACGCCCTGCTGCCCGCGTGCGCCGCCGCGCTCGTCTTCAGCCTCGTGCCGGCCGCGCTGGACGGCGGCATCCTCGTCACGGCCGAGCGGATGGCGGCCGGACACGCCTGGCGCGGGCTCGCGGCCCGCTCCGTGGGCCCCCATCTGGTGCACGCCCTCGCCGGGCTGATGATGGCCGTCCTGTGGCGCAGCCCGTACGGGCCGGTGTCCGCGCTGTTCGTCCTGCTGCCGATGTACATCTCCTGCTGGGTGTTCGCGCAGTACCACCGCCGGCACGCGGCGCACCGCGCCACCATCAGGGCGCTGGTCCAGGCCGTCGACATCAAGGACGGCTACACGCGCGGGCACAGCGAGCGCGTGGGCCGCGCCTCCGAGCTGATCGCGCGTGAACTCGGCATGGAGGAGAGCCGGATGGAGGCGCTGCGCTTCGCAGGCATCCTGCACGACATCGGCAAGCTGGGCGTCCCGACCCGGGTCCTGCGCAAGGACGGACCGCTGACCCCCGAGGAACGCGGGATCATCGAACTGCACCCCGAGTACGGCCACGAGATCGTCCGGGGCATCGGCTTCCTGGACGAGGCGCGCGCCGCGATCCTGCACCACCACGAGCGGCTGGACGGCAGCGGCTATCCGTACGGCCTCGCCGGTGACGAGATCCCGGAGTTCGCCCGGGTCGTCGCCGTCGCGGACGCCTTCGACGCGATGACCTCGACCCGCTCCTACCGGCGCGGACGGCCGGTCCCCGCCGCGGTCGAGGAGCTCCGACGCTGTGCCGGGAGCCAGTTCGACCCCCTGATGGTGCGCGCCCTCGCCCGCGCCCTCGACCGCCACGGCTGGTCCGCGGCGGCCAACACCGTCACGTCGGAGGAGGAGCCCGCGGGCCTGCCGCGGCAGCAGCGTCCCGGGGAGCGGCCGCCGGCCTCCGGAGCACCCGGCCGGCCGGGGCGGCCCCTGTGACACCCGCACACGGGACCCAGCGCGCCGCCCTCGTGGTCCGCGCGGCGGCCGCCGCCCTCGCCGCCGCCGCCCTCGCCCACACCCTGTGGAACGGCGTCGCCCAGCCCGGCCACGCCCTCGCCTTCGGCCTGCTGATCACCGTGGGTGAACTGGCCCGCTGGGGCGCCCTGCCCGGTGAGCGCGAGCCCGCGCCCCTGGGAGCCGCCGGCGCCCTCGCCTACGCCCTGCTCGGCCGGAGCGGCGGGCAGGCGACGACGCACGACGCCCTCCAGGTCGTCACCGTCGTCGTCGCGGCCCAGCTCCTCGCCTCCGTGCCCCACCTGGCCCGGGGCAGCGGCCCCGGGCCCGACCAGGCGGCCCGCCGCGTCCTGGCGGCCGCCTTCGCCGCCGTGTGCTTCCAGCCGCTGCATCATTCGGGCCTGAGCGACCGCTGGCTCGGCGAGGGGCCGTACGTCGCCGTCCTCCTGCTCCTGCTGCTGGTGCTCACCGCCCTGTGCGACGCCGTCCTCGCGGCGCTCACGGCCGGCACCGACCGTCCGTACGGGCCCCGGCTCCGCGACGAGCTGCGCGCGCTCAGCGGCATCGGCCCGGCGGTGTGCGCGACCGGTGCGGTCATGGCCCTCGGGGTCGCCGCCGCGGGTCTGTGGGCGCTGCCCGTCCTCTGCGTCCCGCTGCTGCTCACCCAGGTGTCGTTCCGCCGCTACGCCGCCGTCCGCACGACCTACCGGCAGACCATCGCGTCGCTGGCCCGGTCCACCGAGATCGCCGGCTACACCCCGCACGGCCACGCCCGCAGGGTGGCCGACCTCTCGACGGCCGTGGGGCGGGAGCTCGGGCTCGGCGGCCCCGAGCTGACCGTCCTGGAGTACGCGGCGCTCATGCACGACATCGGCCAGCTCTCGCTCGTCGATCCGGTGCCGCACGGGGCCACCGCGGCCCTCCCCGCGGACGAGCAGCGCCGTATCGCCCTGCTGGGCGGGGCCGTCGTGCGGCAGACCGGGGTGGACCCCGCGGTGGCCGTGGTGGTGGAGCGGCAGGCGGATCCGTACCGGGAACAGCAGACTGCCGCCAGAATCGTCCGTACGGTCAACGCGTACGACGACCTGTGCGGGGAAGGCGGCAAGGGGTCCCTGCGGGCGCTGGAGCAGCTCAGGCTCGGCACCGGCCGCGACTACCAGCCACAGGTGGTCGAAGCGCTGGCCAGGGTCCTGGCGCGAGGCGGTCCCGTGCCGGTGCGGACCGGGTAACCCACGGGTAATGAGCGAGCGTCCGGCCCGGCATGGTTGGATGCGAAGAGAGCGGCAAACGAGGGTGTCCAGTCGGGACAGGCGGGAATCGTGAGGATCTTCGGGAAGGTACGGCATCGGCCGTCCGCCTCTTGGCGGCAGGCCACGGACCGCGCGTTCACGCTGATCGGCGACGGCCGGTACGAGGACGCGGGGGCGCTGCTGACGCGTGCGGCGGACCTGGAGCCCTGGCTTTCGGAGTCCTGGTTCAATCTCGCACTGCTGCACAAGTTCCGGCACGACTGGGAGCAGGCGAGGGCCGCGGGACTGCGGGCCGTCGCCCTGCTGGACCGGGAGTCCGGCGCCCCGGACTGGTGGAACGTCGGGATCGCCGCCACCGCGCTCCAGGACTGGCCGCTGGCGCGCCGTGCCTGGCAGGCGTACGGGCTCAAGGTGCCCGGCAGCGGCCAGTACAACGCCGCGGCCAACAGCGAACCCACGGGCATGGAGCTGGGCAGCGCGGCCGTGCGGCTCTCGCCCGAGGGCGAGGCCGAGGTCGTCTGGGGCCGTCGGCTGGATCCGGCGCGGATGGAAGTGCTGTCGATCCCGCTGCCCTCCTCGGGGCGGCGCTGGGGCGAGGTCGTCCTGCACGACGGTGTGCCGAACGGCGAGCGGGTCACCGCCGCCGGGCCGTCCTACCCCGTCTTCGACGAGATCGAGCTCTGGGCGCCCTCGCCCGTCCCCACCTGGGTGGTGCTGCTGGAAGCCGCCACCGAGGCGGACCGGGACGCGCTGGAGCAGCTGGCCTCGGACGCCGGCTTCGCCGCCGAGGACTGGTCGTCCTCCGTGCGGCTGCTCTGCCGTGCCTGTTCCGAGAGCCGGATGGAGAGTGACGAGGGCGACGGCGAGCACCTCGATCCGCATGACCACAGTGAGCCGGGGCATCCGGGCCCGCTGGGGCACCGGACCGCCGGTGACCTGTGGGTTCCGGAGCGTGAGTGCGGGATAGCGGCGCCCGCCGCGCTGGTGCGCGGACTGCTGGACGGCTGGGTGGCGGACAGCCCGGACAGCCGTGAGTGGCGTGATCTGGAGGAAGTCTGCTGAGCAGTGCCCGTAGGCTGTACGCGCACCGATCGCGGTGCGGTACTCACGGGTTTCAGGCTTGCAGGAAGGCTTACGGCGGACATGTCGCAGCAGGAGACGGACCAGCGGACCGGTGTGGACGACGAGGGATTCCTCGTGGACACAGAGGACTGCGAGGCGCGTGAGGCGGCGTACCGCGAGCGCGGCACGTCCCGTCCGATCACGGTCGTGGGCAACCCGGTTCTGCACAAGGAGTGCAAGGACGTCACGGAGTTCGACGACGAGCTCGCGCGGCTGATCGACGACATGTTCGCGAGCCAGCGGACCGCCCAGGGCGTGGGCCTGGCCGCCAACCAGATCGGAGTGGACCGCAAGGTCTTCGTCTACGACTGCATGGACGACGACAACGTCCGGCACGTCGGCGTGATCTGCAACCCGGTCCTGGAGGACCTGGCTCCCGAGCAGCGCAACCTCGACGACTCCAACGAGGGCTGCCTCTCGGTGCCGACGGCCTACGCGGCGCTCGCGCGTCCCGACTACGCGGTGGTGCGCGGTCAGGACGCCCAGGGCAACGCGATCAAGGTGCGCGGCAGCGGGTACTTCGCGCGCTGCCTCCAGCACGAGACGGACCACCTCAACGGCTACCTCTACATCGACCGGCTCTCGAAGCGGGACCGCAAAGACGCGCTGAAGCAGATGGCGGAGGGCGAACCCCGCTACGAGGTCGTCCCCAACGACTGATCCCGGCCATTGTGGCGAAGGGGCCCCGCCGCCGGCGGGGCCCCTTCGGCGCGCCGTGGGCCGTGGCGCGTCAGCGCACGGATTTCCTTCGACCGGCCTTCCGCCGGGCGTGGTTGACGCGCGTCGACCCGTCCGACAGGCTCACCGGTACGCTCACCCGTCCACCTCATCGCGCAGGGAGACCCCGATGCTCAGACGTACCGCACATCTCCTGCTCGGCCTTGTCATGACCATGGCTTTCGCTGTAGGCGGGGCCGTCGTCACCGCGGGCACCGCGCAGGCCGACGGCTGTTACACCTGGACCCGCACCCTGTCGCCGGGCGCCACCGGCAACGACGTCACCCAGCTCCAGATCAGGGTGTCCGGCTACCCGGGATACAACGCCGTGCTGGCCGTCGACGGTTCGTACGGTCCGGCCACCACCGCCGCCGTCAAGCGCTTCCAGTCCGCCTACGGCCTCGCCGCGGACGGGATCGCGGGCCCGGCCACGCAGTCCAAGCTCTACGCGCTGCAGGACGACGACTGCACGCCGATCCACTTCACCTACCCCGAGCTCAACACCTGCAACAGCACCTGGGCCGGCGGGGCCGTGGCGGCCGGCACGGCCAAGGCGAACGCCCTGAGCAGCATGTGGAAGCTGGAGGCGCTGCGGCACGCGCTCGGCGACCAGTCCATCCGGGTCACCAGCGGCTTCCGCTCCACCTCCTGCAACGCGGCGGTCGGCGGAGCGACGAACAGCCGCCACCTCTACGGCGACGCGGTCGACCTGGGATCGGGGCCGCACTCGCTGTGCACCATCGCGAAGCAGGCCCGCAACCACGGCTTCAACGGGATCCTCGGTCCGGGCTACGCCGGCCACAGCGACCACATCCACGTGAACCAGGGGCCCAGCCACTTCTGGTCCGCCTCCGGCTGCGGCATCTGACGGCGCGCTCCGGGGGCCGCCGGTCAGGCCGCCTCGGTCAGACCGCCCGGCCCCCGGAACGTGCGGCGGTAGGCGTTCGGCGTCGTGCCCAGCGAGCGCACGAACTGGTGGCGCAGGGCGGCCGCGTTCCCGAAACCCGTGTGTCCCGCGATCGTGTCCATCGTCTCGTCCGACGTCTCCAGCAGGTGCTGCGCCAGCAGCACGCGCTGCCTGAGCAGCCAGCGGTACGGAGTGGTGCCCGTCTCCTGCTGGAAGCGCCGCGCGAAGGTCCGGGGCGACATGTGCGTCTGTGCCGCCAGCTGCTCCACGGTCATCTCCTGGTCGAGATGGCGCTCCATCCAGGCGAGCGTCTCGCCGACCGTGTCGCACCGGGTCCGGGGCAACGGCCGCTTGATGTACTGCGCCTGGCCGCCGTCCCGGTGCGGGGGGACCACCATGCGCCGGGCGATGGCGTTCGCCACGGCGGGACCGTGCGCCTGGCGGACCAGGTGCAGGGCGGCGTCGATCCCCGCGGCGGTGCCCGCCGACGTGATGACCGCGCCGTCGTCGACGTACAGCACGTCCGGCTCGACGCGTGCCTCCGGGAAGCGCCGGGCCAGTTCGTCGGCGTGGCGCCAGTGGGTGGTGCACCGGCGGCCGTTCAACAGCCCGGCGGCACCGAGGACGTACGCGCCGGAGCAGACGCTCAGCACCCGCGCGCCGCGCGCGACGGCCCGGCGCAGGGCGTCGAGGACCTCCTCCGGATACTCCCGCGCCGTGAAGTGGCTGCCCGCGGGCACGGCGACGAGGTCGGCCTCCTCCAGCCGCTCCAGCCCGTGGGGTGTGCTGATGGTGAATCCGGCGTGGGTCCGCAGGACCGGGCCCTCCGCGGAGACGACCGCGAAGTCGGTCACCGGCAGGCCCTCGTCCGAGCGGTCGAGCCCGAACACCTCGCACAGGACGCCGAGTTCGAAGGGGTGGACCTCGTCGAGCAGCAGGACGGCCACATTCTTCAGCATGGCGTCATTGTGTCAGTAATTCGTGGGTGCATGACAGTCCTGCCACTGCCCCAATCTCGTCGCGGGCACGACAGTGGAGCCATGAACACATTCCTGAGCTTCCTGGTCACCGCGGCCCTCGTCGCCCTCGTCCTGCTGCCCGCCCTCGCCGGCCTCGCGCGGGAGCGGCGGATCGACGCCGAACTGCGGGAGGCGGATCTGCGGCGGCGGACGGCACCCCCGCAAAGGCGAGGCGCCGCACGGCCGGTCACGGCCACGCGGCGCCCCCACCTCAGGTCGTGGGCCAGGGTCTAGAAGTCGTCGTCGAAGCCGACGGACCCCTCCACCGCCACCTGGTAGGCGGACGGCCTGCGCTCGAAGAAGTTCGTCAGCTCCTGCACACCCTGCAGCTCCATGAAGGAGAACGGGTTCTCCGAACCGTAGAGCGGCGGGAAGCCGAGCCGGGTGAGCCGCTGGTCGGCGACGCACTCCAGGTACTGGCGCATCGAATCGGTGTTCATGCCGGGCAGGCCCTCGCCGCACAGGTCACGGCCGAACTGCAGCTCCGCGTCCACCGCTTCCCGCAGCATGTCGGTGACCTGCTGCTGGAGCTCGTCGTCGAAGAGGTCCGGCTCCTCCTTGCGGACGGTGTCCACGACCTCGAAGGCGAAGTTCATGTGCATCGTCTCGTCACGGAACACCCAGTTGGTGCCCGTGGCGAGACCGTGCAGCAGACCGCGCGAGCGGAACCAGTAGACGTACGCGAAGGCGCCGTAGAAGAACAGCCCCTCGATGCACGCGGCGAAGCAGATCAGGTTCAGCAGGAAGCGGCGGCGGTCCGCCTTCGTCTCCAGCCGATCGATCTTCTCGACCGAGTCCATCCACCGGAAGCAGAACTGCGCCTTCTCGCGGATCGAGGGGATCTCCTCGACCGCGTCGAACGCCGCCGCACGGTCCTCGGGATCGGGCAGGTAGGTGTCGAGCAGCGTCAGATAGAACTGGACGTGCACGGCCTCCTCGAACAGCTGGCGCGACAGGTAGAGGCGCGCCTCGGGCGAGTTGATGTGCTTGTACAGCGTCAGCACGAGGTTGTTCGAGACGATCGAGTCACCCGTCGCGAAGAACGCCACCAGCCGGCCGATCATGTGCTGCTCGCCGGGCGAGAGCTTGGCGAGGTCGGCGACGTCGGAGTGGAGGTCCACCTCCTCGACCGTCCAGGTGTTCTTGATCGCGTCCCGGTAGCGCTCGTAGAAGTCCGGGTAGCGCATGGGGCGCAGGGTCAGCTCGAAGCCCGGGTCGAGGAGGTTCTTGCTCTCGGACGTGGTCATTACTGGCAGGCCTCGCAGGACTCGGGGTTTTCGAGGGAGCAGGCGATCGCGTCCGCGTCGGGAGACGACGCCTGCTGTACGGGAATGGGGGCGGCGGCCGCGGCCTGCCCGGACGCCGCGCGCGCGATCCGGGTCGCCGGGCGCGAGCGCAGGTAGTACGTCGTCTTCAGCCCCTGCTTCCAGGCGTACGCGTACATCGAGGAGAGCTTGCCGATCGTCGGCGTCTCCAGGAACAGGTTGAGCGACTGGCTCTGGTCGAGGAACGGCGTACGGGCCGCCGCCATGTCGATCAGGCCGCGCTGCGGGATCTCCCACGCCGTGCGGTACAGCGCCCGGACGTCCTCGGGGATCCACGCGAAGCCCTGCACGGAACCGCTCGCCTCGCGCAGCGCCTCACGGGTCCGGGCGTCCCACACGCCGAGCCGCTTCAGCTCGTCCACCAGGTAGCCGTTGACCTGGAGGAACTCACCGCTGAGCGTCTCGCGCTTGAAGAGGTTCGAGACCTGCGGCTCGATGCACTCGTACACGCCCGCGATCGAGGCGATCGTCGCCGTCGGCGCGATGGCCAGCAGCAGCGAGTTGCGCATCCCGGTCTTCGCGACCCGGGCGCGCAGCGCGTCCCAGCGCTCCGGCCAGCTGAGCTCGGTGTCGTAGTGGTCGGGGTGCAGCACACCCCGCGCGGCGCGCGTCTCGGACCAGGCGGGCAGCGGACCCGACCGCTCGGCCAGGTCGCAGGACGCCTCGTACGCGGCCAGCATGATCCGCTCGGAGATCTTCGTGGACAGGGCGCGGGCCTCGGGGGAGTCGAAGGGCAGCCGCAGCCGGAAGAAGACGTCCTGGAGGCCCATCGCGCCGAGGCCCACCGGCCGCCAGCGGGCGTTGGACCGGCCGGCCTGCTCGGTCGGGTAGAAGTTGATGTCGACGACCCGGTCCAGGAACGTCACGGCGGTGCGCACGGTGGCGTCCAGCCGCTCCCAGTCGATGCCGCCGTCGGCCACGAACGCGCCCAGGTTGACCGAACCCAGGTTGCAGACGGCCGTCTCGCCGTCGTCGGTGACCTCCAGGATCTCGGTGCAGAGGTTCGAGGAGTGCACGACCCGGCCCGGCTCGGCGGTCTGGTTGGCCGTGCGGTTGGACGCGTCCTTGAAGGTCATCCAGCCCTGACCGGTCTGCGCGAGGGTGCGCATCATGCGGCCGTACAGCTCACGCGCGGGCATCGACTTGCGGGCCAGGCCCTTGGCCTCGGCCGCGCGGTAGGCCGCGTCGAACTCGTCGCCCCACAGGTCGACCAGCTCGGGCACGTCCGCCGGGGAGAACAGCGACCACTCGGTGTCGGCGTCGACGCGGCGCATGAACTCGTCCGGGATCCAGTGCGCGAGGTTGAGGTTGTGCGTACGCCGCTGGTCCTCGCCGGTGTTGTCGCGCAGCTCCAGGAACTCCTCGATGTCGGCGTGCCAGGTCTCCAGGTAGACGGCGGCGGCGCCCTTGCGCCGGCCGCCCTGGTTGACCGCGGCGACCGAGGCGTCCAGGGTCTTGAGGAACGGCACGATGCCGTTGGAGTGGCCGTTCGTGCCGCGGATCAGCGAACCCCGGGCGCGGACACGGGAGTACGAGAGGCCGATGCCGCCCGCGTGCTTCGAGAGGCGGGCCACCTGGTGATAGCGGTCGTAGATCGAGTCGAGCTCGTCCAGCGGCGAGTCCAGCAGATAGCAGGAGGACATCTGCGGGTGCCGGGTGCCGGAGTTGAAGAGGGTCGGCGAGGACGGCAGGTAGTCGAGGCGGCTCATCAGGCCGTACAGGGCGGCCACCTCGTCCAGGGCACGCTGCGAGGTGTCCTCGGCGAGCCCGGCGGCCACGCGCAGCATGAAGTGCTGCGGGGTCTCGATGACCTGCCGGGTGAGCGGGTGGCGCAGCAGATAGCGGCTGTGCAGCGTGCGCAGGCCGAAGTAGCCGAAGCGGTCGTCCGCCCCGTCGGCGAGCGAGCGCTCCACCAGCGCGTCCAGGGCGGCCGCGTGCAGCGTGACGAACTCGGCCGTACGGTCGGCGATCAGGCCCTCGCGGTGCCCCACGGCGACCGACGAGGAGAAGGAGACCGCCCCCTCGCCCGCCGCCTCCTCCGCGATCGCGAGGGTGAGCAGCCGGGCGGCGAGCCGGGAGTAGGCCGGGTCCTCCGAGATCAGGCCCGCGGCGGCCTCGGTGGCCAGCGAGCGCAGCTCGGCCTCGTCCGCCCGCGCGCTCCGGCCGCGCAGCGCGGCGGCCGCGACCCGTCCGGGGTCGGTGTCGGGCAGATCGGCGGTCAGACCGGTCAGGGTCCGCAACAGTGCGGTCCCGGGCGCGTCGGTCGTGAGGCTCTCGGATTCCGCGGCTGAAACCGGGTCTGCGGGCGCGATGGTCACTGGGGCTATCCCTCGCTCGGCTCGGGGCCTGCGGGAGCGGGGCAGCCGGGCACGGTCGCACCCGGGGAGGGAGCACGGCGCGCACGGCGTCCACCGGCCCTCCGCGGGACCCGGACGTCTCGGCGTCCGGTTCGGTCGAGCCGGACGCACCGTCGGCAGGTCCTCGGACTCCGCGGTGCGCGAATGCACACCGATCACACCGTTGCGGGACAGTTCCGGATTCACACCGGATTCCCCTGCGGCGACAGCGAGGTCGAGCATACATGTGGGGGCTGCCGATTGAGGCAGCCCCCACATGTAGTGTCGTGATGGGTCAAAAGGCCAGACGGAACGTCAGCAGGGTGAACCCGGGGAGAGGGCTCCAGTCGCGTTCCGGGGTCCGCGCGAAGCCGAGGCGCCGGTAGACGCGGTGGGCGGACTCCATGGCCGGCTGGGTCGACAGGACCACCCCGGAGAGCCTCTCGGTGGCGCGTGCCCGCTCGACGCAGGCCCGGACGAGCGCCTCGCCGGCACCACGTCCCCGCGCTTCACGGGAGACGGCCAGCATCCGGAGTTCGGCCTCGTCCTCTGCGGCGATGTCGGTCCACGGGCTGCCCGGGGTGACATAGGTGACACCTCCCAGCACGCCGCCGTCGGAGCCCACCGCCGCCAGCACGAGCGCCTCCGCGGCGCGCCGTCCGACGGCGCGGAGCTGTTCGGCGTACTGATCGGCCGCGGCGAAGTCCAGCAGCCCGTCGTCGAGGTAGGCCCGGGTGGTGATCTCGCCCAGGGCCTCGTGCTCGGCGGCGCGGACCGGCCTGATCGAAACGTCCATGCGCGGAGTCTGCCGCAGACACCCGTCCCGCGCACGTACTCCCGTGAGGTCTTCGCCGGAGCGAGCACCCCGCACACGCGTCGGTCCCGGCGGGGCGGACCCGCCGGGACCGACGACGTCACGGGCTACAGGCGTTCCAGGGGCTCGGGCTCGCCTCCCGGCGCACCCACCGTGGCCGGCGGGAGCGTGACCTTGACGCCGGGCTCGCCGACGTCCGCGGTGTAGTCGGACGGCGAGGTCTCGTCGATACCCGCCGGGGCCTTCAGCGCGTTCAGGACGAAGGTCAGCACGACGACGACGAGGACGTTCAGCACGAACGCGGTGAGACCGATGTAGCCGATCTCGCCGATGCCGGGGATCTCCTTCGAGGAGCCGCCGAAGTGCTTCTGGGTCGGGCTGGCGACACCGTACGCGGCCACCGTGCCGTAGATCATGCCGACGGCCCAGCCGGCGATCAGGGCCCAGCGGTGGAACCACCGGGTGAACAGGCCGCCCACCAGCGCCGGCATGGTCTGGAGGATCCAGATCCCGCCGAGCAGCTGGAAGTTGATCGCGACCGTCTTGTCCATGGTGAGGACGAAGGCGAGCGCGCCCACCTTGACCAGCAGCGAGACCAGCTTGGAGACCTTGGTCTCCTGCGCCGGGGTCGCGTCCGGCTTGATGAAGTCCTTGTAGATGTTCCTGGTGAAGAGGTTCGCCGCGGCGATCGACATGATCGCGGCTGGCACCAGGGCGCCGATCCCGATCGCGGCGAAGGCCACACCCGCGAACCAGTCGGGGAACATGTTCTCGAACAGCTGGGGGATCGCCAGCTGACCGTTGTCGACCTTGATCCCGGCCGCGATCGCCATGAAGCCGAGCAGCGCGAGCAGGCCCAGCATCAGGGAGTACAGCGGCAGGATCGTGGTGTTGCGCCGGATCACCTCACGGCTGCGGCTGGAGAGCGTCGCCGTGATCGAGTGCGGGTACATGAAGAGCGCGAGCGCGGAGCCCAGTGCCAGCGTCGCGTAGCCCCACTGGCCCATCTCCCCGGGCACGAGCGCGCCCCTCGGTTTGCCCGTCGCCTCGTTGGTCTGGGCGAACGCCTCGCCGGCCTTCGCGAAGATGTCGTCGAAGCCGCCGAGTTTGATCGGGATGTAGATGATGGCCACCGCGATGACCAGGTAGATCAGGCCGTCCTTGACGAACGCGATGAGCGCGGGGGCCCGCAGTCCCGAGGAGTACGTGTACGCGGCGAGGACCGCGAACGCGATGAGCAGCGGCAGGTCCTTGACGAACCAGTGGGTGTTCTCGCCGCCGCCGACGCCCATGACGTCCAGCACGGCCTGGATGCCGACCAGCTGGAGCGCGATGTACGGCATGGTGGCGAGGATGCCCGTGAGGGCGACGGCCAGTGAGAGGCCCTTCGAGCCGAAGCGGCCGCGGACGAAGTCCGAGGTGGTGACGTAGCCGTGCTTGTGCGACACCGACCACAGGCGGGGCAGGAAGGTGAAGATCAGCGGGTAGACGAGGATCGTGTACGGGACGGCGAAGAAGCCCGCCGCACCGGCCGCGTAGATCGCCGCGGGGACCGCGACGAAGGTGTACGCGGTGTACAGGTCGCCGCCGAGCAGGAACCAGGTGACCCAGGTGCCGAACGACCGGCCGCCCAGACCCCATTCGTCGAGGCTCGCCTCGTTCTCGGCCTTGCGCCAGCGCGCGGCCATGAATCCGATGACCGTGACGGCCAGGAAGAAGAAGATGAACACGGCGAGTGCGACGCCGTTCACGCCGTCCTTCATGCGGAAGCACCTCCCTTGCGGGCGCGCTGGTCACGCTGCCACAGCTTGTAGGCGACCATGGTGAGCGAGGTCGAGATGAGCACCCAGAGCATCTGGTACCAGTAGAAGAAGGGGATACCGATGAAGGTCGGGTCCACCTTGGCGTACGAGCCCACCCAGAGCATCGCCACGAACGGTGCGATCAGGCACAGCGCGATGACCACCCTCGCGGGTGTCACTGTTGGTGGTTTCGCCTCGGTTTTTTCTGACATCGGCAACTCCGTCCCCTCGCTGATCACCTGGTGTAATGCGCAGGAAATCTAGGCGAGGGTTCCGCCCAGCGTCACCCCCCGTCCGCATTGCGGTCCTGCAACGGTCCGGAAGACACCCGGAACGAGTGGATCCCCCCGCGTGTGTGCGAGGGGATCCGAGGCCGCCGGAAGGGGGCCGGGGTCAGTCGGTGGGGCGCTTCAGGCGGGCGACGAACTTGTAGCGGTCGCCCCGGTAGACCGAGCGCACCCATTCCACCGGCTCGCCGTGCCCGTCGACCGAGTGCCGGGACAGCATGAGCATCGGAAGCCCGACGTCCGTGCCCAGCAGTCCGGCCTCGCGCGGCGTGGCGAGCGAGGTCTCGATGGTCTCCTCGGCCTCGGCGAGCCGGACGTCGTACACCTCGGCGAGCGCGGTGTAGAGCGACGTGTACTTCACCAGTGAACGGCGCAGCGCGGGGAAGCGCTTCGCCGAGAGGTGCGTGGTCTCGATGGCCATCGGCTCCCCGCTGGCGAGCCGCAGCCGCTCGATCCGCAGCACCCTTCCCCCCGCGGTGATGTCCAGCAGTCCGGCGAGCGTGTCGTCCGCCGTGACGTAGCCGATGTCCAGGAGCTGGGACGTGGGTTCGAGGCCCTGGGCCCGCATGTCCTCGGTGTACGAGGTGAGTTGCAGGGCCTGCGAGACCTTCGGCTTGGCGACGAAGGTCCCCTTGCCCTGGATGCGTTCCAGCCGGCCCTCGACGACCAGCTCCTGGAGTGCCTGGCGCACCGTGGTGCGAGAGGTGTCGAACTCGGCGGCGAGCGTCCTCTCCGGCGGCACGGGGGTGCCGGGCGGCATGGTGTCCGTCATCTCCAGGAGATGGCGCTTGAGCCGGTAGTACTTGGGGACGCGTGCCGTGCGCGCACCCGCACCGGTCTCGCCCGTACTGCTGCCCCCGTCGGCACCCATGATCCGCCTTCCCGACTGCTGCGTTGCTGCCGTCACCGGCTCCTCCGTCTGTCGCGGCTCACATGGTGGCACGGTCCGGTCACGGGTCGTCGCCCTCCCTTAGGTGTCGGTCCTGTAACGGACGCGAGTGCACTTCTTATACACCCTTGACACCCCTAAAGGTCTAGGCCAAGCTCCCGGTACTGGTCTAAACCATTAAAGACCAGGTCCCAGCCCCAGCAGAACTACTCGTGGGTGTCTTCGCGGTGGGCGGGGGGGTTGCAGCACCCTGAGGAGGTTTGGCGTGAAGCGCAAGCTCATCGCGGCGATCGGCGTCGCGGGCATGATGGTCAGCATGGCGGCGTGTGGCTCCGACGACGGCGGCAGCGACAGCAGCGGCAAGAAGTCCGGGCCCGACAGCTACAAGGGACAGACCCTCACCGTCTGGGCCATGGACGGCTCGACGCCCGAGCAGTGGCAGAAGGATCTTACCGCCGCGTTCGAGAAGAAGACCGGCGCGAAGGTCAAGTTCGAGGTCCAGCAGTGGAACGGCATCCAGCAGAAGCTGACGACCGCCCTCTCCGAGGAGAACCCGCCGGACGTCTTCGAGATCGGCAACACCCAGACCGCCGCGTACGCCAAGACCGGCGGCCTCGCCGACCTCGGTGACCTCAAGTCGGAGATCGGCGGCGACTGGGCCGCCAACCTGAACGAGGCCGCGGTCGTCGACGGCAAGCAGTACGCCGCCCCGTGGTACTTCGCCAACCGCGTGGTCCTCTACAACAAGACCGTCTTCGCGGACGCGGGCGTCACCGAGACCCCCAAGACCCGCGACGAGTTCTTCGCCGCACTCGACAAGATCAAGGCCAAGGGCAAGGCCGAGCCGCTCTACCTGCCCGGCCAGAACTGGTACTTCTTCGACGGTCTCACCATCGGCAAGGGTGCGGACCTCATCAAGAAGGACGGGGACAAGTGGGTCTCCAACCTCGCCGACCCGAAGATCGGCGAGGCGATGGACCTGTACAAGAAGTACCAGTCCTACTCCAAGGCACCCAAGGACAAGGACGAGGCGACCCCGCAGCAGGCCGACGTCTTCGCCAAGGGCAAGACCGGCGCCTTCATCGGCATGGGCTGGGAGGCCGGCACGGCCATCGCGGCCAACCCCGCCATCGAGAAGGAGATCGGCTACTTCACCATCCCGGGTGAGACCGCCGACAAGCCCGAGGGCGTCTTCCTCGGCGGCTCCAACCTCGCCGTGGCCGAGGGCAGTGCGAAGCAGGACCTCGCCAAGGAGTTCCTGAAGCTCGCGCTCTCCGACCAGTTCGAGGGTCAGCTCGCGAAGCTGAACGGCGTCATCCCGAACAAGGAGTCGCTGAACGCGAACCTGGCCGGCAACCCGGTCGCCGAGGCCGCCGCGCCGTCCGCCAAGGTCGGCGGCACCACCCCGCTGATCCCCGAGTGGGCCGCGGTCGAGAACGCCCCGAACCCGATCAAGACCTTCATGACGGCGGTCCTGAACGGCAAGTCGAACGCCGAGGCCGCCAAGCAGGTCGAGGCGGAGTTCAACAAGCGCCTCGCGCAGAAGCAGTAAGGCCGAACTGCCGGGGGACGGGCTCCATCACGGAGTCCGTCCCCCGGCAGTCGATTTGTGTCCCATGGTGCCGAGAAAGAGATGGCGAGCATGACCGTGCAGACCGAACGGCCGCCTTCAGGTCCGACGGACGTGGTGAAGGGGACCGGTGCAGCGCAGGGCAAGCCGGCGGCCCGCGGCAGATCCCGCGCGACGGCCCCGTACCTGCTGCTGTTGCCGCCGGTGGCCGTGACCCTGGTGTTCCTCGGCTGGCCGCTGGTCGAGAACACCCTGCTGTCGTTCCAGAACCTCAACATGAGGCAGCTGATCCAGCACCTCACCGAGTGGAACGGGATCGACAACTACAAGGAGATCCTCGGCAGCGAGGAATTCTGGAACGTCACCGTCCGTTCGACCGTCTTCACGGCCGTCAACGTCGCCCTGACCATGGTCTTCGGCACGCTGATCGGACTCCTGCTGGCCCGGCTCGGCAAGCGCATGCGCGTCGCGCTCCTCATCGGCCTGGTGCTCGCCTGGGCGATGCCCGTCGTGGCCTCGACCACCGTCTACCAGTGGCTCTTCGCCTCCCGGTTCGGTGTCGTCAACTGGGTGCTGGACAAGGCCGGCTTCCACTCGATGGCCGACTACAACTGGACCGGCGGCCAGTTCTCCACGTTCTTCGTCATCACCGTGCTCATCGTCTGGATGTCGATCCCGTTCGTCGCGATCAACCTCTACGCGGCCACGACGACCATCCCCAAGGAGCTCTACGAGGCCGCCTCGCTCGACGGCGCCGGCCCGTGGAAGAGCTTCACCTCGGTCACCATGCCGTTCCTCAAGCCGTTCCTCTTCGCGACGACGTTCCTCGAAATCATCTGGATCTTCAAGGCGTTCGTCCAGGTCTTCGCGATCAACCAGGGCGGCCCGGACCGGCTCACCGAGATCCTGCCGGTCTACGCCTATATCGAGGGCGTCGGGAACCAGCACTACGGGATGGGTTCGGCGATCGCGATGCTCACCATCGTGATCCTGCTCCTGCTGACGTCCTCCTACCTCCGGATCGTTCTCAAGCAAGAGGAGGACGAGCTGTGAAGCGCTCGGCTTCGTCACGGTTCAGCCGCATCTGGCCCAACGCCACCGCGGTCCTGCTGATCATCGGCTTCGTCTTCCCCGTGTACTGGATGTTCGCGACGGCCTTCAAGCCGACGCCGGACATCGTCGCGGACGACCCGGTCTGGTTCCCCACGAACTTCACGTTCGAGCACTTCCGGACCGCCGTCGACGCGGACAACTTCTGGACGATGGTCCGCAACTCGCTCACGGTCACGGTCCTCGCCGTGACGTTCTCCCTGATCCTCGCGCTGGCCGGCTCGTTCGCCCTGGCCCGGATGCGCTTCAAGGGACGCAAGGGATTCATCGTCGGCTTCATGGTCGCCCAGATGGCGCCCTGGGAAGTCATGGTCATCGCGATCTACTTCATCGTCCGCGACTCGGACATGCTCAACAGCCTGATCCCGCTGACGGTCTTCTACATGGTCATGGTCCTGCCCTTCACCCTCCTGACGCTGCGCGGCTTCGTCGCCGCGGTGCCCCGGGAGCTGGAGGAGTCGGCCATGGTGGACGGCTGCACCCGTCCGCAGGCGTTCGTCAAGGTGATCCTGCCGCTGCTCGCACCCGGGCTGATGTCCACGTCGATGTTCGGCTTCATCACCGCGTGGAACGAGTTCCCCCTGGTGCTCGTCCTGAACAAGCAGGCGGAGTCCCAGACCCTGCCGTTGTGGCTGTCGCAGTTCCAGACCCAGTTCGGTGACGACTGGGGCGCCACGATGGCCGCCTCCTCGATCTTCGCCGTCCCGATCCTCGTCCTCTTCGTCTTCCTGCAGCGCAAGGCCGTCAGCGGTCTGACCGATGGCGCAGTGAAGGGATAACCCGGCTGCCATGACCACCCTCGTATCCACCACGGACACCGTCACACGCGACGCGCTCGCCGTGCTCCAGCCCGGGTTCACCGGCACGAGCGCCCCGGACTGGCTCCTGCGCAGGGTCGGCGAAGGCCTGGCCTCCGTCGGGCTGTTCGGCCGGAACATCCACTCGCCCGAGCAGCTCGCCGCGCTCACCGCGCGGCTGCGCGCCGAGCGGGACGACGTACTCGTCGCGATCGACGAGGAGGGCGGCGACGTCACCCGGCTGGAGGTCCGCGCCGGCTCGTCGTTCCCCGGCAACCTCGCCCTCGGCGCCGTGGACGACGTGGACCTCACCCGTGCCGTCGCCCGCGAGCTCGGCCGCCGGCTGGCCGAGTGCGGCGTCAATCTCAACTGGGCGCCGTCCGCCGACGTCAACTCCAATCCCGGTAACCCGGTCATCGGCGTACGCTCCTTCGGCGCCGACACCGCGCTCGTCGCCCGGCACACCGCCGCGTATGTCGAGGGCCTCCAGTCCGCCGGGGTCGCCGCCTGCACCAAGCACTTCCCCGGGCACGGCGACACGGCGGTCGACTCGCACCACGCGCTGCCCCGCATCGATGTGGACCTGGACACGTTGCACGCCCGTGAGCTGGTGCCTTTCCGGGCGGCCATCGCCGCGGGTTCCCGATCCGTCATGAGCGCGCATATCCTGCTCCCCGCACTCGACCCGACCCGGCCCGCCACCCTGAGCCCGCAGATCCTCACCGGACTGCTGCGCCAGGAACTGGGCTACGACGGCCTGATCGTCACGGACGGCATGGAGATGGACGCCATCGCCGGCACGTACGGCATCGAGCGCGGGTCCGTCCTCGCCATCGCGGCGGGCGCCGACGCCATCTGCGTGGGCGGCGGGCTCGCCGACGAGGAGACCGTGCTGCGGCTGCGCGACGCGCTCGTGACGGCGGTGCGGACGGGCGAACTGCCCGAGGAGCGGCTGGCCGACGCCGCCGCACGTGTACGGGCTCTCGCGTCCTGGACGCAGAGGGCCAGGGGGGCTGCCTCGGGGCCGGGCGCGGAAATGCAGGAGGGGACCGCGCCCGGCACCGGAGCCGGCATCGGCCTGACCGCGGCCCGCCGCGCCGTGAAGGTCACGGGGGCCGCCGAGCCGCTTGCCGCACCGCCCTACGTCGCCGCGCTCACCCCCGTCGCGAACATCGCGGTCGGCGAGGAGACCCCGTGGGGCGTTGCCGCGGAGCTGACCCGGCTGCTGCCCGGCACCGTGACGGACACCTACGGCGGTGAGCACGGGTCACCGGCGGCCGAGGTGCTGCGGGCGGCGGGGGAGCGGCGCATCGTCGCCGTCGTCCGCGACGCCCACCGGCACGCGTGGATGGGCGAGGCGCTGGACACCCTGGTGGCGGCGCGCCCCGACACCATCGTGGTGGAGATGGGCCTGCCGGTGGCACCGCCCCGGGGCGCGCTCCACGTCGCCACCCACGGCGCCGCACGGGTGTGCGGGATCGCAGCGGCGGAGACGATCACGGGGACCCGGACCGGATAGCCGCCGGCGCGACGCGAGAGGGCCGGGTCACCGTCGTCGGCGACCCGGCCCTCCGGCGTACGGGGGAGGTTCTACAGGCCCTGCCACAGCGGCTTCGCCGCGTAGGTGGCGCGGAAGTAGTCCGCCAGCTTCAGCTTCGACGCGGCGGCCTCGTCGACCACCACCGTGGCGTGCGGGTGCAGCTGCAGCGCCGAGGCCGGCACGATCGAGGCCACCGGGCCCTCGACGGTGCGGGCCACCGCGTCGGCCTTGCCCTCGCCGGTGGCCAGCAGGATCGGGTGGCGGGACTCCAGGATCGTGCCGATGCCCTGGGTGATGACGTGGTGGGGCACCTGCTCGATGTCGTCGTCGAAGAAGCGCGCGTTGTCGATCCGGGTCTGCTCGGTCAGCGTCTTGATGCGTGTGCGGGAGGCGAGCGACGAGCACGGCTCGTTGAAACCGATGTGCCCGTCAGTGCCGATGCCGAGCAGCTGGAGATCGACACCGCCCGCCTCGGCGAGCGCCCTGTCGTACGCCTCGCAGGCCGCCTGGACGTCCTCGGCCGTGCCGTCCGGGCCCATGAAGGACTTCTCGGACAGGCCGAGCGGCTCGACGACCTCGCGCAGCACGACCGAGCGGTAGGACTCGGGGTGGCCGGCCGGCAGCCCGACGTACTCGTCGAGCTGGCAGATGCGGGCGTGCGAGGCGTCCACGGCTCCGGAGCGGACCTTCGCCGCCAGGGCCTGGTAGACGGGCAGCGGGGTCGAGCCGGTGGCAACACCGAGAAGTGCGTCAGGCCTGCGGTTCAGCAGGGCGCCGATGGCCTCCGCGATGAGCTCGCCGCCTGCCGTGGCGTCCGGGACGATGACAACTTCCACGCTGTGCCTGCCGATCTGAAGAGTGGGCGTCATGTGGTATAGACCAATCTCGGACCAATCTAGCAGAAGGGGGCGGCCGGGAGGTGAACCGTCCGTGTTCGCGTCGATGGCTGTCGCCCCGTCGGCGGACATCCGGCCCGCGCGCGGAACGCCCCGGAAAACACCCGCGGGCCGCGGCGCCGGGACGGGACCCTCAGCCCGTCCGGCACCGCAGCCCGGAGCTTCCTGGCCGGCGGTGTGCGGTGCCTCCGGCCATGTGAGGCACCGGGCGCAGTCAGGGCAGAGAGCGCCGGGTACCTCGGTCCGCTCTCCTGTGCGGGGAGAGCGGAGGTTCGTGTCGCGTGACGCTCATGTCCTGTGTGCGGCGTCCGCACTTCGCATTGTGGACTAGACCAATAGCCCATGTCCATCCGTGGGGGCGGACATTCTCCCGCCGCCCGGCCCCTGCCCAGTGTCACGCATCGGCGGCCCGATCGGTTCGGAACCTCGTCATATCCGCGGGTACGCTCGCACATGTGCCCTCCATGAACGACCTCGTCCACCAGCACACAGCCCTGAGCGACACCGACCTCGAGTGGCTCCATCTGCTGGTCTCGGAGTGGCAGCTGCTCTCCGACCTGTCCTTCGCCGACCTCGTCCTGTGGGTCCCGACCCGCGACGGGACCCGCTACGTCTCCGTGGCGCAGATGCGGCCGAACACCGGCCCCACCTCCTACCAGGACGACATGGTCGGCCATCTGGTGCCGCGCGGCCGCCGTCCGCTGCTGGACGCCGCCCTGGACGAGGGCCGCATCGTGCGGGAGGGCGACCCCGAGTGGCGGGAGGAGGTGCCCGTGCGGGTCGAGTCGATCCCCGTGCGCCGCGACGGCCGGGTCCTCGGGGTGATCGCCCGCAACACCAACCTGCTCACCGTGCGCACCCCGTCCCGGCTGGAGCTCACCTACCTCCAGTCCGCGTCCGACCTGGCCCAGATGATCGCCGCCGGGTCCTTCCCCTTCCCCGGCCAGCAGGTCGACATGGACGCCTCGCCGCGGGTGGGCGACGGGCTGATCAGGCTGGACGCGGACGGTGTCGTCCAGTACGCCAGCCCGAACGGCCTCTCGGCGTACCACCGGCTCGGCCTGGCCTCGGACCTCGTCGGCCATCACCTGGGCGCGACGACCGCGGAGCTGGCACCGTCGCGCGGCCCGGTCGACGAGGCCCTGGTCAAGGTGGCGAGCGGATACGCCCCCAGGGAGTTCGAGGTCGAGGGCGCGGGCGGGGTCATCCAGCTGCGGGCCATTCCCCTGAAGCCCAAGGGCGTACGCATCGGTTCGCTGGTGCTCCTGCGTGACGTCACGGAACTCCGGCGCCGCGAGCGGGAATTGATCACGAAGGATGCCACCATCCGGGAGATCCACCACCGGGTGAAGAACAACCTCCAGACGGTGGCCGCCCTGTTGCGCCTCCAGGCGCGCCGGATGGACTCCGAGCAGGGGCGCGAGGCGCTCAACGAGGCGGTGCGACGGGTCGGTTCGATCGCGATCGTCCATGAGACGCTGTCCCAGAATCTGGACGAGCGCGTGGAGTTCGACGAGATCGCGGACCGCGTGATCGCCATGGTCGCCGAGATCTCGCCCGGAAAGGTGACGTGCCGTCGCGCGGGCCGCTTCGGGATTCTCGACGCCGAGGTGGCGACGCCGCTCTCGATGGTGCTGACCGAGGTGCTGCAGAACGCGCTGGAACACGCGTTCACCGTCGCTGAACAGGGCACGGTCGAGGTCTCCGCGGTGCGTGGCGGGTCACCCTCCGAGGGCCGGCTGATGATCACCGTCACGGATGACGGACGCGGACTGCCCGAGGGCTTCGACCCCCAGCGCGCCGGGAATCTGGGTCTCCAGATCGTGCGGACGCTGGTCGAGGGCGAGTTGGGCGGCACCTTCGGTATGGTCCCGGCGCCGGTGCGCGGCACACAGGTGGTCCTGGACATCCCCGTCCGGAACCACAAGTAGCCTCGCGACCGCCACCGCACAGCAGTGGGCCCGGACCGTGGTGACGGTCCGGGCCCACTGCGTGGTGCTCACGGTGCGATGCGCTTCGGGGGTACTGCGCGCTGCGACTCGAAGGCGGGGCTGTGCGTACGCTCTGTACGCGCCGCCGGGCTGAGGCTCGTCGTGCGGGGGGCGTCGGTCAGGCGCTGGCGTTACGCGCCCGGTTGCGAGCGGCGCGGCGCTTCATTGCGCGGCGCTCGTCCTCGCTGAGGCCACCCCAGACGCCGGAGTCCTGACCGGACTCGAGCGCCCACTGCAGGCACTGCTCCATGACGGGGCAGCGACGGCAGACGGCCTTGGCTTCCTCGATCTGCAGCAGCGCAGGACCGGTGTTGCCGATGGGGAAGAACAGCTCGGGGTCTTCCTCACGACAAACGGCGTTGTGACGCCAGTCCATGGCTGCTACCTCTCCTTGGTATTACATGCTGGTGCTTGTGAATGTGAACGCTTTCACGAATCCCCCCGCGGCCGAAGGTCCGACGTCCAGAAGAACTGGATGTGGTCCTGTTGTGGTGAGGAGGGGTTCTGGCTCTCAGTGGAGGCCGATGTTGCGGGCCGTCCCGATCGCCATGTAGAGATTCCCAAACCTCGGCGACGGATACAACCCCTTCTGGAAAGTTTTTTTTGATTCCTCGGTGTCGACTAGGTCACAGCCGTACTTCTAAGGGGTGGGGGCCAGCCCAAACGTTCGAGTTAAAGGACTTTCGCCCCTTCCACTCACACAATCACACGCAGTGCACGGCGAACGCCTGTGAACGTCACGCTCGTACGCAGTCCGAGGTGGTCACCGTCCATCTGGAAGGGCAGTGGAACCTTTGAATGCAAGGTGAAGTCCGTGAGGTCGTGCATGGAGACTGCGTGCTTACCGTGTGGACCCTTTTCGGGACTCGAAGTGAGCAACTGGGTGGCGTACCGGGTAACGGCAGGGGTCGAAAGACGCTTCAGGCCGAGGATGTCCAGGGCGGTGTCGAACGAGGCCCTCGGGGACGCGTATATCGGGCGGTTTCCCAGGTAGGTCCAGGGCGCGGTGTTGCAGATTATCGACAAGGCGAGGTCCGTGACCGGGTCCCGGCCGGGGACCTCCAGGGTGATCTGGCCGCTGCGCCGGTGCGGCTCGTCCAGGAACTGCCGCAGGACCTGCCGCACGTAGAGCGCGTGGGTCGACCGCTTGCCCAGCTCGCGCTTCTGTTCGACCCGGCCGATGACGCCCGCGTCGAATCCGAGGCCCGCGCAGAAGGTGAACCAGCGGCCGGGGACCGCCTCGTCCGCGCTTCCCGGGGTGCCGGCCGCGAGACCGAGTCCCACCGTGCGCTCGCTGCGGGAGGCCAGGGCGTCCAGGATCGCGCCGGTCGCCTCCACGGCGTCGTTGGGAATGCCCAGGGCGCGGGCGAACACGTTGGTGGAACCGCCGGGCACCACCGCGAGACTCGGCAGGCCTTCGGGGTCGGGGCCGTTGTGGAGCAGGCCGTTGACCACCTCGTTGACCGTGCCGTCGCCGCCCAGGGCCACCACCAGGTCGACGTCGTCGGAGTCTGCGGCACGACGCCCCAGGTCCCGGGCGTGACCGCGGTACTCCGTGGTCACCGTCTCGATCTTCATCTCGCTCGCGAGGGCGTGGATCAGCACGTCACGCGTCCGCGCACTGGTAGTGGTGGCAGCTGGGTTGACCACGAGGAGTGCGCGCATGCTGGCCAGGGTACCCACCGCGCCGTACGGCCCTGAAGTCGCGCTCCAACGGGTCCGTGACCGGTCACCGAGCGTGACGGCGACGGGGCCGGTGCGGCCCCCGGGTTCACGATCGGCGGGCGGGGATGTCAACCTGAAAGGCGTGAGCACTCAGCAGAACACGCCCCCGCCGTCGCCCCCTGCCGGTCCGGAGAAGCCCGCCCGGATCGCGCTCGTGGCCGGGCTCTGCGCCCTGGAGGCCGCCGCGCTGGTCGTCGGCGGGATCTACATGCTGGTCATGGGACTGCTCGGCCGCCCCGACAGCCCGCAGCAGGCCGAGACGGGAGGGGTGACGCTGATCGTCCTCGGTCTGATCCCCCTCTTCGCCGCCCGCGGCCTGCTGCTGCGGCGCAGCTGGAGCAGGGGGCCCGCGCTCATCACCCAGCTCATGGCGCTGCCGGTCGCCTGGACCCTGCTGAGGGCACAGGGGGCGCTGATCCCGGCCGGGATCGCCCTCTCCGTGGTCGCGGTGACCGCCCTCGTGCTGCTGCTCGCCCCCGCGACCACCAAGGCCCTGGGGATCCGGGTGCAGCGGACGACGCCCGACGCGTGAGCCCCGCGCGGCGGCCCCGCCGGCCCGCCGCGCCCGGTGGCCGACGGGCCGGCGCCCGCTACTCCTCGACGAGCAGCCGCTCGCGCAGCTGCGCCAGCGTGCGTGCCAGGAGGCGGGAGACGTGCATCTGGGAGATGCCCACCTCCTGCGCGATCTGCGACTGCGTCATGTTGCCGAAGAAGCGCAGCAGCAGAATGCGCTTCTCGCGCGGGGGAAGGTCCTCCAGCAGCGGCTTGAGCGACTCGCGGTACTCCACGCCCTCCAGGGCCTCGTCCTCGGAGCCCAGGGTGTCCGCCACGGCCGGCGACTCGTCGTCCGTGTCCGGCACGTCCAGCGACAGGGTGCTGTAGGCGTTGGCGGACTCCAGCCCCTCCAGCACCTCCTCCTCGGAGATGCCCAGCCGCTCCGCCAGTTCGTGCACGGTGGGCGAGCGGCCGTGCTGCTGGGAGAGCTCCGCGGTGGCCGTGGTCAGCGACAGCCGCAGCTCCTGGAGGCGGCGCGGGACCCGCACCGCCCAGCCCTTGTCGCGGAAGTGGCGCTTGATCTCGCCGACGACCGTGGGCGTCGCGTACGTCGAGAACTCGACCCCGCGGTCGGGGTCGAACCGGTCCACCGACTTGATCAGACCGATCGTGGCGACCTGCGTGAGATCGTCGAGCGGCTCGCCCCTGTTGCGGAATCTGCGGGCCAGGTGCTCCACGAGCGGCAGGTGCATCCGCACCAGCCGGTTGCGCAGCTCGGCCTTCTCCACCGAACCGTCGGGGAGTGCCCGCAGTTCGATGAAGAGCGCCCGCGCCCCGCTGCGGTCCCGTGGATCGTGGTGCCCGTGCTCGCTCATCTGGCCCGCCCGCTCCGCCTGCGACTGCTCCACCGCGACCGGACGGCCCTGAACCCCGTCCGCACCGTCCGCGTCCGCACCGTCCTCCGGATGCGGCCGGGCCTGCTGCTCCGGGACGGCTGCTGGGCGCACCGCCCCGGACCGGATCGTCTCGTCCCGCACAGGACCGTCCCCGTTCCCGTCGCTCACGCCGGCCCGGGTCCCGCGCCGCGCTGTTTGTAGAGGCTGATGCTGACCGTCCGGTCGTCCGCGACCGTCGAGTCGACCTTGCCGGCCAGTGCGGAGAGCACCGTCCAGGCGAAGGTGTCGCGCTCGGGCGCGCGGCCGTCGGTCGTGGGCGCCGAGACGGTCACCTCGAGGGAATCGCCCACGAGGCGGAAGACGCAGCTGAGGACGGAACCCGGCACGGCCTGCTGGAGCAGGATCGCGCAGGCCTCGTCGACCGCGATGCGGAGATCCTCGATCTCGTCGAGAGTGAAGTCCAAGCGCGCTGCGAGGCCGGCCGTGGCCGTACGCAGCACCGACAGGTAGGCACCCGCAGCGGGCAGCCGGACCTCTACGAAGTCCTGGTTCCCGGGCTCGCCTGCGATCTGGGACACCCTCACCTCCAAGGTGGCACAAACTCGTTCGGGGCTCCGGGTCGAATTCCCGGGGCCGTGCGGTCCGTCGTCGGTTCTCTGGCTCGGCGACGCTATCGCGCCCCATGATGCCGTGTCGCCGGGACCTCATACCCACCGTTACGCATGGTAGGCATGCGAGTACGCACGGTGGCTAGAGGTCTGCGGCGGTCAATTGAGAAGAACCGGCGCCGGTTTGACGTACCCAGACGTCAGACGATCGAACCGTCCACGAAGCACCAGCGCCAGCTGTCCATGCAGTCGAAGCTGCGCATCACCGGATGTCCGGTCTCCTCGAAGTGCGCCGTGGCGTGTTTCAGGGGCGAGGAATCGCAGCAGCCCACATGCCCGCACTCGAGGCAGAGGCGCAGCTGCACGGGATGGGTGCCCGCGGCCAGACACTCCGGACAGGTCTTGTCGAGCGGGGTGGGCTCGGGGCGCGGCAGCTCGTCAACATGGAGGCACTCACTCATGATGGCCACGGTACGTCGGATACGAGGACGGTGAGATGGACGCATTGCCGCTGGTGGCGCTTGTCGCTGTCAGTGCGGTGGTCGCGGGGGCGGCGCGCCGGACCCCGGTGCCCGCGCCCCTGCTGCTGGTCGCCGCCGGGCTGGTGGCCTCCTATCTGCCCGGGGTGCCGAGCTACACGCTGGACGCGCACGTCGTGCTGCCCCTGCTGCTCCCGCCGCTGCTGTACACGGCCGCGGTCGACAGCTCGTACCTGGACCTCCGGGCCAATGTGCGGCCCGTCGCGCTGCTCTCCGTGGGTTACGTCCTCTTCGCGACGGTCGCGGTGGGCTGGCTGGCCTATCTGCTGGTCCCCGACCTGCCGCTGACCGCCGCACTGGTCCTGGGAGCCGTGGTGGCCCCGCCGGACGCGGTCACCGCCGCGGCGATCGCCCGGCGGGTGGGCCTGCCCGCCCGGATCACCACGATCCTCCAGGGCGAGTCCCTGGTGAACGACGCCACCGCCATCACCGCCTTCAAGGTGGTCCTCGCCGCCGCCGTCGGCGAGGGGATGAACTGGGGCGAGGGGATCGTCGAGTTCCTGGTGGCGTCGGTCGGCGGTGTCGGGGTCGGCCTGCTGCTGATGGTCCCGCTGCACTGGCTGCGCACGCACCTCAAGGAGGCGCTGCTCCAGAACACCCTGTCGCTCCTCATCCCCTTCGTGGCGTACGCCGCCGCCGAGCGGGTGCACGCCTCCGGGGTGCTGGCCGTGGTCGTCGTCGCGCTGTACCTGGGGCACCGCTCCTGGCAGGTCGACTTCGCGACCCGGCTGCAGGAGGCGGCGGTCTGGAAGATGGTGGCGTTCATCCTGGAATCCGCCGTCTTCGCGCTGATCGGACTGCAGCTGCCCTTCGTCCTGCGGGAGCTGGGGGAGTACAGCGTGGGCGAGGCGCTCCAGTACGCCGTCCTGGTGTTCGTCGCCGTGGTCGTGGTCCGCTTCCTCTGGGTGTACCCCGCGAGCTATCTGCCCCTGTGGCTGTCCCGGCGGGTGCGGGAACGCGAGGGGCCGCTGCCCTGGACCTCCCCGCTGATCATCAGCTGGGCCGGGATGCGGGGCGTCGTCTCGCTCGCCATCGTGTTCTCCATCCCCCTGCTCACACCCGACGGGGAGAAGTTCCCGGCGCGCAGCCTCGTGCTGTTCCTGACCTTCACGACGGTGATCGGGACCCTGGTCCTCCAGGGCCTCAGCCTGCCCCTCCTGGTGCGCGTGCTGAGACTGCCGGGCCGCGACACGCGCGGGGAGACGCTGGCGGAGGCGCAGGCCCAGAGCGAGGCGTCCACGGCGGCGGACTCCAGGCTGGACGCGCTGCTGACCGACCCCGCCAACGAACTGCCCGACCCGCTGACCCAGCGGTTGCGCGCCGTGATGGAACGGCGCCGCAACGCCGTCTGGGAGCGTCTCGGCCGGCCCAACCCGGTCACCGGGGAGTCGGCGGACGACACCTACCGGCGGCTGGCGAGGGAGATGATCGACGCCGAGCGGGCGGTCTTCGTACGCCTCAGGGACGAACGGCGGATCGACGACGAGATGATGCGCGCCCTGCTGCGCAGGCTGGACCTGGAGGAGGCGGCCGCCTACCGCGAGTCCGACGGCAACTGAGGGCCGTCGGCCTCCGGTGCGGGGCGGCCGGTGATGACGGCGGTCACCGTGGAGCCCGGGGTGAAGGCGCCCTCACCGGCGAGGACGGTCAGGCCGTACAGGAGTTTGGCGACATAGAGCCGCTCCACGGGCAGCCCGTGCCGGTCCTCGAACGCATCGGCGAACGCGTGCAGCTCCGGAGTCGTACGGGCGTACCCGCCGAAGTGGAAGCGCTCGTCCAGCGACCACCGCCCCGTAGGTCCGCCGAACGCCTCCTGCTGGAGGCCGCGCACGGCCCCGGCCAGGAAGCCGCCGCGCAGGACCGGGACGCCGAGGGCGCGCTGCCCCGGCCCGAGGCCGGCGGCGAGGCCCGCCAGGGTGCCGCCGGTTCCGCAGGCGACGGCCACCGTGCCGCCCGCGTCGCGCAGCTCGCGGCCGAGCTCTGTGCAGCCCCGTGCGGCGAGGGCGTTGCTGCCGCCCTCCGGGACGACCGCGCACTCCCCGAAGAGGCTCAGCAGGCCGTCCAGGACGCCGGGAGTGGTCTTCGCGCGGTAGGTGGCCCGGTCCACGAAGTGCAGGCGCATGCCGTCCGCCGCGCAGCGCGCGAGGGAGGGGTTCAGTGGGCGCCCGGCCAGCTCGTCGCCCCGTACGACGCCGACGGTGGGGAAGCCCAGCAGGCGTCCCGCGGCGGCGGTGGCGCGCAGGTGGTTGGAGTAGGCCCCGCCGAAGGTCAGCACGGTGCGTCCGGCGGCGGCCCGGATGTTGGGAGCGAGTTTGCGCCACTTGTTGCCCGGCAGGTCGGGGTGGATCAGGTCGTCGCGCTTGAGCAGCAGCGTCACGCCGTGCCGGGCGAAGCGCTCGTCCTCGACCGGCTGCAGGGGTGAGGGCAGTGCCGGCCGCAGCCGGGAGAGGTCGAGTGCTTCGTCACGCATGACGCCATTGTGTGCCGCCCCGCGCCGGGCTACTTCAGCCGGTCGTGGATCCGGTTGCGCATGCCGGTCATCGAGAAGCCGAGCGGGTCGATCTTGCCGGGTTGCCACTCCCGGTGTCCGATGACGGACGGCGCGCCCCAGCCGTGGAATCTGCAGACCGCGGCGGCCGCCTTCTCGATGGCCTCCAGCTGCACGGCCGGCCAGGGGTCCTCGCCGTCGCCGAGGTTCTCGCACTCGAAGCCGTAGAAGTGCCGGTTGCCGTCCGTGTTCGACTCGTTGTCCGACGGCAGGCGCCTCTCGGCGATCACGGCGCGCAGGACCTCGTCGTCGCCGAGGCCGGCGTGGTTGGCGCGGCCGTAGCCGACCAGGTGGACCCGGCCGTCCTTGGCGATCACGCCGTGGCAGAGCGGGCCCGGGAGGCCGGAGTAACCGTCGCGGCAGATCTCGACGGTGCGGGCGGTGCCGCTGGTGACGGTGTGGTGGAGCATCACACCGTGCACCGGCCCCCACGGGCCCTTGTGGTTGCGGTTGTGCGTGCGCCAGTCGCCGACCTGGACGACGGTGAGTCCCTCGTCCCTCAGGGCCTTGAGGAAACTGCTCGCGGACATGGGTGAGGACATGGCGGGCTCCTTCGGTACGGGACGTGTGTCCGTACAGCGCTTGTACCGGAACATGCGGCTCCGCCAAACCTGTTCGGGAACTGTGCGAGTGGATCCGGACATCTGCCGGGTTTCCGGCCGTCGCGTGCGTCAGTCCTGGGCGAGCCACATGTCGGGGCCGAACACCTCGTAGTGGATGTCGGCCGCGGCCACCCCCTTGTCGAGGAGCTGGGACCGGACGGCCCTCATGAAGGGCAGGGGCCCGCAGAGGTAGGCGCGGGTGCCCGGGGCGACCGGCAGGCCGCTCAGGTCGACGAGGCCGGTGCGCCCGGCGGGGTGGCCGGGCTCGGGGTCCTCGTACCAGAAGTGTGCGGCGGCGTCCGGGAGCTTCGCCGTCAGCGCCGCGTGGTCGGTGCGCAGGGCGTGGTCCGCGGGGGACCGGTCGCCGTGCACGACGGTCACCGGCGCCGGGTGCCCCTCGGCGGCGAGGTGCTCCAGCATCGACAGGACCGGGGTGCAGCCGATGCCGGCGGAGGCGAGCAGCAGCGGCGCGCCGGAGTCGTCCAGCACCAGATCACCGTACGGGGCGGAGACGCGCAGCCGGTCGCCCTCGCGCAGTCGCGCGTGCAGGTGTGCGGAGACCTCGCCGTCGGGCCCGTCCCCGTCCTGTACCCGCTTGACGGAGATGGAGCGCGGGCCGCCGCCCGGCGCCCCGGTGAGACTGTACTGACGGATCTGGCGGGCCCCGTCCGGGAGTTCCACCTGGACGGAGACGTACTGGCCCGGCCGGAAGGCGGGGGCGGGCGAGCCGTCCGCCGGGGCGAGCCGGAAAGTGGCCACGGCCGCGGTGTCCTCGGTGCGCGACACCACCGTCCACTCGCGCCACACGTCGCCCGCGAGCACGCCCTGCTGCGCGTAGAGGCGTTCCTCGATGGCGATCAGGGCGTTGGCCATCAGCCAGTAGACCTCGTCCCAGGCCGCGGCGACCTCGGGGGTGACCGCGTCGCCCAGCACCTCGGCGATCGCGGCGAAGAGGTGGGTGTGCACGATCGCGTACTGCGGGGCCGTGATGCCGAGGGAGGCGTGCTTGTTCGCGATGCGGCCGAGCATCGCGTCGGGGCGGGTGCCGGGGTGCTCGACGAGCTGGGTGGCGAAGGCGGCGATGGATCCGGCGAGTGCGCGGCGCTGGGTGCCCGAGGCCTGGTTGCCCCGGTTGAAGAGGTCCCTGAGCAGCTCCGGGTGGGCGTCGAACAGCTTCCGGTAGAAGAGATCCGCTATGTCCCCGATGGCCGCCCCGACGGCGGGGAGGGTGGCGCGGACGGTTGCGGTCGACGTCTCGGAGAGCATCGGTTGACTCCTTGTGTACGAGGGCGGTCACACGGCCGCCCGGGCTTTATTGGAATATGGGATGCGTATTTTTGGCCGTGCGGAAGGATTGGGCGGCGCGGGGTGCGGGGGAATGCCCGCGAGGTGAGTCGCGGGCGTGGGGTTCGGCGGGACGCGCGAGATCAGTCGGGCCCGGGTCTGCCGGAGCTGATGCCGATCAGGAGCGGGCCGGTGGGGGAGGAGACGAGGTCGCCGACCGTGAGGGGGTCGAGCGAGGTGTAGAACGCCTCTTCGGCCCGGCGCAGCGCGGTGCGGAGCCGGCAGGCGGACCGCAGGGGGCAGGGGGTGCTCCCCTCGCACTCCACGACCTCCCCCGGCCCTTCGAGCTCGCGCACCAGGGCGCCGACCGAGGCGGAGCGTCCGGCCGCGGTGAGGGTGAGGCCCCCGCCCCGGCCGCGTCGCGCGTCGACCAGGCCGAGGTGCTGGAGCCGGGCGACGACCTTCGCGGCGTGGGTGTACGGCACCTGCATGGTGGCCGCCACCTCGCGGGTGGTCGGCGGGTCCTCGCCGTCCTTCGTGACGGTCAGGCGCATGAGCACCCGGAGCGCCACGTCGGTGAATCGCGTCAGCCGCATGGCGGTCAGCGTAGATAAGTTGCATCGTGGATGCAACTTAAGCTCCGGGTGCGGGCGCCCGCCTCCGGGGAGCGCGCGCCATGATGGAGCGTGCGGCTCCGCGGCAGGTGCGGAGTCCGCCGTCGCGGGAAAGGTGGTCAGCGGCCGTGCCGAAGCCCAACGCAGCCGACGGGATACCGGCGAGCCGGGTCGTCACCGACCCGGACGCTCTCGGCCGGTACACGCACGACGAGGCGGAATGGGCCCCGGCCGGAGTGCCCCTCGCGGTCGTGCGGCCCCAGGACACCGCCGAGGTGGCCGCGGTCGTCGCCCACTGCGCCGAGCACCGCATCCCGGTCGTCCCGCGCGGCGCGGGAACCGGCCTGTCGGGCGGCGCCAACGCGGTGGACGGGGCGGTCGTCCTCTCCTTCGAGGACATGAACCGGATCCTGCGCATCGACCCGGTCGAGCGCCTCGCCGTCGTCCAGCCGGGCGTGGTCAACGACGACCTGCGCGCGGCGTGCGCCGAACAGGGCCTCTGGTACCCGCCGGACCCGGCGAGCTCCCCCTGGTCGACGATCGGCGGTAACGCCGCCACCAACGCCGGCGGCATGTGCTGCGTCAAGTACGGCGTGACCCGGGACTACGTGCTCGGGCTGGAAGCCGTCAACGGGCTCGGCGAGGTCGTGCGGGTGGGCCGGCGCACCGCGAAGGGGGTCGCGGGATACGACCTGTGCGGACTTCTCGTCGGTTCGGAGGGCACCCTCGGTGTCATCACCGAGATCACCGTGAAGCTGCGGGGGGCCCGGCCCGCGGAACGGACCGTGGCAGGGTTCTTCGACTCGGTCGTCGCCGCCGGGGACGCGGTGGGCCGGGTGACGGCGGCTGGCATCGTGCCCTCCGCCCTCGAACTCCTCGACAAGCACTGCCTGAAGGCCGTCGACGAGTGGAAGAACATGGGGCTGTCGGCGGACGCGGACGCGATCCTCCTCGGCCGCGTGGACACCCCGGGCGCCGCGGGTGACGCCGAGGCGGAGGCCATGAGGGCCTGTTTCGCCGAGGCGGGCGCCGCCTGGGCCGAGGTCTCCACCGACCAGGCGGAGGCGGACGCCCTCTTCCAGGCCCGCCGCCTCGCCTACCCGGCGCTGGAGCGGCTCGGCCCGGTGCTCACCGAGGACGTGGTGGTCCCGCGGTCGGAGGTCCCGCGGATGCTGGCGCGCGTGGAGGAGATCTCCCGCGAACACGACGTCCTCATCGCCAACATCGCGCACGCCGGCGACGGCAACCTGCACCCGCTGATCATCACCGGACCCGGCGACGAGGCCGCCCGGAGCCGTGCCCAGCTCGCGTTCGAGGACATCCTCGACGCCGCGATCGCCCTCGGGGGCACGGTCACCGGCGAACACGGCGTGGGCCTGCTGAAGATGGGCGGCATGAACCGGGAGATCGGCCCCGTCAACCTCGCCATGCAGCGCGCGGTCAAGGCGGCCCTGGACCCGTACGGCATCCTCAATCCCGGGAAGGTCGTGGACTCGGGTGCGCCGCTGGCCGTCTGAGCCCGTGCCGGGCGGTCACCGCCGGCACTGACCGCCCGCGGGACCCCTGCCGGCCCGCGCCGGTCCGGCCGGTCCGCGTCCGCCGGGTGACATTCCGCCCGTACGCGCGTCTCCGGAACGGCGGCATGCCCCGACCGCAGCCCGAATAGTCACACTCTTTTGTGTAATAGCGCCCGGTGTCCCTCTGCTGGAAGTGTTCCTCTCGCAGGTCAGCCCATGATCGAGAGGATGTCGGATGTCCGTTGGTGAAGAGGTCCGGGACACGCAGCCGCCCCAGCAGAGTCTCGGGACAGCGGCTGCGCGGAACCTCGCGACGACGACCAAATCCGCACCGCAGATGCAGGAGATCTCCTCCCGCTGGCTGCTGCGGATGCTGCCCTGGGTGCAGGTGCAGGGCGGGACCTACCGGGTGAACCGCAGGCTGAGCTACTCCGTCGGGGACGGTCGGGTGACCTTCGTCCAGACGGGCGACCGGGTCGCGGTCATCCCGGCCGAGCTCGGCGAACTCCCCGCCCTGCGCGACTTCGCGGACGAGGAGGTGCTGGCCGAGCTGGCGCGCAGGTGCGAACAGCGCGACATCGCGGCCGGCGAGGTGCTCGCCACGTCGGGCGACGCGGCGGACCGGGTCCATCTGCTGGCCCACGGCAAGATCGAGAAGGTCGGGACCGGCCCGTACGGCGACGAGACGGTGCTGGGCGTCCTCGCCGACGGCGCGTACTTCGGTGACCAGGCCCTGATCGACGGCGACGCGACCTGGGAGTACACGGCACGCGCCGTCACCGCCTGCACCCTGCTGACCCTGCGCCGGTCGGACGTGCTCAACCTCGCGGCACGCGCCGACTCGCTCCGCGACCACCTCGCCGGGCTGCTGGCGATCCCGCACCAGCGCACCAACACCTACGGCGAGGCGGAGATCGACCTCTCGGCGGGGCACGTGGGGGAGAGCGTCGTCCCGCACACCTTCGTGGACTACGAGTCGGCGCCGCGCGAGTACGAACTCAGCGTCGTCCAGACCGTGCTGAAGGTGCACAGCAGGGTGGCCGACCTCTACAACCAGCCGATGAACCAGACGGAGCAGCAGCTGCGGCTCACGGTCGAGGCGCTCCGCGAGCGCCAGGAACACGAGCTCGTCAACAACCGTGAGTTCGGCCTGCTCAACAACTGCGACTACGGTCAGCGGCTGCAGCCGCACGACGGCGCACCGGGCCCCGACGACATGGACGAACTCCTGTCGAGGCGGCGCGGATCCAACCTGTTCCTCGCCCACCCGCGGGCCATCGCCGCCTTCGGCCGTGAGTGCAACAAGCGCGGTCTCGTCCCGGAGAGCGTGGAGGTCGGCGGTCACCACGTCCCGGCCTGGCGCGGGGTGCCGATCTTCCCGTGCAACAAGATCCCGGTCACCGACGCCCGCACCACGTCGATCATCTGCATGCGGACGGGGGAGGCGGACCAGGGAGTCATCGGCCTCCAGCAGAGCGGCATCCCGGACGAGATCGAGCCGAGTCTCTCCGCCCGCTTCATGGGCATCGACGAGCAGGCGATCATCTCCTACCTGGTCACGGCCTACTACTCCGCGGCCGTCCTGGTGCCCGACGCCCTCGGCGTCCTGGAGAACGTGGAGGTCAGCCGCTGGCGGTGACGCTCCCCGGGCCCGGGCGGCAGTCCGCCCGGGCCCCGCAGGCGATTACCGCGACCAAGGTGCCCCGTGGCGCCCGGGAAGGAGTGACCGTGACCATGACGAGTACGGACGCCGCGATGGGGGAGCACAAGGCAGCAGCCCTCCTGGAGCGGACCCGCGACGCCGTCGACCCGCACCTGCGAGCGGCCGTGGAGACGCTGCCCGGGGCCATGCGCCGGGTCGCGAAGTACCACTTCGGCTGGCAGAACGCCGACGGGACCCCCGCCGCCGGCCAGGCCGGCAAAGCCATCAGGCCCGCCCTCGTCCTGGCCGCCGCCCGGGCTCTCGGAGGCGACCCGGACGCGGCGGTCCGGGCGGCTGTGGCCGTCGAACTCGCCCACAACTTCACCCTGCTGCACGACGACATCATCGACGAGGACACCACCCGGCGGCACCGGCCGACGGCCTGGGCGGTGTTCGGTGTGCCGGACGCGGTGATCACGGGTGACGCCATGCTCGCCCTCGCCCTGAGGCTGCTGGCGGACGACCCGCACCCCGCGTCCGCCCACGCCTCGGTGCGCCTCACCACCTGTGTGATCGAGCTCTGCGCGGGGCAGCAGGCGGACTGCGCTCTCGAGGACCGCGGCCCCGACGACGTCACGCTGGACGAGTGCCTGGCCATGGCCACGGCCAAGACGGGCGCCCTGCTCGGCTGCGCCTGCGCCCTGGGCGCGCTCTACGCCGGGGCGGGGGAGAGGGCGGTCGTGGCCATGGACGGATTCGGCAGGGAGGCCGGCCTCGCGTTCCAGCTCATCGACGACCTCATCGGCATCTGGGGGGACACCGAGCGCACGGGCAAGCCGGTCGGGGCCGACCTGACCGCGCACAAGAAGTCGCTGCCGGTGGTCGCGGCGCTCACCTCGGGCACCCCGGCCGCCGCCGAACTCGCCGCGCTCTACCGGGGTGCGATGAACACGCCGGAGGAGGTGCGTGCGGCGGCCGAAGCGGTGGACCGGGCGGGAGGCCGGGACTGGGCGCAGGTCACCGCGGGGGACCGGATGGCCCGTGCCGTGCACCACCTGTCCCGCGCGGTGCCCGGCGCCGCGGACGGTGGTGACCTGCTCGCCCTGGCGGAGTTCGTCACCCGCAGAACACGCTGAACACCCGCCGCCCGTGACCGGACCCGCGTGTCAACTCTAGTATTCCGTGCGTCGGTTGAGATCATCACGGGTGCGAGGGGGCGGGGCCGGTCATGGGCGTACGCATACGGCAGGCGGACCGGAGCGACAGGGACCAGGTCGTACGGATCCTGGAAGAGGCGTTCCACGACGATCCGGTGAGCAGCTGGGTCTTTCCCGACGAGGACCACCGGCGGGCGGTACACGGCAGGTTCCTGGGGGTGTTCGCCGACATCACGCTGGAGAACGGCCGCATCGACCTCCTGGAGGACGGTACGGCGGCCGCCCTCTGGATCTCCGTACCCGCCGGAGCGCCGCAGGGCGCCGACGACACCCCCGCGCTCATGCGGGAGACGGCCGACCCGGACAACGAACGGGCCGAGCTGGTGGGCGTGCTGACGGGTGCCGTGCACCCGCACGACCGCGCCCACGAATACCTGCTGATGATCGGCGTCAGCCCGCAGCGGCAGGGGGAGGGCATCGGCAGGGCGCTGATGAGCGGGGTCCTGGAGCGGTGCGACCGCGAGGGGGTCCCGGCCTACCTGGAGGCGAGCAGCGAACGCGGCCGCCGACTCTACGAACGGCTCGGTTTCGACTTCACGGGGACGACCGTGGACCTCCCCGAGGGGCCCTCGATGTGGCCCATGTGGCGTGAGCCCCGGTCCGGCTGAGCGAACCCCGGGCGGGCGGCGGAGCGAAGGGGAGGGTGGCACCGGGCGGGCGCGGGGCACGGACTACAGTCCCTGCTCATGACAGATGAGTCGTGGGCAGGCTGGTACCGGGACCGTCATGGCTCCGAGGCCGTCATTCTCACCACGGACGGGCAGCAACTGCGCATCCGCGTACGCGGTACGGACTTCGAGGGCACGAGCTTCGACGGTCTGGGCCCGGCGGCCGGCGCGACGGTCCAGGACGGCGCCTTCCGCCTGGTGGACGGTGTGCTCGGTGACTGCGTGCTGGAGTGGGACCTGCCCCTCCCGGTGCTCGTGTCCGGGACGGTCCGCCAGGCCACGCTCGGCTGCCTGCTGTCCCTGCGCAGAGCCGAACCGGGCCTGTACCTCGCCCTCCACCTGGACGGAGCGGTGTACGAGTCGAACCGCGCAGAGGGCGACTTCGCCGCCGCGATGGCGACGGTCCAGCGGATCCTGCCGCCGGACATGCACCTGCAGACCTGCATAGCGTGCGCCTTCTCGGACTACTTCCCGGTCCCCGTCCGCGGGCTCTCCGGCGGACTCGCCTGCTTCCGCGGCGCCAAGGACGCCTACCGGGACGTGGCGGGCGGGGAGGAGGTCGCGGGCCTCTGGGACCGGCGCACCGGCTTCGTCCAGGAGATCTGGAGCTGCCGGGAGTTCGAGCCCCGCCCGGCGCACGGTGCGGGCACCGGGCACCGGGGGGCGTTCCCGCTGGAACTCGCCTGACCGCCGACGCACGTGGGGCCGCCCCGCGAAGGCGGGACGGCCCGTGACCCGTGCCGCAGGGGTGTCAGGAGGCGGCGCGGGCGAGCGCGGCCGCGAGGCCGTTCTGCCAGAGGGTGTTCACCCGCGACCGCTCGGTGGAGTTCGGGTAGGCGTTCGTGCAGGACGTTCCGGGACCGCCGCCCGACATGAGCTCGCTGCACGGGCCGGTGTAGTGGTCCGGCAGCCCCAGGACGTGGCCGGTCTCGTGCGCGGTGACACGGGTCGAGTTGTACTGCTGGTTCTGGGCGTAGTCGAGGAAGATGTAGCCGCTGCCGTGCCCGTTCGTGCTCGCGTACGAGCCGCGGGAGTCGTTGCCCTCGCGGTAGGTGAAGTCGGGGTTCGAGCCCTCCTGCAGCTTGACGTTGGAGACGGAGCTGTTCCAGATGCTCGTGCTGCTGGCTATCTGGCTGCGGAAGCTGGGGGCGTTGGTGGTGCTGTAGACGACGGTGACGGCCGCGGCGCCCGGGTTCGCGGCCCGCTTCTTCGCGACCGAGTCCATGACGGCGTCGAAGAACGCCTTGTTCGCGGCGGCGTTCTCGCTCGAACCGGCGTACGCGGCGTACCCGGCCTGTGCGGTGGCGGTGTGGGCGGGAGCGACAGGTGCCGGTGCGGCGGCGACCGCGGGGGTGGTGCCCAGCGCTGCGGCGAGTCCGAGACCGGCCACGGCCGACGTGACGGCTGTCCTGAGGTGTCTCATGGGGGGTTCTCCTACCTGTCCGATGAACCCCGTCCGGCGGCCGGACGGGTAACGGGTGGGGGGTACGGAGAGAGTGTCGGGGAAGCCGGGGCTCCGGCGGATGATGTCAACCGGCGATAGCGCCGCCCTATCACCCCCACAGGAAGCGCACACAACCGGCACCTGGAAGTCGTCCCAACAGCACCCGAATGAAGGCGTTTAGCGGGATTGCGCCGTCTGGTGCTCGGTGTGCGCACACCCATACGCTCCCTCGTCATGGACCTGGAGGTGAGACACCTCAAGGCGCTCTGCGCCATCGCCGACACGGGCAGCCTGCACCAGGCGGCACGGCGGCTGGGCGTCAGCCAGCCCTCCCTGACCACCCAGCTCCAGCGGATCGAGAGGGTCATGGGGGCGGAGCTGTTCCGGCGGGAGAGGACCGGCTGCCGGCCCACACTCCTGGGCCGCGTCCTCCTCAGCCGCGCCCGTCCTCTGGTGGACGGCATGTCCACCCTGGTCGGTGCGGCGATGGCGGAGGCCGAAGCGGCCAGAGCGGGAGGTCCCGGACTCCGCATCGGATCCACCGCGAGCCGCGTCATCGGAGACTGGCTGCGCCGGCTGCGGATCCTGCTGCCCGGGACCGACATCTCGCTACGGGTGGACGTCTCGGCCAGGGAACTGCTGGGGGCGGTGGCCGGGGGCCGGCTGGACATGGCCTTCGTACACGAGGTCGAGGGCTGCCCGCTCGGCATCCCCGACGGACTGAACCGGCGCGTACTCCTGGATCGCGAGCCGCAGTTCATCTCTCTGTCCAAGGACCATCCGGCCGCCGACCTGCCCGTGGTCGACCTCCGCGACCTCGCCGCGGACCGGTGGATGGTCGACCCCTCGGTGGACGGCGAGTGGGACGGGGTGCGCCGGGTGCTCGGCGCCGCGGGGCTCGATCCGCCCCTGCTGCACGGCGACTACCTCACGGCCGCCTCCCTCGTCGTGCTCGGCGAGGCGGTCGCCCCCTGCCAGCCGACCACGGGTCCGCGCGACGACATGGCGATCCGCCCCCTGCGCGGCGATCCCCTCGCCGTACGGCTGCTGCTCGTCTCGCGGCCGGGCACGGACATCGAGGCGGTGTACGGAGAACTGGAGGCGGCCTACCGGGACGCGGCCCGGCGGGCCGGGGAGTACCACCAGTGGCTGCTGCGGCATCGCAGTCCACTGGCGCAGGCGGCCTGATCCGGACGGTTCCCCGTTCTGCCGACAGCGACGCGCCGTTTCCCGGTCCGCGGCCGGCGGGCAGGGTTCACGGCATGAGGCTACTGATGCTGGGCGGCACGGAGTTCGTCGGGCGCGCGGTCACGGACGCGGCGCTCGGCAGGGGATGGGACGTCACGGTGTTCCACCGCGGCCGCCACCCGGCACCGGGCGGGGTGCGGACGCTCACGGGCGACCGGACGGCGGGCGCGGTTGGGCTCGCTGCGCTGGCCGGCGGCACCTGGGACCTGGTCGTGGACACCTGGAGCGGCGCGCCCTCGGCGGTCCGGGACGCCGCCCGGGCGCTGGCGGGCAGAGCCGGGCACTTCAGCTATGTGTCCAGCAGGTCGGTGTACGGCCACCCCGCCCCGGCGGGCCTGCCGGAGGACGGCCCGCTCGTCGGGGGAGCCTCGCCCGACGCGGGCCCGGACGTCCCGTACGCCCTGGCCAAGCGGGGCGGCGAGCTCGCGGCGCTCGACGCCTTCGGAGACCGGGCACTGCTGGCGAGGGCCGGTCTGATCCTCGGCCCCGGCGAGAACATCGGCCGTCTGCCGTGGTGGCTGAACCGTATCGCCCGGGGCGGCCCGGTGATTGCCCCCGGACCACCGGACGCCGGACTGCAGTACATCGACGCACGCGACCTCGCGGCCTGGCTCCTCGACGCGGCGGAGAAGGGCCTGGGAGGGGCGTACAACACGGTGAGCCACCCCGGGCACACGACCATGGGCGCACTCCTCGACCACTGTGTCCGGGTCACGGGCTCGGACGCCGAACTGCGCTGGACCGAACCGCAGGTGCTCCTCGCGGCGGGCGTGGAGCCCTGGACCGGCCTGCCGGTCTGGCTGCCCGCGGGCGAGGACTACGACTTCCTGCACAGGGGCGACGTCACCAAGGCGCACGCGGCCGGACTCCGCTGCCGGCCCGTCGGTGAGACGGTCGCCGACACCTGGGCCTGGATACGCGATCTGGGTGGCGCGGTCCCGCACAGACCGGACCGGCCGGCCGTCGGCCTCGACGCGCGGACGGAGGCGAAGCTGCTCGGCGCCCCCGGCAGCGCTTAGCGTGGGCGGATGACCGAACAGCTGTTGCACCTCACGGAGAAGTCCCTCTGGGACGCGGCCCGATGCGTGGGCACGTACGAGATGTCGACCCGCGGCAGAACCCTGACGGAGGAGGGGTTCATCCACTGCTCCCTGCCCCATCAGCTGCCGTCCGTGGCGCGGGCGTTGTACGGGCCCGATCCCGGAGGTCTCGTGGTCCTCGTCATCGACGGCGAACGGCTCGGGTCGCCCGTGCGCTTCGAGGCCGTGAAGCCCGGTGGCGAGGAGTTCCCGCACATCTACGGACCGATCCCGGTGGACGCGGTCGTGGAGGTGCGCCCCTTCAGCGAGCACGCGGCGCGCGAGGAGGGCGGGACACCGTGATCAGCCCTCTCGTGGCGGTGACCGGAGCGAGCGGTGCGGTGGGCGGACGGGTGGCCGCGCGCCTGGCCCGGACGGGTGTCCCCGTCCGCCTCCTGGGCCGGGATCCGTCCCGGCTGCCCCGGCTGCCCGGCGCGGTCCTGGCGCCACCCGCCCCGTACGGCGACGGCGAGGCGATGCGCCGTGCGCTCCACGGGGCGCACACACTGTTCCTCGTCTCGGCGCACGAGAGCCCCGCACGGGTCCAGGAGCACACCACCGCCGTGGACGCGGCGGTCGCCGCCGGCGTCGAACGCATCGTGTACGTGTCGTTCCTCGGGGCCGCCCCGGACGCGACGTTCACCTTCGCCCGGGACCACTGGCACACCGAGGCGCACCTCCGGATGGCCGACGTGCGGCACACCTTCCTGCGCGACAGCTGGTACCTGGCGGGACTCCCCGCGATGACCGGCACCGACGGTGTCCTGCGCGGCCCCGGCGGCGACGGGCGGGTCGCGGCCGTCGCACACGAGGACATCGCGGACGCCGCGTCGGCCGTCCTGCTGGACGAGGGCACCGGCCACGACGGTGTGACGTACGACCTGACCGGACCCGAGGCGTTCACCCTCGCGGAGGCGGCCGAGGAGCTCAGCCGGATCACCGGCCGGACCGTCCGGTACGTCCCGGAGACCAGGGAGGAGGCGTACGCCTCGCGCGCACGCTACGGGGCCGAGGAGTGGGAGGTGGCCGGCTGGGTCACGTCGTACGAGGCCATCGCCGCCGGCGAACTGGACACCGTCTCGGACGCCGTCCCCCGGCTCACGGGCCGCCCCGCCGAGAGCCTGGCCACCTATCTGCGGGAGAACCCGGACAGCTGGCGGCACCTCGTCCCGGACGCGTGACATCTGCGGCGGGGACGCGCTGTCGGACCGCCGCACTGCGCCGGCACGATGGCGAACCACGCATGGGCGGCAGGCGCGTGGCTCGGAGCGTGGGCGTGGGACGACGTGGTCCCCCACCTCCACGCGACGGGACACGGCGCCTGCCCGGTCACCCTGTCCGGGCTCGGTGAGCGCGGAAGCCGGCCCGCAGGGCAGCGGACGCACGTCCAGGACATCGTCGACGAGGTGGAGCGCCGCGGGCTGAGCGACGTCGTGCCGGTGGGGCACATGCTGGTGGGACACAGCTACTCCGGCATCCCCGTCGGACAGGCGGCCGAGCGGATCGGTGACCGCCTGAACCGGGTGGTCTTCGTGGGCTCCGAAGTCCCCTCGGACAGCACGTCGTTCGCCGACCGCTCTGCTGCGTTCGGCTTCGGGCTGAGACCCGCCGGGTCCCTTCCGCCCTGACGCAATGTACGCGTTCGCCGTGGTCGATAAGCGTTCGCCGGAGGGGTCAGGTATCTCTACTTCCAGCCTTTAAGGGAAACCTCTCGGCCCCCCATGAAATACTGGTGGAGGGCGCTTGCGGTGGTGTCCACGAACTCTTCGGGGATGGCGTTGGCGTGGACCCAGCGGACCTGAGAATGCTTACGGGGTTCGCGGTTTTCGGGTTCACCTGTCCATTCGTGGGCGGTGAAGACGACGGTGAGGAAGCCGTTGGGGGCTTCGACGCCCCAGGCGCCGTGGATGATGTGGGCGACCTCGAGAGACTCGGGCTTCACGGTGAGGCCGGTCTCCTCATAGAGTTCGCGGACCGCAGTCTCGGTGATGGGCTCGCCGGGTTCGCTCTTGCCGACCGGCAGGTCCCACATACCTTGGGCGAACTTGGCGTTCTCGCTGCGTTTGAGTAGGACGACGCGGTTGGTGGCCCTGTCGTGGACGATGACCGCAGCGACCAGCAGGGTCATCGATTCGAGCGCCGGCTTGAGGGTCTTCGGCTGGTCGCCGGTCTGCTGGGGCATGGGGGTCCCTTCATACATAGGACTGATTGTCGAGCGAGGGCTCCGAGGGGCCGTCGTAGCACTTCCGCAGAAGAGATCAGTTCGGAAGGTTCGCCGACCTGTCTGTGCTCAGGAGCACGAGATCAACGTGCGGGAGGCTGCGCCACGGTTGATCCATCCGCAGGCTGCGTCCGTCAGGAGCGATTGCTTCGATGGTGTTGCCAGAGCCGTGCGGCGTTGAGCAAGTTCATTGTCCAGTCGTCTGGAGCGGAGCCCGCGATCTCCTCCCAGAGGTTCGCGCTGGCGTCAGCGAAGGCGTCCACTGCTCGGGATGGTGCCAATGCCCAGGCGGGAAGAGACGCGACCGTCTCCTCTGCGGCAGAAGGCGTGTGGCCAGCCGCGATGAGCCAGATGACCCAGTGGGCGGGATCCAACCAGGCGGCTCCGCGGGTGGCCCAGCCCCAGTCGACGAGGTGGGCGCGGTCGTGGGTGATGAGAACGTTGTGGTTGTTCCAGTCAGTGTGAAGCAGCGCGTTTCCTGCGAAAGCTTTCGCGTCGGCGGGATCGGCGACGTAGCCAGCCAGGCGTTGTTCGGCGTGCCGGAGTTCGATGTCAGGGCAAGGGAGAGAGGAGAGCTCTCTGAGGGTCCCGGTCACTTTGGGCAAGTCGGGGGAGCCTGGGGAGTAGTCGGCATGGTGGCCGTCGATAGCCTCAAAGCCGAGGAGATCCCAGCCGCCGGCAATGACGTGGAAGAGCAGGCGCGGGGCGAGCGGGGTCACGTACGGGTTGATGTCTGCCTCGCGTTGCTGCGTCCAGACCCATCGGTGATCGGCGCGCAGGCCCTTGAGGAAGACGACTCCGTCGGCGGTGTGTGCGAGTGCGGAGAGAGAGCTGTTGAGTCCGGTGCTGACGTTTTCGATCCTGAGAATCGAGCCGGTCTCGGCCTCGATGGCGATGCGAGCGCCAGAGGGAAGACCGGCGAAGGTGATGGAGGGTGCGGGCATGGCCGTCAGGTTTCCAGATCTACGCGCCAACAGGGGCCTCCGGCGCGAGGCGCTGCCGGAAGCCCCTGAAGGGATGGTCAGTTGTACGGGTTGTCGTCCCCGCAGCCAGGGGTGGTGGCCGCAGCGAAGGCATCCAGGTCGTCGATGAGGATGATCTCCGCATCAGGCTCGGACGGCGGGCGGATGGGGGCGATCTCGACTGCTACGGCGGTCATGGTTCAGCTCCTTGTAGTCGCGTGTTGGCAGTACCTGTCCAGTGGTGCCTTCGCCTCCTGGTAGACCTTGGCCAGCGGCCGGCAGATCCGGCAGGTGCCGGAGAGCTGGCAGCCGGTGCAGCCACCGGTGCGAAGCATCAGAGAGTCGGCGATGCCGCCGAGGCGGCTCAGGCCCTCGACTCCCGTGGTCATGAGGGGGATCGCTTCGTCACGGCCGACCTTGCAGATGGTCGCCATGCCGTGCGGGTCGACGTGGAAGAAGGTGTGGCCGGCGTTGCAGCCGTTGAAGGGTTCGCGATCTGCGAGGTGGTCCGGGGCCTGGGTGGCGAGGGTTTCCGCGCCGCCGTAGATGGTCGGCGACATGTGGGTGTATTCGCGGTACTGCAGGTCGTAGCGGCCGGCGAAGGCGCGCATCTGGTCGGCCTCATGGGCGTTGTGCCGCGTGATGATCAAGGCCAGATCGAGGGGTAGCCCAGCTTCGTGGGCTGCATCCAGTCCTTTGACGAACATGCGGTACGCGCCCCGGCGCCGGGTCAGCCCGTCGTAGGACTCTGCGGTGGCCCCGTACAGGCTGAGTGTGATCCGGTTCGGCCTCAAGCGGGTCAGCAGGGCGAGGTTCTTCGGTGCGGCAAGACGCGAGCCATTGGTGAGGATCTCGACCATCATGCCCAGCTCGTACGCCAGCCGGTACGTCTCGGGGAACAGCTTGTCGATCATCGGCTCACCGCCTGTGAGCTGGAGCCAAAGCACCCCCGAGTCCCTGATGGCGTGCAGCAGGCGCTCACGCTCAGGCCACTCCAGGCCGGCGAATCGCTTCAGGCCGAGGTAGCAGTGTTCGCAGTCGTAGTTGCAGCCGAGGTTCAGCTCGTACGAGGCGCGCCCGTATGCATACGGAGAGCGGGAACGAACCAGCACAGTTTCATCGAGGCGTCGGTCGTTGAGATCGATCTTCCAAGCCTGACGGGCCACGTCGGCCAGCCACGCGGGCACTCTTGAGGTACCCGATGCGGAGTGCAGTTCGTCGTACCGGGAGGCGGGAAGGCGTGCTGCCTTCGGGTTGCCCGGCCGTACGAGGAGGTGGTGGTCGAGGTACGGGGCAGCGATCAGCTCGTGCACACGGACTCCTCGCTCGGGCTGCTGAGGATCAGGCGGGCCCAGACGGTCTTGCCGATCGGGTGGCGGTCGTGGTGGCCGGTTTCTTCAGAGAGCGCTGCGACGAGAAGCAGGCCCCGGCCGCCTTCGTCGTCCTCCCCGGCCTGGATGGGGCGGGGAGGGGTGCGGCCGGCATCGGAGACTTCGACCAGGCAGTGTGGGCCGTCAACCGTCAGTCGAACTTCGAAGAGGTGCCCTCGTCTGCCGCCGTGTTCGACGGCATTGGCAGAGAGCTCTCCGCAGACGAGGACCACCCGGTCAATGCACTCCTGGCCGTATCCCCAGCTGGCGAGCGTCTTGGAGACGAGGGCGCGGGCCAGAGGCACGCACTTGCGTACCGGGCTGAACTGCATCTGCCACCGCAGCGGGGTGGTCTGTCGGTCGTACGTCGTCATCGCGTGCATCGCGTCCCCTCGTCGCGGGCGGGTTGTGGGACACAAGTTCACTGCCGCGACGATCACAGAGTCAGGTCACCGTGGTTACCCAACGTGGGTAATCTCGCTGGCAGTCGGTCCCATGGCAGCCCGTCCGGACGGGCGAGTGAGGGGGATGAGTGGCACGCTCGCAGGATCACCGGGCTCTGCCGGCCGGACTGCTGGCCAGTGCGGAGTGGCAGGAAGCCTGTCGCAGCAGGGACTTCGCCCGCATCTTCCGGCTGGTCAAGGTCAAGGCCGGGATCTATCCGTCGCGGGTCGCGGCACTGTGCGGCATGACGCCGAGCAGAGTCGGCGAAATCATGGCGGGCCGACGCGGCCTGGCACATATCGACGTGATCGAACGCGTCGCGGACGGCCTTCGCATCCCCGGTGCAATGCTCGGCCTGGCCCACCGCCCTTGGGAGATCCCTGCCTTCTCCATCACCGAGGAGAGGCCGCCCGAGCCACTTCCTGCTGTACCGCGCGAACCTCAGCGCACCGAAACGGCCGAGGAATTGGATGACCTTCTTGCCTTGGTCGACGGCCGTGCATCCCGTTCCACCCTCACGGCCCTGCGCTCCTCGGTCCAGGACTACTGGCGGCGCGACAACGCACACGGCGGCGCGACCCTGCGGCCGGCCGTCGTGGGGCATCTGCGCTATGTCGGCCGTCTACTCGATACCGCCGAGGCTGGCTTACGGCACGACCTCCAAGGGGTCGCGGCCGAGCTGGCACGGCTTTCCGGCTGGGCCTACTTCGACGCCCGTCAGTACAGCACCGCCCGCACCTACTTCACCCAGGCGCTCAAGCTTTCCCACACCCAAGGCGACAGCCTCTTCATGGCCAATGTGCTGTCCTGCATGAGCCTTCTGGCCACCTACGACGGCAACCCGAACGATGCCGTGGCCCTTGCATGCCGTGCCCAGGACGCCGCCCGCGCCGCCGGGGAACAGCCGCTCGTCATGTCGATGCTGCACTTGCGTGAAGCGTTCGCCCACGCTGCCCTTCGAGATGCTCAGGCTTGCCACCAGGCCGTTGATCGCTCCCGCGCGCAGTACGAACGCTCACGGGGATATGAGGCCGAGGCGCCTGACTGGGTCCAGTACTTCGACGAGACGAAACTCCTCGTGGACACAGGCATCGCATACGCGCGCCTCGGCGAACCAGCCCGCGCCGAACCCCTCATCGCCGAGGGCTTGCGTCGAGAAAATACCGACCAGCAGCGAGGCCGGGCCTTCCACGCCTACTGGCTGGCCAGCGCCCAGCTCCAGCTGGGCAAACTCGACGAGGCATGCACCAGCGCCGGCCTCGCCCTCGGCCTCGCCGCAGCCATTGACTCGCCACGAGTGAGCGGCCACGTCCAAGAGCTTCACCGCCGAATGCTGCCCTACGCACGCGAAGCGCCCGTCCTCGCCTTCGAGCAACGCATGCGCGAGGCCCTCGGCTGACCCCTTACGAGCCGCCGGTCGCCTCGTCCAGCAGCAGATACAGCAGACCGACCAGACTGCCACTGCTCACGATCTCGCGACGGTCGATCATGCCCCTGATCTCCGAGATCGGAACCCACTCGATTCGGTCTGACTCGTTCAATTCGGTCGGCGGGCCCGCATACGAGGCGGGCTCGGCACGAAAGACGAAGTGCTCGGAATCCGTGATGCCGTTCGCTGGTTGCGCGTACACGAGCGGCTTGACGCCCTTCACCCGCCAGCCGGTCTCCTCCTCGGCCTCGCGGGCGGCAGCCTGTTCCGGGGTCTCGTCGGCCTCGATGAGGCCCATCGGGAGCTCCCAGCCCCAGGTGTCGGTGATGAACCGGTGCCGCCACATCATCAGCACGCGCTTCTGGTCGTCGACCACGGCGGCTACGGCCAGGTGCCGCATCCGGACCACATGGTGTTCCCACCGCCGACCGTCAGGCTGCTGAACGTCGACAAGCCAGAGATTCACCCATGGGTTGTTGTAGATCTGCCGCTCGCCATGGACGGTCCACTGCATGAGCCCAACTCCCTTGTTTCAGTGAAGTATCCAGCATGTCACTTTGACGAGAATCCGACCGTCAGGTTGGGGATCATCGCCCACGCCGACAAGAGGGAGGAACTTTGGAGTCGGCAGGCACGACCGCTGGCATGCTCGGCTCTACAGCCATTGTGCTGTTTGCCTTCGCGGCTGCGAGTCGTCGGCTTGACGCGTTGTCGAGCCGCCAGATCAGCATCTGGGCCGGGTGGTCGGCGGTGTCGAGTTCACGTCCTTCGGCGGCTGCGGTGAGAACAGAGGCCGGCGAGTAGCTGCCAGCCTCTGCACGGCGCAGGGCAGTGGTCAGAGCAGGCCACGCGGGGTCGGCCAGGATTCGGTCGGCTTGGGCGGGGAGAGTCGCCCGCAGGATGCCTTCGTAGCGCGCGACAGCTTCGAGGTGCGGGGTTGCTCTTCAAGCACCTGTCCGATCAGCTCGCCCCCGGCAGTGTGCGAAACGTCTATGACGTCCTCGTGCGTCTCATGACGGCGGCCGTGGACGACAAGGTCATCGCCTCCAGCCCGTGCCGCCGGATCACCCTTCCGGTCATACCGGACGAGGAGGTCACCCCGGCCACGGTCGCGCAGGTCGAGGTGATGGCGCGTGTGATGCCGCCGTACATCCGGGCGGCCGTCGTCATGCTCGCCGGGTCAGGCTTGCGCATAGGTGAGTTGCTGGGCCTGAAGGTGTCGGACATCGACTTCACGGCCGGCAGCATTCGTGTGGAGCGGCAGCGGCTTCAGTCGGGGAAGGTCGGTCCGCCGAAGACCGCCAAGTCCCGGCGGACGGTTCCGGTCGGGGAGGTCGTCACCGACGCGCCCCTCGGGCATCTCGCCGCGCGCCCCTCCACGGAGTGGCTGTTCACGATGGAGGAGGGGGAACCGCTCAACTATCGACGGTGGAAGACCGAGTGGAACTGTGCCCGCAAGGCGCTCCAGGCGGCGGAGGGCCCGCGCTCATCGCGGGCGGGACGAGCGTCAAGCAAGTCCAGATGGTCCTCGGTCACGCCTCCGCCGTCATCACACTGCGGATCGACGCGCACCTGTGGCCTGGCGAAGAAGACCGCACCCGGTCCGTGAGGGACGCCGTTCTCGGCGGCCTGCGGACCGGGTGCGGACCGGTAGGCAGTCTGACCAGCGAAACCGCAGGTCAGACGGCCTAACCGTAGATCAGGCCTTCTTGGTCTCCCAGAAGATCTTGTCGATCTGGGCAATCAGGTCCAGAGCCTTCTGGCCCGTGGCCGGGTCGTTCGAGCCCTTGGCCGCGGAGAGCGCCTTCAGGGTGTCGTTGACCAGCTGGTGCAGCTCCGGGTACTTCTCGAAGTGCGGGGGCTTGAAGTAGTCGCTCCAGAGCACCGAGACGTGGTGCTTCGCGAGCTCGGCACGCTGCTCCTTGATCAGAACGGCGCGCGTGCGGAAGTCCGCGTCCTCATTGGCCTGGTACTTCTCCTGGACGGCCTTGACGGACTCCGCCTCGATGCGGGCCTGGGCCGGGTCGTACACACCGCAGGGCAGGTCGCAGTGGGCGCTGACCTTCACCTTGGGGGCAAACAGGCGGGAAAGCATGGGGCTGTCCTTCCTCGTGATCGTCTTCTCAGGTGGGACATTACTCCGTGGGAAGCCGCTTTTTGCGGCTGCCCCCTGGGGCTTAGGCCAAAAGTCCAAGGCGAGAATGCGACCAGTGGCCGAATGCACGGAGCGGTGTACTGGAGGATGGACCGGGAGGTGCCACTGATGCCGGAGCCGGCGCAGGAGCCGTTGAGCGGGCGGACGGCCCGAAAGTCGTTCCAGGTGGTGGAGGTGACGGGGCCGTCGATGGTGCCCACGCTCTACCACGGGGACTGGCTGCTCGTGCAGCACGGGGCACCGGTGCGCCCCGGGGACGTGGTCATCCTGCGTCACCCGTTCCAGCAGGACCTGCTGGTCGTGAAGCGTGCCGCCGAGCGGCGGGGGGCCGGGTGGTGGGTCCTCGGCGACAACTCGTTCGCGGGCGGGGACAGTACGGACTACGGGGCCGTGCCCGAGGAGCTCGTGCTGGCGCGTGCGCGGGCCCGTTACCGGCCGCTGAGGAAGGATCAGCGTTCGCTGCTCGGGCTGCTGGGCTGGGCCGTGTCGGCGGTGCGGAGGGTCTCGCCCGACCGCTCCGTCTCCAGGCGTTTGCGGGCCCGGTAGGCGGCGACGTTGGCCCGGGTCGCGCAGCGGTCCGAGCAGTAGCGGCGCGAGCGGTTGGTCGAGGTGTCGAGGTAGGCGTTGCGGCACGGTGCCGCCTCGCACAGGCCGAGCCGGTCCACCCCGTGCGACGTGAGGTGGAACGCGAGCCCCATGGCCGCGATGGCCGCGTACCCCGCCGTCGCGTTCGACGGATGGTCGGCCAGGTGCATGTGCCAGTCCGGCTTGCCGTCGTCGTCCCGTGTGTCGTGGCCCGAGATCTGCGGGCTCACGGGGAACTCCAGCAGCAGCGAGTTGAGCAGGTCGACCGCGAGGGTCTCCTCGCCGCCGTCCGCCGCCTCGAAGACCGTCCGCAGCCGCGCCCGCACGGAACGGAAACGGGTGACGTCCGTGTCCGTCGCCCGGCGGGCCGCCTGGGCGTTGGCGCCGAACAACTCGCGGACGGACTCGACCGTCGTCAGTGAGTCCTTGCCGCGGGCCGGCTCCTCGGTGTTGACCAGACGCACGGCGTAGTCCGAGTAATAGGCCAGTTCCACTTGTAGTCCTTACGGCGGTCGGTCTATGGTCGGGGTGGCGACCAGTGTAATGGGTGGTCGCCAGGCATGAGTATTACGATGTGCATCGATGCTGACGGAGGTCAGAGTGACGGCGACGGATACCGACTGGCGGTCCTGGCAGGAGAGCTGGGACCGGCAGCAGGAGTGGTACATGCCGGACCGCGAGGAGCGGTTCCGGGTGATGCTGGACATGGTCGAGGCGGTCGTCGGACCCGAGCCGAGGGTGCTCGACCTCGCCTGCGGTACGGGCAGTATCACGGACCGGCTCCTCAAGAGGTTCCCCAGGGCCACCAGCACGGGCGTCGACCTCGATCCCGCGCTGCTCGCCATCGCGCGCGGCACCTTCGCCGGCGACGACCGGGTCACCCTCGTCACCGCCGACCTCAAGGACCCGGCCTGGACCGGCCGGCTTCCGCACACCTCGTACGACGCGGTGCTCACCGCCACCGCCCTGCACTGGCTGCACAGCGAGCCGCTGGCGGCACTGTACGGCCAGATCGGGGGCCTGGTCAGGGACGGCGGCGTGTTCATGAACGCGGACCACATGATCGACACCGACACCCCTCGCATCAACGCGGCCGAACGCGCCCGGCGGCACGCCGTCATGGACCGGGCCAAGGCCGCGGGTGCCGTGGACTGGAGCGAGTGGTGGGCCCTGATGGCGAAGGACCCGGCCCTCGCGGCACCCACCGCCGAACGGTTCGAGATCTACGGCGAACACGCGGACGGCGACATGCCCTCCGTCCACTGGCATGCCCGCACCCTCCGCGAGTCCGGCTTCGGAGAGGCCCGGGCGGTCTGGGCCTCTCCGTCGGACAGCATGGTGCTCGCGGTGAAGTAGCTTCCGCGCCGGACAGTGGCGCCCGCGACGTGAGGAGGGCGGTACGGACCCGGTCCGTACCGCCCTCCTCACGTCGCTCGTGCGGTGCTACAGCACCTTCGAGAGGAACGACTTCGTCCGGTCGTGCTGCGGATTGGTCAGGACATCGCGCGGGTGGCCGGATTCGACCACGACGCCGTCGTCCATGAAGACCAGCGCGTCGCCCACCTCGCGGGCGAAGCCCATCTCGTGCGTGACGACGACCATCGTCATGCCCTCCTCGGCCAGTCCGCGCATGACGTCAAGGACGTCGCCGACCAGCTCGGGGTCGAGCGCGGAGGTCGGCTCGTCGAAGAGCATCAGCTTGGGCTCCATGGCGAGCGCACGGGCGATCGCCACGCGCTGCTGCTGACCGCCGGAGAGCTGGGACGGGTAGTTCTTCGCCTTGTCGGCGAGGCCCACCCGGTCCAGAAGCCGCTCCGCGCGAGCCCGGGCGACGGCCTTCGCCTCGCCCTTGACCTGGACCGGGGCCTCCATGACGTTCTCGATCGCCGTCATGTGGGGGAACAGGTTGAACCGCTGGAAGACCATGCCGATGTCCCGGCGCTTCAGCGCGACTTCGCTGTCCTTGAGCTCGTAGAGCTTGTCGCCCTTCTGGCGGTATCCCACCAGCTCGCCGTCCACGTAGAGGCGACCCGCGTTGATCTGTTCCAGGTGGTTGATGCACCGCAGGAACGTCGACTTGCCCGAACCCGACGGGCCGATCAGGCAGAACACCTCGCGGGGCGCGACCTCGAGGTCGATGCCCTTGAGGATGTGCGCGGGGCCGAAGGACTTGTGCACGCCCTCGGCCTTCACCATGGCGGTCATGCGGCGCCTCCCTTCGGGCGGCCCAGCGACAGCAAGTTGGCCCTGATCTTCTGGATCGGAGTCTGCGGCAGGCTCCGGCTGGAACCGCGTGCGTAGTGGCGCTCCAGGTAGTACTGGCCCACGCTCAGGACCGAGGTCATGATCAGATACCAGGCCGCGGCGAGGAAGTACATCTCCACAGGTGCGCCGGAGTTCTGCCCGATGTCCTGGGCATAACGGAAGAGTTCCGAGAACTGCACGGCGGCCACCAGGGAGGTCGTCTTCAGCATGTTGATGACCTCGTTGCCCGTCGGCGGCACGATCACGCGCATCGCCTGCGGGATGACCACACGACGCAGCGTCTTGCTGTGGCTCATGCCCAGCGCGTGCGATGCCTCGGTCTGACCCTCGTCGACCGAGAGCAGGCCGGCCCGGCAGATCTCCGCCATGTACGCGGCCTCGTTGAGGCCGAGTCCGAGAAGGGCGGTCAGCAGGGGTGTCATGAAGGACGACCACTCGTCCTTGTAGATCGGCCCGAGGTTGATGTATTCGAAGACCAGACCCAGGTTGAACCAGACGAACAACTGGACCAGGACCGGTGTACCCCGGAAGAACCAGATGTAGGACCACGCGATGGACGAGGTCACCGGGTTCTTTGACAGCCGCATCACCGCGAGCATGATGCCGCCGACGATACCGATGGCCATCGAGAGGACGGTCAGCAGCAGCGTCTGGCCCACGCCCCGGATGATCCGGTCGTCGAAGAAGTAGTCCGGGATCGCACCCCAGTTGATGTCGCCCTGCGCGAACGCGTAGACGAGCGCGGCCAGCAGGCCGATGGCGACGACCGCCGAGACGTACCGGCCGTAGTGACGCACCGGTATGGCCTTGATCGCCTCCGGCCCCGCCGACGGGATGGGCGGGGTGGGCGGGGTGTCCGCCGGATCCGCCGTCTTGATGTCAGTCACAGATGATGCCTTTCAGCGCCGGTCCCCGGTCAGGACCCGCCGTTGATCTTGGCCTCGGTGACCGCGCCCTCGTCGACGCCCCACTTGGAGATGACCTTCGCGTAGTCGCCGTTCTTGATGACCGCGTTCAGGGCCGCCTCGATCGCCTTGGTGAGCTCGTCGTTGCCCTTGGCGACCGCGATGCCGTACGGGGCGGCCTCGACCTGCTCGCCGACCAGCTGGAAGTCCTTGCCGCCGCCCGAGGTCTTCACCGCGTACGCCGCCACCGGGAAGTCCGAGGAGCCGGCGTCGGCGCCGCCGCCGCGCAGCCGGGTCTGGGCCTCCAGGTCGTTGTCGAACGCCTCGATGGAGATCTTGCCCTTGCTGCCGCACTTGGTGCTCTCGGCCTTGGCGAGGTCGTGGGAGACCGTGCCGCGCTGGACGACCAGCTTCTTGCCGCAGAGGTCCGACCAGGTGCTGATGCCCTTGTCGTCGCCCTTCTTGGTGTAGATGGAGACGCCCGCGGTGAAGTAGTCGATGAAGTCGACGCCCTCGCCGACCTTCTTCTTCGTCTCGGAGTCGACTCCGTCCTGGCGGTCCTTGGTGTCGGTCATGGCCGACATCGCCAGGTCGTAGCGCTTCGAGCGCAGGCCGGTGAGGAGCGTGTCGAACGTGCCGTTCTCGAAGACGAACTTCACGCCGAGCTGCTTGCCCAGGGCGTCCGCCAGGTCGGGGTCTATGCCGACCGTCTTGCCGGACTTGTCCTTGAACTCGACCGGCGGGTAGGCGATGTCGGATCCGACCTTGATCTCACCCTTGTCCTTGACGGACTGGGGAAGGAGGTCGGCGAGCGGCGCGTCCTTGGTCGCGGAGGCGCCCGAGTCCTTCTTGGTCGCGCTGTCGGTCTGGTCGCCACAGGCGGTCAGCAGCAGGGTGCCCGCGACCGCGACTGCGCAGACCGCGGCGATCCGGGACGTTGCGGTCGAACGACAGAGGGTGCTTGCGGTCATGGTCGGAATCCTCCGGCGGTGAGAGTGCAGGTCAGGTGGATACGCACGCACCTTCGAGTGTCGCCACCTTGCGTGATTAGGGCATCTTGCCATTCGGACTCACCCAATCAGGGGGCCGGTCATGTCAAAATCGCGTAACGGGAGACCCCCGAACCCCAACGGGCCGGTGCCGCAGGGCGGGACCTTCTGCGGGGAAGCGAGCGTTGCTCCGGAGAATCTCCGGTGCGTCTCAACCGACGGACGACCTTTGTAGCCCTTAGTGGACTTGTCCAGATTTTCGGCTATGAGTCATCTCACCGAGTCGATTCCGACTCGTAAGAGGCCGGGTCCGTCCGGTAAGAAAGACCTTTACACCCCTCATCCGGGGCTCAGGGCGCGTGTGCGGCGCGCCCGCGCGTATGTGTCTCCCCTGCCGGAGCGGGCCAACCGCTCGGTGCCGGGAACGTACGCGGTGCCCGCCCACCCCTCCTCAACCAGGAGTGGCCACCCTCAAATGATGAAGACTTAAGGGGTCAACACAATGGCAGCGGAGATCGTCAATCCTCGCAGCGACAGCAAGACGCACGGCACGGCCGGTTCGGACGGACTCAGCGGTGCGGACGAGCCCTTCGACCCGGCCTTCGCCCTTCACCGCGGCGGGAAGATGGCCGTGCAGGCCACCGTTCCGATCCGCGACAAGGACGACCTGTCCCTCGCCTACACGCCCGGCGTCGCGAAGGTGTGCAGCGCCATCGCCGAGCATCCCGAACTCGTCCACGACTACACCTGGAAGTCGCAGGTCGTGGCCGTCGTGACGGATGGCACCGCCGTCCTCGGCCTGGGGGACATCGGTCCCGAGGCATCCCTCCCGGTGATGGAGGGCAAGGCGATCCTCTTCAAGCAGTTCGGCGGGGTCGACGCGGTGCCGATCGCGCTGGCCACGACCGACGCCGACGAGATCGTCGACACCGTCGTGCGCCTGGCACCGTCCTTCGGCGGGGTCAACCTGGAGGACATCTCGGCACCCCGGTGCTTCGAGATCGAGCGCAAGCTCCAGGAGCGCCTCGACATCCCGGTCTTCCACGACGACCAGCACGGCACGGCCGTGGTGACGCTCGCCGCCCTGCGCAACGCCACGAAGCTGTCCGGCCGGACGCTCGGTGACCTGCGCGCCGTCATCTCCGGCGCGGGCGCGGCGGGTGTGGCCATCGCGAAGTTCCTGCTGGAGGCGGGCGTCGGCGATGTCGCCGTCGCCGACCGCAAGGGCATCGTCAGCAGCGACCGCGACGACCTCACCGAGGTCAAGCGCGAACTGGCGGAGATCACGAACCGGGCCGGGATCACGGGCTCCCTGGAGCAGGCGCTCGCGGGCGCCGACGTCTTCATCGGCGTCTCCGGCGGTACGGTCCCCGAGCCGGCCGTCGCCTCAATGGCGCCCGGCGCGTTCGTGTTCGCCATGGCCAATCCGAACCCCGAGGTCCACCCCGACGTCGCGCACAAGTACGCGGCCGTCGTGGCGACCGGACGGTCGGACTACCCGAACCAGATCAACAACGTGCTGGCGTTCCCCGGCATCTTCGCGGGCGCCCTGCAGGTCCGCGCCTCCCGGATCACGGAGGGCATGAAGATCGCGGCGGCGAACGCCCTGGCGGACGTCGTCGGTGACGAACTCGCCGCGGACTACGTGATCCCGTCGCCGTTCGACGAGCGGGTCGCCCCCGCCGTCACCGCCGCCGTCGCGGCGGCGGCCCGGGCGGAAGGTGTGGCCAGGCGCTGACACCGGACACGGCGGGCCGGAGCCGCCACGGAACCGCAGAGCGGTTCCGTGGCCCCCGGCCCGCCGTGTTCCCTGCCCGGGTGCCACGTGCGTCCCGGCGGGCCGTCACCGGCGTACGGCCGGTGACCCGGGAACCGGCCGCCGGAGCGTCCGGGCAGCCGCTTGTGGGCGACCCGGGGTGCCAGGCGTACCGGCCCCCGGTTCTGGGGTGTGTGTCACACCATCGAACGGTTACCTCACGACGCGTCACGGCCTATCGTCGTGGCCATGTTCGCCGCCTACGCAGCCCGCATCGACCGTGACCGGCCCCTCGACGGACTCGAGCTGGGTGAACGCCCGGCCCCCGAGGCGCGGTCCGGGTGGACCACCGTCCAGGTCAGGGCCGCGTCGCTCAACCACCACGACCTCTGGTCCCTGCGCGGGGTGGGCCTCGCCGAGGACAAACTCCCGATGATCCTCGGCTGTGACGCCGCGGGCATCGACGAGGACGGCAACGAGGTCGTCCTGCACTCCGTCATCGGCCAGACCGGGCACGGGGTCGGTCCGGGCGAGCCCCGCTCCATCCTCACCGAGCGCTACCAGGGCACCTTCGCCGAACAGGTCACCGTCCCCAGCTGGAACGTGCTGCCCAAGCCGAAGGAGCTCACCTTCGAACAGGCCGCCTGCCTGCCCACCGCCTGGCTGACGGCCTATCGGATGCTGTTCACCAACGCCGGTGTGCGGCCCGGCGACTCCGTCCTCGTGCAGGGTGCGGGCGGCGGTGTGGCCACCGCCGCGATCGTGCTCGGCAAGGCGGCCGGTCTCCGCATGTTCGCCACCAGCCGCGACGAGGCGAAGCGCAAGCGGGCGGTCGAGCTGGGCGCACTGGACGCGTACGAGCCGGGAGCCCGGCTGCCCCAGCGCGTGGACGCGGTCATCGAGACGGTCGGGGCCGCGACCTGGTCCCACTCGGTCAAGTCGCTGCGGCCGGGCGGAACCCTGGTCATCTCCGGGGCCACCAGCGGAGACCGGCCCTCGCACGCCGAACTGACCCGCGTCTTCTTCCTGGAGCTCAGGATCGTCGGCTCCACCATGGGCTCCAAGGACGAACTGGAGGACCTCCTCTCCTTCTGCGCGGCCACCGGCGTACGGCCCGTCATCGACGAGACGCTGCCGCTGGACCGGGCCAGGGAGGGCTTCGAGCGGCTGGCCGCCGGGGATCTGTTCGGGAAGATCGTGCTCACCACCTCGTGAGCCCGGCCGACGTGCTGACCACACCGGAGGGTCTGGTGCTGCGGCACTGGCGGTCCGGCGACGCGCCTGCCGTGCTCCGCGCCTTCGCGGCGGAGGAGATGGCCCGTCAGGCGGCGGGCCCGGTCACGACCACGGCCGAGGCGCTGGACTGGATCGCCGCACGGGCGGCCGAACGGGACGCCGGCAGCGGATTCTCCTGGGCCGTTGTCCGGGACGGCGCGGCCGTCGGGACCGTGGCCGTCAACGCGGTCAGCCACATCCATGACACCGGTTGGGTGTCGTACTGGACCACCCGGTCGGCCCGCGGCTCGGGTGTCGCGGCGGCGGGCGTGCGGGAACTGGCACGCTGGGCGTTTGCCGGCCTGGGGCTCCACCGGCTCGAACTCGGGCACCGTACGGACAACCCCGCCTCCTGCGCCGTCGCCCTGCGGGCCGGGTTCGCTCCAGAGGGCATCGAGCGCGCCAGGCTCCGCTACGGGAGCGAGCGCTACGACGTGGAGCGCCATGCGCGTCTCGCCACCGATCCTGTCAATTTCGGTTGACGCGACCCATGGTGTCAACGTAAGTTGACATTATGACCGAAGCAACGGACCTCGCCGCCCGTGCCGGCGACCACGACCCGCGTGTCGGGCTCCGTGCCGTCGCCGCGCTGCGGCGGCTGCTGGAACAACTCGAAGCCGTCCAGGTGAGAAGCGCCCGCGCGAAGGGCTGGTCGTGGCAGGAGATCGCTGCCGAGCTGGGCGTCAGCAGGCAGGCCGTGCACAAGAAGTACGGGAGGCATTGATGTTCGAGCGATTCACCAAGGGGGCCCGGGCCACGGTGACGGGCGCGGTGACCCATGCCGAGCGGGCCGGAGCGGACGCGATCACGGAGGAGCACCTGCTGTTCTCCCTGCTGGACCAGGAGGGCAGCCGTGCCTCGTTCGCCGTGGCCGCACTCGGTCTCACCGACCGGAGGGCCTCGATCGAGGCTGCGTTCGCGGAGACGCGCCGCCGCGGCGGGCTCACCAAGGCGGACACGGAGGCGCTGGCGGACATCGGCATCGACGTCACCGAGATCGTGGCCCGAGTGGAGGGCGCGCACGGTAGCGGCGTCCTCGCGGGCGACCGCAGGAGCCGCCGGTGGTGGTCGGCGCAACGGCCCTTCACCGCCGGGGCGAAGGGGGTGCTGGAGAAGTCGCTGCGCATCGCCTTGGGGCGCCGCGACCGCTTCATCGGCGAGGAGCACCTCCTGCTCGCGCTGACGGCCTGCCCCGGAGTGGTCGCCGAGGTACTGGCCGACCACGGTGCGACCTATGCGACGGTGGAGCGCGCGCTCTACGGAGCCGGAGGGAACGGGCAGGCCCTGGCCGGCTGACCCGGCGGGGTGGACGCGGACCGGTCCGCGCCCGCCCCGCCGGGGCTCGGATCCCAGGGCCGGCCCGGCGGGCATCCGGCTTGCCGGGCCGCGCGCCGGACCTCGGTCCGGGGCGCGTCAGGAGCCGTTACGGTCCCGGGATGCCCCGTCCGCGCCGGCGGACTTCCGCAGAAGTGCCTCGATCCGTGTCGCGGCCGCCGACAGATGGCCACGAGCCTCGGCGAGCTGGTCCTCGGTGACGCCCCGGTCCCGCGCCGCGTCCCGGATGTCGTCGCGGAAGCGGTCCAGGAGCCGGTCCAGGTCCCGGGCGGGATCGCCGGTGGACGCGGCGTCGGCCGCCCACTCGACGTGCGGCTCCTCCGGCGCGGGCCGGGTGTAGTGCGGCCAGGTGCCCGTGCCGGCGAAGCTGCCGAGACGGCCGGTGATCTCGGCCAGCCCCTCCTGCACGCCCTTGGGCCAGTCGCCCCGGGCGAAGTGCTCCTGCACCTGCCGGGCGGCGTTCTGCATCTGCTCCCGCGCCTTCTCGTGCGCCTCCTTGGCCTGGCGACGGGCCTGTTCGGCGTCCTCACGGGCCCGGCGGGACTCGTCCTTCGCTCTGCGGGCCTGCTCCTTCCACTCCTGCTTGGCCTTGCGCAGCTCCTCCTTCGCCGTCCGCCAGGCCTCCTTCTCGCCCGGGCCGGGGTCCCAGCCGGACCGGCCGCCGGAGGTGCGGCGGGACTCGGAAGCCGCCGCGCGCATCTCGCTGCGGAGCTGCCCCGCCGCGCCGCGCACGTCGTCGCGTATCTCGGCCGCCAGCTCGGAGACCGACTCGCGGATCTCCAGCTCCAGATCGGCCAGCTCGCCGCCCCGGCCCGCCAGCTCGGCCCGCCCCGCGTCGGTGATCGAATAGACCTTGCGGCCGCCCTCGGTGGCGTGGGTGACCAGGCCTTCCGCCTCCAGCTTCGCGAGCCGGGGATAGACCGTGCCGGCCGACGGTGCGTACAGACCCTGGAATCGCTCCTCCAGGAGTCTGATCACCTCGTAGCCGTGGCGGGGGGCCTCGTCCAGCAGCTTGAGGAGGTAGAGGCGCAGACGGCCGTGGGCGAATACGGGGGGCATGTCAGAGCACCTTTCCGGTCGGCTCGCTGTCGTGTGCGTCGTCCTGCGCGGGTGGGCGGCGCAGCAGCGCGATGGAACCCGAGACGGTCGTCGCCCTCAGCTTGCCCGTGCCCGCACCGAGTGTGCCGGTGATCTTCTTCGCTCCCCACTGGCCTCCGACCCGCAGGTCCTCGAACGCGTTGGAGACGGCGCCACTCGCCGTGTTCGCCTCGACCTGCGCGTCCGCCGGGTGCGGCAGGCGGATGGCGATTTCGCCGGAGACCGAGGTCAGCCTGATGTCCGTCGGCTTCGGTGAGGTGTCCAGGTCGAGCACCATGTGGCCCGTGACGGACTCCGCCTTCACCGAGGTGCCCGCGCCGTCGACGACCGTCAGATCGCCGGACACGGACTGGAACCGGAGGTCCCCGGTGACGTTCTGCGCCTCCAGGCCGCCGGAGACGGTCTCGGCGCGGACGACCCCGTCGAGCCCGACCAGGGTGCTGTCGCCGGAGATGCCCCGGAGCTCCGTGCGCCCCCGGATGCCCGAGACGACCGCATCGGCGCCGATCACGCCGACCTCCACCGCCGCGCCCGCCGGGACGGCGAGGGAGACGGCGGCGCTGCGCCGCGAGGACCTGCGGTCGAGCCAGGTGAGGATGCCCTGCCACGGCAGGTCCTCGTAGGCGACGGTCAGGACGCCGTCCCGCTGGGTGACGATCAGGGGCGGCCCGTCGATCCCGGACACCTCCAGCCGGGCTGTCGGCTCGTCGGTGCCGACGACATTGATCACGCCGTCGACGATGCGCACCTTGAGTGCGGTGACCGGTTCGTCGAAGGTGAGCTTCTGAGGCTCGGCGACGGTCCACGTCGACTCGGGCATGGATCTGACCTCCCGCTGGGTGGCGTGACGCAACATATCGCGTCTTCTCAAGAACACGATATATCGCGGTTCCGAGAAGTCAAGGGAATGGCGGCAAGGGGAGGAGACGTGACGTCACGGAACCTCGCGAGTCGTTCATAACGGGGCGAATTGCCCTAGCGTGTGGAGCATGACCACGACATCCGTGGGCGCCCTGCTGCTGTGCCGGGCCGGCGCCCAGACCGTACGGCCCGTGGCCCACCTCCTCCAGGAGGGCATGACGCTCGTGCCCGCGGGGGACGGCTGGAGCGTGCTCGTGCCCGAGGGGAAGCCCTGGCGCAGAGAAACGGCGCCGGGCACCGCAGGAGCCGGAGCCGGAGCCGAGCCCGTCGACCGGGTCGTCGGCGGCTGGGCCACCGCCCTGGCCGTGGGCTCCACCTGGCCGGTGCTCGCCCTGTGGTGGGACGGCGACCGGTCCGGATACACCCTCGCCGCCGGTTTCCGGCGCCCGGTCGGCTACACCTGGCTGGCCGACGGCACCCCCGTCGGCGAGGACGAGGCCATGCGGACGTTCGCCGCCCGGCTGGGCCTCGACCCCGTCCTCGACGTCCAGGCGCTGGAGGGGCTCACCCGCGCGGACCCGGAGGCCGACGCCGACACCCGGCTGCTCGGGCTGCTGACGGTGCTGAGCCGGACCGGGGTGGAGCTGCCGCCCGGCCTCGCACCCGGTGAATCCGCCGACCGGCTGCGCTCGGTCGCCGGAATCCTGCCGCGGGCGGAGCAGATCGAGTGGGCGGGCTGGCGGGACGCCGTTCGCGTGGAACTGGACACCGTGGAGAGCGGGAGCCTCGGACCCTGGGTGCTCGGACCGAGGGCCCGCGCGATCGCCGCGGCGCAGGTGGCCACCGGGCTGCCGCTCACCGTGTGGGGTGCGCGCCGGCGCAGCGGGGGCTGGGTCGCGACGGGCCTGTTGCTGCTGGTGCAGGGGCTGCTGGGCTTCGCGTACGACCGCATCAGGGGGAGGGCCGGAGGTGCCTGGAGCTCCGGCCGGTGAGGCCGCGCGTGTGCCGTGCCCACTTCACGGTCCGGCCGGTGAGGCCGCGCGTGTGCCGTGACCCCGTGCGCGTGCCGTGACCCCGTCACGGTCCGGCCGTGGCGGCCGCGCGAGCCCGCCGTGCCCGGACCCGCCTCCGACGACCGGAGGCGTTCGCCGGGCCCGTGACTACTCGTCCTCGTCGTCGTCCAGGCGCGCGAGCCAGGTCGCGAGCCGCTCGACGGGGACCTCGAAGTCGGGGTTGAGGTCGACGAACGTACGAAGCTGCTCGGCGAGCCACTCGAAGGTGACCTCCTCCTCGCCGCGCCGCTTCTCCAGTTCCTCGATGCCACGGTCAGTGAAGTACATGGGACAAGAATAACGAGGCCCGGAAACCGGAGGGCCCGGCCCCGCGAAGATCTCGCGGGGCCGGGCCCTCGGTGGCGTACAGCGGCTGATCAGGCCTCGAAGACCTCGGCGACCAGCTGTGTCTGCTCGGCCTGGTGACGCTTGGCCGAACCGACCGCCGGGGACGAGCCGTGCGGGCGCGAGATGCGGCGCAGGCGCTCACCGTGCGGCACGTCGGCGCCCACGGCCAGGTCCAGGTGGTCGATCAGGTTGAGCGCGATGAACGGCCACGCACCCTGGTTCGCCGGCTCCTCCTGGGCCCAGAGGTACTTCTCGGCGTTCGGGTACTTGGCGATCTCGGCCTGGATCTCCGCACCCGGCAGCGGGTACAGGCGCTCCAGACGGATGATCGCCGTCTCCGTGTCACCGCGCTTCTCGCGCTCGGCGTCCAGGTCGTAGTAGAGCTTGCCCGCGCAGAAGACGACCTTGCGGACCGCCTCGGCGTTGACCGACTCGTCACCGATGACCGGGCGGAAGCCGCCGGTGGTGAACTCCTCCGCCTTCGAGGCCGCGGCCTTGAGACGCAGCATCGACTTCGGCGTGAAGACGATCAGCGGCTTGTGGTGCGGGTTGTGCACCTGCCACCGCAGGAGGTGGAAGTAGTTCGACGGGAGCGTCGGCATCGCGACCGTCATGTTGTCCTGCGCGCACATCTGCAGGAAACGCTCCGGGCGGGCGGACGAGTGGTCCGGGCCCTGACCCTCGTAACCGTGCGGGAGGAGCAGGGTGACGCCGGACGTCTGGCCCCACTTCTGCTCGGCCGAGGAGATGAACTCGTCGACGACGGTCTGGGCGCCGTTGACGAAGTCACCGAACTGCGCCTCCCAGATGACCAGCGACTCCGGGCGGGCCAGCGAGTAGCCGTACTCGAAGCCCATCGCCGCGTACTCGCTGAGGAGCGAGTCGTAGACGTTGTAGCGGGCCTGGTCGTCGGCCAGGTAGAGCAGCGGGGTGTAGTCCTCGCCGGTCTTCTGGTCGACGAGGACGGCGTGACGCTGGCCGAACGTGCCGCGGCGGGTGTCCTGGCCGGCGAGCCGGACCGGGGTGCCCTCCATCAGCAGCGAACCGATGGCCAGGGTCTCGCCCATGCCCCAGTCGATCGTGCCGTTCTCCACCGAGGCCGCGCGACGCTGCATCTGCGGCATCAGGCGGGGGTGGACGGTGATCTCGTCGGGGATGTTGACCTGGGACTCGGCGATCAGCTTCACGACCTCCGAGGAGATCGCGGTGTTCACTGCGACGGGGAACTCGGCCTGGACGTCCGGGACATGCGGCTGGGACGGTGCCGAGGTGGCCTCGCGGACCTCCGCGAAGACCTTCTCCAGCTGGCCCTGGAAGTCCTGGAGCGCCTGCTCGGCCTCTTCCAGCGTGATGTCGCCGCGACCGATGAGGGACTCGGTGTAGAGCTTGCGCACCGAGCGCTTCTTGTCGATCAGGGTGTACATCTGCGGGTTGGTGAACTCCGGGTTGTCGCCCTCGTTGTGACCGCGGCGGCGGTAGCAGATGAGGTCGATCACGACGTCCTTGTTGAACGTCTGCCGGTACTCGAAGGCGAGCCGCGCGACGCGGACCACGGCCTCCGGGTCGTCGCCGTTGACGTGGATGATCGGCGCCTCGATCATGCGCGCCACGTCCGTGGCGTACATCGAGGAGCGCGAGGACTCCGGGGCGGCGGTGAAGCCGACCTGGTTGTTGATCACCACGTGCACGGTGCCGCCGGTGCGGTAGCCGCGCAGCTGCGACATGTTGAGCGTCTCGGCGACGACGCCCTGGCCCGCGAAGGCCGCGTCGCCGTGGAGCGCGACGGGCAGGACGGTGAAGTCCGTGCCGCCCTTGTTGATGATGTCCTGCTTGGCGCGCGCGATGCCCTCGAGGACGGGGTCGACCGCCTCCAGGTGCGAGGGGTTGGCGGCCAGCGAGACCTTGATCTGCTCGCCGTCCAGACCGGTGAAGGTGCCCTCGGCGCCCAGGTGGTACTTGACGTCGCCGGAGCCGTGCATCGACCGCGGGTCGAGGTTGCCCTCGAACTCCCGGAAGATCTGGGCGTACGACTTGCCCACGATGTTCGCCAGGACGTTCAGGCGGCCGCGGTGGGCCATGCCGATGACGACCTCGTCGAGGCGGGCCTCGGCGGCGGAGTCGATGACCGCGTCGAGCAGCGGGATGACGGACTCGCCGCCCTCCAGCGAGAACCGCTTCTGGCCGACGTACTTGGTCTGCAGGAACGTCTCGAACGCCTCGGCGGCGTTGAGGCGGCGCAGGATCCGCAGCTGCTCCTCGCGCTCCGGAGCGGGGCGCGGACGCTCCACCCGGTCCTGGAGCCACTTGCGCTCCTTCGGCTCCTGGATGTGCATGAACTCGATGCCGGTGGTGCGGCAGTACGACTCACGCAGGACGCCGAGGATGTCGCGGAGCTTCATCATCGTCTTGCCGGCGAAACCGCCGACCGCGAAGTCGCGCTCCAGGTCCCACAGGGTGAGGCCGTGCTCGGTGATGTCCAGGTCGGGGTGCTTGCGCTGGCGGTACTCCAGCGGGTCGGTGTCGGCCATGACGTGGCCGCGGACCCGGTAGGAGTGGATCAGCTCGAAGACCCGCGCGGCCTTGGTGACGTCGTCGTCGTGCGAGGCGTCGATGTCCCTGAGCCAGCGGACCGGCTCGTAGGGGATGCGCAGCGCCTTGAAGATCTCGTCGTAGAACTCGTTCTCGCCGAGCAGCAGCTGGGACAGGACGCGCAGGAACTCGCCGGACGCCGCACCCTGGATGACCCGGTGGTCGTACGTCGAGGTCAGCGTCATGACCTTGGAGATGCCCAGCTTGTTCAGGGTGTCCTGCGACGTGCCCTGGAACTCCGCGGGGTAGTCCATCGCGCCGACGCCCATGATGAGGCCCTGTCCGGGCATCAGGCGGGGGACGGAGTGGACGGTGCCGATGCCGCCGGGGTTGGTCAGCGAGGCGGTGACTCCGGAGAAGTCGTCCATGCCGAGCTTGCCGACGCGGGCACGGCGGACGATGTCCTCGTAGGCCTGCCAGAACTCGAAGAAGTTGAGGGTCTCGGCCTTCTTGATGGCCGCGACGACGAGCTGGCGGTCGCCGTTCGGCTTCACCAGGTCGATGGCGAGGCCGAGGTTGACGTGCTCCGGCTTGACCAGGGTCGGCTTGCCGTCCTTGACCGCGAAGGAGTAGTTCATCGACGGCATGGCCTTGAGAGCCTGCACCATCGCGTACCCGATGAGGTGCGTGAAGGAGATCTTCCCGCCGCGGGCGCGCTTCAGGTGGTTGTTGATGACGATGCGGTTGTCGAAGAGCAGCTTCACCGGGACGGCGCGGACGGACGTGGCCGTCGGCAGTTCCAGGGAGGCGTTCATGTTCTTCGCGACGGCGGCCGACGGGCCGCGCAGCGTCACGTACTCCGGGCCGGCGGGGGCCTCGGCCGGGGCATCGCTCTTCGCCGGGGCCGGAGCGGCTGCCGGGGCTGCCTTCGCGGGAGCGGCGGGAGCCGGCGCGGGGGCCGCCGCCTCGGCCGCGGGAGCCGCGGCGGGCGGAGCCGGGGCGGCGGCTGCGGCCGGAGCCTGCGGCGCGGCCGGTGCCGGAGCGCTGTGGTCGACGGTGTTCGCCACGGTGGTCGCCGGCGGCGGTGTCACCGCTCCCGCGGGTGCGGGGACGGGCTTGTCCGCCGTGCCGGACGCGCCCGGCTTGTAGTCGGCGAAGAAGTCCCACCAGGCGCGGTCGACCGAACTGGGGTCCTGGAGGTACTGCTGGTAGATCTCGTCGACGAGCCACTCATTGGGGCCGAAGGCGGCGGCCGGGTTGGACCCGGAGCCCGCTTCTTGATCGGTCGAGATGCTCGAGTTACTGGGGGACTGAGACGACACGGCGGCAACCGCCCTCTTCCGCTTCACAAGGTGATGGACAGCGGAAATCAAGGCTACGCCTCCCCAGCCGTTACGTGCAGGCCGGGCCGGTCTTCGTCGTGCACATCACATCGGAAGCCGGGTTTCGGCGCATGAAATGGCGGGAAACAAGCAGAGTTCCGCTACGCGGGCCAGCGCTGTGGCCCCTTGGACCGTATCTCTTTTCCGGGCGTGGGGAGAACGTGCTCCTCCGCTTCGAACGCCGAGTCAACTACGGGGTTGCGTGTTACCCGGGAGAGTGACTCTAATCCGGCAACCGCGCGCTGATTCGGCCACACCGATCCTCCCGCCGTGCAGGTCCACGGCCCAGCGCGCGATCGCCAGCCCCAGCCCTGTGCCGCCGTCGCTGCCCGGCCCGTGCGGGGACGGCGCCTGGCCGCGGTTGAAGCGCTCGAAGACCCGGTGGCGCTCCGCCTCGGGGATGCCGGGCCCCTCGTCGATGACTTCCAGCTCCAGCGACTCGGGGTGCGCACCGCGCCGCGCGAGCACCGTGACCCTGCCGTGCGGCGGGCTGTGCTTGACGGCGTTGTCGATGAGGTTGGCCACCACCTGATGCAGCCGTTCCGCGTCCGCGTGGGCCGTGAGCTCGGGCGGTGAGACGTCCAGGTGGAGGTGGACGTCCGTACGGGAGTGGTTGCCCGAGCCGGAGGAGAGCCGGCGCTGCGAGGCGGCGAGGTTCGCCTCCTTGAGTACGCCGGAGAGATACGGCCAGACCTCGAAACGGCGTGCCTTGATCTCGACCACGCCGTTGTCGAGCCGGGACAGGTCGAGGAGGGTCTCCACCAGCCTGCCCAGGCGCTCGGTCTGCTTCAGCGCCGTGCGCATCGTCTCCGGGTCTGCGGCGGACACCCCGTCCACCACGTTCTCCAGCACGGCTCTGAGCGCGGCGATGGGCGTGCGCAGCTCGTGGGAGACGTTCGCCACCAGCTCCTTGCGGTGCCGGTCCTCCGCCTCCAGGTCCTCCGCCATGCGGTTGATCGTCTGGGCCAGGTCGCCCAGCTCGTCCCGCCGCCCGGCGCCGCTCACCCGCGTCGTGTAGTCGCCGTGGGAGATCGACCGGGCGACGGAGCGCATCTCGTCCAGCGGAGCGGTCAGGCCGTGGGCCACGAACTGCGTGATCAGCAGGGTGGCGATCACGGAGAAGACCGTGATGAACCGGAACTCGGTCCGGGTCCGCAGCGCGACGATCAGCAGCCCGGTCGTGATGAACACCGAGATCACGACCAGCGCGCCCAGCTTCGCCTTGATCGAGAAGGGCCGCAGTCCGGAGCCGGGCCGGGTCATGGCGCGGGGGTCTCCAGGGCGTAACCGACACCGTGGACGGTGCGGATGCGCTCGGCGCCGATCTTCCGGCGCAGAGCCTTGATGTGGCTGTCGACCGTGCGCGTCCCGGAGGCGTCCGCCCAGTCCCAGACCTCGGCCAGCAGCTGCTCCCGGGACAGCACCGCACGGGGGGTGTTGGCCAGGCAGACCAGCAGGTCGAACTCGGTCGGGGTGAGGTGGACGTCGTCGGCGCGCACCCGGACGCGGCGCTGTGCGTGGTCGATCTCCAGCTCACCGAGTCGCAGGATGCCGCTGCGGGGGGTCACGGCGGCCAGTGCCGCCCGCTCGACCCGGCGCAGCAGGACGTGGACCCGCGCCGCCAGCTCACGCATGGAGAACGGCTTGGTCATGTAGTCGTCGGCGCCGACCCCGAGTCCGACCAGCATGTCGGTCTCGTCGTCGCGCGCTGTCAGCATCAGCACCGGCACGGGGCGCTGGGCCTGCACGCGGCGGCAGACCTCCAGGCCGTCGAAACCGGGAAGCATGATGTCGAGCACCATCAGGTCGGGCTGCCACGCCTCGGCCGCGTCCACTGCCGCGGGGCCGTCCAGTGCGGTCTGCACCAGGAAGCCCTCGGCCCGCAGACGGGCGGAGATGGCGTCGACGATCGTCGGGTCGTCCTCGACCACCAGCACCCGGCGCTGAGCCCCGGGGGTGGCCGCGACGCCGTTGTGGGTGGTGTGTGTCTGTTCCATCGCCCCGCCCCTGCCCGTTCTCGCGGAGGCCATTCCCCCGGAGGCACGGTTATCGCTTGTGGATGTCGTCGGTGATCCCTTGTGCCGGTCAGAGCGTAAAGGCACGGGAGGCCTTCCGGCTACGCAGGGTGTTGTCCGTCGTGAAGGTGTTACCCACGGAAAGGGTGTGGATCACCGGCCGCACCGCGTGCGGCCCCCGGCAGGGCGGGGCCGTGCATACCGGGTGGGGGTTCAGTCGTCCCGGAGTGCGAGATGGACCACGTCCGGCACACCTCGGGCAACGGCTACTTCTTCGGTCGTTACGGCGTGGAATCCGGCATTCCGTAGAGCCGGCCCGAACTCCGCGGACGGCTGCGCCGACCACACGGCGAGCACTCCGCCGGGGGTCAGGCGCGCCCGGCAGGCCGTCAGACCGGCCGGAGAATAGAGGTTCCCGTTGTCCTCGGTGACGGTCCAGTCGGGGCCGTTGTCGATGTCCAGACACAGGGCGTCGTAACGCTCCGTGGCCGTGCGGAGGTGCGCGACCAGGTCCGTGCGCAGGATCTCCGTCCGCGGGTCGGCGAGGGCCGCACCGGAGATCCGGCCGAGAGGGCCGTCCAGGTGCCAGTCCACGACCGCCTGTTCCCGCTCGACGACCGCGATCCTGCCCCAGCGGGGCTCGGCCGCGGCCCGCGCCAGGGAGAAGCCGACGCCGAGCCCGCCGATCAGGACCGACGGGGAGGGCCGGTCGGCGGGCAGGGCGGCGAGCGCGGCGTCGACGAGCAGGCGCTCGGAGCGTCCGTCCGAGGTGTCCATCAGGAAGCAGCCGTTCGCGATGATCTCGAAGTCCTCGCCGCGCCCGCGCAGGACGACTTCACCGAACGGTCCGTCCCGGCGGTCGAGCACGACGGGGCGGGGGGTGTCTGTGGCGGACATGTGTGCGTTCTCCGGTCTCGGGCGGGTGGCTGTTCGGGCCGTCGATTCTCCCCGCCGCGTCGGCTCCGGACCACCGGTTTCCCGGCTCCCGCCCCGTTCGGGGTGGGAGCCGGGCCCGGGGCCGTGGGGCGTGTCGGAGCGCTGCCGGGAGATGCGGGGAATGGCGGCGGCCCGGGTGGTGCTGCTGTGGAAGAAGGTGTCGCGCCCAAGGGCGTGCGGGTCCCGCCCGTGCGCCGTCGGCCGCGTCGGGCCTTCACCGGATCTCCCCAGGTCGCACGCAGGCCGAGTGGTGATCGCCCACAGCGAACAGAGTGTGGGGAACATTCCTGGGCTCACAAGCATTGAGTGCACATAGCTCAACTTGGCTGCCGAAGGGAAGATCATGACTGCTGAGTCCAAGGCCGAGACGTTCGCGCCGGTCGACCTGCCCGTGCTGCCGCTCGACGACGAGGTCGTACTGCCCGGCATGGTGGTGCCGCTCGACCTGTCGGACGCGGAGGTGCGCGCCGCGGTGGAGGCCGCGCAGGCCGTCGCCCGGGCCGGCAGCGGCAAGCCCCAGGTGCTGCTCGTGCCGCGTGTCGACGGCAGCTACACCGGGATCGGTGTCCTCGGCACGGTCGAGCAGGTCGGCCGTCTTGCCGACGGGGACCCGGGGGCGATCATCAGGGCCCGTCACCGCGTGCGGATCGGCGCCGGCACGAGCGGGCCCGGCAACGCACTGTGGGTGGAGGGCACCCGGATCGACGTGTCCGCGCCCGACCCCCTGCCCGGATCCGTCGCGGAGCTGGCCAAGGAGTACAAGGCCCTCGCCACCAGCTGGCTGAAGAAGCGCGGTGCCTGGCAGGTCGTGGACCGGGTGGAGCAGATCGAGGACATCTCCGCGCTCGCCGACAACTCCGGCTACTCGCCCTTCCTCACCATCGGCCAGAAGGTCCGGATGCTGGAGACCGCGGACCCGGTCGCCCGTCTGAAGCTCGCCATCCAGTGGCTCGGTGAGCACCTGGCCGAGCAGGATGTCGCCGAATCCATCGCCAAGGACGTCCAGGAGGGCGTCGACAAGCAGCAGCGAGAGTTCCTGCTGCGGCGCCAGCTCGACGCGGTGCGCAAGGAGCTTTCCGAGCTCAACGGGGAGTCCGGTGCCGACGAGTCCGACGACTACCGTGCCCGCGTCGAGTCAGCCGATCTGCCGGACAACGTCCGCGAGGCCGCCCTCAAGGAGGTCGAGAAGCTGGAGCGCGCGTCCGACCAGAGCCCCGAGGGCTCCTGGATCCGGACCTGGCTGGACACGGTCCTCGAACTCCCGTGGACCGAGCGGACCGAGGACGCCTACGACATCAAGGGCGCCCAGGAGGTCCTGGACGCCGAACACGCGGGCCTGCAGGACGTGAAGGAACGCATCACCGAGTACCTCGCGGTGCGCAAGCGGCGTGCCGACCGCGGGCTGGGTGTGGTCGGAGGCCGCCGGGGCGGTGCGGTGCTGGCGCTCGTCGGCCCGCCCGGAGTCGGCAAGACGTCCCTGGGCGAGAGCGTCGCGCACGCCATGGGACGCAAGTTCGTCCGGGTCGCGCTCGGCGGTGTCCGGGACGAGGCGGAGATCCGCGGTCACCGGCGTACGTACGTCGGCGCGCTGCCGGGGCGCATCGTCCGGGCGATCAAGGAGGCCGGGTCGATGAACCCGGTCGTCCTGCTCGACGAGATCGACAAGGTCGGCTCGGACTTCCGGGGCGACCCGGCGGCCGCCCTGCTCGAAGTGCTCGACCCGGCGCAGAACCACACGTTCCGCGACCACTACCTGGAGGTCGAACTCGACCTGAGCGACGTGGTCTTCCTGGCGACGGCCAACGTCCTCGAAGCCATCCCCGAGGCTCTGCTTGACCGCATGGAGCTGGTCAGGCTGGACGGCTACACCGAGGACGAGAAGGTCGTCATCGCACGCGACCACCTCCTCCCGCGCCAGCTGGAGCGGGCGGGCCTGGAGACGGGCGAGGTCGCGCTCGACGAGTCCGCCCTGCGCAAGCTCGCGGGTGAGTACACCCGGGAGGCCGGGGTGCGGAACCTGGAGCGCGCCGTAGCCCGGCTGCTCCGCAAGGTGGCCGCCCAGCACGAGCTGGGGGACCGGGAACTGCCGTTCACGGTGTCCGAGCAGGACCTGCGGGGCCTGATCGGCCGGCCGCACCACGTGCCGGAGTCCGCCCAGGACCCCGCCGAGCGCCGTACCGCGGTCCCGGGTGTGGCGACCGGGCTCGCCGTCACCGGGGCGGGAGGGGACGTGCTCTTCGTCGAGGCGTCACTGGCCGACCCGGAGACCGGGGCGTCCGGACTGACCCTGACGGGCCAGCTGGGCGACGTGATGAAGGAGTCCGCACAGATCGCGCTGAGCTTCCTCCGCTCGCACGGCGCGGAACTCGAACTCCCGGTCGCGGACCTCAAGGACCGGGGGGCGCACATCCACTTCCCGGCGGGCGCGGTCCCCAAGGACGGGCCGAGTGCCGGTATCACCATGACGACCGCGCTGGCGTCCCTGCTGTCGGGGCGGCTCGTCCGGACCGACGTGGCGATGACCGGCGAGGTGTCGCTGACCGGACGGGTGCTGCCGATCGGCGGGCTGAAGCAGAAGCTGCTGGCGGCCCACCGGGCAGGGATCACCACCGTGGTGATCCCCAAGAGGAACGAGGCGGATCTGGACGACGTCCCGGCCGAGGTCCTCGACACCCTGGAGGTCCACCCGGTGACCGACGTCCGTCAGGTCCTCGAGATCGCGCTCGTCCCGGCCACGGCCAGGGCGAGGACAAGGGTCCCGGCCGCGGCGTAGGTGCCATGTCGTGACGGGCGTGGCACCGCGCGCACGGCCGGTACGGACGGCCCGCTCTCCCCGGAGGGCGGGCCGTTCCGCGTGCGGAGGGGTCAGGGGCGGTACACCGTGCCGGGTTCCGGCTCGGCCGGAGCCATCAGCTGGGGCACGGTCACGAAGGTGTAGCCCCGCTGCTTCAGGGTGTGGATGATGCCGGGAACCGCGGGGACCGTTCCCTTGTAGATGTCGTGCAACAGGATGATCCCGTCCTTGCCGGCCTGGTCGAGTATCCGTTTCCTGATCAGCGCCGAGTCGGTCGTGGAGTAGTCCTTGGCCGTCGCGCTCCAGAGGATCTGCGAGAGTCCGAGTTCCTCGCAGACCTTCGAGACCTCGTCGTCGGTGCGGCCCTGCGGCGGACGCATCAGCCGGGGCTTCTTTCCCGTGATCTTCTCGATCGCGTCCTGGGTCCTCTCCAGCTCGGCCCGTATCTCACCTGGCTTCTTCCCGGTCAGGATCCGGTGCGACCAGGTGTGGTTGGCGACCTCGTGTCCCTCCGCCCCGATGCGCCGCACGGTGTCCGGGTGCTTCAGGACGTGGTCCCTGCCCAGCAGGAAGAAGGTGGCAGGCACCTTCTCCTCCTTGAGCACGTCCAGGAGGTGCGGGGTGTCCTCGGACGGTCCGGCGTCGAAGGTCAGCGCGATGCACTTGGCCTTGCGGCAGTCCGTCCGGCCGAAGGAACCCTTGGCGTCCGACGCGGCACCGGCGCGCGCCGACGCCGGCGCCGTCGTCTGCATCGAGCACCCGCCGAGCGCGAGGGTGAGCACGGTCACAAGAGCGGCGGCCAACCCCGCCCCGAGCGGCTTCGTCCTTGTGGACACAACAGGCACGACAGGCACGACAGACACGACAGGTCCCTCCCCAGGGGCTCGGCAGCACGCCGGCGGTGCGGCACGGAGTGACTATACGTAGAGCGTATACGTGGAGTGCATAGTGGGGGGTGCGGGCCGAGCGGCCCCGGTCCCGGGGGACGTCACCGAGGCCGCGGCCCGGGTGCGGAGCGGCCGGCCGCACCCGGGCCGGGGTCTCGGCGGAGCGGCGGCCGCCGTCTTCCCCACCGGGAGGAGGCCGGCCGAGCGCTCCGGGAGGAGTCCGGTCGACGGCGGAGGGCCGCACCTGCGAAATACTGGCCACGCTGCGGTGACGGCCGGAGTCGAGGATTCATTCGCGGGAAAGCGTGTGAGGAGTGCGGACGTGCACGGCAGCGGAAGCGGCGACGGGCCCGGTGCGAGCGCCGGAAGCGGTGTGGACCACGAGTTCCTGGCGCTGGAGCGCGAGTTGGCGGTCTTCCTGCGCCGTGCGCGCGCCAGTTCCGGGGAGATGGCGCGCGAGGTCCATCCGGACCTGGAATCCGCCGCGTACGGACTGCTCGTACGGCTGGAGTCGACCGGGCGGCAGCGGGCCACCGACCTGGCGGCGTACTTCGGTGTCGGCAAGGCGACCATGAGCCGTCAGCTGCGGGCCCTGGAGGTCCTCGGGCTGGTGGCGCGGGAGACCGATCCGGCGGACGGCCGCGCCTCGCTCGTCCACCTCACCGACGAGGGTCTCGCGCGCTTCCGCACGGTCCGCGACGCACGGCGCGGACGGTACGCCCGCAATCTCGCGGGCTGGGACCGGGCCGAGGTCGCGGAACTGGCCAGGCTGCTGCACCACTTCAACGAGCGCACCGGGAGCTGAGGGCCGGCCCGTCATCCCCGGCGGGCGCGAGCCGCCCGGGGCCGGCGGCGGCTACAGCTCCACGAGAACCGCCGTCGCGTCGTCGTGCCGCTTCCCCCGGCGCAGGTACACGCGCTCGGTGTCGGCCCGCTCCAGCTCCCGGACCCGGTCGATCAGGCCCTGCGGTCCGTCCTTGCGCAGCTGTCCCAGCGTGGCGGTCCAGTCGCCTTCCCGGAACGTCTCCGCCCACCGGCTCGCCCCGTCGGTCATCGCCGCCAGTGCGCGCACCTCGGCCCGGGGGCTCTCCCCGGTCACCGCGCGTGACGCCACCCCCGGGTCCGCGGCGGCGGTGAAGAAGCCGCCCTCCTTGTTCCGTACGCGGGCGTCCGCGATCTCCTCCGAGGCGAGTGAGCCGGGCGGAAGCCGGTCGAGGCGGTCGTCGAGCACGGGGCGCACGGAGCCGTCGGGCGCCTCGACGAGCAGGACCGAGTCGGAGAGCACCAGGTGCTCCACGCGCCGGTCGTCCCAGCGCGCCACGACCACGGTCGCCTGGGGCGTGCGCGGGTGAGAAAGGTCACACCCGGAACGGTGAACGTCGGCGGTGCGGCGAATGGACAGGGTGAGAATCTCGGTAAGCGTCAGATCCCGCCGCGAAGCGGACAGTTCGACCAGTGCCCCGCCGAGCCGCGCCGTGAACCAGGGAACCGAGTGCACACAGCCGTCGTCCTGCGGTGGAGGCGTGACTCCGTCCAGCAGGACGAGGGTGCCGCCCAGGCCGGCGGCAGGGGCCGCGACCGACACCCAGTCCTCGTTGGGGCGTTCGGGACTGCCTGGTCCGGTGGCGAGGTCGATGCGCATCCGGCCAGTCTGCACGACGCCTTCACGCACCCTGCACGATCGTGCTGTTGGGCCGTACGGGCAGGTCAAGGGGGTCACACCGACCGGCCGGGATGCCTTGCGCATATGCGGGCGGGCATCCTGCCAAAGCCGGGCCGGAAGTTCCACCCGGCGGCCCGTGCATGGCGGGGGTCGTCCGTGGGGAGACTTGTTCGCCAACTCCAGAGTGATGTTCACTCGTTCGAGTGGCGGAGCGGTTGATGCGCGGCCCCCTCTTCAGAAGCGCTGGAATGGTCGGAAGCCGTACGGCGCACGCCAGGGTGGGTGTTCATCACATGTGACCGTGCGTCACCTCTGCTTCAAGGGCGGACGAGTCAAGATTGCGAGCACCGGTGCAGAAGAAGCGGCCTCGGAGCAAGGACGGCACGCGCGAGGAGTCCGGGGCCCCGCCCCAGGCGGCGAGTGCCTCCAAGCGGACCGTACGAGTACGCAACCGGCTCGTCGCCGGTGTTGCCGTCGTGGGGATCACGGTCATCGCGGCGGGCGCCCCGGCGGCCCTGAGCGCCTCCTCCGACCTCAACGAGTCCCAACGGCTGGTCACGCTCGCCGCGCTGAACCAGCAGGCCATCACCCTCGCGCACTCCCTCGCGGACGAGCGTGACGGCGTCGTCGCCCACATCGCGGGAGGGCGCGACGAGGACGGGAAGGACGACACGGCGAGCCTCGCGGCCCGTGTCGACCAGCAGGTCGACGAGATCCGCGAGGCCGCTCCGGCCGCCCTGCGCCGCGAGCTCTCCGACATCCCCTCGCTGCGCCGCACCGCCCTGACGGGCAAGGGCTCTGCGGCGGAGGCCTATCAGGCGTACTCCGAGGTCGTGGCCAAGCTCCACGACCTCGCGGACGAACTCGCCGAGAAGACCCCGCCGCGCGCCGCCGACGCCACCAGGGCCCCGCTCGCTCTGGGCACGGCCGTCGAGCAGGCCTCCGCCACCCGGGGGCTCCTGCTGGCCGCACTCGCGGTGCCCGGCACGGAGCCGCAGCAGCCGCAGATCGACCCCTTCACCGGCCTGCCCGTCCAGACCCAGGACGAGAGCGGCGGCGAGGACGACCGCACACGCGACGAACTGAGCGCCGCCGCCCAGCAGGCCCGGGTGCGCGAACTCGCGGCCCTCGCCGACTTCGACCAGGCCGCCGGCCCCTCCGCCAGGGACCGGCTCGCCTCCACGGTCACCGGCCCCCAGGTCACCAGCGCGGAGAAGTACCTCACCCGGCTCACCGACAGCCCCGAGCTGTCGGGCACGGACCGGTCGGCCGACCCCGAGAAGGTCGAGGCGGCGCTCTCCGGCCGGATCGACCGCATGCGCAGCGTCGAGTCCGCCCTGGGAACCGCCCAGGTCGAGCGCCTGGAAGCGCTGCGCGACGACGACGTCACCGCGCTCGAACTCCGCCTGGCCCTGCTCGGCGGCTGCCTGCTCATCGCCGTGGGCGTCTCCACCGCCGTCGCCCGCACCCTCACCCAGCCCCTGGCCGTCCTGCGCATCGGCGCCGGCCGCATCGCCGCCGAGCCCGAGACCGCCGAGCCCGTCCGCTACACCGGGCGCAACGACGAGTTCGCCCAGGTCGTACGGTCCATCAACGCCCTGCACGGCAGGCTGCACGGGCTGCACCACGACGTCACCGGACGGCTGGAGAGCCTCCAGGCCGAGCGCGGGAAGCTCGTCGCGGGCCGGGAGGCCCTCACCGTCCAGCGCTCCGAACTCCAGGCGCAGATCGTGGAACTGAGCGCCCAGCTGGAGCGGCTGCGGAACACCGTCCACCACACCTTCGTCAACCTCTCGCTGCGCACCCTCGGCCTGGTCGAGCGCCAGCTCGGCGTGATCGAGGGCATGGAGGAGCGGGAGCAGGACCCGGAGCGCCTCGCCACGCTCTTCAAGCTGGACCACATGGCGACCGTGATGCGCCGGCACAGCGAGAACATGCTGGTCCTCGCGGGAGCCGACCACGGCCAGGGCCATGTGAACCCGATCCCGCTCGTCGACGTGCTGCGCGCCGCCGTCAGCGAGATCGAGCGGTACGAGCGGGTCACCATCCAGTCCCTGCCGCCGCACGCCCAGATCGCCGGCTTCGCCGCGGACGACCTGAGCCACCTGGTCGCCGAACTCCTGGAGAACGCGACGTCCTTCTCGCCGCCCGACTCCCATGTGGAGCTCTCCGGCTGGCTGCTGGAGACCGGGGAGGTGATGCTCTCGGTCCAGGACGAGGGCATCGGCATGTCGACGGTCCGGATGGGCGAACTCAATGCGAGGCTGGCGGACCCGGCGTCCTTCGAGGCCGGTGAACAGGCCGCGGACGGTGCGGGTCTGGGGCTTCAGGTGACGTCGCTGCTGGCCGCCCGCCACGGTGTACGGGTCGAGTTGCGCGAGCAGAAGGGGAGCGGGGTGACAGCGGTCGTGGTGCTTCCGCAGGCCCTGCTGCCCAAGGCCCCGCCGACCGCGGCCCCGCCGCCGGTCCAACTGCCGGGCGACGCGCCCACGCTGAACCTTCCCGGCTCGGTCGCCGAGGCCAACTCGAACGCACTGCCCGCCCGTTCCACCCCTCCGGACAGCGACCCGCTGATCGCCGCTGCCGAGGAGACCCTGCGCACGACGGTCACCGAGCCGGCCTCCGCCGAGCCGGCTCCCGAGGCGTCCGCCCCGGCCGGTCCCGCCCCGGCCGGTCCCGCTCCCGAGGCGTCCGCCGCCGAGGCGCCGGCACCGGACCGGCCGGCCGACGGTGCCGCGCCGGTGACAGGCAGCGGGTCCGCGCCCGAGGCGGCTCAGGAGGTCCCGCCGCGCGAGGAGTCCGAGGCCGAGACCACGATGCAGGTCCGGCTCCCGGTGCAGAAGGACGCGCCTGGTCCGTACGCCATAGGGCCCGACCGCCACGAGCGCAGCGCCGACGTCGCTCCGGGCGCCGCGGACGCCTCCCCGGCTCCCGCCGAGGACGCCGTTCCCGGCCCCCGGCAGCCGCTGTCCGGACTGGGGGAGGAGGTGCCCGACCCGGCACCCTCTCCCGAGCGTCTCACCGACAAGGGCCTGCCCAAGCGCACACCCAGGATCGCGGCGCCCGCACCGGCCGCGCCCGTAGCGCGTCCGGGAGGCATGGACAAGGAGGCCCTGCGCCGCCGGCTCGGCGGATTCCACCAGGGGGCGAAGGACGGCCGGCGCGACGTGGAGAGCGAGATCGCCGAGGACGACCCGCAGCAGGAGACCGACCACAAGGAGCTGACCGGCCGGACCGACGGCCGCATCGATGAGACGGGGGACACAGTCGAGGAGGCACGCAGTTGACTGCACCCAGCACATTCGGGCTGAGTTCCGAGGCCCGTAACCTTCACTGGTTGCTGAGCAATCTCGTGGAGGAGGTGCCAGGGGTCCACTCGGTCACCGTCGTCTCGTCCGACGGGCTGATGCTGCTCTCCTCGGACCCCGGACTCGCGGCCGCCAAGGCGGCCGGAGGAAACCGCGGGCCCAAGGGATCCAGCGCCGACCTCGCCACCATCGTCTCGGGCATCGGGTCGCTCACGATCGGCGCCGCGAAACTGATGGACGGCGGCGGCGTCAAGCAGACGATGGTCGCGATGGACGAGGGAAGCGTCTTCGTCATGTCGATCAGCGACGGCTCCCTGCTCGGTGTGCACGCCAACCCCGACTGCGACATGAGCGTCGTCGCCTACCACATGGCGCTCTTCGTCGGCCGCGCCGGACACGTACTCACCCCCGAACTCCGCAGTGAGCTGCGCAAATCGATGGAGAGCGCCCAGTGACGTCAGCTGCTGAACCCGTGCGGAAACTGCCCGTCAGGGGTGCCGACCGCAAGGCCGCGCGGGTCCGCCCGTACTCCCTGACCGGTGGCCGCACCAGATTCGGCCACGTGCTGCTCGTCGAGACGTTCGTCGCCGCGCTGGAGGCGCCCGAGGAACGACGGGAGCTGACCAACGGCAATCTCGCCTCGCGGGTCATGCCCGAGCTGCGCGCCATCGTCGAACTCTGCCGCCGCATGCGTACGGTCGCGGAGATCTCGGCCCTGCTGAAGATGCCGCTCGGTGTGGTCCGGGTGCTGCTCAGCGACCTGGCCGACCAGGGAAAGATCCGCGTGTACGGGACCGGTCACGGCGCCGGTCAGCCCGACCGCGCACTGCTCGAAAGGGTTCTCAATGGACTCCGCCGTCTCTGAGGCGCCGCTCTTCACCCCCCGTCAGCCGGGCCCGCGCGAGCAGTCCGAGGAGTCCCCGCAGGACTGGCAGCTCGACCACACGCGTGCGCCGATCGCCACCAAGATCGTGGTCGCGGGCGGCTTCGGCGTGGGCAAGACGACCTTCGTCACCTCTCTCTCCGAGATAACCCCGCTGCAGACCGAAGCGCTGATGACACAGGCCAGCGAGGAGACCGACGACCTCACGGCCACGCCCGACAAGGTCACCACGACCGTCGCGATGGACTTCGGCCGTCTCACCCTCGACGACGACCTCGTCCTGTACGTCTTCGGCACGCCCGGTCAGCAGCGTTTCTGGTTCATGTGGGACGACCTCGTGCGCGGCGCGATCGGTGCGGTCGTCCTGGCCGACACCCGGCGCCTCGCCGACTGCTTCCCCGCGCTGGACTACTTCGAGAGCTGCGGTCTTCCGTACATCGTCGCCGTCAACCACTTCGAGGGAACGGAGGGGTTCGAGGAGGCGGACGTCCGGGAAGCCCTGTCCATTCCGCAGCACGTACCTGTTGTGATCATGGATGCGCGTAACAGGATCACGGTGGTCGAGTCCCTGCTCGCCCTGGTGGGCCACGCACTCGACGTCACTCCCGAGTAACCGTCAACGCACCCAGCACACGTAACGGAGAACCACGATGCGGAAGATACTCATAGTCGGAGCCGGCCAGTCCGGGCTTCAGCTGGCTCTCGGACTGCAGTCCAACGGTTACGAAGTCACCCTGATGTCCAACCGCACGGCGGACGAGATCCGGTCGGGCCGCGTCATGTCGACGCAGTGCATGTTCGAGACGGCTCTCCAGCACGAGCGCGACCTCCAGCTCAACTTCTGGGAGTCGCAGGCCCCGCGGATCGACGGCCTCGGTGTCTCGGTCGCCGGGCCCGACTCCTCCCGCGTGATCGACTGGGTGGGCAAGCTCGACGGGTACGCGCAGTCGGTCGACCAGCGCGTGAAGATGGCCGGCTGGATGGACACCTTCGCCCAGCGCGGTGGCCAGCTCGTGATCCACGGTGCCGCCGTGTCCGACCTGGACTACTTCTCCCGCACGTACGACCTGGTGATGGTCTCGGCCGGCAAGGGCGAGCTCGTCTCCATGTTCGGCCGGGACGCGTCCCGTTCACCGTACGACGTCCCCCAGCGGGCGCTGGCCGTCGCGTACGTCCACGGCATGGGCCCGCGCCCGGAGCACCCGGACTTCGACGCGGTCCGCTGCAACCTGGTCCCGGGTGTCGGCGAGCTGTTCGTCATGCCGACCCTGACCACGTCGGGCCGGGCGGACATCCTGTTCTGGGAGGGCATCCCCGGCGGTCCGCTGGACGCGTTCCAGGGCATCAAGGATCCCTCGGAGCACCTGGCCAAGACGCTGGAGCTCATGGAGAAGTTCACCCCGTGGGAGTACGCGCGCGCCACCAAGGTCGAGCTCACCGACGCCAACGCGACGCTGGCGGGCCGGTACGCCCCGACCGTGCGCAAGCCCGTCGGCCGGCTGCCCGGCGGCGGTCTGGTGCTCGGGGTGGGCGACGTGGTCGTCGCCAACGACCCGATCACCGGGCAGGGTTCGAACACGGCGTCGAAGTGTGCGCACTCCTACCTGAACTCGATCCTCGAACACGGCGACCGCGAGTTCGACGAGGCGTTCATGGAAGCCACCTTCGAGCGGCACTGGGAGAACACCCAGCACGTCGTGAAGTGGACGAACGCGATGCTCGGCCCGCCGCCGGAGCACGTGCTGAACCTCATCGGCGCGGCCGGTCAGCTCCAGCCCGCCGCCGACCGGTTCGCCAACGGTTTCGACAATCCGGCTGACTTCGACAACTTCTTCTTCGAGCCGGAGAAGACGAACGCCTACCTGGGCTCGCTCACCGGCGCCCAGTAGAGGATCCGACCGCCGAGCCCTGCCCGCCCGCGGTCGCCCGTGAGCCGTTTCCGGACAGCTCACGGGCGACCGCGGGCGGAGCTGTCAGCTCGCCTGCGAGCGCCCCGTCACACGCTGCGTGTCCGTGGGCTCGGCGCCCGCTTCGTCGACGATCGCGTGCTCCATCACCGCGTTGCTCGACAGCAGGGTCCCGCTCGCGCCGTATGCCGTGTCCCGGATGAGGTAGCTGCGCGAGCCGAGGAACGTGAGGTCCTGCTTGTCGAAGACCCATTCGGTGCGGGCGCCGAAGGTCTTGTCGTCGCGGGCGATGCCCATGCCGTGGCGGCCGATGGCGTCGTGGGCCGTGGGGGCTTCGGTGACACCCGGAATGGCTGCGGCGGCCCGGTAGAGGGCGGCAGCGGTCTCGGGCGGCATCACCTCACCGACGAGGCCGCCGATCCGGTCGAAGACCGCCTGGTCGCGCTCCTGTCCCTTCACCTCGGGAGTCTTGGAGTACAGGTACGTGAGGAGCTTGTCCGGGTCGGAGGGCAGGGCGGCCAGCCAGCGGTAGGTGGGCCGGGTGAGGCCGGCCGGTGTGCCCTCGGTGTCGCCGAGTTCGGCGTTGACGACGGACGTCTCCCCGTCGGTCCTGACCACGCCGAGCTTGTGCTGCGGCCCGGGCTTCTGCGACGACCAGGTCTCGCGGTTCTCCAGGGGGCCGACCACGGCCTTCCCGCTGGTCAGGTCCGCGCCCCTGCCCTTGGACCTGGTGTACGTGAACTGGTCGTCCGCGACCGGCAGGGTGTCGCCCTTGAGCGCGGCGGTCGAGATCTGCTGCAGGAGTACCACGGCGGGCCGCGCCGTGCCGGTGGCCCGGACGGTGTCCGTGACCTGAGCGGTGGCGGGCTTGCTGCCGTCGGCGGTGAACGCGATACCCGCGGCGAGTACTCCGCCCAGGGCCAGTGCGGTGACCGGCAGGAGGACGGCGGGGCGCAGCCGCCGTCGGGCGGGGCCGGTGGCCTCGCGGCGGTTCTCGGTGGCCAGATCGTGGTCGATGTGCTGCATCAGGGATTCCTTGTGGCGCAGGTGCTGCTCGTGCGGAAGATCCCACCGGCCCGGGGCCGGCAGGAGCCGGGCGATCTCGTCGGCGTCGGTGCGACGGGGGGCCGAGGCGTCGTCGTTCTTCATGTCGTTTCCTCCCGCATGGGCAGGGCCGCGAGTGCGGCTTCACCTGTCATCTCTCCGTGGCGGGTGCCGGGTTCCGTCCGGGACGGAGTTTTTTCGTCGGCGAGCCTGGCGAGCCGGGCGCGGGCGCGCGAGAGGCGTGAGCGCACCGTCCCGACGGGGATGCCGAGCGCGTCGGCGGTCTGCTGGTAGTCGAGCCCGGACCACACGCACAGGGTCAGTACTTCCCTCTCGTGGCGCCGCAGCCGGTCGAGAGCGCCCTGTACGGCCTGGAGCCGGCGGGCGTCGTCGACGCGTCCGGCGACCTCACCGGCGAAGTCCGCGACCACGGGAGGCTGCCGCTGCCGGCCGAGGAAGGCGAGCCGGCGTCGCAGGCCGCGCCGGGCGTTCTCCGCCTTGTGGGTGGCGATCCCGAGAAGCCACGGGGTGAGCGCGCCCCCCTCGGGTTCCAGGTGCTCCCGTGCCCGCCACGCGGTCAGGAAGGTCTCGGACATGACGTCCTCGGCCGTCGCCCAGTCTGCGGTGAGCCACAGGGCGTGCCGGTAGACGGCGCCGGAGTGCTTCTCGTACAGCTCGGCGAACGCGTCACGGTCGCCCGCCCGTATCCGCGGGCGCAGCTCGTTCTCTGATTCCCTCACACCACTACCTCTCCGCCACGGCAGGGAAGTTCCTGTGACGCGCGCCACGGCCGCGGATCGCCAAGTGGAGAGGGGCGGGGCATCGGTGCACGGCGGATCAGCCGGGAAGGCGAAAGGGTACCTCGTGGAGGATTCCGGGCACCGCTCCCCGTCCCTGCGTGCAGGGGACCGGGTGGCACCTGCCGTCACCGGGGACGTGCGGGCCCGGTGCCACCGCCGTCCTTCTCAGGCCTCGGGTGCGTCGTACCCCGTGTCCGCGCCCGCCGTGGCGTCGTCGGGCAGCTCCGGCCGCGTGTAGGCGCTCAGCGGCGAGCCGTCCGGGTCCGGGCGGACCGCTCCCAGCAGCGGGTTCGAGGCGAGGGGTGAGACCTTCACCGTGGCGCCCGGTCTGGGTGCCTGCACCACCAGGCCGTCGCCGATGTACAGCGCGACGTGCGTGGCCTTCGGGAAGTAGACCACCAGGTCGCCGGGGCGCAGCGAGGAGACCGGCACGCGCGGCAGCTGCCGCCACTGCTCCTGAGAGGTGCGCGGGATCTCCCGCCCCGCCGCCGCCCAGGCCTGCGAGGTGAGCCCGGAGCAGTCGTACGACTCGGGGCCCTCCGCGCCCCAGACGTACGGCTTGCCGATCTGCTCGACGGCGTACCTGACGGCCTCCCCGCCCTCCCGGGTCGGCGGGCGGACCGAGCTGAGCGCTCCCGACGCGGTCAGCTCGTCCTGGGCCCTGTCGATGTTCTTCCGCTCCAGCGCCTCCAGCGCGGCCAGCTGTTCCTCCGACAGCGAGGCGAGCAGTGCCTCGATGCCCTTGAGCCGGGCCCGCACGGTGTCGTGCTGCTTCTTCTGCCGTGCGACCAGCACCTTCTGCCGGTCGCGGAGCGCGCGTGACCGGGCGGCGAGCGCCTCGGCGTGCTTCTCCGCCCCGGTCAGCCGGTCGACCGCGGCGGCCCGTCCCGCCTGGACCCGCTCGATGACGTGGCTCTGTTCCAGGGCCTGGGCCGGGTCGGCGGCGAGCAGCAGTCGCAGATACACGGAGAAGCCGGTGTCCCCCTGGTACTGGTCGCGCGCGATCCGGCCCGCCTCGCGGCGTCCCGAGTCCAGCGCGCTGCGTGCCCCGGCGAGCCGGCCGTCCAGTCTCGCCGCCTCGGCGGTGCGCTTCCTGAGCTCCTCGGAGGTGCCGGTGTAGAGCTCACCGGCCTCCTCGGCGCCCTGGTAGAGCGTCTGGAGCTGCCGGAGGAGTCCGGCAACGCCCTGCGGTGCGCCGGCGGCCGGGGCGGGTTCGGGTCCCGCGGGTTCCGCGATCGCGGGGGAGGCCGTGAAGACCGCGGCCAGCGTCGCTGCGCAGAGGATCCGCGCGTACCTGCGTGCCACGTCATCACCTCCGGTGAGGGGGCGATGCCGATTAATCGGACTACCCCACAAGTGCTCGGATCTGGTCCATCCGGTCACTCGGTGCCGTGTGATGCAAGGACCGCCCGGCATGCCGCCGGATGGATGCCCCGAACGGTGGACGGCGGGACGTCACCGGGGAGTCACTCCACGGGGAACGCGTAGAAGGCCCGTTCGCGCTGGACGACGGCCGTCCTCCCGGTGGCCAGCACCCGGTACGGCGCGGTCACCGCCGGGCCCTTCGGGTCCTGCGCCCCGATGTCCTGGAACTTCCACAGACGCCGCCCGTCCGCCGCCGCGAACGCGGTCACCTGCGTGGCGTCCGCGGCGAACAGCGTCTTCCCGCCCGCGCCGACGGTCAGGACCGGGATGCCGCCGCCGAGCGGCACTTCGGTGGAACGCCTCCAGAGGAGCCGCCCGGTCGCCCGCTCGACCGCGCCGACCTCCTGGTTGCGGTTCGTGACGTGCAGCGCCGTCCCCGCCGGCACGGGGGTGCCGAAGACCGACGACGCCGTGCCGCTGAGGGTCCAGACCGGCTTGCCGCTCGCCGTGTCGAAGGCCTGCAGATCGTCACCGACCGCGCCGTACAGCCGCCCCTCCTCGTCGCCCGCGACCGCCCCGGCGGGGGCGAGGGCGCCGAACTGCCGGGCCCACAGGAGTTTCCCGGTGGCGCGGTCGAAGCCTCGGAAGAGTGCTCGCCCCTTGCCGGCGGCCACGTCCGCCGGGGTCAGCGTCGCGACGTCCTGGCGCACGACGACGTCGGCGTCACGGACCGCGGTCAGCCGGTAGACCGGGGTACCGGGCGCCCGCCCGGCGGGGACGGCGACGCGCCAGAGTTCCCTGCGCCGCACCACGTCGTACGCGAAGAACCAGGCCTTGGCGACCTGGACGTCCTTGCCGGGCTTCTTGCCCTTCTTCGGCTTCGGCGCCTTCACCGTGACGGTGTGGGACCCGGTGAACCAGACGACGTCGCCCGACCCGCCGGTGAGAGGGGCGGCCTTCATGCCGGGTACGCCCGTGAACTGGTCCACGAAGCGGACCCGGTGGACGACCCGCCCGTCCTCGGACGACAGCCACAGGAACTCGGTGGGGGTCGCCAGGAAGCAGAGGTCCTCGCCGGCGGCCCGTACGGTCTGGGCCCCGGCGGCGTCGGCACGCTGCCAGACCTCGCGCCCGGTCCGCAGGTCGACGGCGGTGGCCCCGGCCGTGTCCGTGAGCACCAGCAGCTCGTCCCGCCACACGCCCGCGGTGAGCGGAGCGGGCGCGTCGGCGGGCCGGTGGTACATCCAGCGGGGGACCGGCGCCTGGCCCGGGAGCGTGGGACGGGGCGCGGGCGCCGGCTTGTCGTCGGAGGCGGCCGCGTCGTCGCCGGAGCCCAGGGCGGCGACAGCGGTCCCGCCGAGCACCAGCCCGGCCACTCCTGTGCCGACGGCGGTGAGCAGGGCCCGCCGGCCGGTGACTGGGGCGGGTCCGGCGGCCGGAGGCGCGGCGGGCAGGGCGAGGGGCGCCGGAGCCACGGCCGGGTGGGCGTACGGATACTGCGGTGCGGGTGCGGGTGCGGGTGCGGGTGCGGGTGCGGCCGGCAGGGCGGGGGGCCTGTGCGGTACGGGCCCGGCCGCCTCGCGCGGGAGAGCCAGCTGGGTGGTGACCCGGTCCGTCTGCGGGCGTGTCACGGTCCCGAGGAAGCGGGTGATCCGGCTGTCCTCGCCCGCTGCCCCGGCTCCGGGGTCGTCCGGGGTCTCGTCCGGGGTCTCGTCCGGGGTCTCGTCCGGGGACGGGCCGACGGTGGCCTTCCCCGTGTCCGCCGTGTCCTCGCCCGGTTCCGCGGGCGGCTCCACGGAGCGGGCCCGCTCCGCCTGGTCCGACACGGCCGCCGCCAGCGGCCCCGGCAGCCAGCCGCCCCTGGCGAGGCCCGCGGCGCCCTCCAGCGCCAGCTCCGCCGCGACGGACCCCGCACTCGGCCGGACGGCCGGGTCCTTCGCCAGGCAGCCCGCGATCAGTGCACGCAACTCATCGGGCACGGAACCGAGTTCGGCCGAGCCGTGCGCGATCCGCGCAGCGGCCTCGTCGACGGGGCCGTCGGCCAGCGGAGTCGTCCCGGTCGCCGCGTACGCCAGGAGCAGGCCCAGGACGAACAGGTCGGAAGCGGGGCCCGCCTCCGCGCCCTCGATCTGCTCCGGCGTGAGGTAGCCGAGCCGTACGGAGAGCCGGCCGCCCTCCCCGGCCTCGGCCGCGACCGCCGCGCCGAGGGGCCCGAAGGCGGTCAGCCGGGGGCCGTCCTCGGCCAGGAGCACCGTCTCCGGCGCCAGGCCCTGGAGCACGCTGCCCGTGGCGTGCACCCGGGAGAGGGTCTCCGCCAGGCCGGCGCCCAGTATCCGCACGGCACGCTCCGGCAGGGGGCCGGCGAGGGCGATGGCCTCCGCGAGCGTCAGCGCGGGGACGTAGGCCGCCGCCGTCCACAGTCCCTCGTCGCCCGGCGGGGCGAGGGGAGGCTGGACCCAGCCCCCGGCCAGCCGCTCGGCGGTCCGCGCCTCGGCGACGAAACGGCGCCGGAACGCGGGCACGGCGGCCAGGGCGGGCCGCGCGGCGGTCACCACCGCGAGGCCGTCACCGTCCGCGCCACGGGTCAGGAAGTGCACCGCGCTCGCACGCTCCCGGAGGCGGGCCAGTGCGGTGTACGGGCCGAAGTGGCGTGGATCGTCCTGACGCAGCGCCTCCATGGCGCACCCCCCTTGTGACCGTCCTCGGCACGTGACCGCCGATCTTACGGCGAGCGGTCGCGCCCGGGCTCAGGACCCGCTCCGGGGCTTCTTCCAGGGCCACTTGGGCTGGAACCGCTCCCGTCCCCCGGGGGCGTACTCGTAGACCCAGCCGCGCTGCAGGCCGAGCCGCTTCGAGTATCCGGCCGGGACGCGCCGGTAGGCGTGGACGGTGGCGGGACCGCCGCCGGCGTCCGGCACCGGGACCTCGTACCACTTGGGCGGGTGGCCGGTCGGCCCGAGCAGGATGGGCAGCACCCGCCCGTCCAGGGGGCCGCCGCGGAAGGTCGTGTTCTCGCTTTTCACCGGGCCAGTCTGACCCAGGAGGCGTCAGACGGGCGGCAGCAGGTGCGCCGCGTGCCCCACGACGGGGACGATCAGCGAGGCCAGGCGTCCCGCCGGGCCGTCCGCGGTCTCCTGGGCCAGCAGCTCGGCCACCACGGTGGCGGTCTCCTCGTCCGAGGCGGCGGTGGCCGCGAGCAGGGCGATCAGATGATCGACCAGCCAGCCGCGCAGAGCGGCGGGCGAAGGGTGCTTCTCCTCGTCCAGCCAGATCAGGGACGCCGCCTCCACGGCGGCGATCCAGGTGCGCACCATCATCCGCAGCCGGGGCCCGGCGGGCTCCTGCCCCGGCCCGGAACCACGCCCCAGATGGAGCAGGATCTGCTCGGCGGCGGCCCTGCGCACCCCGTCCACGATCGTCGTCGTGCGCGAGGTCTCCGCCACGCTGCCGCCGCGCAGCAACGCGCTGAAACCGGCGTCGTGCTGGTCGACGAAACCGAGGTAGCGGTCCAGGACCCGGCTCACCCGCTCGGTGGGCGGTCCGGCGGCGGGCTCCGCGAAGCAGAGCGTGAGCTGTTCGGCGGCCGATCCGAGCGCTGCCTCGTACAACTGCTGCCTGCCGCCCGGGAAGTAGCGGTAGACGAGCGGGCGGGAGACCCCGGCCGCGGCCGCCACCTCGTCGATCGAGACGTCGTCCGGTGCCCGGTGCGCGAAGAGCGTGAGTGCCGCGCCGAGCAGTTGGGTGCGGCGCTCCTCGACACCGAGCCGTCGGTACGCGCGGGCCGGCGGTGCTGCGGGTGCGGAGGTCATACTCCGAAGCCTAAGCGCTCCCTCCGGAAGGGGGAGCGGCCTCAGGCCAGCAGACCCGAGCTCTTCCACAGCCTGCGCCCCACTCCGTTGAGGACCCCGATGTCGTCGAAGAAGTCGGTGAGCCGCTTCGCCCCCGTCTGCATGACCTCGGCCCGGTGTCCACTCGCCTTCACCTGGGCGACGGCCTCGTGGCGGTCCAGGCCGACGTGGTCGTACACCTGCGGGTTGACGAAGCAGACGGAGAAGACGCGGGCGGCCTCCCCGCAGCTCAGCCTGGTCATGCGGCGCTCCCAGGCGGGCGCGGTCACCATCTGGCGCCTCAACTCCTCGCGTGCGTAGCGCACATGGCGGGCCTCCTCGACGACGTGGATGCGGGTCACGCCGCGTACGAGCGACTGGACGCGCTCATCGGGGAAGGTGAGCCGCTGCATCCAGTCCAGGATCTCCTCGCCGAGCAGGGTCGCGGCGAAGGAACCGGGCGTGGTGGAGACCGTCTTCAGCACCCGCGCGAGGTTGTGGTAGCGCGCCGGCACCGGGTAGGCGGGGGCGCCGCCCCACTCGATCATGCGGGCGAACATCATCGAGTGCCGGCACTCGTCCGCTATCTCGGTGAGTGCGTAGCGGACGTGCTTGCTGGTCACGGACTTGTCGTAGATGTGCCGGACGAGCAGCTGCATGAGGATGATCTCGAACCAGATGCCGAGGGAGGCCAGCGAGGCCGCCTCGTGGCGGGCCAGCTCCATCCGCTGGTCCTCTGACATCTTCCGCCACAGCGGGGTGTCGTAGAGGGAGACCAGCTCGGGCGGCCAGAACCACTTGCCGTCCTCCACGGCGGAGTCCCAGTCGAGCTCGGTGTCCGGGTCGAAGGAGTGCTTGGCCGAGGCCTCCAGCAGCCGGGCGGCGACCTGTTCGCGGTCCTTGAGCGGGCCGAGCGCGTCGCGCAGGGCCTGGATGTCCTCGTCCGTCACTGTCGTCATGGCTGTGGGCCCCTCGCACCTGGGTTACCGGCGGTCGATTCTCTGCTCAGGATTATGAGACTGCCTGTCAGCAAGCCCGTCAATCCCTTGTGCGCGACTTGTTGACCGCGTGTCTACCAACGTGTGAACCTGCCAACTGACCGCAGCACCACGGAACATACGATCCTCGCCAGGCGAAGGAGCTGTCCGTGTCGACACACGACCTCTACATCACCCCGCCCCCGGCTCCGACCTGGCAGGTCCCTGCCAGCGGCGCCGCCCGGTTCAGCTGGGACTACGACGACGGCCGCGAACGCCTCCTCGCCCTCTACCAGAAGGGCAAGGACAAGCAGTGGGACGGCAACAAGCGCATCGACTGGAGTCTGGAGGTCGACCCCGCCGACCCCCTCGGCACCCCGGACGAGGCCCTCACCCTCTACGGCACGCCGCACTGGGCGAAGATGACCGAGCGGGACCGCGGTGAACTGCGCAAGCACTACACCTCCTGGCAGTTCAGCCAGTTCCTGCACGGGGAGCAGGGCGCCATGGTGTGCGCGGCCCGCATCGTCGAGTCGGTCCCCGACCTGGACGCGAAGTTCTACTCCGCCACCCAGACGATGGACGAGGCGCGGCACGCGGAGATCTACGGCCGCTTCCTGCACGAGAAGATCGGGATGCTCTACCCGGTCAACGACAACCTCCAGGGGCTGCTCGGCGACACCCTGCGCGACTCCCGCTGGGACATGCCCTACCTCGGCATGCAGGTGCTCATCGAAGGGCTCGCGCTGGCCGCGTTCGGAATGATCCGCGACACCACCACCCGCCCGCTCCCCAAGCAGATCCTCGCGTACGTCATGCAGGACGAGGCCCGCCACGTCGCCTTCGGCCGGATGGCGCTGCGCGACTACTACAAGCAGCTGAGCGACGCCGAACTGCGCGAGCGCGAGGAGTTCGTCATCGAGGGCTGCCACCTGATGCGCGACCGGCTCAGCGGAGTCGAGGTGCTGGAGAACTTCGGCATCGGCAAGCAGGAGGCCAAGGACCTCTCCGAGCACTCGGAGTACCTGCAGCTCTTCCGCAAGCTGCTCTTCAGCCGGATCGTCCCGTGCGTCAAGGACATCGGCCTCTGGGGCGAGCGGCTCCAGAAGGCCTACGTCGACATGGGCGTCTTCGAGCTGGGCGACTCGAACCTGGACCTCCTGATGGCCCAGGACGAGGAGATCGCCGAACAGCTCGACCGGGACCGCTTCGCGGTGGAGGAGCAGGCACGGGTGGCGGAGGTCGCCGACGCGATAGCGGAGGGCCGCGCGCAGGGGTGAGCGCCCCGGGGCGCCGGACGCGCAGGTCGCACACGCCGGACGCCCGGCCGGGAGCCGCGTCAGCGCCTCAGCCCAGCGCGGCCTCCAGGGCGCGCGCGATGCCCAGGAGCTCGGCGTCCGTACCCCGGTCGGTCACCAACTGCAGACCTACCGGGCAGCCGTCCGGTGTGAAGCCCGCGGGCAGGCTCGCCGCCGGGTGGCCGCTGAGGTTGAACGCCCAGGTCAGAGCCGTGGAGTAGACGTCGCCCGGACCGTCGTGCCCGTGCGGGCGGTTGGGGGTGACCGGGGTGAGCAGCAGGGGCGTGCGGGCGAAGAACGCGTCGAGGACCCGGTCGTTGGCGCCGCGCGGACGCGCCGCGGACGCCGGGCTGCCCGCGCGCACCGCCGCCCAGGCGGCGGCGGGGTCGAGCAGTTCGCAGGTCCCCGGCACCGGAAGGACCGCCCCCGCCGCCACCAGCCGGTCCACCGCTCTCCGCGTCACCCGGGCCACGTCCGGGTCGACGTCGGCGAAGCCCAGGTCCGGACTGAAGACGGCCGGGACCGGGAGCCGTGCGGGCCGCGGGGTGTATCCGTCGAGGACATGGCGCAGGTACACCTCCGCCCGCGCGGCCGAACCCGCGATCACGCCGGGGGACGCGAGCCCCGTGCGGTCGGGGGAGGGGAGCAGGCCCGTCGTGGTCCTGAGGCCGAACACCCCGCACCAGGCCGCCGGGATCCGCACCGATCCCGCACCGTCGGCGCCCGTCGCCAGCTCCGCCATGCCGGCCGCGACCGCCACGGCCGCACCCGCCGACGAACCGCCCGGAGTCCGGTCGGCACGCCAGGGATTGACCGTACGGCCGCGGGCCCCCTGCCCCCAGGTCTGCCAGTCCGTGCCGGGGCCGGGGACGGACGTGGCGCCTACCGGGATCCCGCCCGCCGCCATCAGGCGGCGGGCCGCGTACGAGCGGATGCCGGTGCGTCCCTTCACCGCGAACGGCAGCCCCGCGAGCGGGAGCCGGGCGGCGGACTCTGCCCGTGCGCGCGCCTCCTCGTGCCACACCTCGGTGAACGCGCACAGTTCCGGGTCGAGCAGGTCGATCCGGGCGAGAGCCGCTTCGAGGGGCGAGGTCATGGCACCCAGTCTCGTGCCGGCCAATCTCGTGCCTCCCGGTCCCGGGCCGCCCGGTCCGGTGCCATCCGGCCCCGTGCTCCCCGGTCTCAGTCCTCCAGTGCGGCCTCCATCACCGCCCGGGCGATCGGGGCTGCGTCGCCCCCGCCGCTGACGTCCGCCCGGACCGCCGACGCGTCCTCCACGACCACCGCGACGGCGACCGCGGGGCGGCCCGAGCCCGCTGCCTGGGCCCAGGAGATGAACCACGCGTAGGGGATCCCCGAGTTGCCGACGCCGTGCTGGGCGGTGCCCGTCTTGCCGCCGACCTTCACGCCGTCGATCGCGGCGTTCGTCCCCGTCCCGTTCTCCACGACGTCGACCATCATCCGCTGGAGCTGCTGGGCGGTCATCGGGTTCATCGCGCGGTGGTAGGACTCGTTTCCCCGCTGCCGGACCGTGTCGCCGTCGTGGGCGGTCACCCGCTCCACCAGACGGGGGCGCATCAGCTCGCCGCCGTTCGCCACGGCCGAGGCGACCATCGCCATCTGCAGCGGAGTGGCCGCCGTGTCGAACTGGCCGATGGAGGACAGGGCCAGCTGGTCGTCCGTCATGTCCGAGTCGAAGTTGCTGCGGGCCACCCGGGAGGGGATCTTGAGGTCGTCGTCGTTGAAGCCGAACCTGCCCACCGCCTCCACCATCCCCTCCAGCCCCACCTCGACGCCGAGGTGCGCCAGCACCGTGTTGCAGGACACCCGGATCGCCTCGGCCAGAGACGCCTTCTCGCAGCCCCTCGCCTCGTTGGGCAGCACGGTGGACGTGCCGGGCAGGACGTAGGGGGAGGGGGTGTCCGTGGCCGCGTCCGGATCGGTGACCACCCGCGCGTCGAGCGCCGCGGCCGCCGTCACGATCTTGAACGCGGAACCGGGCGGGTAGGTCTCCCGGATGGCGCGGTTGAGCACCGGCTGGCTCGGCGCGCTGTTGAGCCGGGCCCAGGCGTCGGCGACGGACGAGCCCGTTCCGGAGAGCACCTCGGGGTCGTAGGAGGGGGAGGAGACGAGCGCCAGGATCCGGCCCGTGGCCGGGTCCAGCGCCGCGACCGCTCCGCGCCGGCCGTCCAGCCCCTCGTACGCGGCCCGCTGTGCCGCCGCGTCGATGGTGGTCACGACGTCGCCGCCGGGCTGACGGCTGCGGGTGACGTCGCCCCACAGCGGGAGCGGGGCGAGGATCGGGTCGGTCCCGGAGAGGATGCCGTCCTCGGCGTTCTCCAGCAGCGTGGTTCCGTAGGTCTGCGAGGCGTAGCCGGTCACCGGCGCGTACAGCGGGCCGTGGCGGTAGGTGCGTTCGTACGCGAGCTGCTCCCCGGTGTTCCGGGAGCCCGTGACGGATTCGTCGCCCACCAGGATGTTGCCGCGCGGCCGGTCGTAACGGTCGATCGTGGCACGGCGGTTGGCGGAGTTGGAGTTGAGCTCGTCCGCCTCGAAGATCTGGACGCGGGCGGCGTTCGCGAGGAGGGCCACGAGCAGGAGCAGGCAGAATGCGGCGGCCCGCCGGATGTAGCGGATCACGGTTCCTCCCGCGCGGCGGCGGCATCGGGGTCGGGGGTGCGTGCCACGTCGCTGACCCGGATGAGCAGGGCCACGATGATCCAGTTGGTGACGACCGAGGAACCGCCCTGGGCCAGGAACGGCATCGGCATACCGGTCAACGGGATCAGCCCCATCACTCCGCCGGCGATCACGAAGACCTGGAGCGCCAGGATCGAGGCGAGGCCGATGGACAGCAGCCGCCCGAAGGGGTCCCGCAGGGCCAGACCGGCCCGGAAACCGCGGGCCACGAGCAGGGCGTACAGCATGAAGACGGCGGTCAGGCCGGCCAGGCCGAGTTCCTCGCCCGCGGTGGCCAGGATGAAGTCGGACTTGGCCGCGAAGCCGATGAGGATGGAGTGCCCGAGCCCCAGGCCGGTGCCGAACAGCCCGCCCGCGGCGAACGCGAAGAGGGACTGCGCGAGCTGGCTGGGCCCCTGCCCGGCCTCGATCGTGGCGTACGGGTCGAGCCAGTCCTCCACTCGGCTGTGCACATGGGGTTCGAACGAGCCGACGACGAAGGCGCCGGCGGCGGCGAGCAGCAGGCCGACGGCGATCCATCCGGTACGGCCGGTGGCGACGTAGAGCAGGATCACGAACAGGCCGAAGAAGAGCAGTGAGGTGCCTAGGTCCCGTTCGAGGACGAGTACGCCGACGCTGAGCAGCCAGATCGCGACGATGGGGCCCAGCACCCGGCCGGTGGGGAGCTGGAGCCTCCAGACCCTGCGCCCGGTGTACGCCAGCGCGTTGCGGTTCGCCGCCAGATAGGCGGCGAAGAACACCGCGAGCAGGATCTTGGCGAACTCGCCGGGCTGGAAGGAGAGTCCGCCGACACGGATCCAGATCTTCGCGCCGTTCACCGCGGGGAAGAAGATCGGGACGATCAACAGCACCAGTGCCACCGCGACCGACAGGTAGGCGTAGCGCTGGAGCACCCGGTGGTCCCGCAGGACGACGACCACGGCGATGAAGAAGGCCACCCCGAGCGTCGACCAGATCAGCTGGGTCGTCGCCGCCTGGTTCCTGGGTGTCTCCAGGTCGAGGCGGTAGATCAGCACCAGGCCCAGTCCGTTCAGCAGGACGGCGATGGGCAGCAGCAGCGGATCGGCGAAGGGCGCGCGGAAGCGGACCGCGAGATGGGCCAGCAGGGCCAGCAGGCCGAGACCGGCGCCGTACCCGGCGACATCGGGGGGTACGGCGTCGTTCCGGGCGAGGCCGACGGCCGCGTAGCCGTAGACGGAGATGAGCACGGCCCCGATCAGGAGCGAGAGCTCCACCCCGCGCCGCTTGGGCAGGCGTAGCTCGGGCGGTCGTGCCTCCGCCGACGTTGCGGTCATGCCCCGCAACGTAGCAAGCGTCGGGTGTTATTTCCCTTATGTCAGCTTCGTGGCACCCTTCGGCGGGGGTACGGGTCCGGGCTCAGTGCTGGTACGGGTTCTGGCCGGGGGGAGGCGCGTAGCCGGGCTGCTGCTGCGCCGCGCCGTACGGATTGCCGTCCTGTCCGCCGTGGCCCGCCTGGGCCAGGAGCTCGTCGGCCTGCTCCTTCGGTATCTTCCGCTCCCCGCCGCAGAAGGTGCACTGGGTCGCGTACTTCGTGGAGAAGGGGAACAGCGGGACGAAGAACAGGGTGAACTTGGTGACCCGCTTGCGCAGGGTGTGCGCGGCCGGGTTCCCGCACCAGCCGCACACCATCGTGAGGACCGCCAACTGGTAGAGGTAGCCCTTGGTGCCGAAAATGATCATGATGTGGATGCCTTCCCCGTGTCGTTGCGAAGTGCCCGCCGGCAGAGCGCCAGCAGCTTCTCGTCCTCAAGAGTGTCGTGACTGCCGTAGCCGCCGTCCATCGCGTTGTGCCGACGTACGGAGAGAAGCTCCGCACGCAGCACGCGCGCCGCGTCGGGCCCCGCGCCGGCGGGCCCCATCCGTGCCAGGCATTCCGCGACCCTGACCCTGACGTGACGATTCTTCTCCCATGCCGAGAGCAGCACCGGCACCACGTCGCCGGTCCGGCCGGAGACCTTCCACAGCGCGATCGCCGCCTCGACGCGCAGCCACAGCTCGTCGTGCGCCAGCAGCGCCCTCAGCCGCGGTGCCACCACCTCGGCGCTCCTGCCCAGTGCCCCCAGCGCACCCGCCGCCGCCCGGCAGTCGTGCACCTGCTCGGTGCGCAGGCCCTCCGCCAGCACCGGAAGTACCGCCCCGGTGTCCCCGGTGACCGCCCACAGGGCCTCGGCCGCCTCCGTCGCGACCGCGGTGCCCGGCCGGGCGATCAGACGGCGCAGCTCCGGCACGGCGCACCCCGCGCCGGGGCCGAACGAACCCAGCGCCCGCAGCGCGGCGGTGCGCAGCCATTCGCCCCGGTACTCGGGAGCCCCCCGGAGCACCCGCAGCACCTCCGGCGCGGCCTCGCCCGCCCGCAGGGCGGTCAGCCCGCCGAGCAGCGGACTCGCCCGGTCGTAGGCGCCCTCGTCCAGGCCGACCTCACCCAGCCGGCGTCGCAGCAGCCCGGCGAGCGGCGCCGCCGCCGCCCCGAGGTGACCGACGGCGAACCCCACGTCGTGGGGGACCTCCCGGCGCTCCAGCGCCGCCGCGAGCGCGGGCAGCACCCGGGCGTCGCCGAGCCTGGCCAGCGCCTTCACCGACGATCCGAGGCCGGGCGGTCCGCTCGCCCACTCCTTCACCCAGGACCCCGGATCCGCGGCGACCCGCGCGGCCAGGGCGTCGGCCGCCGGCGCCGCCAGGGCGAAGAGCTCCTCCAGCACGTGCGAGGCGGCGTCGGCGAGGCGCGGCTCCGGATCGGCCAGCTGTACGCCGACCAGCCGCACCAGACCCTCGTACGAACCGCGCCAGGCCCGCATCAGCCCGCCGCTCATCCGGACGGCGTCGATGCGCTGCCAGGGGTCGGGGCTGCCCAGCTGGTCCACCAGCAGTGCCGTGCGGTCCGCGACCCGGTCGTCCAGGCCGCTGTGCAGGGTCCGCAGCAGGTCGGCCGCCCACGGGGTGCTGCGGCCCGCGGACTCCTCGGCGGACAGCGCCCGCAGCTGTCCCACCAGCGTGGGTGCGGTGGCCCGGTCGCCCGCCGCGTCGTCCGCGCCCGGTGCGGGCGACGGCGGTGTTTCCGGGGCGGCGGGCCGGGAGCGCAGCTCGCGCAGCAGACCCGAGACCACCGGCACGACGTCGTCCGGCAGCGCGTCCGGTGCGCACCTGGCCAGCTGGGCGAGGGCCGCGAGCCGCAGCCCGGGCGGGTGGGCCTCGGCGGCGAGCCTGCTCAGCCAGTCAGCGGCCTGCCCCGCGAGCGGCCGGTGGCGCAGCGCGACCCGGCCCGCGGCCTCGACGAGGGCGAGCCGTACCTCGTCGTCCGTCTCCACCGGGAGCCGCTCCCGCAGCAGGGCGATCACCCGCGCCGGCCGGCCGTGCAGCGCGGCCAGGGCCAGCGGGGCCGCGAGGCGCACCCCGGGGTCCTCGTCGGCGACGAGTTCGAAGAAGACCGAGGAGCCGGCGGAGACGGCGGCGGCCGCCATCGCGTAGTTCGCGACACCCTCGATCTCGTCCTCGTCCAGCTCGGCGAGTTCGTCCTCGTCGGTCTCGTCCAGGTCGATGCCGCCGATGCTGGTGAGCAGCTCGACTATGCCGCCCCGGTCGCGTATCCGCGGGTCGGCGGCCAGCTCGAACAGGAAGGGGATGCAGGCGAGCGTGCAGGCGTACACGTCGCCCTGGTGGTGCACCGCGCCGTACATCCCGTCCAGCGCGCTCTCCCGCTCCGCCGGGTCGGCCGACGCGAGCCCGTGGAGGAGGCCCGGCACGTCGTCCGCCGGGCCGTAGGCATGCTCCATCGAGGCCCAGTCGACCTCGTCGATCCCCGCGAACACGCCACACCCTCCCCGTGTCTTTCCTCCGCTCCCGGTAACCGAGTCCGGGAAGCAGCGTCTGGGCAGAGTGTGCACCACCGCCAGGACAGTCCACCCCTCACTTGCGGCCTTTCGCCGCCGCACCCGCCGGGGCTGTGAACAGGCTGTGTGCGTTCTGCTCCCCTCAGTCGCCGGGGAGGGGCCGGGCCCGGCCCGGGTCGTTCAGCGGGGCGAGCAGATCGCCGTGCCGCTCCAGCCGCGCGGGCATGTCGCCCGCCAGGAAGACCAGGTCGTCCGGATCCCCGCAGGCCTCGATCTCGTCCCAGGTGACGGGCGCGGACACGGTCGGGCTGCCCTTCGCGCGCAGGGTGTACGGGGCGGCGGTGGTCTTCGCGGCGGCGTTCTGGCTGAAGTCCACGAACACCTTCCCGGGCCGCAGTGCGCGGGTCATGCGGTACACCGCCAGCTCGGGCAGGGCGCTCTGCGCCTCGACGGCCAGGCCCTTCGCGTACGCCGTCACCTCCTCGGAGGGCGTGGGTTCCAGGGGGACGAGCAGGTGCAGCCCCTTGGAACCGGAGGTCTTCGCCCAGGAGGACAGCCCGTCGGCGGCCAGCCGCTCGCGCAGCCAGAGGGCGACCGTGCGGCATTCGAGGATGGTCGCGGGCGGCCCGGGATCGAGGTCGAACACCATCAGGTCGGCGCGCGCGGGGGAGTCGTGGCGCCACTGGTGGGTGTGGAACTCCACCACGAGGTTGGCCGCCCACATCAGCGAGGCCAGGTCCTCCACGAGCACCTGGCGGGCTTCCGGCTCGTCGTGGCGGGGGACGGGGGCCGTGCGCACCCAGTCGGGTGTACCCGGCGGTGGATTCTTGGTGAAGAAGCGCAGCCCCTCGGGTCCGTCCGGATACCTGAGGAAGGACAGCGGGCGGCCCTGGAGGTGCGGGAGCATCGCGTCCGCCGCCGTGGCCGCGTAGTAGTGCAGTACCTCGCCCTTGGTGGTCCCGGTCGCCGGATACAGCACCTTGTCGAGGTTGCTGAGCGCGAGGCGCCGCCCCTCCACCTCCGTGATCGGCGTCATACGATAAGAATCACATGAAACCGGACTGATGCGGTCAGGTGCGGGCGTAAGGGGTGAAAATGAGGTCCATCTGGAACGGCGCCATCTCCTTCGGACTGGTCAGCATTCCGGTCAAGCTCATGAACGCCACGGAGAACCACGCCATCTCCTTCCGGCAGATCCACCTCTCCGACGGCGGCCGCATCCGGTACCGCAAGGTGTGCGAGCTGGACGAGGAGGAGGTGCCCGCCTCCGAGACGGTCAAGGCCTACGAAGGGGAGGACGGCACGGTGATCCCCGTGACCGACGAGGACCTGGCCTCGCTCCCGCTCCCCACCGCCAAGACCATCGAGATCGAGGGGTTCGTGCCCTCGTCGGCGGTCGATCCCCTCCAGCTGGACTCCGCCTACTACCTGCAGGCCAACGGCGTCCCCGCAGCCAAGCCCTACGCCCTGCTGCGCGAGGCGCTGACGCGCAGCGGGAAGGTGGCCGTGGCGAAGTACGCGCTCCGCGGCCGGGAGCGCCTCGGCATGCTGCGGGTGACCGGTGACGTGATCGTGATGCACGGCCTGCTCTGGCCGGACGAGATCCGTTCCCCCGAGGACGTCGCACCGGACTCCGGGGTCAAGATCCGTGACGCCGAACTCGATCTGGCCGACGCCCTGATGAACACGCTCGGGGAGGCCGACCTCGACACGCTCCACGACGACTACCGCGAGGCGGTCGAGGAACTCGTCGCGGCGAAGGCCGCCGGTGAACCCGTCGCGGAGGAGGAGGCCGAGGAGACCGGCGGCAAGGTGATCGACCTGATGGCGGCACTGGAGAGCAGCGTCCGGGCGGCCGAGGAGTCCAAGGGGGACCGGGAGGACGGCAGGCACGCCGACGTCCACCCGATAGGGGGCCGCACCCCCCGCTCGGGTGGAACGGGCGGCACGGCCCGGAAGAAGACGGCGCAGGGCGGGAGCGCCCGGAAGCGGAGCGCACCCGCCGCGAAGTCCGCGGCGAAGAAGGCCCCGGCGAAGAAGGCCACGGGGAAGAAGATCACGGGGAAGAAGGCGGCCACGGAAGGGGCGGCGGCGAAGAAGCCCCCGGCCGAGAAGCGGGCCGCCGGGGCCGCGGCGAAGAAGACCGCCGCGGGCACCCGGAAGCGTTCCCCGGCCTGAGAGACCTGCTCAGGTCGCGTCGTGAACGGCGACCAGCGGCTCGCTGAGGAGTGCGGTCCTGGAGGGCCAGATGGTTGTCGCCAGTCCGGCCAGGTGTGCTCCCCGGGCACGGATGCGATGTTCGTCCCAGGCCGAACCCCAGTCGGAGATATCAGTCGCGGTGGGAGCGTGCAGCAGAGTGCCGTGGGTGAGCCGCAGCAAGCTGTGCTGGCCCAGCCACTTGCGTTTGTCCTCCCAAGCCATGTTTCCCAGGGCCGGGTTGAGCCGTGCGGTGACCAAAGTCAGGTTGCCGAGCGAATGAACGAGTTCATCTCTGCCCGATCCTTCTTCGGGGTCGTCATGAAGCGGCGGCCAGTTGTCGCGCCAGCTTTGAGGCATGACGTGTTCGATCGTCAGCTTCGACCCGAGGTCCACGCCGGCCGGGACGGTGAGCTGTTCCGTGTGCTCCGACCGCAACTCATCCTCCAAGGCTTCCAGCAAGATGCGAACCCGGTGGCGGTACAGGCGTGTGTAGATCGGATCCTGTTCCAGAACGGTCGCAAAGTCCTTGTCGGCCGGCCATTGCCGATGGTGTCCCTGCATGGCGGCCATCGCCCCGATGACCGCCTCGTCGGCGCTCTCCGGATTCTCGGCCGCCGCTGCGACGAGATCACGGAAGACGTGGTTGTAGTCCTTGTTGCTGAGGTTGAGCATGGCCCTGCGGACGAGGTAGCTGTCCAGTGCCCGAATGGCGCGCTCGCGTCGCGCCGGAGAGAGGACTTCGTCACCGAGGCCGTAGAGGAACAGAAGTAACGGCATCGGTGTCGAGGTCTGCATGACTTTCAGGCGGTACAGGAAGCGTCCCTCGCTGCCGACGAGAGGGTGCTTGTCGAGACGGTCGTAGATCTCCGCATACCTGGCCAACTCCGCGAAGACGTCCTCGGTGGGGATTTCCTCGGTACGCAGCCAGACTTCGAACTCCTTGAAGAGCGCTGAGGTGGTGAATTCGCGCTGTGTGCGCATGGATAGCCAGTAGGTCAGGAAAACGTCCAGTCTGCTCCGTGTGATTCGTCCGGTGGTCTGTTCGGTGCGCCACGCCGGTTGATCGAACGGAGCCCAATACGTCAGATACAGCCGTTCGACATCGACACCTGCGTGTTCTGCCTCACGGAACAACAGGTTCTTCACCAGGTCCGCGTGTTCCAGCGGAGTTCCCCGGCTGTTGAGCGTCTCGAAGACAACCTGTGCGTCGTCGTGTTCTTCCAGATCGATGATGACCAGGCGAAGTTGCTCGCGCAGCGTCTGAACCAGGGCGTCCAGCCTGAGATGTGGATCGGGCACCTCCTCCAGCCAGCTGCCCAGCTCCTGACGAAAGTACGCAACGGCTTCACCGAGCTGGCCAGTAGCCTCGTTGCCGATCATCACCGCCCGGAACTGGTCGCGATCCGCGTTGGTGGGCCAGACTTTGTAGAGGTGATCCGGGTGCTGCTCCGAGTCGAACAGGTCTCGGTCGTTCTCCAGGAATCTGCTGAGCAGCCTCACCGACTTCACGTGGTCCAAGGCGGTGGCGGCCAGGCGGGCGGCGAACACGAAGAGTTGCAGTGTGGTAAGACGCTGCTGGCCGTCAATGACCTGCCGTGTTTCCAGATTGGAAGAAAGGTAGGGCGTTCGGTCGAAGACCACCGCGCCGAGGAAGTGGGGGCTCACGGCGCGGCCGTCCACCTGTGACTTTTCGACCTCCTCGACAGTCCGGCGAATATCCGCCCACAGTGCCTCCCAGTTGTCGCGCATCGTCCATACGTAGGGCCGCTGGAACAGCGGCACGGTGTACCGCACGTCCTTTCCGAAAATTCGCCTCAGATCGACAGTGTCTGCACGCATGCCGTTCCCCTCTCACACCGGAGCGCCAACCTAGCGAGGGAAGGGCCGGCGCCTCAGGCCGATGATGAAAGAGTGCCCTGACAGGTGATCATGAGAGCGCGGGGAAGGCGCCTCCAAGACCGCCGCGGGCACCCGGAAGCGTTCCCCGGCCTGAGCCGGGCCCTCGGAGGGGGAGGGGGCCCGCGCTTCCGTCAGCGGAGCAGCGACGCCGGTTTCAGCAGGTCCGGGAGCGACGGCAGGTCCAGTCCGTACTTGTCCCTCTCGACGACGTAGGTGCAACTCGTGTACGAGTAGCCCGGCTTGACCTTCGAACCGGATGCGTAGCTGTCCACCTCGGCGGACGCGCCCGTGCCGTGCTTGTACAGGAAGTGGTACTCGCCGGCGGGGAGCCGCAGCCTGGCCTTCGGGTACGAGGTCCCGCTCGCCCGGCAGGCGCGGGCCGCTCCGGTGGCCTCGCTGCTGTAGCGGTCGCAGCTTCCGCACGGCTTCAGTTTCACCGAGCCGGTGACCGGGCCGGTGTACAGCACCTCCACACCGTTGGGGGCGTCGTTGCTGATGACCAGTTCCATGCGGGTGCCGCCGGACCCGCCGGAGGGCGGCAGCCGCTTGCCGGCCGCCGGGCGGACCTGGGCTATCTCGGCCGCGACGGCGATGTCCTCGGCGTGCCCCCGGCGCCGGTCGCTCCCGTAGGCCTCCGCGAAGTCCGTCAGGGTCTGCCGTGCCTCGCTGAACCTGCCGTCCTCGAACTCGTCGACCCCGCAGGCGTACACACCGTCGCGCACCCCCGCGGCCGCCTGCGTGCTCAGGGCGGGCGTGGACGTCCCGGGAAGTCCGGCGACCAGCGTGCTCGTGCGGCGCAGTGCGTCGGTGACGGCGCACGGGTCCTCGCCCTTCAGGGCCGCCACCTGCTCACGGATCTTCCCGCTGACCGCCGGAGCCACCTGACCGGCCTGGGTGGAGTCGGGGAACGTGCGCAGCAGGGCGGTCAGTTCCGTGCCGCCGGACTCGGTCCCCGAACCGTTCAGACGGGAGACCCCGCACGCGTACAGCGACTCGGCCAACGGTGCGTCGGCCCTGCCGGGGAGGTCGCCGAGCAGCTTGCGGTCCACCCGCTCGGGCAGGGTCCGGAGAAAGGTCAGCGGGTCGATCGCCGTGCAGTAGTTCTTCGCGCGGTACGGCGTGGAGACGGCGGTGTAGTAGGCCTCCAGGCGCTCGGGCACCAGGGCGGCGGCCCGCGATCCGGGGTGGTCCTCGCCCAGTTCGCGGTAGACCGCGAGCGCGCTGCGGTAGTCGGGCCCCGACAGGGCGAACGAGTTCTTCGCGGCCTTCGTGACCAGCTCGTCGCCCTCCTCCAGGCGGTCGAGCAGCTCCTGCTCCCTCGCCTCGTCGCGTGCCGAGCCGTACGCCGAGGTCGCGGCGACCGGGACGGCGAGCAGTGCCAGCCCCACCACCGCGGCCACGACCGGCCGGGCCCACCCTGCGAACTCCGTGCGCAGCGCGATGCGGGCCGCGTCGGCGCCCGCGAGGACGAGCAGCAGGACGTAGGCGGCCACGAGGAACGCGGGAACGCCGTCCGGATCGGCGGGCAGCGCCACCAGGAGGAACGCGGCGGTCACCGCCCAGCTCACCGCGGCCCTGCCCCAGCGGCGCACCAGGACGTGGCCGAGCCCCAGTCCGGAGAGGCTGAGCAGGCCCGCGGCGACGGCGCGGAGCGGGGCCCCGGGGGGCGGCGGTCCGGGCACCGGGGGCCGGGACGGCGGAGGCGGCGGCTGCGCCTCTCCCCGTGCGTCCCAGGGGCCGGACGGCCACGGTCCGGGGCCGGGTCCGGTTTCGGGCATGTCCGGCTGCTCGCGCGAATCCATCACGGTCCCCCACCGTCGAATCCCGTCAGGTCCCGGGGTAGCTGCCCACTTTCGTCCCCGTTCACGCCTTCTTCTGGCCGTGCGCACAGTAAGGTGCGGATTGCCGCGACTGGCGCGCACCCGGCAGGGTGCTCCGTGGAAACGACCACGAGGGAGCGGCACTCCCCGGGCCCGCCCGGGGCGTCATCGCCGGAGGGCCGTCCGCCTGGGCAATCCGGGTCCACGTCGCCCCCGTGCGACCGACCCGGGAGGATCCCCGTGTCCGTAACGCCGTCCGACGACCGCCGCCCCGCCCTCGGTGCGACCGACCCCGAACTCGCCGCGCTCGTGAACGCGGAGGAGCGCCTCCAGGCGGACACCCTGCGGCTGATCCCCAGTGAGAACTACGTGTCCGCCGCCGTGCTGGAGGCCTCCGGCACCGTCCTGCAGAACAAGTACTCCGAGGGCTATCCCGGCAAGCGCTACTACGAGGGACAGCAGGTCATCGACCAGGTCGAGGCCCTCGCCGTGGAGCGCGCCAAGGCGCTCTTCCGGATGGACCACGCCAACGTGCAGCCTTACTCCGGATCCCCGGCCAACCTCGCCGTCTACCTGGCGTTCCTGAAGCCCGGCGACACGGTCCTCGGGATGTCGCTGCCGATGGGCGGGCACCTCACGCACGGCTGGGACGTCTCCGCCACCGGCACCTGGTTCAGGGGCGTGCGGTACGGTGTCCGCCGCGACACCGGACGGGTCGACCTGGACGAGGTGCGCGACCTGGCCCTCGCCGAGCGGCCCAAAATGATCTTCTGCGGCGGTACCGCCGTGCCCCGGGTGACCGACTTCGCCGGGTTCGCGGAGATCGCCCGGGAGACCGGCGCCGTGCTGGTGGCCGACGTCGCGCACATCGCGGGACTGATCGCGGGCGGCGCGCACCCCTCGCCCGCCCCCTACGCGGACGTGGTGTCCACCACCACGCACAAGACCCTGCGCGGACCGCGCGGGGCCATGCTGCTGACCCGCGCCGAGCACGCCCGGGCGATCGACCGCGCGGTGTTCCCCGGCCTCCAGGGCGGACCGCACAACCAGACCACCGCCGCCATCGCGGTCGCCCTGAAGGAGGCCGCCGGAGCCGGATTCGCCGCGTACGCCCACGAGGTGGTCGCCAACGCACGCGCGCTGGGCGAGGAACTGGCGGCCCGCGGATTCGATCTCGTGTCCGGAGGCACGGACAACCATCTGCTGCTGGCCGACCTCACGGCCAAGGGCGTCTCGGGCAAGGCCGCCGCCAAGGCACTCGACCGGGCGGGGATCGTCGTCAACTACAACACCGTGCTGTACGACCCCCGTAAGCCCTTCGACCCGTCCGGCATCCGCATCGGCACCCCGGCGCTCACGTCCCGCGGTGTACCCGCGTCCGAGATGGGCGCGGTCGCGCAGTGGATCGATCTCGTGGTCGAAGCCGCCCGTACAGGTGACGAGGCGGCCGTTTCCAAGGTCAGAGGCGAAGTGAAGGCCATGATGGACGCCTATCCGGCGCCCGGTCTCCCCCTGGTCTGACCGGGCGGCCGGAGCCGGCCCGGGGGTGTTCCGGCCCCGGACCGGCTCCGGAATGCCGTGCTCCCGATTCCGCGCGCCCGCTCTGCGCCCTGTCCGGCGGCCGGACCGGCGTACAGGCTGGGGGGAGTCAGGATGCCGGAGCGGTGAACAGAGGGGGCACGATGCAGGATCTCAAGGTCACGTCATGGCAGCTCTTCGGGCACGACCGGCTCTATGTGAATCTTCCGGACGGCACCGCGATCGGCTGGGCGGATCTGGGCAACGGCACCATCACGGTGCTGCACCCGCGCTACCGCGACGCCGTGCTGGACGCGCTCGCCCGACAGGTCCCGGACATGCCGTCCCTCGTCGGCGAGGACGCCCCGGCCGGGCCGCCCGCACCGCGGACCCCTCCGCAGGTCCCGCGCATCCCGCCCATGCGCGGGATGCGGAAGCGGGCTGCCGCACGCGATACGGACGGCAGCGGGGAGGAGGCCGGGGCCGCGTTCGGGGAGTCCGCGACGGACCCCGCCCACGCCCCCGGTCCGGAGGCGGAGGGCGCCCCGGGTGCGGAGACCGGACAACAGGCCCCGCCCACGCCGGAGATGACGGGGGAGCCCTTATCCGCCGTCCCCGGCGGTCAGCAGGAGCAGGGGGCCGGGAGGCGGGCCGTGCTGCCGGCTCTGACGCCCGCGAACGACCTCGCCGCCCGGCGGGCCGGGGAGGAACTCCGGGAACAGCTCGGCGAGTCCGCCGCCGGAACCCTCGTGCGGGCGGCCACCGGCGCCCTGCGGCGGCACAAGGAGGCCGACCCGCGCCGGACCGCGCTGGCGGGCGAGCGACGGGTCGGGGCCGAACTCCGGCGGCTGACACGGCACGGCTGGCGGGTCCTGCACTCCGTGCCGCTGTCCGACGGCACCTGGATCGGGCACCTGCTCATCGGCCCGGGCGGCGTGTTCGCCGTGAGCACCGAGCACCACCCAGGGGTGGACGTACGCATCGCCGACGGGACCCTGCGGACCGGGGACGGTGACCCGCGGCCCTACGCGCTCGAAGGCCGTCCCGGGGCTCCGCGCGCCAGGAGGGTGTTCGAGAGGTACTGCGCCTTCGACGTACCCGTCCGGACGGTGCTCGTGTTCAGCGGGGTCACCGGGCTCGACGTGGCCGCCACCCCCGCCGGCGTCCGGGTCTGCCGGGAGCGGCAGTTGTCGGCCCTCGCCCCGCTGACGGGGGTGCTCACCGCGACGCAGGTCGAGCGGGTCTACGACGTCGCACGGAACAGGGAGGCGTGGCGGGACGCGTGAGCCCCCGGCCCGCCTCGGCGGGTGCTCCGTCAGCCTGCCGCCCGGCCGCCCGGGCGGCAGGCTGACGATCACGAGTGCCTCTCCAGCGGTGCTGCAGCCGTCCCCGGCAGGCTGGTGTGCAGGGCGGGCAGCCGTGAGGGCCGCCGCCGCGAAGGGAGTTCGCCATGTCTCAGCCGGTCGGGACCCTCCGTCAGCAGGTCACGGGTGACCTGTACGCGGAGGTGCAGACCTTCTACGCCCAGCAGATGCGACGGGTCGACGCCCTCGACATCGAGGGGTTCGCCGACACGTTCACGGACGACGGGGAGGTCGTGCACGCGGGCGGGCACCGTCAGAGCGGCCGGGCGGAGATGATCGCCGGGATGCGGGCCGGCCTGCCCCGCTACCAGGACATCGCCGTACGCCACTGGTTCGGCCACCTGATCATCGAGCCCGACGCGACCGACGCGGACGTCCTGCGCGTCTCGTACTACACGCTGGTCACCCAGACCGACCGCGAGGGCAAGGTCGCCTTCCAGCCGACGTTCACCGTGGACGACGTGCTGGTGCGCCGTGACGGCGGGCTGCTGACCCGGTCGAGGGTCATCCACCGTGACACCCCGGTGGCCCCGCCCGTCGTCTGAGCGGTTCTGTCCGGCACGTGGACGAGGGGCCCTGCGCGCAGGGCCCCTCGTCCACGTGCCGGGAGCCGCCCGGCGGCCGTTCAGTCGATGCCCCGGCAGATGTGCGGCTCGCTCCCGTCGTCGTCCGGGTCCCCGGCCAGCAGCAGCGGCGCCCACAGGGGCACGGCCGCTAGGGGAAGCGAGGGAAGCGCGGGAAGAGCGGGAAGGGGCACGGGCGGTGGCTCCACCGTCTCGCGGTCCAGCAGCATCGTCTTCATCGACGAGTCCTCCTTCTTCGAGATGTGCGGTGTGTGCGGTCAGGCGTGGCAGGCCGGCAGCCCGCCGTTGTAGGCGACCATCTCCTTGAACGAGGCGGCCACGTCGATGCGGGCGCCCGGGGCGAGGCCCTCCAGTTCCGCGTAGGCGCGGTGCAGGTTGCCGACCAGGCGCTCGGGGTCCAGCAGACCGCCGAACTCCCCGAGGTCCGCCTCCCTCGCGGCGCGCAGGGGGTCCACGCCCCGCCGCAGGCCGTCCACGGCCAGGTCCCGCACCCGGACGACGTAGGCCCGGGTGGCGTCGATCAGCTCCGGGCCCCCGACCGGACCGTGACCGGGGACCACCACTTCGGGCTCCAGCGCCCGCAGCCGGTCCAGGGCCGCCAGCGAACCGGTCACGGACCCCATCAGGATGTACGGAGTGACTCCCGACCAGACGACGTCCCCGGTGAACAGCACGGACCGCTCCGGCACCCACGCCACGACGTCGTTCGCCGTGTGGGCGGGGCCCACGTGCAGCAGCTCGGTGCGCATGTCCCCGTGGTGCAGGGTGAGTTCGTCACGGAAGGTGAGCGTGGGCAGGGTCAGGGGGGTCTCGCCCCACTCCACACCGGGCCACAGATGGCGCAGGCCGAGGCCGGCCTCCGCCGTGTCGGACCTGGTCCCCTCGTGGGCCACGATCTCCGCGCGCGGGACGAACTGGCCGTTGCCGAAGGTGTGGTCACCGTGGAAGTGCGTGTTGACGACGTGGTCCGGCCCGCCCGGCACGACGCGGGCGACCTCCTCGCGGAGCCGCCGGGTGCGGGACTCCGTCGCCGCCGTGTCCACGAGGACGGCGGAGTCCCGGCCGGCGACCAGTCCGGCGTTGTTCAGGCACCAGCCGCCCTCGGGCTGGACGAACGCGTACACCCCGTCGGCGACCGGCAGCAGCGAGCCGGGCGGTGCGACGTCCGGAGCGGTGGCCGTGCTCATGCGGCGGCCCCCGCTGCGGGCAGGCGGCCGAAGCGGCCCTGGTGGAAGAGGAGCGGGTCCGCGGCGGACAGACCGCCGGACAGGGCGACGACCCGGCCGACGAGCAGCGTGTGGTCCCCGGCGGCGTACTCCGCCTCCAGCAGGCACTCGAACACCGCCTCCGCGTCGGGGAGCACCGCGTTGCCCGTGACGCCCTCCTCGGCGGAGAGCCGCAGCATCGCCTCCCGGCCCTCCGAGCGGTCCGGGCGGCAGAACTCCTGTGCCAGGTCGCGCTGCGACTCGGTCAGGACGTTCACCGCGAAGTTCCCGGCGCGTGAGATCCGCGGCCGCATGCGGCCGTCCGCCTTCACGGACACCAGGATCAGCATGGGGTCGAGCGACACCGAGGTCAGGCTGTTCAGGGTCATCACGATGGTGTCGTCGCCGCTGCCCCGGGTGAGCAGCGTGACGCCCGTCGGGAAGCGGCCCATCGCGGCGCGGAAGGAGGCCACGTCGGGCTCGGCCAGCAGCGCGCCGGCGGTCACAGCGGTCATGTCAGATTCTCCGATTCCGCCCGTGACAGCAGGGCGTCGTGGTCGGTGGTGGCCGGAACTGCCCGTCCGGCGCCCGGGTCAGTAGTTGCCGAGGCCGCCGCAGACGTTCAGTGCCTGCGCGGTGATGGACGCGGCGGTGTCGGAGGCCAGGTAGCCGACCAGGCCGGCGACCTCCTCGGGGGTCGAGTAACGGCCGAGCGGGATCTTGGAGTTGAACTTGTCCTGGATCTCCTGCTCGCTCACCCCGTAGTGGCCCGCGTAACCCTGGCGCACGCGCTGCGCCATCGGGGTCTCCACATAGCCGGGGCAGACGGCGTTCACGGTGATGCCGGTCGCGGCGAGCTCCTTGCCGACGGCCTTGGTGAAGCCGATGACACCGTGCTTGGAGGCGGAGTACGGCGCGGCCAGCTCGACGCCCTGCTTGCCCCCCGTGGAGGCGATGTTGATGATCCGCCCCCAGTCGCCGTCCCGCATGAGACCGGTGCTCAGCACCTCGCGGGTCACGCGGAAGGTGCCGTTGAGGTTCGTCTCGATCACGTCGTCCCAGAGGGAGTCCTCGATCTCGGCGGTCACCCCGCCGCCGCCCCGGCCGGCGTTGTTGACGAGGATGTCGATGCGCCCGTACTCCGCCACCGCGGCCCGCACGGCCTCCTTGATCTGTTCGAGCGAGGTCACGTCACAGACGGTCCCGGCCACCTCGAGGCCCTCCTCGCGCAGCTCCTTGACCACGGTGCGCACGCTGTCGGCGTTGCGGGCCACCCCGAACACCGCGACCCCCTGGCGGGCCAGCAGCTCGGTCACCGCGAGGCCGATCCCGCTGGTCGCGCCGGTGACGAAGGCAACTCGTCGTCCCGTGTCTGTCATCGTGCTCTCCCCATCGCTCGTCCCGATCCGGTCCACGCTGGGTCGACGGTGGGCCCGTCGCCTTGCGGGGTTCTCGGACGGCGGTGGAGCCGGGGTGGACGGCACGCGTTCGAGCCGCGCTCGACACCCGGCCTAGCGGGAGCGGTCAGCGTGGACGCCATTCGATGCGGCGACCGGGCGGACACCCGGCTGGAGCGAGGAGACCCCGTGCCCGAGCAGACGCAGACCCTGCCCGACGTCAGGAAGTCGGTGACCGTGGCGGCGACGCCCGACCAGTGCTTCAAGGTCTTCACCGAGCGCCCCGCGGACTGGTGGCCGCCGAGCCACATCCTGGTCCGCAAGGAGCGCGCCGGACTGGCCTTCGAGGCCGGCGTGGGCGGGCGCTACTACGAGTGGGACGTGGAGGGCACCGAGATCGCCTGGGGCCGGGTGCTGGAGTGGGTGCCGGGCCTGCGGGTCGCGATGACCTGGCGGATCGACCCCAACTGGCAGTCGATTCCCACGGACGACGGGGCCAGCCGGATCGAGGTCGACTTCGAGGCCGTCGACGCCGAGCACACCAGGGTGTCGCTCGCGCACGTCGAGCTGGACCGGCACGGCCCGGGCGCCGAGCGGATCTTCAGGGCGCTCGACGGCCCGAGCCCGGGCGAGACGCTGGAGCGCTTCGCGCAGGCCGTCGCGGACGGGGCCGGAGCATGAGCGTGGACACCGGTGTCATCGAGGCCCCCGCCGCCGCGGGCACCGGGCTCGTCGAGGCCGCCGACCGGCTGCGCCTGCTCGCGGCGGTGCACGCCGGCGACGCGGACACCGGACGCGTCCTGTCCCGCGAGGTCACCGACGCGATACGGGAGGCCGGCTTCGCCCGGCACTTCGTCGCCGCCCGGTTCGGCGGCGCGGAGGGCTCCTTCGACGAGCTGACCCGCGCCGTCGTGTCCGTCGGCCAGGGCTGTGCCGCCTCTGCGTGGTGCGCCTCGCTCGCCGCGTACTCGGCGCGCTTCGCCGCCCACCTGCCCGAGGAGGGGCACCAGGCACTCTGGGGGACGAGCCCCGACACCGTCGTGGCGACCGGGCTGATGCCCGCCGGGCGGGCCAGGCCCGTCGACGGCGGCTGGCGCGTCACCGGCCGGTGGGCGTACGTCAGCGGGATCGGCTTCGCCGACTGGGTCATGCTCTGTGCGGCCGTCGGGGGCGGCGAGGGGCCGCCGCAGTTGCGCTTCTTCACCCTGCCGCGCGGTTCGTACGGCGTGCAGGAGACGTGGGACAGCGTCGGCATGCGGGCCACCGGCAGCCACACGGTCGTCGTGGACGACGTGTTCGTGCCGGGCCACCTCTCCTTCGACCGGACCGACATGCTCACCGGCCGCAACAGCACCTCCGGTGTGCCCTCGCACAACGTGCCCTTCCAGGCCGTCGGCGGGCTCACCTTCATCGCCCCGGTCGTCGGGGCGGCGGTGGGAGCACTGGAGGCCGCGGCGGGTTCGGTCACCGGGCGGCGGCGGAACCAGACCGCCGAGCTCACCTTCGTCCGGGCATCCGGCCGCATCGACGCGGCGCGCGGACTCGTGGAGCAGAACGCCCGGGTCCTGGACCAGCGGCTGTTCACACCCGAGCACATGGCGCGCAACGAGCGCAACGCGACGTACGCCGCGGAGAGCCTGCGCGAGGCGGTCGCGCTCCTGGTGAGCGCGGCCGGCACCGGCGGACTCGGCGAGGGGCACGCCCTGCAGCGGTTCTGGCGGGACGTCACGTCCGCGACCAGCCACGTGGCGCTCCAGTACGACACGGCGGCGCGCAAGAACTACTCGGCTGTGCTGCTCGGCCCCGCGGAGTAGGCGGGGCCGACGCGGCGGCGAAGGGGGGCGTCCGGGAGGTCCGGGCGCCCCCTTCCCCCGTCCCCGCGCAGGGGCGGAGCGCTCCAGTTGCGGGCGACTCGGTCTCCATCGGCGGTACGTACGTTGGCCCCGACCGGTAACGCCAAGCGGAGGTTTCATCGTGACAGTCACCCAGGAGACGGCCACCCAGGAGACGGCGCCCCAGGGCACCGGCTGCCCGGTGGCGCACACCTTCCCCTTCGACGGATCCAGCTACCGCGGTCCCGCGCCCGCGTACAGCAGGCTGCGGGCCGAACAGCCGGTGGTGAAGGTGCCCACGGCGGGCGGTGTCGACGCCTGGCTGATCACGCGCTACGAGGACGTCCGGCGGCTGTCCGCCGACCCCCGGCTCAGCCGCGCCCAGGCCTGCGGCGAGGGCGCCCCGCGGGTGGGCGGCACCATGCACACCACGCCGGAGATGATCATCTCCCTGGACGCGCCCGAGCACTCCCGGCTGCGCAAGCTGGTGGCCGGAGCCTTCACCATGCGCCGGGTGGAGCGCATGCGGGAGAACGTCCAGCGGGTCACGGACGAGCTCCTGGACGACATGGAGGCCAAGGGCGGCACCGTCGACCTCGTCCAGCAGCTCGCGGTGCCGCTGCCGCTGACCGTCATCGGCGAACTCCTGGGCGTACCCGCCGAGGACCTGCGGGACTTCGAGCAGTGGGCGCGTGCCTTCGCCACCGTCGACGACCGGGCAGGCGGAGAGGCGTCGCTGCACGCGCTGGGCAAGCTCAGCGAGTACATCGTGGGGCTCATCGCGGAGAAGCGGGCCAACCCCTCCGACGACATGCTGTCCGAGCTCATCGCGGCCCGCGACGACGACGACCGCCTCAGCGAGCCCGAGCTCGTCACCTTCGGATTCACCCTGATCGGCGCCGGCTTCGACACCACGGCCAACCAGCTGGCCAACTCGGTGCTCGCCCTGCTGGTCGACCACCAGGAGCAGTGGCGCTACCTGGTCGAGGACCACTCCCGTATCCCCAAGGCCGTCGAGGAACTCCTGCGGCACGTGAACCTCTTCGCCACCGACACCTCGGGCTTCCCGCGCATCGCGGCCGAGGACATCGAGATCGGCGACGTGACGATCCCCAAGGGTGACGCGGTCCTGCTGTCCCTCGCCTCGGCAAACCGCGACCCCGAGGTCTTCGACGATCCCGACCGGCTCGACCTCGGCCGCGAGCGCAACCCGCACATCTCCTTCGGCCACGGGATGCACTACTGCCTGGGCAAGCACCTGGGGCGGATGGAGATGGAGATCGCCATCGAGGGCCTCGTGCGCCGCTTCCCCGACCTGCGGCTGGCCGTCCCGGAGAGTGAACTGCCCTGGCACGTAGGGGAGATCAACCACACGCTGACCAGCCTCCCGGTCGTCCGGGGCAACTGACCCGGCGGACACACCGTAACGGTCCCGGCCCCCTCGTCCTCCTTCACGGACAAGAAGAAGGACGAGGGGTCCGGGGCCGTTCCGTGCCCGCGCAGCACGAGCCGCGCCCGCCTTCCACTCGTGGGAGCGGGAGGCGGGCAGGAGGCCGGAGCCGGGTCAGCCGGCCGCGGAGGACACCCGGACGGCGGTGGCGTCCACGTCGATCGGTCCCTGGGGGCCGGCGGTCGCGTCGGGGGTGACGAAGGCGTACGCCCGGGAGACGAACCGCTGCCCCGATATCCGCCCCATGTGCACCGCCTCCACCTTGCCCGGGTACGGGGATCCCGGCGGGCCCGGCGGGTGCGTGACGTAGAAGGCGAACGTGCCGTTGTTCTTGTCGCTCCAGAAGCCGCTGCCGGCGAACTGGGGCGCACCGTTCTCGTCGGCCGGTCCCTCGACCGTCAGCTGGTGGTCGGCGCGGAAGACGAAGCGGGAGTGGGCGACGGAATCGCCGTCAGGGGTGTGGACGGTCACCGTGAGGTCCCAGGTTCCGGCCAGCGACACGGCTCTGACGTGGTGCCTGGACGTCTCGCCGGCCGTGGCCGACGCGGTGCCGACACCGGCCAGGACCGCGAGTACGGCCAGCCAGACGCCGAGGACTCTCAGGGTGATCGGACGCGGAGGCCGACGCCGGGCGGTATCGGCCCCGGTGGTCGCGCCCGCGGGCGCCGACGTGGTTTCAGGCATGGACGGACAGCCTTTCCTGGGTGGTGGTGCGGGACGGTGAAGCTGTGGGGGTGCGGGGGAGTCTCTTGAGGTCGAAGCCCGGCTCGCGGACGGTCCCGGGTGACAGATCGGTGCCGGCCGTGAGCAGGCGCCGGGCGATGCCGTGGTCCGCGGGACGGTTCACCGACTCGACGCCGGTCAGCCGGCCCCCGCGGAAGCAGAAGACGGAGAACTTCCCCTCGGCGAGGTCGCCGACGGTGACCGTCTCGTCGTGGGGCGCCGTCAGCCCCGCGATCTGCAGCCGCAGCGCGTACTGCTCGGACCAGAACCAGGGCACGGCGGTGTACGCGTAGGGCTCGCCGCAGACAGCGGCGGCCACGCACGTGGCCTGGTCGGAGGCGTTCTGGACGGACTCGATCCGGACATGGCGGCCCGCGTGCGGGCTCGGGAAGCGCGCGCAGTCACCGAGGGCGAAGATGCAAGGGTCGCTGGTGCGCAGCTGCGCGTCCACGACGACGCCGTCACCGACGAGCAGGTCCGCGGCGAGAGCCAGTTCGACGTTCGGCAGGACGCCGACGCCGACCACGACGAGGTCCGCGGCGATCCGCTCTCCGCCGTCCAGCTCCATGACCTGGACCCGGTCCTCGGCGTCGCCGAAGAGCGCGGTCACCTCGCGCCCCAGCAGGACGCGTACGCCCCGCTCGCGGTGCTCGGCGACGATCCGGTCCGACACCGTGGGGGTGAGCGCGCGGGCCAGGGCCCGGGGCTGGGCCTCCACCACCGTCACGTCGTGGCCGAGGCCGCGGGCGGTCGCCGCCACCTCCAGGCCGATGAAGCCGGCGCCGACCACGACGAGTCTGCGGGGCGGCCCGCTGAGCCGCAGCCGCAGGTCCTCGGCGTCGGCCAGGCCGCGCAGCGACAGCACCCCGGTCAGCGAGGCGCCGGGCACGGGCAGGCTACGGGGCCGGGAACCGGTGGCCAGGACGAGGTTGTCGTACGGCAGCCGCAGTCCGGACTCCAGGAGGACGGTGCGCCGCTCGCGGTCGAGGGAGGCCACCCGGTCGCCGGGCAGCAGCTCGATGTCCTGTTCGGTGTAGAACGACGGGGGCCGCAGCGCGATCTCCTCGGCCGCCACCGTGCCCGCCAGGTAGCCCTTGGACAGCGGCGGCCGGTAGGACGGTCCGGGCGGCTCGTCGCCGACAAGCGTGATCCGGCCCCGGAAGCCCCGGCTGCGAAGGGCGCAGGCCGTGTCGGACCCCGCCTGGCCCGCGCCGACCACGACGACCGCGTGCGAGGCCATCAGCTCTGCGCCTCGGGCAGGTGGACCAGCAGTCCGTCGATCTCGTCACCGACGGGCAACTGGCAGCTCAGCCGGCTGAACTCGGTGCGCTCGCAGGCGGTGCCGTACAGCACGTCGTCCTCGACGGAGTCCATCTCGGGCAGCGGCAGCGTGTTCGCCTCGTCGACGTACACATGGCAGGTGCCGCACTGGGCGGAGCCGCCGCACTGGGCCTCGATGCCGTCGACGTTGTTGAGCTTCGCACCGCGCATGACCGTGTTGGGCGCCTGGACGTCGACGATGGTGACGGTACCGTTCGGATGCTTGTAGGTGATCTTGGCCATGGCGAGCTCTCCTCGTGGAATGTCGGCCAGCCGTGCGGAAGTACGGCACCGGACTGTGGGATACGTCCCTGCATTCCCGGTGGAGGGGATCTCGACCGCGCCGGCCCGCGCGACCCCGGCGCCCCACGGGGGCGGACCGGCGCTCGAGCGCGCGTCGACACGCGGTCCGGCGGCAGTCCATCGAAGGGGCGCAGCGTGCCCGCATGACTGTGACCGATCGGACGCGACAGACGCCCGCCCCGCCCGGCAGGGCCGCCCCCCGGACCGGACTGGTGCTCGTCGCCTGCTGTCTGGGCCAGTTCATGAACGTGCTCGACGCCTCGGTGGTGAACGTGGCGCTGCCCGTCATCGCGGGGGACCTGGACTTCGACCGGCACAACCTGCAGCTCGTCAACAACGCCTACACCGTGGTGGTCTGCGGCTTCCTGCTGCTGGGCGGACGGCTCGCGGACCTGTTCGGCCAGCGCAGGATCTTCCTGTGCGGAGTCGCCTTGTTCACGCTCGCCAGCGCGGTCGGCGGAATGGCCGACGCCCCGGGCACGCTGATCCTCGCCCGCGCCTTCCAGGGCCTCGGAGCCGCCGTCATGGCGCCCGCCACGCTCACCGTGCTCGGCACGACCTTCACCGAACCGGGCGCACGGGCACGGGCCTACGGCTGGTGGAGCGCCGTATCCGGGACGGCCGGGGCGATCGGGGTGCTGGCCGGCGGCGTGATCACCGAGTGGCTCTCCTGGCGGTGGATCTTCCTGATCAACGTCCCCGTCGGGATCGCCCTGCTCGCCGCCGTCCGCTGGGTCGTACCGGAGACCCGGCCGAAGGGCGAGGAGCGTGCCCACCGCAGGCTCGACCTCCCCGGTGCCGTCACGGTCACGCTCGGGCTGATGGGCACCGTGTACGGGGTCTCGGAGTCGCATGTGCACGGCTGGGGTTCCCTGCGGGTGCTCGGACCGCTGCTGGCCGGCGCCGCGCTGCTCGCCGCCTTCCTGGTGATCCAGGCACGGTTCGCCCGGCACCCCCTGGTGCCGCTCAAGATCTTCCGCAACCGTTCCGTGGCCGCCGCCAACCTTGTCGCCTTCTTCGGCATCGCCGCGCTCTTCAGCACCTTCTACTTCTTCACCCTGCTGCTCCAACAGGTGCTCGGCTACAGCCCGCTGGTCACCGGTCTGAGCTATCTGCCCCTGTCCCTGGGCATGGCGCTCGGCGGCTGGGGCATCGCCTCGGTCGTTCCCCGCACCGGACCGCGCCCGGTCCTGCTCGGCGGCCTCGGGCTGTCCGCCGTCGCACTGTTCTGGCTCGCCCGGCTGGACGCGGGCGCCACGTACACCGTGGACGTGCTGGGCCCCGCCGTGCTCCTGGGCCTCGGCATGGGCGCGGTGCTCAACGCCACGACGAACGCCGCCACCGCCGGACTCCCCGCCCATCAGGCCGGGCTCGCCTCCGGGCTGCTCAACACCACCCGGCAGCTCGGCAGCGCGGCCGGTCTGGTGACCCTGGCCGCGCTGTCCGCCGCCCGCGCCGACGCCCGCGTCTCCGCCGGGGCGGACACCACGGACGCCCTCGCCTCCGGCTACGGACTGGCGCTCACCTGGGCGGCCCTGTTCGCCGTGGCCGGACTGGTGGCGGCCCTGTTCGTGCCGGTCCGGGAACGTTCCAGTACCCCTCAAGGCACAGCTACGAGTCTGGCGGCCTGACGAGAACGGAGGTTTGCGGTGGTGAGCGAGTTCCACACACAGCGGCCGGCATGGTCGCCCGCACCGGACGACGACCGGACCGAGCATGCGACGATCGAGGTCCCTCGCGACTACACCGACCCCGGGGGCGAGCGGATCACACTCGCCCTGAGCCGCCGCCGCGCCACCGACCCGGCGCGCCGGCGCGGTGTCCTGCTGGCCGTCAACGGCGGCCCCGGCGGCGACTGGGGGCACGGCCTCGGACTGCCCGGCAAGTTCGCCGGAACCCCCCTGGAGGAGGTCTACGACCTCATCGGCTTCGACCCGCGCGGCACCGCCGGATCGACCCGGCTGTACGCCGAAGTGTCCGTCCCCGCCCAGCCGTTCGACTCCCGGCCGCCGGACACCGTGTTCGCCGGACTGGCCGAGGACATGCGGCTGCGCGAGGAGGCCTGCGCACGGGGCGGCGGGGACCTGCGCCCGCACATCAGCACCCCCAACACCGCCCGGGACATGGACGTGATCCGTGCCGTGCTCGGCGAGGAGCGGATCAGCTTCGTCGGGTACGCGTACGGCGCCTACGTCGGTGCCGTCTACGGCAGCCTCTTCCCGGCCGGCCTGGACCGGCTGGTCCTGGACTCCTGCGTCGGCCCGCAGTGGACGTGGCGCGAGCAGTTCCTCCAGCAGGGCGACGCCGTCCAGCGCAACGTCGACCTGTGGGCCCGCTGGACCGGCGAGCGGCACGCCGGCTTCGCCGTCGGCGCCTCGGCCGAGCAGGTGCTCACCACCGTGGAGGAGGCGGTCGCCGCCCTGGAGTCGCTGCCGCAGGACGCCGTGAGGCTGCGGACCCTGTTCGACGGGGCCGTGGGCAACCGGGCGGCCGACCGCGGCCAGTGGGCCACCCTCGCCGTCCTGGTCGCCGGCGTGCACCGGGCGGCCCGCGAGGGAGACCCGGACGCCTGCCGCGAACTGCTCGCCGAACAGGGCACCTGGCGGCCCGCGGACAGCGAGGGCGACCTGCGCGTCGGCGTCCTGGAGGCCATCACGCTGGAGCACGCCTGGCCGTCCGACCTGGAGGTCTACTACCAGGACATGCGGGAGTTCCGTAAGCGCTTCCCGTACGGCTACGGGGTGCTCCGGGCCTCGCCGTGGGTGGGTGCCTTCCGCACGTTCGAGGCCGCCGAGGAACCGGTGCGGATCACCCGCGACGGCTACGCCGCCGGTCTGATCGTGCAGGCCGACGGCGACCCCATGGACCACTACGACGGCGGTGTGGCCATGGCCGAACTGGTCGGCCACCACCTGCTCACCGTCCAGGACTCGGGAGAGCACGAGGTGTACGTGCTGGGCGGCAACCCGCACGTCGACGCCGTCGTGCACCGCTATCTCGTGGACGGCACCCTGCCGCCCGCACGCTCCTGCGTCCCGGGCCGCACCCCGCGCCCGGACGTCCCGGCGGACGCGGCCTGAGCGGGTCGAGTCCGAAGCAACCCCGTGTCCAGCAGCGCCTTCTACGGTGCCGCGCAACCGTGTCAACTGTGGAGGTGCTGTTGTGTCCGTGACCGAGTACGGGAGCGAGTCAGTGACCGATGAGGACCGGGACATGAAGGTGTTCCCCCTCGCCGGCTCGTCCTACCGCTGCCCCGCCCCGCAGTACGCCGGGCTGCGGGCCGGGCAGCCGGTCGTACGGGTGCGTACCGAGGGCGGCGTGGACGCCTGGCTCGTGACCGCCTACGACGAGGCCCGGGAGGCACTGGCGGATCCCCGGCTGAGCCGGGCCGAGACCGTGAAGCCCGGCGCACCCCGGATCGGCGGGGCGATGACCTCGACGCCCGAAATGATCATTTCCATGGACGGGTCCGAGCACGCCCGGCTGCGCCGGCTCGCGGCCGGGGCGTTCACCGCCCGGCGCATCGAGCAGATGAGGCCGGGCATCCAGCGGATCGCCGACGGGATGCTCGACGGCCTCGCCGCGTCCGGCGGACCGGTCGACCTGGTGGAGCGGTTCACCGTGCCCATGCCGCTGACCGTCATCGGTGAGCTGCTGGGTGTGCCGATGAGGGTCCTGCGGCTGTTCGCCGCCCACGCGCGGGACTTCGTCACCGTCGACGACCAGGGCGAGGACTCGGACTCCGTCAACGGCCTGGCCAAGCTGAACGAGTACATGGTCGAGGTCGTCGCGGAGAAGCGCGAGAACCCCACCCAGGACCTGCTGTCGGATCTGATCACGGCCAGGGACAGCGGGGACCGGCTGAGCGAGACGGAGCTGGTGACCTTCGCCTTCACCCTGATCGGGGCGGGCTTCGACACCACGGCCAACCAGCTCGCCAGCTCCGTCCTGGCGCTCATCGCGCACCACCGCGACCAGTGGAACTGGCTGGCCGAGGACCGCTCCCGGATCCCGAAGGCGGTCGAGGAACTGCTGCGGCACGTCAACCTCTTCTCCACGGACTCGGCCGGCAACCCGCGCATCGCCGTGGAGGACCTGGAGCTCGGCGGGATGAAGATCGCCAAGGGGGACGCCGTGGTGATCGCCATCTCCTCGGCCAACCGTGACGAGAGGGTCTTCCCCGACCCGGACCGCCTCGACCTCGGCCGCTCCCACAACCCGCATCTCTCGTTCGGCCACGGCATGCACCTGTGCCTGGGCAAGCAACTGACCCGGATGGAACTGGAGATCGCCATCGACGGCCTGGTCCGGCGCTTCCCCGACCTCAGGCTCGCCGTGCCCGAGAGCGAGGTCCCCTGGCACCTCGGCGGGATCAACCACGCCCTGGAGACCCTGCCGGTCACCTGGGGAACCTGATCCGGGACCGCAGCAGTCGAGCCCCCGCCCGTCCCAGGGCGGGGGCTCGACTGCTGTGCGGGGGAACGCCGTCAGCCGACGGGCGCGTCCTGCTGCACCTCGGCGGGGTCGGCGCCGGCGATCCAGGCGTCCATGGACGGCTTCATCAGGGTGTTCAGCAGCTCGACCCGGATGCCGCCCAGACCGCGGTGGTAGACCCACATCAGGGTGCCGTCCGCCTCGGTGTCGTTGGAGGCCTCCACCTCGAAGCCGAGTTCCACGAGTGCCGCGGAGGTGGCCTCGATCCGGTCGTTCTCGGCCCAGTAGCCCACGTGATGGGCCCCGTTGCCGCCGTCGGACACCCAGACGGTGCCCGGGATGGCCTCGACGAGTTCGAGCCGCGGCTCCTCCAGCGAGAGCACGAAACGCTGGTCGCCGTGCTGGAGGCCGCCCGGGGTGCGCGCCGTCACCTGGAGCTCCATCACGCTGGTCCAGCGGTAGCCCGCCAGCTCGGTCAGCGTCTTCATCGCCAGGTCCAGGTCCTCCACGACCAGACCGGTGTGGAACAGGGCCTCGGGGCTGAGCACCGGGCCGGGTGCGGGACTGCCGTCCTGCCGGTCCACTGTCTGCGACATCGGTGTGCCGTCCTTTCCTTCTTCGGGTTCGGTTCCGTGGGCCCGGATGCCCTCAGACCTGCTTCGCGCGTACGAGATCGGCGCCGCCGTCCATCGTGAGGATCTGGCCCGTCACCCACGCGCTGCTCGGCGCGGCGAGCAGCGTGATCCACTGCGACACGTCCTCGGGCACGCCCGTCACTCCCAGCGGCACGCTCTTCGCCGCCTGTGCGAAGAGCTCGTCCACCTGCTCGGGGGGCATGCCGTGGCTCTCGTACACCTCGGTGCGCACCCAGCCCGGAGCGACCGCGTTCACCCGGATGCCCTTCGGGGCCAGCTCCAGTGCCCAGGAGCGGGTGAAGGTGTTCACCGCGGCCTTGCTCGCCGCGTACACCGAGGCCATCGGAGTCGGGTTGTGGCCTGCCGGGCTGGTGACGAACACGATGCTGCCGCCCGGCGAACGGAGCGCCGGGAGGAGCCGGTTGGTGAGGATCACGGTGCCGAGCACATTGACGTCGAACAGCTCTCGGGCCGCGTCCGTGTCGATGCTGCCGGCCGCGCCGATGGTGTGGATCCCGGCGTTGTGCACCAGGACGTCGAGGGAGCCGCCCAGCTCGCCGACCGCCTCGGCGACCGCGTCCGCGCCGCTCTGCGTGCTCACATCGGCGCGGACCGGGACGATGGCCGGGTGCAGTGCCGCCACCTCGGCGAGCCGGTCGGCCCGGCGCCCGGTGACGATCACGCCCGCGGCACCCTGCTTGGCGAAGTCGAGAGCGGTGGCCCGGCCGATGCCGGTGGCACCGCCCGTGACCACGACGTACTGGTTGGTGAACGGGTGGTTGGTCATGCTCCGTCCTTTCGGATCGGCTCGGGAGAGGGGGATCAGACGTAGATGGACTTCGACGTCCAGTCGGGGGCGGGCAGCGCCTTGCGGTCCGCCTTGCCGTTCGCCGTGACGGGCAGCTCGGCCAGCGAGACGAAGGCCGCGGGGATCATGTGCTCGGGCACGCGCTCGCGCAGATACGAGCGCAGGGCGCGCCGGTCGAGGGTGCCGGCCTCCGGTACGACCCATGCCACCAGCCGGCGGTCGCCCAGGTGGTTCTCCCGGACGCCGACCGCGGCGCCGCGCACCTGCGGATGGCCGGCGAGGACGCTCTCGAGCTCACCGGGCTCGATACGGAAGCCCCGCAGCTTGAACTGGTCGTCGTTGCGGCCGAGGAACTCGATGACCCCGTCGGGGCGCCGCCTGGCCAGGTCGCCGCTGCGGTAGAACCGCCCGGCCGCACCGTCCCAGGGGGCGGTGACGAAGGCCTTGTCGGTGAGGTCGGGGCGCCGCCAGTACCCCCGGGACACTCCCGCGCCGCCGATCCACAGCTCGCCGGAGACGCCGTCGGGCAGCGGCAGGCCGGAGTCGCCGACGATACGGACGTCGACGTTCTGCAGCGGGGTGCCGATCGGCACGGAGTGGCCGAGGTCCTCGTGTGCGCCGATCCGGTGGCAGACGGCGAACGTGGTGGTCTCCGTCGGCCCGTAGCCGTTGACGATCGCGCAGCCGGGCACCGCGGCCCGCAGTTCGCGGATGTGCGGGACGGAGAGCACGTCGCCGCCGGCCAGCACCGTGTGCAGCCCGCTGAACGCCTTGACGTCCACATCGATCTGCCGGTGGAAGAGCGCGGCCGTCAGCCAGAGCACGGTGATGCCCTCGTCGCGCAGCAGGGCGCCGAGCTCCTCCGCCTGGATCTGCCGCGGCGGGGCGAGCACCAGCCGGGCCCCGTTGAGGAGAGCCCCCCAGATCTCGAACGTGGCGGCGTCGAAGGCGACGGGTGCGAGTTGCAGGATGCGGTCGTCGGCGCCCAGCTCCACGTAGTTGGGGTCCGTCACCAGGTTGGTGATGTTGCGGTGCTCGACCATGACGGCCTTCGGGCGGCCGGTGGATCCCGAGGTGTACATCAGGCAGGCGAGGTCGCCGGGCCGGACCCCGGCGGTCTCCGGCGGCAGGGGCAGGTCCGCCGCGGGACGGGACGGGACCCGCAGGACCGGGATGCCGTACGCCGAGAACCGGCCGGCATCGTCCGGCTCGCACAGGACGGCACGTACCTCCGCGTCCGCGAACACCTCGGCCACCCGTGCGGCCGGGTCGTCGAGGCCGATGGGGACGAACGCCGCGCCGGCCCCCAGCACGCCGAGCAGCGCGGCGACGAGTTCGGGGGAGCGCTCCAGGCAGACCGCGATCCGGTCGCCCGCCGTCGCCCCCGCACGGTCCGTGAGCTCCCGCGACACCTCTCGCGCCCAGCGGTCGAGCCCGGCGTAGGTCAGGTGGTCGTCACCTGCGGAGACCGCCACGGTGCCGGGGGTGTCGGCGGCCCGACGGCGAAACGCTGCGACTACCGATGTCATCGGCCTGTCTCCTCTCGAGGTGCCCGGGGCGGCAGAGTCCGCGAACCGGCTCGAATGCCGGTGGAACCGGCCACGTCCTCGCTCGGGTCGAGGCACGCGCGAGGGCGGCCCTGTTCACTGAATTGCCGGCTCCGCTTAGGGCCCGTCCGGCCCCGTTCCGCCGGACACGCCCGTAGGGCCGACGGTCTCTCCGTCAGCCACCCCACCATCCGGGCCGGTACCGCACTCGACGGGAGTACCACCGTGACCATTCTCGTAACCGGGGCACGCGGCAACGTCGGCCGCCGCGTCCTCGACCGCCTGCACGCCGCGGGCCACACCCTGCGCGCATCCGGCCGCGCACCCGGGGAGTTGAGCGTTCCGGCCGGAGTGGACACCGTCCGGCTGGACCTGAACGAGCCGGACACCTTCGACGCCGCCCTCGACGGCGTGGAGAAGGTGTTCCTGTACGCCGAGTCCGAAGGCGCCAAGGACCTCTTCGCCGCCGCGGCCGGGGCAGGGGTCCGGCACGTCGTCCTGCTGTCCTCGTCCACGGTCGGCGGCCCCGACGCCGAGACTGACGCCCTGGCCCTGCTCCACGCGGCCGTCGAGGACGCGCTCGCCGAGTCGGCGCTGCCGGGCACCGTGCTGCGGCCGGGCGCCTTCGACAGCAACGCGTTCGGGTGGAGCGACGCCATCCGCAGGGGACAGCCCGTCGAACTGCCGTACACGCACGCCCACACCGCGCCCGTCCACGAGGGCGACATCGCCGACGTCGCCGCGGCCGCCCTGGCCGACGAGACGCTCGTGGGCCGGACCCTCACCCTCTCCGGACCGCAGTCGCTGACCTTCCGCGAGCAGCTCGGCATCCTCGGGGAACTCCTCGGACGCGAGATCCCGGTGCGCGAACTCACCCGGGACCAGGCGGTCGAGCAGATGGGCCGGTTCGTCCCCGCGCCGATCCTCGCCTCGCTCCTCGGCCAGTGGGCCGCGGGGGTCGGGCGGCCTGCCGCGACCCCGGACACCGTGGAACGCATCACCGGACGGCCGGCGCGGACCTTCCGCCAGTGGGCCGGGGAGAACCTCGGCGCGTTCGCCGCCCAGGACTGATCGAGCGGGTCTCAAGAAGGGACTGCGAAGGTGCCCTCAGATTGCTCCTAAGCCGGTGGGCCGGGCGTCGTCCGCCCGGCCCACCGTCGAACCGAGGGGCAGGTCCGTGACTTGGAGGTCCGGAATGTACGACGTCATCGTGGTGGGGGCTCGCGTCGCGGGTGCCGCCTCCGCTCTGCTCCTGGCGCGGGCGGGCCATCGGGTGCTGCTCGTCGACCGGGCGCGGTTCCCCAGTGACACGCTCTCCACGCACTACATCCACCAGCCCGGTATCGCGCGCCTCGCCCGCTGGGGGGTGCTGGACGCGGTCCGCGCAACCGGCTGCCCGGCGCTGGACAGGACCGTCTACCAGGTCGAGGACGTCCGGCTGGACGGCGGCACCGTCCCGCACGAGGGACAGTCGGCCGCGTACGCACCGCGCCGGTACCTGCTGGATCAGATCCTGGTCGACGCGGCCGTGGCCGCCGGTGCGGAGTTCCGGGACGGCTGCTCCGTGTCCGGTCTCGTCTTCGACGGGGACCGCGTCGTCGGGGTCAAGTGCCGCTCGGCGGAGGGCAAGCCGGTCGAGGAGCGGGCACGCCTCGTGGTGGGTGCGGACGGGATGCGGTCGGCGGTGGCCAAGGCCGTCGACGCCCCGTACACGGTCCAGGACCCGCTGATGTCCTGCATCTACTTCAGCTACTGGCAGGGCATCACGTCCCAGTTCGAGCTGTACGAGCGCCCCGGCCGCTGGATCGGCGCGATACCGACCAACGACGACGCCACCCTGATCGCCGCCTACTTCCCGCAGGCGGAGTTCGACACGGTGCGCGGCGAAGCGCTGGAGCACTACCTGGAGAACATCCGCACCACCGCGCCGGACCTGTACGCGCGGGCGATGGACGGCGGCGAACGCGTCGAACGGCTGCGCGGCACGGGGGACCAGCAGAACTTCTTCCGCACCCCGGCCGGCCCCGGCTGGGCGCTCGTCGGTGACGCCGCACACCACAAGGACTCGATCACCGCGCGCGGCATCAGCGACGCCTTCCTGCAGGCCGATCTGCTGGCCGCGTCGGTCGGCGGCGTACTCGATGACCCGGCGCGGCTCGCCGAAGGGCTGCGGAAGTACGGGGAGGAGCTCCAGGACGAGCTCTTCGAGGGCTACCGCAACACCCTGTTCGTGAGCCGTCTGGAGGTCACACCCGACCGGATGGCGATGCTCCGCATGGTCAGCGGATCCCAGGACCTGACGGAGCGCTACTTCGCGGTGGCCGCCGGCGGCATGTCCGTCGACGAGCTGTACGACGAGGAACTGCACAGCCGGCTCGAGACCGAAGCGGCATGACGCCGACCGCGCCCCCGGACCGGGGCCGCCCACCGACGCAGAGGACAACGGAGGCACCAGTGACCGCAACGGAGTGGGAGAGGGAGCTTTGCCTGATGTTCGGCGAAGTTCTCGGCATGCCGGACGTCGATGTGGAGGACAGCTTCTTCGACCTGGGCGGGCACTCCCTCCTGGCGTCCAAACTGACCCGGCGCGTCCAGGAGGCGTTCGGGATCAAGATCCCGGTACGCCGCATCTACCAGGCGCCCACCCCCGCGACTCTCGCGGCGTACCTCTACGCGTCCTGAAGGAGAGACTGACATGCGCTGGAACAACCTCTATGTCGCCGGTGTGGGTGCGTACCTGCCCGAGCGGATCGAGACCGCCGAGGAGGCGATCGCCGCGGGCAGTTACACGGAGCAGAAGCGTTCGCTGAACGGCTTCCGCTCGGTCCACGTGGCCGCCGACAACGAGACCGGCCCCACGATGGCGGCGATCGCGGGGCGCCAAGCGGTGGCCAGGTCCGGACACGAGCACGACGAGTTCGGTCTGGTCCTGCACAGCTACATCGGACACCAGGGGCTCGACTTCTGGACCCCCGCGAGCTTCGTGCAGCGCGAGACGGTCGGCGGCACGGGCCCGGCATTCGAGATCAAGCAGGGCTGCAACGGCATGCTGGCGGCCTTCGAGGTCGCCTCCTCGTACGTGACCTCCCGCCCCGACGTCACCGCGGCGCTCATCACGGGCGGCGACGCCTTCCGGATGCCCTACATCGACCGCTGGGGGTCGGACGAGCAGAACGTCGACGGCGACGGCGCCGCGGCCCTCGTCCTGTCCAGCCGCGGCGGGTTCGCCCGCGTCCGCGCCACGTACTCGCACGCGGACCCCTCGCTGGAGCCGATGGGCCGCAGCGGGGCCGGCTGGACGGACGCGCCGTTCTCCGGCGGAGCCCCGGTCGGGGTCAGCGAGCGCAAGTCGGACTACCTGCTCGCCGAGGACATGGACTTCGACGACGCCATCGAGAAGATCTCCGCCAGCGTGCAGCTCTCGATGAAGCAGGCCCTCCACGAGGCCGAGGTGGAGCTGCCCGACGTGCGGTACTTCCTCCACCAGAACCTCGCCCTGTCGATCGTGACCCACGGGCTCTACGGCCTGCTGGGCGTCGACCGGGAGCGGACGACGCACGAGTGGGGCCTGGGCACCGGCATGGTCGGCACCGCCGACCCCGTGCTCGGACTGAACCGGGTCATGGAGAGCGGCGAGACGAAGCCCGGGGACCTGGTGGTCCTCCAGGCGGCCGGCGCGGGATACGTGTGGACGACGACGGTGCTGGAGATCCTCGACACCCCGGACTGGTCGAACTGACCGCGTACGACGGCGGGGGAGAGACCGGGCCCTCCGGTCTCTCCCCCGCCGTCGTACGCGGTCAGTCGAAGCGGAGGCCGCGCGTCGTCGCGGAGGCCGCCGCGAAGGCGAGCAGGCCGCTCCCCTCCTCGGCGACGGCGTCGCGGTCCTTCCTGCCCAGCGCGCCGAACGGCTCGATCACGAGGGTCGCCTCCTTGCGAGCCTGCTCGATCCGCCACAGCCCGCGTACGAAACCGTCCACGAGGAACGTCGACTTGATCAGGCCGTTACGGGTGAAGACCAGCTTGCGCTGCTCGTCCGTGAGGATGCGGCTGCGGTCGGCGTGCGACAGCAGGATGTTGTCGAACTCCGGCAGGAAGCGGACCGGCACGGGCATCCCCGGGTCGGGCAGGGGAGCGTCGGCGAGGTCGAGGAGCTCCAGCCCGTTCTCGTCGCGGAAGGTGCGCAGCCGGGGCCTGAGCCGGTTCACCGAGTCGGCCAGCCGGGTCATTCCGGACCAGGTCTGGATGTCCTTGACGGTGGCGGGCCCGAAGGCCGCGAGATAGCGCTCGACCATCGCGTCGGGCGAGGTGCTCCGCGCGAGTGCCCCGCCGAGCCAGGACTCCGCCGTCGTGTGCACGGCCTGACCGCTCTCGCCCCACAGTCCGCGCGGCGGCACCTGCACCAGCGGCACCAGATTGCGTACGGCATTGGCCAGGGCGAACGGATCCCGGTCCGGCCAGCGTTCGGCGAGCAGGGTGCCGAGACCGCCCAGCGTGAGCGGCTCCTTCTCGACCAGCTCACGTCCCAGCGCCACCACGTCCGCGGTGTCGAGCCCCGCCAGCTTCCGGCCGAAGGTGCCCTTCAGTCCCTGCTCCAGGGAGCCCTGGAGCACCGGCCGGAGCGCCAGGCAGTCCTGTGCCGTGACCAGGTGGATCGTGCCCCGCATCAGCACCAGCCGGACCACCTCGCGGTCCCTGACCCGGTCCGCCAGGTCCTCGGCACGGAACCCGGCCAGCCGGGTCCACAGCCCGATGTAGGGCGGGTTGGGCGCCTGGGCCTGCATCCCCACCAGGTGTCCGACCGCCTGTACGGCCGGCATGCCGGCGCGCTCCAGCAGCAGCTGCCGGGCCAGCAGGCTCCGGTTGAGCGCCCGTCGGTCCAGCACGTTCGGGTCTCCTGTCACCATGACCGGATCCTTTCCTCGTATCCATGAAAAGACGGTGGTGCCCCGGGACACGCGGACCCCGGGGCACCACCGCAGCACGAAAGACCGCCGGTCTCAGCTCATCCTGACCAGGACCGTGCCGCTGTACTTCCGGCCGAGCAGCGCCACGAACGCCTCCGGCAGCTCCGCGACCCCGCCCTCGACGACCGTGTGCGGGAAGACGATGCGCTCCTCGCGCAGCCAGGTGCTGAACTGGGCGTTCCAGCCCTCGATCTGGTCGGGCGTGTGCAGCGTCGCGAAGCCGCGCAGCGTCAGGTCCTTGGTGATGGCGGACATCAGGGGCAGCCGGGGACTGCCGCCGTCACCCGCGCCGTGCTGCCCGGACAGGGCACCGCACAGCGCGAACCGCGCCCCGCGGGCCGCGACCTGGACCGCGGCCTCGAACTGCTCGCCGCCCACGTTGTCGAAGACCACGTCGAGGCCGTCGGGCGCCAGTCCGGCGAGCTGCTCGGCCACCGGCCCCTCGTGGTAGTCGAACGCGGCGTCGAAGCCGAGCTCCTCGACCAGGAAGTCGATCTTCTCCTTGGACCCGGTGCTGCCGATGACGCGCTTGGCGCCCCGCAGCTTCGCTATCTGCCCGGCCAGCGCGCCGACACCGTTGGTGGCTCCCGACACGAACACGGTGTCGCCCTCGGCCACCGCCGCCGTACCGACCATGCCGTGCCAGGCCGTCGGTCCCTGGGACAGGAAGTACTCCGGGCCGGGCAGGAGGGAGCGGTCACGCTTGAAGAACCCGTGGGCGTTGCCGACCGCGTATTCGCGCCAGCCGGAGAAGTGCTCCACGAGATCGCCGACGGCGAGGGTGTCGCTGTTGGACGCGACCACCGTGCCGACGGTGCGGCCCCACATCGCGACGCCCGGCTGGAAGACCGGGATCGGCAGCTTCGTGCCGGGGTTCATCTGGTCGCGGGCCACCGAGCCGAGCGTCATCCAGTCGTTGCGTACGACGACCTCGCCGTCAGCGGGCGCGGCCAGCTCGGTCTCGCCGAACTCGAAGTGCTCCAGGGTGACGTCGTCGACCGGGTAGGCCGCAAGGCGGACCTCCCGGCTGACGGCGGGAAGTTCGACGCTGCTCATGTGGTGCTCCTTCTCAGGTGGACGGGGAGGCTGACCAGGTTGTGGTTCACATCGCCGGCCCTCCAGAGCAGCTCGCTCTCCGGCACGGCCAGCCGCGCGTCGGGGTAGCGGCCGGTCAGTTCCTCCAGGGCGACGGCGAGCTCCACCCGGGCCAGCGGCGCCCCCAGGCAGTGGTGGATGCCGTACCCGAACGCGAGGTGGGGGTTGACGGTCCGGCCGAAGTCGGCGGTGTCGGGGTCGGCGAACACCGACCCGTCACGGTTGGCGGAGGCGAAGGAGAGGAACACGGCGTCCCCGGCGGGGATGACCGCGCCGCCGATCTCCACGTCCTCCGTGGCGATCCGCGGCAGCCCCGAGGTGTCGTTGCCGGTCAGGTTGACCGTACGCAGGAGCTCCTCCAGCGCCGCCGGTACGTCCTCCGGGTGATCGCCGAGCCGACGCCAGACGTCGGTGTGGCGGTCGAGCAGCGTCAGGGCGAAGTTGGAGATCTGGCCGGCCGCCGAGTCGAAACCGCCGCCCAGCAGCGTGTAGCCGAGCCCGACCAGCTCCTCGAAGCCGAGCCGGTCCTCGCCGTCACGGGCGGTGATCAGGGCGGAGAGCACGTCGTCGGCGGGCTCCGCCTGCTTGCCGGCCACCAGTCCGGCGATATAGGCACCGAGGTTCTCGCGGCCCTCGACGGCCAGCTCCTCGGGACCCGACACATCGGCGAACTGCCTTACCCACGTGAGGAACTGGTCCCTGTCCTGCTCCGGGACACCCAGCAGCTCACAGATGACGGCCATGGCCAGCGGAGCGGCGAAGCCCTCGACCAGATCCACCGGACCGCCGTCCGACTCCTTGTCCAGCGCGTCCAGGAGCCGGCCCGCCAGCTCCCGCACCCGGGGCCGCATCCCCTGGATCCGGGCCGGCGAGAACGCCTGCTCGGCCAGGACGCGCAGCCTGGTGTGGTCCGGCGGGTCGAGCGAGATGATCATTCCCGGCGGGGCCTGGAACAGCCCGCTGAAGGTGGGGGCGTCCGGCGCGTACGAGGCGGCGCGGCTGAAACGCGTGTCGTCCAGTACCGACCTGATGTCCTCGTGGCGGGTCACCAGCCAGGCATGACCGCCTCCGCTCCACCGCACCCGCGCGACGGGCCGCTCCGCGCGCAACTGCGTGAAGATCGGGTCGGGGCCCCGGTAACTCGTACCCGGGAACGGGAATTCGGGCAGGTCTTCACTCACCCCGGTCGTTCGGGCGGTCATGGGCAGTGCCTCCAGACGGAAGGTCTCGGGTCTCAGGTCAGCGTGCGGAAGAAGGAGCGCAGCTCCTCGACGATCAGCTCCGGCTGCTCCAGGGCGGGGAAGTGCCCGCCCTGCTCGTGGTCGGTCCACCGCCGCAGATCGGTGAAGCGGTGCGCGCACCAGGCGCGCGGCATCCGGCCGTCCTTGGGGAAGACCGAGCAGGCCGTGGGCACGTCGACCCGGCCGAGCGCCATCTTGTTGTGGCTCTCCCAGTAGATCCGGGCGGACGAGGTGCCGGTGCCGGCCAGCCAGGCGAGCGTCACGGCGTCCAGCAGCCGGTCGCGGGGGATGACCTTCTCGACGTCGCCGTCGTGGTCGCTCCAGGCCCAGTACTTCTCGATCATCCAGGCCAGCTGGCCGACGGGCGAGTCGGAGAGCCCGTACCCGAGGGTCTGCGGACGGGTGGCCTGCAGCACGGAGTACGCACCCTCGTGCTGCTGGAACTCCCTGAGCGCGGCCAGGCCGGCCAGATCCCGCTCGTCCAGCTCCACCTGTTCCTGCGGCGGCCGGGCGAAGGGCATCGCCAGGTGGATGCCCACCAGGTGCTCCGCGTCGCTCTCGCCCAGGATCCCGGTCAGGAAGGAGCCCCAGTCGGTGCCGTGCGCCGCGTACCGCTCGTATCCGAGCCGGTGCATCAGCTCGGCCCAGGCGGCCGCGGTGCGCTCCACCGTCCAGCCCGTCTCGTCCGGCTTGTCGCTGAAGCCGAAGCCGGGCAGCGACGGGCAGACCACGTGGAAGGCGTCCGCGGGGTCCTCGGGGTCCGTCAACGGGCCGATGACGTCCAGGAATTCGACCACGGATCCGGGCCAGCCGTGGCTGAGCAGCAGCGGCTTCGCCTGCGGGTGGCGCGAGCGCACGTGCAGGAAGTGGATGCCGAGACCGTCGATCTCGGTGCGGAACTGCGGCAGCGCGTTCAGCCGCGCCTCGGCCGCCCGCCAGTCGTACGTACTCCGCCAGTACTCGGCGAGCTCCTGGAGGTAGGCCAGCGGCACACCCTGCGACCAGTCACCGACCGTCTCCTTGTCGGGCCACCGGGTCCGGGCCAGCCGCTCGCCGAGGTCGGCGAGATCCGCGTCGGGGAACCCGACGCGGAAAGGCGTGAGTGCCGTGCTCATACGTCTTCCTCCTTGACCGCCGCCGGGGTGTGGTGCCACGGCACGCTACGGATGGCTGCTCGAGCACGGGTCGACCTCACCACGTGACCGGCAGCTCCCACAGCCCGTAGATCACTGCGCCCTCCTTACGGGGTATCTCCAGGAAGGGCTTGGCGAGCTGCAGCGTCGGGATGCGCTGGAACAGCTTGCTCCACACGATCTCCAGCTCCAGACGGGCGAGGTCCGCGCCGATGCAGTGGTGCACGCCGTGCCCGAAGCCCAGGTGCTTGCGGCTGCCGCGCGTGATGTCGAGCTTCTCCGGCTCGGGGAACACCTCGGGGTCCCGGTTCGCGGCGAGACCGAGGCAGAGGATGCCGTCGCCCTTGCGGATGACCGAGCCGCCGATCTCGATGTCCTCCAGGGCGACCCGGGGCACCGCGGTGTCGCCGATGGTCGCGAACCGCACCAGCTCCTCGACGGCCGGCTTGACCAGCGAGGGGTCCTCCAGCAGGAGCTTCAGCTGGTCGGGGTTCTCCAGCAGGCAGGCGGTGCCGAGCGAGATCTGGCTGGCGGTGGTCTCGTGGCCGCCGTTCATCAGGAGCCGGACCATGTTGAACAGGTCGCGGTCGGTGTACTCCTCGCCGGACGCCTCGTAGTCGGCCATCGCACGACTGAGCAGGTCCTCGCCCGGCTCCCGCTTCTTCAGCTGGATGAGGTCGCTGACGTACGCGTTCACCTCGACGATCGCGGCCTGGCGCTCCTCGGTGGAGCTGTGCCCGCCGAGCAGTGCCGTGCCGTGCTTGATGAAGAACTCGTGCCGGTCCTGCGGAATGCCCAGCAGCTCGCAGATGACGGTCATCGGCACCGGCAGCGAGAACGCGTGGTGGAAGTCCACCCCGGGCTCCATGGCCAGCAGCTTGTCGAGGTGGTCGTCGACGATCTCCTCGATCCGGGGCCGCAGCCGTCGCACCTGGCGGCTGGTGAACGTCAGGGCGGCCTTGCGGCGGGTGTCGCTGTGCGCCTTGCCGTCGTAGCCGATGAAGGACGTCTCGGTGCGGTACTCCGGCGGGGCGATGAAGTAGAAGGGGAAGTTGTCGTGCCGGCGCGAGGCGCTGACCCGGGGGTCCGTCAGCAGCTGCCGGATCGTCTCGTAGCCCGCGACCGTCCAGATGCGGAGGCCGGATCCGGACAGCGTGACCTGGGAGACGTCCTTCTCGACGATCTCCGCGTACTCCTTCGGAGGAGTGAAGGGGCACTGCCGTTTGTAGGGGAAGGTGCTGGTCTCCGCCTCGGCGGTGCCCGGCTCCGTAGCACTGGTTGTCACAGTGGATCCTTCCTCGTGGGGAATCGTTCCTCGTGAAGGACGTCGGGTTTCCGACGGCACAGAGTTCCCGGTGCACGGTGCCAGCGCCGGCTCGGGCACAGCTGGAGTCCGTGCGCCGCGGTGCGAGCCCGGCGCGAGCGCGGCCCGAGCCGGTTTCCGGACAGGCTTCCTAGCCTCCCGGGATGGGCATTGCAGCGAGTGAGGGCCGGTCCGTCGCGACCGGGCCCCTGAGCGGGCTGAGAGTGGTCGAGCTGGCGGCGATCGGGCCGGCGCCTTTCGCCTGCATGGTGCTGGCCGACCTCGGCGCCGAAGTGATCCGGATCGACCGGGCCGACGGCCGCCGCTCCTTCGAACAGTGGCACCAGGTCCTGGACCGCGGACGCCACCGCATCGCACTGGACCTGAAGAGCCCCGACGACGTCGCGGAGCTCCTGAGCCTCCTCGAGAGCTCCGACATCCTGGTCGAGGGCTTCAGACCGGGGGTGGCCGAACGGCTCGGTATCGGACCCGAGGTGTGCCTGGACCGCAATCCCGCCCTCGTCTACGCCCGGATGACGGGCTGGGGGCAGGAGGGACCGCTCGCCGGGACCCCCGGACACGACATCAACTACCTGGCGATCAGTGGCGCGTTGCACGCGATCGGCGAAGCCGGCGGGCCGCCCGTCGTCCCGGTGAACTTCCTGGGGGACTTCGCGGGCGGCTCGATGTTCCTGGTCGCCGGGGTCCTCGCGGCCGTGTACGAGCGGCAGCGGACCGGCCGGGGGCAGGTCGTCGACGCCGCGATCGTGGACGGTGCCGGGGCGATGCTCGGCATGCTGGTCGGCATGGAGGCGGCCGGCCAGTGGCGGCACGAGCGCGGCGTGAACCTGCTGGACGGCGGAGCGCCGTTCTACACCACCTACGCGTGCGCCGACGGCGGCTACGTGGCCGTCGGCGCCCTGGAGGAACGCTTCTACGCCGCGCTGCTGCACGGCATCGGACTGGCGGGCGCGGCCCTGCCCGACCGGGACGAACCGCACAACTGGCCGGCGCTTCACCGGGAGTTCGCGAGTCGCTTCATCACCGGGGACCGGGATCACTGGGCGCAGCTGTTCGAAGGCACCGAGGCCTGTGTCACGCCGGTGCTGAGTGCCGCGGAGGCGGCATCTCACCCGCACCACCTGGCACGCGGAAGCGGTCCTGCCGCAGTGGCCCCGCGGTTCAGCCGCACTCCAGTGGAATTCCACTGACATCGGGCATCCTGCCGTCCGATGGTCCAAGGCTGTCCAGCCACCTGCGGAACCCCCCAAGGGCTATCCCGGTCCCCCCAAGATCTGAGAGGTACAACCATGGCTATTTCCTCCGAGCAGGCTCCGTCCACGGAGACGGAGGTGGCAGGGGACGAGACGGCCGCGGACAAGCGAACCGGTGCGGCGCCGCCCGACCCGAAGCGCTGGATGGCCCTGCTGGTGCTGCTCGTCGCCGCCTTCATGGACATGCTGGACGGCACCATCGCGAACGTGGCGGCCCCGGCCATCCAGCAAGGCATCGGCGGCGGCTACTCCATCATCCAGTGGGTGCTGGTGGGCTATCAGCTCAGCTTCGCGCTGTTGCTGATCCTCGGCGGCAGGCTGGGCGACATCTACGGCCGCAAGCGGATGTTCCTCCTCGGCGTGGCCGGCTTCACGCTGGCATCGCTGGGAGCCGGAATCGCCCAGGAGCCGTGGCAGCTGGTCGCGTCCCGCATGATCCAGGGCGCCTTCGCCGGAGTCATGGTTCCGCAGATCCTCGCCATCATCCACGTCACCTTCTCCGCCAAGGAGCGGGCCGGCGCCTTCGCCATGTACGGCGGTGTGGCCGGTGTGGCCGCCGCGGTCGGCATGGGCGCGGGCGGACCGCTGGCCGAGTGGGACCTCTTCGGCCTCGGCTGGCGTCTGATCTTCCTCATCAACATCCCGGTCGGCATCCTCGGGCTGATCTACGCCCCGCGCGTGCTCCGTGAGTCCAAGGCACCGCACGCCCTGAAGCTCGACGTCAGGGGCGTCGTCCTCGCCACCGCCGGTCTGCTCCTGCTGATCTTCCCGCTGCTCCAGGGCCGCGAACTGGGCTGGCCGCTGTGGGGCTTCGTGTCGATGGCCGCGTCGGTGCCGGTGCTCGCCGCCTTCATCCTGTGGCAGAAGAAGAAGACCCTCCTGGACGGCTCACCGCTCGTGGAGCTGGCGCTGTTCCGTATCCGCAGCTTCTCCTCCGGGCTCGGCGTGAACCTCGCCTTCTACATCGGCATCGGCATGTTCAACATCGGCTGGACCGTCTACATGCAGGTCGGCCTCGGCTGGTCGCCGATGCGCTCGGGGCTCACGAGCCTCCCGTTCTGCATCGGCGCCTTCCTCACCTCCTCGGCGGCCATGGTCGTCCTGGTGCCCAAGTTCGGTCGCAAGGTGCTGCAGTCCGGTGCGGTCGTCACCGTGGTCGGCGCACTGGCCTTCCTGTGGGCGGCAGGCGAGTACGGCAGCGGCATCAGCTCCTGGCAGCTCGTGGTGCCGATGCTGCTGATCGGTCTCGGCTTCGGTCTCATCGCGGCCCCGCTGCCGCAGATCGTGATCTCCGAGGTGCCGCAGAAGGACGCGGGCTCCGCCTCCGGCATCGTCCACACCAACGCCCAGCTCGGCTTCGCCGTCGGCGGCGCCCTGGTCAGCGTCGTCTTCTTCGCCGGACTGGTGGGCAACACCGGAACGGCGATCGACGACCAGTCCGCTGAACTGCGCAGGGAACTCGTCGCCACCGCCGGGCTCACCCCGGGGGATGCGGACACCACCGTCGCGGCCTACCGGACATGCGCGGTCGACCGGGTCGAGGAGAAGGACCCGGCTGTCCTCCCGGAGAGCTGCGCCGTCCCCGCGCTCCAGAACCAGCAGGCGGCCCCGGTCCTGGCCGGCTACGCCAAGGACGCCACCGGAACCTCCTTCGCCGGCAGCCTGCAGACCACCCTGTGGGTCTTCGGCGGTGTCGTCGTCCTCGCCTTCCTCCTGATGCTCGCGATTCCGCGGCAGATGAGGCTGGAAGCACCCGAGGACGAGGAGGAGGCCGGCAAGGCCCCCGAGGCCGCCCCGGCTTCCTGACCCCGTAACACCCCCGCTCACGGTGCGGCGGGAGCGGCCGGCCTCTGCCGTCCGCTCCCGCCGCGCCGTCGTGTGCGCACGGTCCATCACCGCTCCAGCCTTTCTCCGGCCCGCCGCCGGACCGTGGGGGAAGTATCCGGACAGCGGCCGGCCATCGCCGGCGCACACAGGACAAGGGAGGGGCGATGGCCGAGCAGAGCTTCCAGCTCTACGACACGACCCTGCGCGACGGCACCCAGCAGGAGGGCATGGTGCTGACGGTCGAGGACAAGCTCGCCGTCGCACGCCGGCTCGACGGCCTCGGGGTCGGATTCATCGAGGGCGGCTGGCCGGGCGCCGTGCCCAAGGACACCGAGTTCTTCCGCCGCGCCCGGACCGAGCTCGGCCTGAAGCACGCCGAGCTCGCCGCCTTCGGCGCCACCCGGCGGCCCGGGGTGCCCGCCTCCCTCGACCCGCAGGTCCGTGCCCTGCTGGAGGCCGAGACCCCGGTGGTGACCCTCGTGGCCAAGAGCCACACCGGTCATGTGCGCAACGCCCTGCGCACCACCCTCGCCGAGAACCTGGCCATGATCAGCGGCACCGTACGCCACCTGGTGCACGCGGGCCGGCGGGTGTTCGTCGACGCCGAGCACTACTTCGACGGCTACCTGCTCAACCGCGAGTACGCCCTCGCGGTCGTGCGGGCGGCGGCCGAGGCCGGCGCCGAGACCGTCGTCCTGTGCGACACCAACGGGGGCTCGCTGCCCGACGAGGTGGGCGCCGTCGTCGGCGAGACCCTCGCGCTCACGGGCGTGCCGCTCGGTATCCACTGCCACGACGACACGGGCTGCGCCGTCGCCAACACCATGGCGGCGATCGACGCGGGGGCCGTGCACGCGCAGGGCACCGCACACGGCTACGGCGAACGCTGCGGCAACGCCGACCTGTTCACCGTGATCGCCAACCTGGTCCTCAAGCGCGGCCGGGAGGTCGTCCCGCTGGAGAAGCTGCGCGAGCTGGCGGCGACCGGGCGGGCCGTCGCCGAACTGACCCAGGTTCCGGGCAGAGCGGCAGCGCCCTACATCGGCGGTTCGGCCTTCACCCACAAGGCAGGCCTGCACGCGTCCGCGCTGCGCGTCGACCCCGACCTCTACCAGCACACCACGCCGGAGTTCGTCGGCAACACGATGCGCACCCTCGTCTCAGACATGGGCGGCCGCTCGTCGGTCGAACTGAAGGCACGGGAGCTCGGTTACGACCTCGAAGCGGGCTCCGACGAGGTGGCCCGCGCCGCCGCGCGGGTGAAGGAACTGGAGAACGGCGGCTACAGCTTCGAGTCCGCCGACGCGTCCTTCGCCCTCCTGCTGCGCGAGGAACTGGCCGGCGGCCGGGGCCCCGTGCCCTTCGAGGTCGAGTCGTGGTCCGTCGGCGTCTCCGGCACCAGCGGCGGGGAGGTCAGCACCGAGGCCACCGTACGACTCGTGGTGCAGGGCCGTGCCGTCACCGCCACCGGCCGTGGCAACGGCCCCGTCAACGCCCTGGACACCGCGCTGCACACCGCCCTCGACCCGTGCTTCCCCGCTCTCGCCCGGCTCGAACTCGTCGACTACCGAGTGCGGGTGCTGAGCGGGGAGACCGGGAGCGGCGCCGCGGCCCGGGTGCTCATCTCCTACCGGGACGGGGAGCATCACTGGGGCACCGTCGGCGTGGACGGGAACACCACGGCGGCCAGCTGGCAGGCGCTCCTCGACGCCGTCCACTACGTCCTGCTCGACGGGCCGCCCGGGCGGGTCGACGACGCCCCGCCCCTGGCCGCCGCCACGGGCTGAGCCCGCGACCTCATCTGGAGTGACAGTGCGCCTGGAAGACGTCTACATACGGGGGACCTCCACCCGGCTCCCCTCCCGCATCCCGGTCGCCGACGCGGTCGCCACCGGGGCCTGCCCGCCCCGGGTGGCCGCGGCGACCGGCATGGAGTCGGTGGCGTACTCGCCGGACGAATCCGCCGCGGAGATGGCCGTGGCCGCCGCCAGGACCGCGCTGGAGCGGTCCGGCAGCCGCGGCGGGGACGTCGGCCTGCTGCTGCACGCGGACACCTACCACCAGGGCCAGGACCTGTGGCCCGTCGCCTCCTACATCCAGCGTGAGGCGCTCGGCAACACCTGCCAGGCCGTCGAGATCCGGCAGATGTCCAACGGCGGGCTCGCCGCCCTGGACCTGGCCACCGCCTATCTCACGGCGGGCCACGGTCACGGCGACGCCCTCCTCACCACCGCCGACCGGTTCTGCGCCCCCGGCATCGACCGCTGGAACACCGACCCGGGCACGCCGTACGCGGACGGCGCCACCGCGCTCGTCCTCTCCCGGCGCGGCGGCTTCGCCCGGCTGGTCTCGCTCGCGCTGCACGCGGATCCCGAGCTGGAGCCGCTGCACCGGGGCGACGACCCGTTCACCACGGCCCCGTTCGGCCACCGGATGCCCGTCGACTTCGAGGCCGCCAAACGCGCCTTCGTCGGCCGGGCCGGGATCTCGTACGCCATCTCCCGCGCCCACAGCGGCCAGCAGACCGTCATCAAGCAGGCCCTGGCCGACGCCGGGTCCGAACTCGCCGACGCCGACTGGGTGGTGCTACCGCACTTCGGCCGCCGCCGGCTCGACTCGATCTACCACAAACCGTTCGGCATCGACCCGGACCGCACCACCTGGGAATGGAACCGGACCGTCGGACACCTCGGCGCCGGCGACCAGTTCGCGGGCCTGGACCACCTCACGGCCACCGGCCGGGCACGGCCCGGCGACCGGATCGTCCTGGTCAGCGTCGGCGCCGGCTACAGCTGGGGCTGCGCCGTCGTCGACGTGCTCGAACGCCCCGGCTGGGCCGCCTAGGACGGTCCACCGTTTCTCCAGTTCCGCTTGAGCCATTCATGTCAGCCTTGTGATCCGCCCTGCTGCGGACTGTCCGAAGGGAAGGTTTGCCGTGGCGCCGACCGCTACGTCCGAGACCGAAGCACTCCATGTCACGGAGCACTCCATCACCGTGGCGGCGCCCGCCGCCGCCGTCTACGCGCTCGTGGCCGACGTCACCGAGTGGCCCCAGGTGTTCGGGCCCACCGTGCACGTCGAGGTGCTGGAGGAGGCCCCCGCCGAAGGCGGCGACCAGCTCCTGCGCATCTGGGCCGTCGCCGGCGACAAGGTCCGCACCTGGACGTCCCGCCGTCTTCTGGACCCCGTTGCCCGCACCATCACCTTCCGGCAGGTCGTCACCGCCGCGCCCGTCGCCTCCATGGGCGGCGAATGGCGCGTCCAGGAGCTGGAGGACGGCACCACGCGCGTCACGCTCCTGCACGACTACCGTGCCGTGGACGGCGACCCGGCCGCCGAGGAACTGATCGAGGCCGCGGTCGACGGGAACAGCCGCGCCGAACTCCTCGCACTGAAGAACACCGCCGAACTCGGCGAGGCCCGCGAGGAACTCCACTTCACCTTCAGCGACTCCGCGACCGTCTTCGGCGCCGCCGGTGACGTCTACGCCTTCCTGGACCGTGCCGACCTCTGGCCCGAGCGCCTGCCGCACGTGGCCAGGCTCGACCTCACCGAGGACGAACCGGGCATCCAGCACATGGACATGGACACCCGCAGCCCGGACGGCTCCACCCACAACACCACCTCGGTCCGGGTCTGCTTCGAGGACCGCGACGTCATCGTCTACAAGCAGATGCGCGTCCCGGTCGCCATGGCCGGCCACACCGGCCGCTGGGTGATCGAGTCGCTGGGGGACGGCACGGTCAGGGCCACCTCCTGGCACACCGTGACCCTGGACCCCGAGGGCGTGCGGACCGCGCTCGGCCCCGAGGCCACCCTCGCCGAGGCGCGGGCGCTGGTGCGCAGGTCCCTCGGCACGAACAGTTCCACCACCTTGCAGCATGCCAAGCAGTTCGCGGAGGAAGCGCGTGCACAGTCGTAGTCAGGACACTCCTCTCACGGTGGTCAACCGGTTCGAGGTGAAGGGCGACACCGAACGGTTCGAGCGCGAGTTCAGGGACCATTCCCAGTACCTGCGCAGACGCGAGGACTTCGACTTCCTCGTCACCGTCCAGCTCGTCGAGCGCCCGGAGGTGTACGTGCACCTCGGCCACTGGCGGACCACGAGAGGCTTCCTGGACACCGTCCACGACGACACCTTCCAGGCCCACGTCAAACAGCTCGGCCCGCTGGTCGACACCGAGGTGGACCAGGCCGTCAGCGTGGCGCGGGTGCTCAGGGCGGACGCCGTGGTCGGGTCCGCGAACGTCCTGCTGACCCGGGCCAGGGTCTTCGGCGACCGTGCGGTCTTCGAGCGGTACTTCGCCGAGTCGGGCGAGCACTTCGCCCGGCTCGGCGGCTACGGCGGGAGCGACCTGCTGCGCTCCACACTCCGCCCCGACGTGTACACCGGGCTGCAGTGGTGGCAGGACTCCGAGGACTGCGAACGCGCCCTGGCCGACGACGGCCGCCGCGCGCTCGCCGAGCAGGTGCGGCGGACGGCGGACGTCGTCGAGGAGCGGACCCGGCACGTGGCCTACGAGCGCGTCCTGATCTGACGTCCCCGTCCAGCACCACCGGCACCACCGGCACCACCGGCACCACCGGAGCCGAGGGCCGCGGGCCCCGCCCGGCCCACCGGGCCGTGCGGGACCCGGCCCTCGGCTCCGGCGCGTCCCGGACGCGAGCCCGCTTCGAGCGGACGCGCGCACTCTGTCGGCATGGCGAATCCGATGCGTATCACCGTGGTCCGCGGCCGGCCCGACGAGGCGGAGCTGGCGGCCGTCACGGCCGTGCTCCTCGCACTGGCCCGGCGCTCCGGGGAACCGGACGAGGAGACCAGGGCGGCCTACGCGGGATGGACCGTCAAGCGCGGCGGCCACCGGCCCGCGGTCACCTGGACCGCGCCGTGAAGGGCGGTTCGCCGCACATCCGGGGGCGAGGCCGGGGAATCCTCAGGGGCACACCCCCGCCTTGCCGACAGCAGAGCCCGTCGCGGCCCGTTCTTGACGGAGCCACGACATGGGAGGGGGAGGCGTGAACGGTCACCAGACTTTTACGGAACACATCCAGGCCCAGGCCGCCGGCACGCCGGACCGGGAGGCGCTCATCCTCCTCACCGACCGGGAGGGCGGTCTGCGGCCCCGGAGCGTCACGTACGGCGAACTCGACCGCGCCGCCCGCACGCTGGCCGCCACGCTGCGCGGACACGTCCAGCCGGGGGAGCGGGTGCTGATCGCGCACCGCTCCCGCGAACTGTTCACCACCGGTTTCCTGGCCTGCCTGTACGCCGGGGCGATCGCCGTCCCCGTCGCCCCGCCCGGCGGCCGGGGCCACCACGACGACCGGATCGCGGGCATCGTCAAGGACTGCGCGGCGGCATGCGTCCTCACCTCCGCCGAGGAGGCGGCCGAGGTCTCCCAGCTGCTCGCGCGCACCGGCCACGGCCACGTCGTCTGCCTGCCCGCCGACGGTCCCGCCGCGACCGCCCCCGGCACCCCGGGCGAGCCCTTCGCGGCCACCCCGGACACCGTGGCGTACCTGCAGTACACCTCCGGCTCCACCCGTGATCCGCGCGGAGTCGTCGTCACCCACCGGAGTCTGCTCGCCAACCAGCGGGCCATCGCCGACGCGCTCGGCACCCGGCCCGGTGTCCGGATGGGCGGCTGGCTCCCCCTCCACCACGACATGGGCCTGGTCGGCCAGCTGCTGCACGCCCTCTGGCTCGGCGGCACCTCCGTGCTCATGACCCCGGGCTCCTTCGTCAAGCGGCCCGCGAACTGGCTGGAGACCGTCTCCCGCTACGGGCTGACCGTCAGCGGGGCACCCGACTTCGCGTACGAACTCTGCGTGCGCCGGATCAACGACTCCCAGCTCGCGGGCCTGGACCTGTCCCACTGGGAGGTCGCCGTCGACGGAGGGGAACCCGTCACCCCCCACGTCCTCTCGGAGTTCGCCGAGCGCTTCGCCCCCGCGGGACTCCGCCCCGGCGCGCTCACGCCCTGCTACGGGCTGGCCGAGGCGACCCTCCTCGTCTCCGGCACCCCCACCGCCCCGGGCGCGGCCACCCGCACCGTCGACGCCGCCGCGCTGGAGACCGGTGTGCTCACCGCGCCCGCGGGACGGTCCCGGACGCTCGCGCACTGCGGGCCCGCGGCCTCGGCGGAGCTGCGCATCGTCGACCCGGAGACCTGCCGGGCCCTGCCCGACGGCCGGATCGGCGAGATCTGGGTCCGCGGCGAGAGCGTCGGACCCGGCTACTGGGCCCGCCCCGCGGAGACCGCGGAGACCTTCGACCGCCGTATCGAGGGCGGCGGCGGCGGGTACCTGCGCACCGGTGACCTCGGGACGCTGAGCGAGGGCCTGCTCCATGTCACCGGACGGCTCAAGGACATGATCGTCGTCGCCGGACGCAACCTCTACCCACAAGACCTCGAACGCACCGTCCAGCAGGTCAGCGGCCTCTTCGGCGCGGCCACCGCCTTCGCGGTGGCCGGCGAGCGCGAACGCGTGGTCATCGTCCAGGAACTCCGCGCCCGCAGCCGCTACGACGTCGACCTGGCGGCCCTCGCGACCGCGGTCCAGCGACGGCTGGGCGAGGAGTACGAGATCCGGACCTCCGCCGTCCTGCTCGTCCGCCCCGGCACGGTGCGCCGCACGACCAGCGGCAAGGTCGAACGGGCCGCCATGCGGCGGCTGTTCCTGCGGGGGGAACTGACCCCGCTGCACCAGCGCATCGAGCCCGAGATCGAGGAACTGCTCGCGTCGGGGAGGCAGCGATGACCACATCGGAGGAGCGGATCGACGCCCTGGAGCAGGCGTTCGGCCCCCTCGACGACACCGCCAACCCGCTCGGCACGGCCGGGCTGCTCGCCGCCGACGCGGCGGGAGAGGTACTGCCCGAGGCCGAACGGGTGCTGGACGACTTCGACCTCAACGCCGAATTCGTCCCCGCGGACCTCGGTGGCCGGCTGGAGCGCATGGACGTGCTCGGCCGGCTCCTGCGTCCCGTCTTCCGGCGGGACGCCTCCCTCGGCTTCGGCTACGGACTCAACTGCTTCTTCGCCACGGCCCCCGTGTGGACCGCGGGCGACCCGGACCAGCGCGGGCACGCCGCCCGGCTGCTCCTGGACGGCCGCCGCGTCGCCGTCGCCCGGCACGAGGTCGCGCACGGAAACGACTTCGTGCGCGACGAGTTCACCGCGCGCCCGGTCCCCGGCGGGATGGTCCTCGACGGCAGCAAGTCCGCCATCGCCAACGCGTCCCGCGCCACCGGCCTGGTCATCTTCGCCCGCACCGAGGGCGCGGAGCGCGGCCGCAGCCACACGGTCCTGCTGCTCGACCGGGACGAGCTGCCCGCCGAGCGGGTCGAGGACCTGGCACGGCGCACCACCACCGGAATGCGCAGCGCCGAGTTCGGCGGTCTGCGGATCAGCGAGTGCCCGGTGCCGGCCACGGCGGTGCTGGGCGCCGTCGGCGACGGCTACGAGCTGTCCCTGCGCTCCTCCCTCCTCATCCGCGGGCTGATCCCGTCCATCGTGCTCGCCGGAGCGGACACCGCGCTGCGCACCGTCGCACGCTTCGCGAACCGCGTCCGCGCCGACGGCCGCTCCTCGCTGGACGTGCAGCACGTGCGCGACGTGATCACCGGCGGCTTCCTGGACCTGCTGGTCATCGACTGCAGCGCCCTGGTGGCCACCAGGGCGCTGCACCTGCTGCCCCGCCAGATGAGCGCCTACGCGGCGGCCGCCGCCTACCTGGCGCCCAAACTCGTGGCCGAGAGCATGGACGAGATGTCCTCGGTCCTGGGCGAGGAGACGTTCGCCCAGGACGGGGCGTACGGCATGTTCCAGAAGCAGCGGCGGGACCTGCCGGTGACCTCGCTGGGGCACGCGGGCAGCGCCGGCCGGCAGGTCAGCATCCTGCCCCAGCTGCCCTACTTCGCCCGGCACGCCTGGTTCGCCGACCCCGAACCGCCCCCCTCGCTGTTCCGCCCGCACGAGCCGCTGCCGCCGCTGGACCTGTCCCAGCCGGCCCTGCTCGGCGACGGCGACCCGCTCGCCGCGACCCTGGTCGCCTGCACCGACCTCCTCGAATCCGCAGGCGGGCAGGGCGGGGAGGGGGACGGCGGCCCGGCGCTGCGCTTCCTGGCCAGGGCGCTCACCGGAGAACTCGTCGAGCTGAAGAAGGCCTTCGAGAAGGTGCCCGAGGGCGACCGGGAAGCGCTGTCGAGTCCGTACAGCTTCGGCCTCGCCGACCGCTACACCCTCGTGCTCGCGGGGGCGGCCGCGCTCGGGGTGTGGCGCGAGCAGCGGCACGCCGGGCGCGCCGACTCCTTCCTGGCGTCCCCCGCCTGGGCGACCGCGGTGCTGTACCGGCTCGTCAGACGGCTCGGGCTCCCCCTGCCCGACCGTCCGGAGGACTGCGAGCGGCTGGTGCTGGACGAGGCCATGGCCCGGCTGCACAACCGCCGCAGTTACGACCTCTACAGCTCGCCGCTCGCCTGACCACCACCCCGGGCGGCCCCCCGCCCCAGAGCCAGACAGGGAGCACTCCCATGCAGGACCAACCCCCGCGTGCACAGGACGACTTCGCGGTGGCCCACCGCGAATGGCTCACCGAGCGGGTCGCCCATTACCTCGGCCGGCCGGTGGACGACACCGTGTCGCTCGCCCAGGAGGGCCTCGACTCGGTGGCGGGCCTCAGCCTCTACGGCGACATCGAGGAGGAGTTCGGCTCCCTGATCGAGCCCGAGGACATCTGGGCCTACCCGACGCTCCGGCAGCTCGCGGACTTCCTGGCCATGCGGGACGTGAACCGGGGCGGCAGCAAGGTCCGCGCCGCGTTCGTCTTCACCGGCCAGGGCTCCCAGCACCCGGGCATGACCTCCGGGCTCTACCTGAACTCGACCGGCTACCGCGCCTTCCTGGACGAGGCGGACGCGGCGATCACCCCGTGGACCAAGCAGTCGGTCGTGAAGACGATCCTCGCCGACGACCCGGGCATCCACCGCACCGCGATGACCCAGCCCGCCCTGTTCGCCGTCGAGTACGCCCTCGCCCGGACCCTGGAGGAGGCCGGCGTGCACCCGGTGGCCGTCCTCGGCCACGGCATCGGCGAGTTCGCGGCGGCGACGGTCGCCGGTGCGCTCACCCTGGCCGACGCGGCGAAACTGGTGTCCATGCGGGGCGCCTTCATGCAGTACCTGCCGCCCGGCGGCGGCATGATGGCCACCTGCGTGACCCCCTACGAGGCCGCCGAACTGGTCGCGGCCGAACCGGAGGTGGGCATCAGCGCCATCAACGCGGCGAAAGCCGTCGTGCTCTCGGGCGACAAGGCGGCGCTGGAGCGCATCGAGGCCCGGCTGGAGGAGCGCGGCGTGCCCTGCCGGCACCTCGCCGTGTCGCACGCCTTCCACTCGCCGCTGATGGCCCCGGTCGTCGCCAAGTTCGAGGCGATCGTCCGGCGGATGCCCGGGGGAGCCGCCCGGGTGCCGTTCTACTCGACGGTCTACGGCCGGCTGGCCACCGAGCCGCTCCACGCCCCGTACTGGACCGAGCAGATCACCGCCCCCGTCCGGTTCGCCGACGCCGCGCGGAGCCTGCTCGCGCAGCAGACGCCCACGCACGTCGTCGAGATCGGACCGCAGGCCGTCCTCACGCCGTACTTGCGGCGGATGGGCGGCGGCCGTCGCGGTCCCGTGTGCCTGCCCGTGTGCCAGGGGCCGGCGAGCGACGCCGTGGACCTGGCAGGGGTGATCTCCGCCCTCGACGCAGGGCCGCTGGCCGCGGCCCTGTCCGGAGCCTGAGATGCGTGGGCGGGTGGGACGCCTGCTGTTCGCCGAGGGCCCGGACGGCCCCTGGGAGGGACTCCACGAGGAGCTGTCCCGCACCGGCAGCGTCGTGCTGTACGCGACGATGCCCGCCTGGCAGCCGCGCGGCGGCACCGAGTCGGACCTGCGCCGGCGGCTCGGCCGTGACTGGCGCCGCTACGAGACGATCACCCAGCCGCGCATCCGCGAGCGGTTCGTCGCCTCCCGGCTGTTCCTGCGGCAGACCGCGGCGGCCGCGCTGCGGACCGCCCCGGACCTGGTCGACCTGGCGTACCAGCCGGGCGGGCGGCCGTACGTGCGCGGCTGCGACCAGATCGATGTCAGCCTCAGCCACACCGAGGAGATGATGGTCGTCGGCCTCACCCGCAGGGGCCGCATCGGTGTGGACGTGGAGCGGGCGGACCGGCGGCTCGCCCACACCGGCTCCGAACGCCAGGCGTGCACCCCGTACGAGAAGGAGCGGCTGGACGCCGGCGGTGAAGAGGCCCGCAACGACACGATGGTGCGGCTCTGGACCCTCAAGGAGGCGTACAGCAAGGCCCTCGGTCAGGGGCTGCGCTTCCGGTTCACCGAGTTCGGCTTCGCCCTGGACGGAGAGTCCAGCCGGCTGGTGCGCCCGGACGGGTCGCCCGTGCCCGGAGGGGAGTGGCAGTTCGTCACCCGTCCGGCGGGGGAGGGCTACGTCGTCAGCGCGGCGGTGTGCGACACCGGCTTCGGCGAACTGTCGGACCTGTCGGTCGGCACCACCCTGGACGCCGGCATGCTCGACGCCCTGATGGGCGCACCCGGCGCCGGACGCCCGGCCCCGCCGGCCTCACGGCAGCCAGCCGGCGTCCTCCGCGATGCGTATCGCGTCGATGCGGTTGCGGGCTCCGAGCTTGCCGACGATCGCCGTCAGATAGTTGCGGACCGTGCCCTTGGACAGGTAGAGACAGCCGGCGATCTCGGCGGCGTCGGCGCCGCGGGCGGCGAGCCGTAGCACCTCCAGCTCGCGGGGTGACAGCGGGTTCTCCGGTGAGTCCCAGGCAGTCAGGGCGAGTTGTGGATCCACGACCCGGCGGCCGGTCGCCACCGACCGCACGGCCAGCGCGAGCTGGTCCGGTGGTGAGTCCTTGAGCAGGAAGCCCGAGACGTGGGCCGACAGGGCGCGGCGCAGTGTTCCGGGCCGTCCGAGGCTCGTGAGGATCAGCGTGCGGCAGCTGGGCAGTTGTTCATGGAGCTCGGCTGCCGCCGTGAGCCCGTCGATGCCGGGGAGATCGACGTCGATCACGGCCACGTCCGGTTTGGACACGAGCGCCGTCGGCACGATCGTGTCGCCGCGGTCCACGGCCGCGACGACGTGCAGATCCGGCTCCAGCTGGAGCAGCGCCACGAGCGCGCCACGGATCATGTGGACATCCTCGGCTAGGAGGATTCTCACATCCAGCATCATTACCCCCGGTCAGATGGTGTGGTCAGGCCACGGCGGTTCTCTCTGCGGCCGCCGGCGCGAGGATCAGCGGCTCGTCCTCCTGGTTGCGCGGCTGCAACGGCGCCCAGACCTCCAGATGGAACCGTCCGTCCCCCCGCAGCCCCGCGTCGAGGCCGCCGCCTATGGCGTCGAACCGGCAGCGCAGGTTGTCCAGTCCGCTTCCGCCGGACCGTGCGGAGAAAGCGTCGGCCGCTGCGTTCGGATGGTCGTTCGTCAGTCCGAGACGGACCGTTTCTTCCTCCACGGACGCCGTGATCGTGCAGACGCGGACCCCGCTGTGCCGCAGGATGTTGGTCACCCCCTCACGCAGCGCCGTGGCGAGCACGGTGTCGACGACCGGATGGAGCCGCCCGCACTCGACCCGGACATCGGCGCGGATGTCGGCGGCCGAGAGCACCGCCCCCGCGGACTCCGCCTCCTCGGCCAGTGACATGTCCCGGTAGCCGCTGGACACCAGCCGTACGTCGGCCAGCGCCTGGCGTGCCACCCGCAGCACCGAGAGCGTCTCCTCGCGCGCCTTGTCGGGACGGCTGACGATGAGCCGCTGGATCAGCTCCCCCTTGAGCGTGATCGCGGAAAGGCTGTAACCGAGCAGGTCGTGCAGGTCCCGGGCGAACCTCAGCCGCTCCTGCGTCACCGCCATCCGGGCGAGTTCCTCCCGGGTGGCGTGCACCTCGTGCACGAGGTCCGTCAGGCGGGTCAGGCCGTAGATGACGAGACCGGTGAGGATGCCGGCGATCGTGAAGTACAGGACCAGGTCGACGGTCGCCCCGGCCAGCACGTTGTAGACCGGGATGAAGGCGATCAGCAGTCCGTAGCTCGGCCAGGCGTAGCGGGCGGGGAGGGTCAGCAGCAGCGACGCCGCGAGCGGACCCTCCATGCTTCCCCAGTTGGTGCCGAACCAGACGAGCGGCGCGAAGGTGAGGACCACTTGTACAGAAAGGACAAGCGCTTTCCGGCCGGTCGGCCACCGGCGGGCTTGCGGCGACGAGACCGCGAACTGCACGCCGAACACGGCCAGGACCAGCCCGACGCAGACGACCAGCTGCCCGGTGGGCGGGCGCGTCCGGACGACATTGAGCACGGTCATCGCGCTGTAACAGAGCAGGGCGACGACGATGACCGCGCGGGCCAGCCTGGGCGCGGGCGCCTGTGACCGGGGTGAGAACGGAGCGATGTTCCTCGTCGGCATGGCCGCCTCCTCGCCAAGGACCAACAGTGGCGGACGCATGCTATGTCTTCGCTTGTCCGTGAGCCAGCGGACGCAGGCAGTAGCCGGATTCAGACGAACAGCGGTACGGGGTTCAATTCTTCGTACCGGACGGCCCTTTCGAGGCGTCCGAGTTTCACCGGGATGTCGAACAAGCGGCCCGGGGCGAATCGGGCCCAGAAGTGCCGCATCCCCGGAATGATCACCTTCGCTACGGGAAGTCCCACGTCGGGGCGGGTTTGATCCAGAATCAGCATCTCCATCCCCTGGTTCCGCACGAGGATTTCGGCCCACTCCACGTCCTCCCGCAGATCCGGTCTCGCGACATACGGCCAGGAAGCGGGAGTACGCGCGGTTTCGGCTGGATCCGCGCAGAGGTATGGCTGATTATTCACGGTGGCTTCACGCCACCATGCGGACAGATGACGGTCCATGGAACGCGCCTGAAGGGATTCCCCTCCGGGCGGCAGCAGTTGGGCCATCTCCGTCACCGCGCGGCGCAATGCGAGCCGGGGATCGAAATGGGCCCCGAATCCGAAGGAGATGCCCTGGGCCGGTCCCCGGGTGCACCGCGAGAGCGCCACCATGACCGGAATTCCGAGGTCCGCGGTGAGGTCGAGCACCCACAGGTCACGGCCGAGCCGCGCGTACGCCTGCCGGGTCCGGGCCAGCCACGGTTCGTCGAACGCGTCGAGGTCCACGGCCGGCTGCCGGGTCCGGTTGTACCACCACAGGGCCACCGCGTCCCGTTCCACCAGTTCCAGGAAGCCCTGCACGACGGCGTCCTCGGGGCTGCTGCCCGCCGCGTTCCCGTTGGAGTCGGCCCACGGGGCGGCCGGCACGCCGCCCGGCCCCGCGCCGAAGTAGAGCATCGAGGTGGGCAGCAGCCTCCGGGTCCCGGAGGTGAGCGACCACACCGGGGTCCAGTCGCACGGGGCCTGGGGGTCGAAGGGCGGCGGTACCTGCTGGAAGCGGGACTGCCCGGCGTTCCAGCTCGCGCGGTCCCGGAACTGCCGGTCCGCGAACAGCTGGCAGAGGTTGGGGTGGATCGCCGCGTCACCGAGCTCCGCGAGCGTGCCGCGCACGGTGGGCTCGTCGCCCTGGCGCGTGCCGCAGTAACGTTCCAGCGCCTCGCACAGCGCGCCCACCTCGGCCTCCTGCGGAGTCGTCCCCTTGCCCCCGCTCTGCCCCCGCAGCCCACCGCGCAGCCCCGCGAGCGAACGGCTGTCGCCCAGGGCCATGTTGCGCCCGGCGACGTACCGGTTCAGGCCGTCCGGGGAGTCGGGCGCCGGGCGCAGCCCGGACACGATCCCGGTGACCGGATCCGCCAGGTGGCGGTAGCGGGCGAGGACCGTCTCCGCGCTCTGCGCACGGTGGTTGCCCCCCACGGTGTGCGTCTTCGGACTGGACCCGAGGCGGAAGGGTCTTCGTACACGGTCCGCGACGAGCCCCGGGTCCCCGCACACCCCGCACTGCGGGCGGCGGTCCACCCGGTGGCGCTCGATGTGCAGGGTGCGGGTGTCGAGCCGGCAGAGGGCCCGCTGGCCTTCGTAGCGCATGCCGGCCACCCACTTCGCGGCCTCCAGCACGGCGGTGTGCAGCCCCAGCGCCCGCACCGGGGCGAAGGAGACCTCCGGGACCTGGACGGTCCCGGCGAGGCCGAGGGCGTGGAGCACCGGCGCCCGCGAGGTGCGGTGGCCGCGCAGGCGGTGGGCCAGACACTCCCAGCACGCGGTGTCAGGGGTGCCGAACACCGGCCCCACCCAGGTCTCCGCACCGCTCGGCTTGGCCGGCAGCCAGGTCCGGCCGGCGGCCCGGTGCGCCGCGTCGACCTCGGCCAGCCGCGGGTCCAGGTAGTCGTCGACGAGGACGAGCGACAGCGCGGCCGTCTCCCCCCGGCCCGGCTCCGTCACCCGGAGCCCCGCCGCCACGCACTCGGCCCGCGCGGCGGCGGGATCCGCGCGGCCGAGGATGACGAGCTCCACCGGCGTCGTGCGGAACGACGCGGAGGCGCTCGCACCGTCGATGCCGGCGAACTCCCAGTACGCCTCGGTCGAGACGTCCGCGGCCGGGTCGTGGTAGCCGATGAGATCGGCACGGGCCAGTTCCGCGATCATGCCGGCCGCGGTCGCCGGCGGCAGTGTCGCCGCCGCGTCCCGCAGCACGTCGGACAGGGTCCTGGTGCCGTCCAGCAGGGCCGCGAGCTCCTGAACCTCACGGCCCTGCAGGGCGGTCGTGCCCTGCTCCGACAGCAGGTAGACGGCGTCCCCCTCGATCGCCTCCACCCGCAGGTGCCTCTTGAACCCCACGGGCAGCTCGCTGCCCGTCCCCCCGGTTCCGGTCATGCAAGGGCCGTCCCGGCCTCTTCCCCGGGAAGCGGCGCCATGCCGCTGTAGCACCCGTAGAGCGTGGCGTTCCCCGGCCGGTCCAGGTGGTCGATCACCAGGCCGCGGCCCTGGCCGGGTGTGCCGAGCTTGTACGCGTCGTGTCCCGACACGTCCCCGTACACCGGCTCCGTCGCCGTGAGGCCGAACTCGGCCAGCACGGACACCGGGTCGCTCGTGTAGCGCTGGGCGAGCTCGGGCTCCAGGCCCGCACGGGCCGTCAGCAGGGCGAGGCGGTGGTCGGACGACGGCTGGACCATCACGTGGGCCGGTGCGTCGTGCAGGGTGGTGCTCATGGAGTTCCCCCTCCGGTGTCCGTGTCACGGACGTGTGTTCCGGCGTTCCCCCGGCGGTTTGCCGAGTGCCAGGATTCTGCGTCCCACCGAGTCGCACGGCACAGTGCCGGTGTCACCACCGGGGCATGACATTTTCATGTGCGCCCACGTGACCACCTCACTGGGACTCCATCGCCGCAGGTGCCAGGCTCGCTCCAGACTCCGCTGCCCGTGCCGGCCCGCCGTCGGGCCGGCCGCCGAGCGCACGAAAGGGAGGGCGCCATCATGGAGATCAAAGTCCTGGGACCGCTGACAGCCCGTGAGAACGGTGTGTCCGTCGTGCCCACCGCGGCCAAGCCCCGCCAGATCCTGTCCCTGCTCGCCCTGCAGTCCGACCGCGTCGTCACCGTCGCGACGCTCATGGAGGAGATCTGGGGCGAGGACATCCCGCGCAGCGCGGCCACCACGCTGCAGACCTACATCCTCCAGCTCCGCCGCAAGATCGCGGCCGCGCTCGACGGGGACCCGGCGCGCCAGGCCAAGGACGTCCTGGTCACCCAGCACGGCGGCTACCTGCTCCAGGTGCAGCCCGGCCAGGTCGACTCCCACGAGTTCGGCCGGCTCGCCGCCTCCGGCCGGGCCGCGCACGAGGCCGGCGACCATCACGCGGCCTCCGGACTCCTCGGACGGGCCCTGGCGATGTGGAAGGGTTCCGCCCTCGTCGACGTACGCATCGGGACCGTGCTGGAGCTGGAGGTCCTCCGCATGGAGGAGGACCGGATGGCGGCTCTGGAGCGCCGCATCGACGCCGACCTCATACTCGGCCGGCACACGGAGATCGTGCCCGAACTGCGGGTGCTGGTCGCCAGGCACCCCATGCACGAGAACTTCTGTGCCCAGCTGATGACCGCGCTCCACCGCTCGGGCGGCGCCTGGCGTGCCCTCGAGGCCTACCAGAGGCTGCGCGTGACCCTGGTCGACGAGCTCGGCCTGGAGCCCTCGGCCCGTCTCCAGCGCCTCCACCAGGCCGTTCTCTCCGCCGACCCGGCTCTCGACCTCCCGGTCCCGGCCTCCGGCTGAGCCTGTGGGGCCGCGGTGCACCCCGCCCTCCCACAGGCTCTCCAGTACTTCTCCAGGCAGCGTTCCTACGTTCGGCCAATGACGATCCTCGACGACCTGACGGTCGCTCCGGCCGCCCCCGACCTGCGACGAGCCGCCGCCGAACTGCGCCGGCTGAAGGAGGAGGTGAGCCGCGGACCCGATCCGGCGGCCACCCGGCGACAGCACGAGAAGAACAAGCTCACCGCCCACGAGCGGCTCGGACTCCTCTTCGACGAGGACACGTTCACCGAGATCGAGCCGCTGCGCAGGCACCGGGCCTCCGGCTTCGGCCTGGAGGCGCGCAAACCGCACGGCGACGGTGTCGTGATCGGCTGGGGCCTCGTCCACGGCCGCACGGTCTTCGCCTACGCACACGACTTCCGGGTCTTCGCGGGCGCGCTCGGGGAGGCGCACGCCGCGAAGGTGCACAAGGTCATGGACCTCGCCGAAGCCGCCGGCGCCCCGCTGGTCAGCCTCAACGACGGGGCGGGCGCGCGGATCCAGGAGGGCGTCACCGCCCTCGCGGGCTACGGCGGCATCTTCCGCCGCAACGTCGCCGCCTCCGGCGTCATCCCCCAGATCAGCGTGATGCTCGGCCCGTGCGCGGGCGGCGCGGCGTACTCACCGGCGCTCACCGACTACGTCTTCATGGTCCGCGAGTCGGCCCAGATGTTCATCACCGGCCCCGACGTCGTGCAGGCGGTCACCGGCGAGCGGATCACCCACAACGGCCTCGGCGGTGCCGACGTGCACGCGAGCGTCTCCGGCGTCAGCCACTTCGCGTACGACGACGAGGAGACCTGCCTGGAGGACGTGCGCTACCTCATCGCGCTCCTGCCGTCGAACAACCGCGAAATGCCCCCGGCCGTCCCGTCGGACGACCCCGCCGACCGCCGCACCGACGCCCTCGCCGACCTGGTGCCGGCCGACCCCGGGCGCAGTTACGACGTCCGTGCGGTGATCCGGGAGATCGTCGACGACGGCGAGACCTTCGAGGTCCACGAGGCGTGGGCCCCCAACATCGTGTGCGCGCTGGCCCGCCTCGACGGCCACCCGGTCGGCATCGTCGCCAACCAGCCCGCGGCCCTCGCCGGGGTCCTGGACATCCACGCCAGCGAGAAGGCCGCCCGCTTCGTCTCGACGTGCGACTCGTTCAACATCCCGCTGGTCACCCTCGTCGACGTACCCGGCTTCCTGCCCGGCGTCGACCAGGAGCACAACGGCATCATCCGGCACGGGGCCAAGCTCCTGTACGCCTACTGCAACGCGACCGTCCCGCGGATCTCCCTCGTCCTGCGCAAGGCCTACGGCGGCGCGTACATCGTCATGGACTCCCGCTCCATCGGCGCCGACCTGGCCTTCGCCTGGCCCACCAACGAGATCGCCGTGATGGGCGCGGAGGGCGCCGCCAACGTCATCTTCCGCCGCGAGATCGCCGCCTCGGCCGATCCTGAGGCGGTGCGGGCGCAGCGCATCGACGAGTACAGGACGGAGCTCATGCACCCGTACTACGCGGCCGAGCGGGGCCTCGTGGACGACGTCATCGACCCCGGTGACACCCGGCGGACCCTGATCCGCTCCCTGGCCATGCTGCGGGCGAAGCACGCCGAGATCCCGTCCCGTAAGCACGGGAATATCCCCACATAGCGGTGCGATACGGCAGGTCCACGAGCACGCGAGTCCCGGTCTAGGGCACGGACGTTCCATGGCTGCACCGGAAACGGCGGCCCGCTACGAGCCGGCAGCCGACCGGTTCGGCCGGCCGGGGGAGTTCACACCCCGAACCGACCCGGCCGCCGGTGTCCCGACCCGGATCAGCGCGGACCGGCCCGAGCGGCCGGCACGTCACCCGCTCACCGTCACACGCTCAGCAGTCAGATGGACGAAGGGATCGACAGTGACCCCCACAGTGCCAACCGGCAGGTGCGCAGAGCCGCATCCGGCCCCGTCGAAGGTCAGGTAGACCATGCGCAGAGTCGCCATCACCGGCCTGGGCGTCGTGGCCCCCGGTGGGGTCGGTGTCAAGGAGTACTGGGACCTGCTGACGGCGGGTCGCACCGCCACCCGCAGGATCAGCTTCTACGACCCCTCGCCGTTCCGTTCGCAGGTCGCCGCCGAGTGCGACTTCGACGCCCTGGCCGCCGGCCTCTCCCACCAGGAGATCCGGCGCCTCGACCGGGCCTCGCAGTTCGCGGTGGTCTCCACCCGTGAGGCCCTGGCCGACAGCGGCCTCGACCTCTCCGCCGTCGACCCCGGCCGGGTCGGCACCGCGGTGGGCAGCGCGGTCGGCTGCACCACCAGCCTGGAGCGCGAGTACGCGGTCGTCAGCGACGGCGGCCGCAAGTGGAACGTGGACCACGCATACGCCGTGCCCGAGCTGTACCGGCACTTCGTGCCCAGCTCCATCGCCGCCGAAGTCGGCCTGGCGGCAGGCGCGGAGGGACCCGCCGCGGTCGTCTCCACCGGATGCACCTCCGGTCTGGACTCACTGGGGCACGCCGTCGAGCTCATCCGCGAGGGCACCACCGACATCATGATCGCCGGTGCCACCGAGGCCCCGATCTCGCCGATCACCTCGGCCTGCTTCGACGCCATCCACGCCACCACCCCGCGCAACGACACCCCGGAGAGCTCCTGCCGGCCCTTCGACCGGACCCGCAGCGGCCTGGTCCTCGGCGAGGGCGCGGCGATCCTGGTCCTGGAGGAGCTGGAGAGCGCCCGCCGCCGCGGCGCCCACATCTACGCCGAGATCGCCGGGTTCGCCTCCCGCTGCAACGCCTACCACATGACCGGCCTCAAGCCGGAGGGCCTGGAGATGGCCGAGGCCATCGACGCCGCCCTGGCGGAAGCGCACCTCGCACCGGACACCGTCGACTACATCAACGCCCACGGATCCGGCACGAAGATGAACGACCGCCACGAGACCGGTGCCTTCAAGCGCAGCCTCGGGGAGCACGCCTACCGCACCCCGATCAGCTCCATCAAGTCCATGATCGGTCACTCGCTGGGCGCCATCGGCTCCCTGGAGATCGCGGCCTGCGCCCTCGCGATGGAGCACGGCGTCCTGCCGCCCACCGCGAACCTCCATGAGCCCGACCCCGAGCTGGACCTCGACTACATCCCGCTGACCGCCCGCGAGAAGCAGACCGACGTGGTCCTCAGCGTCGGCAGCGGCTTCGGCGGATTCCAGAGCGCCATGGTGCTGGCCCGCCCGGAGAGGAGCACCCCATGACCACCGCAGTGGTGACCGGCCTGGGCATCACCGCCCCGAACGGCCTGGGAACCGAGGACTACTGGAAGGCCACCCTGGCCGGCGAGTCCGGCCTCGGACCCGTCACCCGCTTCGACGCCTCCCAGTACCCCTCCCGGATCGCGGGTGAGGTCTCCGACTACGTCGCCGAGGACCACATCCCCAGCCGCCTCATGCCGCAGACCGACCACATGACGCGCCTGGCGCTGACCGCGGCGGACTGGGCACTGGCCGACGCGGGCATCGACACCACCGAGATGCCCGACTACGGCATCGGCGTGGTCACGGCCGCCTCCGGCGGAGCCGTCGAGTTCGGCCAGCGCGAACTGCAGAACCTGTGGAGCAAGGGCAAGGAGTACGTCAGCGCCTACCAGTCCTTCGCCTGGTTCTACGCCGTCAACACCGGCCAGATCTCCATCCGGCACAAGCTCCGCGGCCCCAGCGGCGTCCTGCTCACCGAACAGGCCGGCGGCATCGACTCCCTCGGCCACGCCCGCCGCCACATCCGCAAGGGCTTCCCGGCCGTCATCTCCGGCGGTGTCGACGCGGCCATCTGCCCCTGGGGCTGGGTCCCGCAGATCGCCTCGGGCCTGATGAGCACGGCCGACGACCCGGCCCGCGCCTATCTGCCCTTCTCCGAGGACGCGGCCGGATACGTGCCCGGCGAGGGCGGCGCGATCCTCCTCGTCGAGGACGCCGAGTCGGCCCGCGGCCGCGGCGCCGCCCAGGTGTACGGCGAGATCGCCGGATACGCCGCCACCCTCGACCCCGCACCCGGCAGCGGACGGCCGCCCGGCCTGCGCCGCGCCGCCGAGAACGCCCTCGCCGACGCGGGGCTCGCCGCCGGCGACATCGACGTCGTCTTCGCGGACGCCTCCGGGGTGCCCGACCTCGACCGGGCGGAAGCACAGGCGCTCACCGAGCTGTTCGGCGCGCACGGGGTCCCCGTCACGGCACCGAAGACGATGACGGGACGGCTGCTCGCCGGGGGCGCCGCCCTCGACGTGGCCACCGCCCTGCTCTCCCTGCGCGACGGCGTCATCCCGCCCACGGCCAACGTCACCGCCGCCGCACCCGCCCACACCGTGGACCTGGTCACCGAGGCACGCGAGGCGCACCTGCGCCACGCGCTGGTCCTCGCCCGGGGTCACGGCGGCTTCAACGCGGCCCTCGTCGTACGCCGTGCGCACTGACTCCCCACGAGCCCCACAGCCCCCACGTACCACCAGCACGGCGACACCATCCATGCGCCCAACCGAGAGGACGGCACCGACCATGAGCACCACGACCGCCACAGTGACCCTGGCCGACCTGACCCGCATGCTGCGCGAGAGCGCCGGCGAGGAGGAGGGCATCGACCTCGACGGTGACGTCATCGACACCCCGTTCATGGAGCTGGGCTACGACTCCCTCGCCCTGCTCCAGGTCATCGGCCAGATCCAGCGCGAGTACGGCATCGAGATCCCGGACGACGCCGTCGTCGACGCCGAGACCCCGGGTGCGCTCCTCGCGCTCGTCAACTCCGGCCAGGCCACCGCGGCCTGAGCCGGGCCCCCACGGCCGCTCCGCCTTCCGTCCCCCCGGGGCGGGGCGGCCGCCCCTCTTCCCGGGCCGTCCGGCCGCCCCACGCGGGCCGCGGCCCAACCGCCCCCCGGCTCCCCGCACCGTCCGACCACACCCCCGGCCCGCACATCCGGTACGGGGTGACGCCAAGGAGGAACCATGTCGCTCACCTCGCAGAGTGCGGTGGTCCGCCGGCTGATCGTCAGCCCCGGCTCCGCGCCCCGGCAGCACGCCCGGGTCACCGCCTCGGCCGCCGGCGTGTCGGCGGTGCTGCGCGCCTTCGGACGCGCCCCGGAGGACCTCCCCGCCCGTACCGTCGTGCTCATCGGCGCCGCCGCGGTCGACGCCGGACTGCGCCCGGAGCACGAGGGATTCACCGTCCGCACCGAACCCACCCCGGCCCGCGCGCTGCGCCGGGCCCACCGGGAACTCCACGAGGGCACCGCCGACCTGGTCCTCGTCGCCGGCTTCGGCGAACCCGACCCCCAGACCATCACCGTCTACGCCGTCCGGCGCGCCGCCGAAGCGGTCGCGGACGGCGACGCCGTCCTCGGCGTGCTCGACCTCACCGAGCCCCGTGAGGACACCGCCCCACCGCTGCGCCCCCTGCACCGCGACCCGCGCGGCACCGACCCCGACCGCCACCGGCTGATCCTCTGGTCCGGGCGCGATGCCGAGGACGAGAGCCGGGTCCGCGACGGACTCCTGCCGATGCTCGGAGGAGTGCACCGCGAGATCTACCCCGCCCTGCCGACCGCCGTACCCTGCGGGACCACCCCGGGCCCGGTCCGCGGCGGCGTCGTGGCCGTCTCCGCGCTCGCCGCCCGCGCGGTCCACCAGGCACGCACCGCGGACGGATCCCGGCCCCGGCCGATCGCCCTGATCTTCCCCGGCCAGGGCTCCCAGCACGCCGGGATGGCGGCCGGTCTCTACGGCACCGAGCCCGTCTTCACCGCCGCCGTCGACGCGGCCCTCTCGTACATGGGCGACGAGGGACCGCGCATCCGCGCCGACTGGCTCGACCCGGCGCGCGCCGCCATCGGCATCGACGACGTACGCCGTGCCCAGCCGCTCCTCTTCGCCGTCGACTACGCCCTCGGCAAGCTGGTGCTCAGCTGGGGCGTCCGGCCGACGGCCCTGCTCGGCCACAGCGCCGGCGAGCTCGTCGCGGCGACGTTCGCCGGGGTCGTCTCCCTGCGCGACGCGGTCGCGATGGTCATGGCCCGCGTCAGGGAGGCCGTGAAGATCCCGGCGGGCGGCATGCTCGCCGTCGCCGCCGCCGAGGAGACGGTGCTGCCGTACCTCACGGCCGACGTCGCGGTCGCGGCGGTCAACGCCAACCAGCAGGTCATGCTGGCGGGTTCGAAGGGACCCCTCACCCGCGTCGCCGCACGCCTCAAGGCGGACGGGCACACGGTGGTGACGGTCCCGGCCACCAGCCCCTTCCACTCCCCGGCCATGGCCCCCGCCTCCGACGCGATCGAGGCCGACTACCGCGAGATTCCCCTCCGGGAACCCCGGATGCCCCTCTACTCCGGTTACACCGGAGCCATGATGAGCCCCGAAGAGGCCCGCAGCCCGCGCTTCTGGGCCCGCCAGATCACCGACACCGTGTACTTCCGCAACGCCCTCGACGAGCTGCTGGCGGCCGACGACGTCCTGCTGATCGAGGTCGGACCCCGTCAGACGCTCACCGCCTTCGCCCGCAGGCACCGCTCCCTGCGCCTCGGCGCGGGCGCCGTGACACCCCTCCTCCCGGCCCGCGCCGGGACGCCCGAGGCGGACCGCCAGTCCGTGCTCACGGCCGCGGCCCGCATCTGGACCGAGGGGCACGACCTGGACCTCAACGCCGTGTCCGGACTGTGGACCTGGAGCGCCCCGGAGCCCGCCGGCACGGCTCCCCGCGCGACGGCGGAGGCGCAGCTCGCATGAGGTACGTGAGAAGAGCACTGCGCGAGGTCTACGCCTCGCTCACCGCGGTCGGCTGGATCTGGCTGGGGCTGCCGCTGGGCGGGCCCTTCGTCCCCGTGCTCGCCCCGGCCCTGACGGGCCCGCCGGACGGCCACCCGGAGCGGGTCCGCCCCGACCAGCCGCTCACACCCACCGAACGGGCCCTGCGGGAGCAGCTCATGGCGCCGACGGGGGAGCGGGGCTGACCCGGCGCGGCGGTACGCCCGCCGGAGCAACCCGACTTCCGCGATCGGCGATCCCGGCTAACGCCCTGCCCGCGGCATCCGTTGAGCGGCGCCCTTTAATCGCATGCAAGATCGATTCTGTGTGCGATAGCTTCCTGGCATCCGAAGGGGGCGAAGTGACGAAGCTCAACCAGATCATCGCCGTGGAGAAGGGTGTCAAGAGCAAGTCGCTCCAGGACACCACCGCGGCCCACCACAAGGTCCAGAAGACCGCGCTGCTGGCCGGTATCTCGCGCACCTACCAGCCCAAGAACGAGGAGGGCGAGCAGCTGCCGCCCGAGTCCTCCCGCGTGCAGGTCAAGGCCGAGGACGCGCTGCGCGAGATGTCCGTGTCGCTGACCAGGCTGTTCGACGTGACCGCCACCAAGGACTGGGCCAACTGCACGGCCCGCGCGGACGTGTCCGTCGACGGACGGGTCATCGTCCCCGAAGTCCCGGTCAGCTACCTGCTCTTCCTGGAGAAGCAGCTCACCGACCTCCACACCTTCGTGAAGAAGCTCCCCGTCCTGGACGCCTCGGAGTCCTGGTCGCTCGACCCGTCGACCGACTGGTGGAAGACGGACCCGGTGCGCACGATCCGCACGAAGAAGGTCCCGCGCAACCACGTCAAGGCCGAGGCGACGGAGAAGCACCCGGCACAGGTCGACGTGTACTACGAGGACGTGCCGATCGGCTACTGGACCACCGTGAAGTTCTCCGGCGCGCTGCCGGCGCGACGGGTGAACGAGCTGCTGGAGCGCGTCGAGAAGCTGCAGCAGGCGGTGAAGTTCGCCCGTGAGGAGGCCAACGGAGCCGAGGTCACCGACCGGCGGGTCGGCGACGCCGTGTTCGGCTACCTGTTCGGCTGACGCCGGACACGAGGCGGCACCCCCAAGAACGCCCCCGCGCCAATGCCGTGGGGGCTGCGCACCCGGCACGGGACGGATTTCGAGATCCGCCCCGTGTGACGAGCGCAAGCTGAAACTGACGTTCAGCCTGAAGACGCGGTAACGGTGGAGGTTCGAGTCCTCCCCCCGGCACCACCTGCCGGGGTGGCCCAACATGGCAGAGGCAGCCGCGATCAATCTCAGACTCTCGCTCCAGCTTCAGTATCGCCGCCGATTGCCAGATCGACCGAGTACGGACGAACACCGTGGAATGCTGGTTCGAATCCGGCCTGCGCCTCTGCCACGGCGCGGTAGTTCAAAGGCAGAACGCGACGGTATGACGACTGATCCGCACTCTTAAACGGCGCTGGCAAGCGCAATTGGGTGGCAACCCCAGGGGCCCGGGAGCTGGATACGACTCCCGGGCTCCGCCACGCTCAGGAGGTGTGACGGCCCCGCTCCCCGGCGCGAGCCGGATCTCCGCGCCCCGGCCAGGTGGCCCAGCGCAGGGCGTCGCCCTCCTCCGGCGGCAGGAGCCCGGCCCCGACCAGTGCGGCCCGCCCCGCCTGCACCCCGGCGATCCGGTAGCCGAACTCCGACGAGTCGACCTCGTGGAACGAGCCGTCCGTGACCAGCACCGCCGCCGCGACCCCACCCAGCCCCTCCAGCAGTCCGGCACGCAGCGCGGGCAGGAACTCGGCGGGAAGACGGCGCTCCGGTACGTCGCTGTGCAGCTCGAACCCGCCCCTGGCGCCGGGCGGTTCGAAGTCGGCGACCACATGCGCGTACGGCCCGCAGGCCCCGATCCCCATCCGCACGCGGACGGTCACACCCCGCACGGGGGAGGGCAGGTCGGTCATGCCGCCACGGTATCGGCGGCCGGTGACGAGCGGGCGGGCATGCCGACGGTCCCAGGCGGCGGCCGGAGACCGGGTGATGTCCAAGGGGAGTGACATGCGACGGGTTCGATGACGAGGCGGGAGAGGGTCCACTCCAGGGCCGGGCGGTTGATCCGAGGGTGGACGACTTCCACAAGGGTGGCTGCGGAAGTGATCACCCGCAGGTCATCGGCGCGAGCGAGGGCGAGCCGGCCGGCGACGGTGTGGTCGCGCAGGACTGCCTTGGCCAGTCCTTCGCTGTCGAGGACCAGGGTGCCGCCGGAGGCAGCGGCGGATGACCGGGTCACGCGGCGTTCGTCCCGCCCTGCGTTTGCTGCCGGCGGGCCTGGTGGAGCTGGTCGCGCAGGGCTTGGATCTCTCCGTCGGCGACGGGCCCGTGTTCGGCCTCGGCGACCTGGACGAGCTCGTTGAGATTGTCCCGCTCGATCTGGCGCGCGACGGCGGCCACCGAATCATGCGGCTTTCCGGCATGTCGCGGAATCGGACCATCGGGATTTCGTCCACCCGGCCGTGGCAAACCCCGAGCAGGGCTACGAGGGGCCGAGCGGTCACGGCCAAGTGGGCCGTGTGCGGCGCGGCATGCACAAGAAAGGCGCTGAACTGCGTTTCCGCTGTTCAGCGCCTTAATCCGGAGTGCCCCCGGCAGGATTCGAACCTGCGCACCCGGCTCCGGAGGCCGATGCTCTATCCCCTGAGCTACGGGGGCGATGTCGCTGCGCTTGGCGGCGACGAGTGAAACCCTACCAGCTCCGACCGGGTGCCCGGGAACAGGTATTTCCGCGTCGCGGGCACGCGGTGGGGGCACGCGGTGGGGTCGCGTGCCCGGGCCCTCGTGCCGCACGGTGCGACAGCGGCGGCCCGCCGACGTGGTCCCCGGGCGGCGGGTGGAGGGGTTCCGGCCATCCCCCCGCGGGCGGAAGTGGGCAAAACCCGGACGCAGCTCCTCCGCCCGACCTACCCTCGAGGGGTGTCAGGGGCGTACGGCCGCGTGCTTGTTGTGGACGACAACAAGGTCATCCGGCAGCTGATCAGGGTCAATCTCGAGCTGGAGGGCTTCGAGGTCGTGACCGCGGCCGACGGCGTCGAGTGCCTGGACCTGGTGCACGATTTCTGCCCGGATGTCATCACCCTCGACGTGGTGATGCCCCGGCTCGACGGCATCCAGACCGCCGTCCGGCTGCGCGCCGACCCCAGGACCGGGCACCTGCCCGTCGCCGTGGTGAGCGCGTGCACCCCCTACGAGGTGGACTCCGGTGTGGCCGCCGGGGTCGACGCCTTCCTGGCGAAACCGTTCGAGCCGAGCGAGCTGGTACGCATGGTGCGCCGCCTCGCGAAGCGCGAGGATTCCACGGCCGCGGACGGCAGGCGCGGTGCGGGGACGGCCGGGAGCGCGGCCGGCTGACCGGGCCTCTGCCCGCATGGCGAAACCGGTTGGCGAACCGCCCCCCTTCCTCCCATACGCTGGACCCGTGACCCCCGCAGAGCTCTCCCGGACCGTGCTGCGCGCTGTGCGCCGCGCGGTCGACGAGGACGTCCTGCGCGCCACCGTGCCCGCGCACGTGCGGGTGGAGCGGACCCGCCCGGGCGGCAGCGGCGACTACGCATGCGCCGTCGCCCTCCAGCTTTCCGGCCCGGCCGGCCTCCCGGCGCGCGAGGTCGCCGCGCTGCTGCGCGACCGGGTCGCCGGAGCGCCCGGCATCGGGCGGGTCGAGATCACCGGCCCCGGATTCCTCAACTTCACGCTCGACGCCTCCGCCGACGCGGACGCCCGGGCCGTGCGCGTCCGCCAGGTGCTGGAGCGGGGACTCCGTTACGGGTGGGGGGACGAGTGCGCGGGCCGGCCCCACCAGCTCCACCACCGGCGCGAGGTGCGCGCCGCCGTCGTGGCCGGTGCGGTGCGGAAGCTGCTGCGGGCACAGGGCGCCCCGGTGCGGACCACCTGCGAGGAGGCGCCCGACCCCGACTGGGCGCGTCTCGGCGTCACCGTCGACGCCTACGGCCGTCCCCCCTCCCCCCTGAAGGAGACCCGGCCGGTTCCCGCCGGGGCGACGGCCGCGGAGCTGCTGGGGCGGCTCGGTGCCGACGCCGCCCTCTGGGGCCTGCTGAGGCCCGCCGGACACGACCGCGCGCCCCTCGGCGACGACCTCCTCGTGCAGGGCGAGGCGAACCCGCTCTTCCTGGTCCGCTACGCCCACGCGCGCGCCCGCGCGCTCACCAGGGGGGCGGAGCGTCTGGGTTTCAGCGGTGCGTACGAGGAGGACATCGACGCGCCCGCGCTGCACGAGGCGATCGCCGACCACCCGGGTGTCCTCGCCGCCGCAGCCCGTCACCGGGCCCCCGACCGGCTCGCCCGGCAACTCGAAGCGGTGGCGGACGCCTTCTTCGACCTCCAGGACACGGCGCCGCCCCTCCCCGTCGGTGACGAGAAACCCTCGGCCGCCCACCGCTCCCGGCTGGCCCTTGCCGAAGCCGCCGGGACGGTGCTCGCAGGCGGCCTGTCCCTGCTCGGCATCAGTGCCCCCGAACACCTCTGAGAACCGAGAGAACAGAGCGCCACGATGAGCCGATCCGCACACCCCGCCGGTCCCCGCCACGCTGACGTCCTCCCCGAGGGCCACTACTCCGCACCGGCCACCGACCTGAACGTCCTGGACGAGAAGGTCTGGTCCCGCACGGTCACCCGTGACGCGGACGGTGCCCTCACCGTCGGCGGGATCGAAGTCGCCCGGCTTGCCGAGGAGTTCGGTACCCCCGCCTACTTCCTGGACGAGGCCGACTTCCGCGCCCGCTGCCGTGCCTGGTCCGACGCCTTCGGGGCGGACGCGGACGTGTTCTACGCCGGGAAGGCCTTCCTGTCCCGTGCCGTGGTCCGCTGGCTCACGGAGGAGGGCCTGAACCTGGACGTGTGCTCCGGCGGCGAACTCACCACCGCGCTGGACGCCGGGATGCCCGCCGAGCGCATCGCCTTCCACGGCAACAACAAGACCGTCGCCGAGATCGAGCGGGCCGTCGGGGCGGGCGTCGGGCGGATCGTGCTCGACTCCTTCCAGGAGATCGTCCGCGTCGCGCACATCGCCCAGCGGCTCGGCACGCGCCAGCGGGTGCAGATCAGGGTCACGGTCGGAGTCGAGGCGCACACCCACGAGTTCATCGCCACCGCGCACGAGGACCAGAAGTTCGGCATCGCGCTGGCCGGCGGACAGGCCGCCGAGGCGGTCCGCAGGGCCCTCACCCTGGACGGGCTGGAGCTCGTCGGCATCCACTCGCACATCGGCTCGCAGATCTTCGACATGGCCGGCTTCGAGGTCTCCGCGCGCCGGGTCGTGCAGCTCCTCGCCGAGATCCGCGACGAGCACGGCGTCGAACTCCCCGAGATCGACCTCGGCGGCGGCCTCGGCATCGCCTACACCTCCGACGACGACCCCCGCGAGCCGCACGAGATCGCCAAGGCGCTCGGCGACATCGTGACCCGGGAGTGCGAGTCCGCCGGGCTGCGCACCCCGCGCATCTCCGTCGAGCCCGGCCGCGCGATCGTCGGCCCCACGGCCTTCACCCTGTACGAGGTCGGCACCATCAAGCCGCTCGAAGGCCTGCGGACGTACGTGAGCGTCGACGGCGGGATGTCGGACAACATCCGCACCGCGCTGTACGACGCCGAGTACAGCGTCTCGCTCGTGTCGCGCACCTCCGACGCCGAACCCATGCTCGTACGCGTGGTCGGCAAGCACTGCGAGAGCGGCGACATCGTGGTCAAGGACGCGTTCCTGCCGTCCGACCTGGCTCCCGGCGACCTGATCGCCGTGCCCGCCACCGGCGCCTACTGCCGTTCCATGGCGAGCAATTACAACCACGCGCTCCGCCCGCCCGTCGTCGCTGTGCGTGACGGAGAGGCGAAGGTCATCGTCCGGCGCGAGACGGAGGAAGATCTCCTGCGACTCGATGTCGGCTGATGAAATTCGCATCTCAAAATCCGGACGGGTGGCAGAAACCCCCGTCCGGTGAGTGAGACTGGTCCACACATCAGAAGTATGAGAAACGAGGTCGGATGATGCGTACGCGTCCGCTGAAGGTGGCGCTGCTGGGCTGTGGAGTGGTCGGCTCAGAGGTGGCGCGCATCATGACGACGCACGCCGACGACCTCGCCGCGCGCATCGGTGCGCCGGTGGAGCTCGCCGGTGTAGCCGTCCGCCGGCCCTCCAAGGTGCGGGAGGGCATCGACCCCGCCCTGATCACCACCGACGCGACCGCCCTGGTCAAACGGGGGGACATCGACGTCGTCATCGAGGTCATCGGGGGCATCGAGCCCGCCCGTACGCTCATCACGACCGCCTTCGAGCACGGCGCGGGGGTCGTCTCGGCCAACAAGGCACTCCTCGCCGAGGACGGCGCCGCGCTCCACGCCGCCGCCGAGAAGCACGGCAGGGACCTCTACTACGAGGCGGCCGTGGCGGGTGCCATCCCGCTCGTGCGCCCGCTGCGCGAGTCCCTCGCGGGGGACAAGGTCAACCGGGTGCTCGGCATCGTCAACGGCACGACCAACTTCATCCTCGACAAGATGGACACCAGCGGAGCCGGCTACTCCGAGGCGCTCGACGAGGCCACCGCCCTCGGGTACGCCGAGGCCGACCCCACGGCCGACGTCGAGGGCTTCGACGCCGCCGCGAAGGCCGCCATCCTCGCGGGGATCGCCTTCCACACCCGGGTGAAGATCGGTGAGGTGCACCGCGAGGGCATCACGGAGGTCACCGCGGCCGACATCGCGTCAGCCCGCCGCATGGGCTGTACCGTCAAGCTCCTCGCGATCTGCGAGCGCGCGGCCGACGGCAGGTCCGTGACCGCCCGCGTGCACCCCGCGATGATCCCGCTCAGCCACCCGCTGGCCTCCGTCCGCGAGGCGTACAACGCGGTCTTCGTCGAGGCGGAGGCGGCCGGGCAGCTGATGTTCTACGGCCCCGGCGCCGGCGGCGCCCCGACCGCGTCGGCGGTCCTCGGCGACCTGGTCGCCGTCTGCCGCAACATCATCGGTGCGACCACCGGCCCCGGTGAGTCCGCGTACACGCGTCTGCCGGTCAGCCCCATGGGTGACGTGGTCACGCGCTACCACATCAGTCTCGACGTGGCCGACAAGCCTGGCGTACTCGCCCAGGTCGCGACGGTCTTCGCCGAACAGGACGTATCCATCGATACGGTCCGCCAGCAAGTCCGACAGGACGGCAGTGGCGAGGCGTCCCTCGTCGTCGTCACCCACCGCGCGCCCGACGCCGCCCTCTCCGGGACCGTCGAAGCGCTGCGCAAGCTGGACACCGTGCGCGGTGTCGCCAGCATCATGCGTGTTGAAGGGGAGTAAGGACCCATGACCAGCAAGGGCACCCACCAGTGGCGCGGCATCATCGAGGAGTACCGGGACCGGCTTCCGGTCACGAGCACGACGCCGGTCGTCACACTCCGTGAGGGCGGCACGCCGCTCGTCCCGGCGCAGGTCCTCTCCGAGCGCACGGGCTGCGAGGTGCACCTCAAGGTCGAGGGCGCCAACCCCACGGGGTCGTTCAAGGACCGCGGCATGACGATGGCGATCACCCGGGCGAAGGAGGAGGGCGCGAAGGCGGTCATCTGCGCCTCCACGGGCAACACCTCCGCCTCCGCCGCCGCGTACGCCGTGCGTGCGGGCATGGTCTGCGCGGTCCTCGTGCCGCAGGGCAAGATCGCGCTCGGCAAGATGGGGCAGGCGCTCGTCCACGGGGCGAAGATCCTCCAGGTGGACGGCAACTTCGACGACTGCCTGACGCTCGCCCGCAGCCTTTCCGACAACTACCCGGTGGCGCTGGTCAATTCCGTCAACCCGGTCCGGATCGAGGGCCAGAAGACCGCCGCGTTCGAGATCGTCGACGCGCTGGGCGACGCCCCCGACATCCACGTCCTGCCGGTGGGCAACGCGGGCAACATCACGGCCTACTGGAAGGGCTACAAGGAGTACGCGAAGGACGCGGTCTCCACGCACACCCCGCGCATGTGGGGTTTCCAGGCCTCCGGCTCCGCGCCCATCGTGCGCGGCGAGATCGTCAAGGACCCCGCGACGATCGCCACCGCGATCCGCATCGGCAACCCGGCGTCCTGGCAGTTCGCCCTCGACGCGCGCGACGAGTCGGGCGGCTTCATCGACGAGGTGACCGACCGTCAGATCCTCTCCGCCTACCGCCTGCTGGCTTCCCAGGAGGGTGTCTTCGTCGAGCCCGCGTCGGCCGCCTCCGTGGCCGGTCTGCTCAAGGCCGCCGAAGAGGGCAAGGTCGACCCCGGCCAGAAGATCGTCTGCACCGTCACAGGCAACGGCCTCAAGGACCCCGACTGGGCCGTCGCGGGCGCTCCGCAGCCGGTCACGGTCCCGGTCGACGCGGTGACCGCGGCCGAGAAGCTGGGCCTCGCGTAGCAGCCCGGCCGCCCTTCCCGGCGGGCAGCGCATAGGAGGCGTGCGACACGCATCGTGCGCCTCCTGTGCGCCCTATGTCGCCACGGAACCTTCCTTCGATAAGCTGTGACCAACCCGCCCCGCCGCTCGCGCCGCGGTGCTGCGGCCGTCGTGATGCCGGGCCCCCCACCCCTCGCACCACCGGCACCCCCACGCACGTCGAACCACCCCGCACAACATCCCCGCCGCCGTACAGGAAGAGTCGTCCAACCGATGGCCGGTCCCGCGTTCCGAGCCGCCGCCGTCCGGGTGCGCGTCCCCGCAACCAGCGCCAACCTGGGTCCGGGCTTCGACGCCCTCGGCCTCTCGCTGGGGCTCTACGACGACGTCGTCGTCCGGGTCGCCGACTCCGGACTGCACATCGACATCGCGGGTGAGGGAGCCGAGACGCTGCCCCGCGACGAGAAGCACCTGCTCGTCCGCTCCCTGCGCACCGCGTTCGACCTGCTCGGCGGACAGCCGCACGGCCTGGAGATCGTCTGCGCCAACCGCATCCCGCACGGCCGCGGCCTGGGATCGTCGTCCGCCGCCATCTGCGCCGGGATCGTCGCGGCCCGCGCCGTGACCACCGGCGGGGAGGCCCGCCTCGACGACGCCGCCCTGCTGGAGCTGGCGACCGAGATCGAGGGCCACCCCGACAACGTCGCCGCGTGTCTCCTCGGCGGATTCACCCTCGCCTGGATGGACGGCGGCTCCGCCAGGGCCATCAGGATGGACGCCGCCGACTCCGTCGTGCCGGTGGTCTTCGTCCCGGCCACACCGGTGCTCACCGAGACCGCCCGGGGCCTGCTGCCGCGCACCGTCCCCCATGTGGACGCCGCTGCGAACGCCGGCCGCGCGGCCCTTCTCGTCGAGGCGCTGACCCGGCGCCCGGAACTGCTGCTCGCCGCCACCGAGGACCGGATCCACCAGGAGTACCGGGGCCCCGCGATGCCGCAGAGCGTGGAACTGGTGAGCCGGCTGCGCGCCGACGGCGTGCCGGCGGTCATCTCCGGTGCGGGACCGACCGTGCTCGCACTGACCGAGGCGGGTTCGGCCGACAAGGTCGCCCGGCTGGCCGGCGAGGGCTGGGCCGCGAACCGGCTCGATCTGGACGCCACGGGCGCGAGCGTGCTGCCGCTCGCCGCGTAATCGCATGTGATTGCCGGTGCATGAGAGGGGGAATGTTTGTTGGAGCCGGTAGTGTTAACCTCAAGTCAGCAATCGACGTCTTCGTGGCGCGTTGCTTCGTGTCCCCTTCCGGGACCACCACTCTTCCGGGAGCCTCCCCGACTGCCTGAGCATCCTGCCTGAGCTTTCGAGCACGCTCCGGAACCGGCACGACACCCTCTTGCTCGTCCAGGAGTGGGCCGAGCAGGGGGATCTCGCGCCGGAACCCCGCACATCAGTCTCTCCGCCGTACCCGGCGGACCACCGCCCCGGCACGGTCCGCGATCGAACGATCAACAGACCGCAGTCGGACAGCACAACCGGTCGCCGAGCCAGAAGGCCGACGTCCGCTCCAGGGAAGGACCCTTCGTGAGCGACACCACCGATCTGATGGGCGTGACTGCCGACAAGAACGTCGACAGCTCCGTGCCCGCCGAAGGTGCTGCCTCTGGCACCACCGCACGGCGCCGCCGCTCCGGCACCGGCCTCGATGGCATGGTCCTGGCCGAGCTGCAGCAGGTCGCGTCAGGCCTCGGCATCAGGGGAACTGCGCGGATGCGCAAGAGCCAGCTGATCGAGGTCATCAAGGAGGCGCAGGCAGGAGGCTCCTCCTCGCCCGCCCCCAAGGCCTCCGCCGACGCGGACGCCGGCACCAAGCCGAAGCGACGCGCCACCTCCAAGACGCGCACGGGTGACGAGACCGCCGCCGCGCCCGCCGCCGACAAGGCCGCTGCCCAGCAGCAGATCGACATCCCGGGCCAGCCGGCCAGCGACGACCAGCAGCCCACGGGCGAGCGTCGCCGCCGCCGTGCCACCGCGCAGGCCGGCAGCCCCGACACCAAGGCCGAGGCCAAGACGGAGACGCAGGCCGAGCCGAAGGGCGAGGGCCGCCAGGACCGCGCCGACGAGCGCGGCGAGACGAAGGGCGACGCCAAGGCGGAGTCCGCGGCGGACACCGCCGAGGGCCGCCGGGGCGACCGTCAGGACGGCCGGCGCGGTGACCGCCAGGACCGCGGCGACCGCCGGGACCGCCAGCGCGACCGGCGCGGCAAGGGCGACGACCAGGGCCAGCAGCAGGGCGGCGGACGCCGTCAGGGCCAGCAGGGCGGCGGCCAGAGCCAGGGCCAGGGCGGCCAGGGCCAGCAGGGCGGCGGCGGCCAGCAGGACGACGGTTACGACGACGAGGGCGGCCGGCGCGGCCGGCGCGGACGCTACCGCGACCGCCGCGGCCGTCGTGGACGCGACGACTTCGCGACGGACGTGCAGGTCGCGGACGACGACGTCCTGATCCCGGTCGCGGGCATCCTGGACATCCTCGACAACTACGCGTTCATCCGGACCTCCGGCTACCTGCCGGGCCCGAACGACGTGTACGTCTCGCTCGCCCAGGTCCGCAAGAACGGCCTGCGCAAGGGTGACCACGTCACCGGCGCGGTGCGTCAGCCCAAGGACGGGGAGCGGCGCGAGAAGTTCAACGCGCTGGTCCGTCTCGACTCCGTCAACGGCATGGCGCCGGAGAGCGGCCGCGGCCGCCCCGAGTTCCAGAAGCTGACGCCGCTCTACCCGCAGGACAGACTCCGTCTGGAGACCGACTCCAACGTCCTGACCACCCGGATCATCGACCTGGTCGCACCGATCGGCAAGGGCCAGCGAGGCCTGATCGTGGCCCCGCCGAAGACCGGTAAGACCATGATCCTCCAGGCCATCGCCAACGCGATCACGGTCAACAGCCCCGAGTGCCACCTGATGGTCGTCCTGGTCGACGAGCGTCCGGAAGAGGTCACCGACATGCAGCGGTCGGTGAAGGGCGAGGTCATCTCCTCGACCTTCGACCGCCCCGCCGAGGACCACACCACGGTCGCCGAGCTCGCCATCGAGCGCGCGAAGCGCCTGGTGGAGCTGGGTCACGACGTCGTGGTCCTGCTGGACTCGATCACCCGTCTGGGCCGCGCCTACAACCTGGCGGCGCCGGCCTCCGGCCGCATCCTGTCCGGTGGTGTCGACTCGACCGCGCTCTACCCGCCGAAGCGCTTCTTCGGTGCCGCGCGGAACATCGAGGACGGCGGCTCGCTGACGATCCTGGCCACCGCGCTCGTCGAGACCGGCTCGCGCATGGACGAGGTCATCTTCGAGGAGTTCAAGGGCACCGGCAACATGGAGCTCAAGCTCGACCGGAAGCTCTCGGACAAGCGCATCTTCCCGGCGGTGGACGTCGACGCGTCCAGCACCCGTAAGGAAGAAATCCTCCTGGGAACCGACGAGTTGGCCGTGGTCTGGAAGCTGCGCCGGGTGCTTCACGCGCTCGACCAGCAGCAGGCCATCGAGCTCCTCCTGGACCGCATGAAGAAGACGCAGTCCAACGCGGAGTTCCTGCTCCAGATCCAGAAGACGACGCCGGGCAACGGCAACGACTGAACTCGTCCCTGACCGGACGCGGTTCGACCGCGCGCGGGATACGCCCCGTCACCTCGGTGACGGGGCGTTCTGCGTTCCACCGTTCCTGACCGTCCGACAACCCGCCTTCCCCTTCTCCCCGATGAGAGGCCTCGGCCCTCCGCCGGTCGCAAGTGCCGGTTCGCACACCGGTGACGTCGTCGTCGCGCGGCCGGACCCGGGCCGCGACGGCCACCGGGGCCTCGTCGGCCCCCCGCTTCCCGCGGGCGGGCGGACCACGGTGGAGCGTGCGCGCTCCGCGGCGCGTCACGGCTGCGGGGCGCCGCCCCGGCCCGGGCCCGGCCGCGTCGGAGACCTTCGCCACACGGGCGCGGCCCCGCCCCGGCGCGGGCAGCCACCGCGCCGACGGCCGAAATGCCTGGTGAGCGCGGGGTGACCCGGTCATCGGCCGCCCCTTCGGTGGCCCCCGTCGCCCGACGGGGGCCACCGCTCGCTGTGCCAGGCTTCTGGCTGCCCGTCGTCACCCACGGGAGACGACGGGCCTCGCCCGTGCACGACGGCAGGGGGCAGCAGCCAGGAACGGAAAGAGGGAGCCCCATGAGCGAACAGAGCAGGAGCGCCGGCCGAATACGTGGCACCGGCAGTCGCCGGAAGAAGCCCTCCAAGGGCCGCCGCGTGAAGACGGCCGTACTCTGGGGCGCCGCCGCTCTGGTGGTCGTCGCGGGTGCCGGGGCCGGATACGCCTACGTCACGCTCAACGGGAACCTCAAGGCCGTCGACATCGACGCGGCGCTGGGCACCGACCGTCCGGCCGACGTGGACGACGGCTCCCAGGACATCCTCGTGCTCGGCTCGGACTCCCGCTCCGGGGCCAACTCGCGGTACGGCGAGGACGGCGGCGGCGCGCGGTCGGACACCGCGATGGTCGTCCACGTCAACCAGGGCCACACGTCGGCGAGTGTGGTCTCCGTCCCCCGGGACACGCTCGTCGACCGCCCCGCCTGCGCGAGCGACACCGGCGGCCGGGAGGTCGGCGCGGAGCGCCAAGCCATGTTCAACACGGCGTACGAGGTCGGCGGGCCCGCCTGCGCGGTGAAGACCGTCGAGGCGATGTCGGGCATCCGCATGGACCACTACGTGGAGGTCGACTTCACCGGGTTCAAGAAGATCATCGACGAACTGGGCGGCGTGGAGCTCACCACCTCGCAGGCGATCGACGACCCCGACAGCCACCTCGCGCTGAAGCCCGGCACGCACACCCTGAGCGGTGAGCAGTCCCTCGGTCTCGTCCGCACCCGGCACGGCGTCGGCGACGGCAGCGACCTGGGCCGCATCCAGCTGCAGCAGGCGTTCGTGAAGGCCCTGATGGACCAGGCGAAGAGCGTCGGGGTCTTCTCGCACCCGAAGACGCTCTTCGGGCTCGCGGATTCGGCCACGAAGGCGGTCACCACCGACTCCGCACTGGCCTCGGTCAAGAAGCTCGCCGGTTTCGCCGAAGGACTCAAGGGCCTCGGCTCCAGGCACGTCGACATGGTGACACTGCCCGTGGAGTACGACCCGGAGAACCCCAACCGCGTGCTTCCCCAGCAGAAGGCCGGGCAGCAGGTGTGGGCCGCGCTCAAGCAGGACAAGCCGGTTCCGGCCTCGGCCACGGCGAAGTCGGCCGGTGACAAGGGCGGGGCCGGGGCGGTGGTGCGCTGAGGGACCCCGGCGGCTGTCCGTCACCGCGACGTCGCCCAGCGTTCCCCGTGGACGGGGGAATACACCCGGCGGGGTCCTCGTTTTGGGAGATACGGCCGGTCCTGGCAGACTGGTACGTCGGCCCCGGTTCACGGACGCGCAATCCGCGCGAACGACCCGGAGCCCTCCCGAACCTAGGAGACACCTTGAAGCGCGAGATCCACCCCCAGTACGTCGAGACGCAGGTCAGCTGCACCTGTGGTGCGTCGTTCACCACCCGGAGCACCCTCGAGGGCGGCGCCATCCGCGCCGACGTCTGCTCCGAGTGCCACCCGTTCTACACGGGCAAGCAGAAGATCCTCGACACCGGCGGCCGCGTGGCCCGCTTCGAGGCCCGCTTCGGCAAGGCTGCCGGCTCCGCCAGCAAGTAGCGAGCCACTGCGCCGGTTCCCGACGCCCTCCAACGGGCGCCGGGACCGGCGTTTTTTTCCGGCTCTGCCGCCGGTCGCGCCCCCGCGGGCGGCACCACCGGCAGCACGCCGTCCAGGCAGCCCGCAGACGTATGACGCAGAAACCAGGAGCCCGAAGATGTTCGAGGCGGTCGAGGAACTGATCGGCGAGCACGTCGATCTCGAGAAGAAGCTCGCCGACCCGTCGGTCCACGCCGACCAGGCCAACGCGCGCAAGCTGAACAAGCGCTACGCGGAGCTGACCCCGATCGTCTCCACCTACCGGTCCTGGAAGCAGACCGGCGACGACATCGAGACCGCCCGCGAATTCGCCGCCGACGACCCGGACTTCGCCGCCGAGGTCAAGGTCCTGGAGAAGCAGCGCGAGGAGATCACCGAGAAGCTCCGGCTCCTCCTGGTCCCGCGCGACCCCAGCGACGACAAGGACGTGCTGCTGGAGATCAAGGCGGGAGCGGGCGGCGACGAGTCCGCCCTCTTCGCCGGCGATCTGCTGCGCATGTACCTGCGCTACGCCGAGCGCGTCGGCTGGAAGACCGAGATCATCGACTCCACGGAGTCCGAGCTCGGCGGATACAAGGACGTCCAGGTCGCCGTGAAGACCAAGGGCGGCAACGGCGCCACCGAGCCCGGCCAGGGCGTCTGGGCGCGGCTGAAGTACGAGGGCGGTGTGCACCGCGTGCAGCGTGTGCCCTCCACCGAGTCCCAGGGCCGTATCCACACCTCCGCCGCCGGTGTGCTCGTCACGCCGGAGGCCGAGGAGGTCGACGTGGAGATCCACGCCAACGACCTCCGCATCGACGTCTACCGCTCCTCCGGCCCCGGCGGCCAGTCCGTCAACACCACGGACTCCGCCGTGCGCATCACGCACCTGCCGACCGGTGTCGTCGCCTCCTGCCAGAACGAGAAGAGCCAGCTCCAGAACAAGGAGCAGGCCATGCGCATCCTGCGCTCCCGGCTGCTGGCCGCCGCCCAGGAGGCCGCCGAGCAGGAGGCCTCCGACGTGCGCCGCAGCCAGGTGCGCACCGTGGACCGCTCCGAGAAGATCCGGACGTACAACTTCCCGGAAAACCGCATCTCGGACCACCGCGTCGGCTTCAAGGCGTACAACTTGGACCAGGTGCTCGACGGCGAGCTCGACGCGGTCATCCAGGCCTGCGTCGACGCCGACTCGGCCGCCAAGCTCGCCTCCGCGTAAGCGCCACCGCCCGCCCCGCTCGTGAACCCGTACGGAGAACCGCGATGAACCTGCTGCTCGCCGAGGTGGCCCAGGCCACCCAGCGGCTGGCCGACGCCGGTGTCCCCTCACCGCGATTCGACGCCGAGGAACTCGCGGCGTTCGTGCACGGGGTCAAGCGGGGCGAACTGCACCACGTGCGGGACGCCGACTTCGACGCCCGCTACTGGGAGACGATCGCCCGCCGCGAGGCCCGCGAACCCCTCCAGCACATCACCGGCCGCGCCTTCTTCCGCTACCTGGAACTCCAGGTCGGCCCCGGGGTCTTCGTCCCCCGCCCGGAGACGGAGTCGGTCGTCGGCTGGGCGATAGACGCCGTCCGCGCGATGGACGTCGTGGAACCCCTGATCGTGGACCTGTGCACCGGATCGGGCGCGATCGCCCTCGCCATGGCGCAGGAGGTCCCGCGCTCGCGCGTGCACGCCGTCGAGCTGTCCGAGGACGCCCTCAGGTGGACCCGGAAGAACGCCGAGGGGTCCAGGGTCACCGTGCACCGCGGCGACGCCCTGAGCGCCCTCCCGGAGCTCGACGGCCAGGTCGACCTGGTGATCTCCAACCCGCCCTACATCCCGCTCACCGAGTGGGAGTACGTGGCGCCCGAGGCCCGCGACCACGACCCGCAGATGGCACTGTTCTCCGGCGAGGACGGGCTCGACACCATCCGCGGCATCGAGCGCACCGCGCACCGGCTGCTCCGCCCCGGCGGGCTCGTCGTGATCGAGCACGCCGACACCCAGGGCGGCCAGGTGCCGTGGATCTTCACCGAGGAGCGGGGCTGGGCCGACGCGGCCGACCACCCCGACCTGAACAACCGGCCCCGGTTCGCGACGGCCCGCAGGGCCATGCCGTGACCACCGGGACACCCGGACCGCAGGACCCCTACCCGTACATGCCCGAGGAGGCCGGCTGATGGCACGGCGATACGACTGCAACGACGCGACCGACCGTACGACCGGCCTGCGTGAAGCCGCGTCCGCCGTCCGCCGCGGCGAACTGGTCGTGCTGCCCACCGACACCGTCTACGGCATCGGTGCGGACGCCTTCAGCGCCGAGGGCGTCGCCGACCTGCTCGACGCCAAGGGCCGCGGCCGCAACATGCCGACCCCCGTCCTTATCGGCTCCCCGAACACCCTGCACGGCCTGGTCACCGACTTCTCCGAGCAGGCGTGGGAGCTCGTCGACGCGTTCTGGCCCGGCGCCCTCACGATCGTCGCCCGGCACCAGCCGTCGCTGCAGTGGGACCTCGGTGACACCCGCGGAACCGTCGCCGTCCGGATGCCCCTGCACCCCGTCGCCATCGAGCTGCTGACGGAGGTCGGCCCGATGGCCGTCTCCAGCGCCAACCTCACCGGTCACCCCTCTCCCGAGGACTGCGACGCCGCCCAGGACATGCTCGGCGACAGCGTCTCCGTCTACCTCGACGGCGGCCCGACCCCCGGGATCGTGCCGTCCTCGATCGTCGACGTCACGGGCAAGACCCCCGTGCTGCTCCGCGCCGGAGCACTCTCGGTCGAGGAGCTCCGCAAGGTGGTACCCGACCTCGAGGTGGCCAATTGACCGCCCCTGAGGGGCGTGGCATAGCGGGGCAGCACGACGCTTTCCGCATCCTCCACGTCAGCACCGGCAACGTCTGCCGCTCGCCCATCACCGAGCGGCTGACCCGCCACGCCCTCATGGACCGCCTCGGCGATCCGCTGAGCGGCGGCCTCATCGTGGAGAGCGCCGGCACCTGGGGACACGAGGGCGCACCCATGGAGGCCAATGCAGAGGTCGTCCTCGCCGACTTCGGCGCCGACGCCTCCGGCTTCGTCGGCCGCGAGCTCCTCGACGAGCACGTGATCCGCGCCGACCTGGTGCTGACCGCCACCCGCGACCACCGGGCCCAGGTCATCTCCATGGGCCACTCGGCGGGCCTGCGGACCTTCACGCTCAAGGAGTTCACCCGGCTGGTGCGGGCCATAGACCCCGCGACCCTCCCCGACGCCCGCGAGGAGGGCGTCGTGGAGCGCGCCCGCGCCCTGGTGCGCGCGGCGGCGGCCCTGCGCGGCTGGCTCCTCGCCCCCACCGCCGAGGCCGACGAGGTCTACGACCCCTACGGTGCCCCGATCACCTTCTTCCGCTCCATCGGCGACGAGATCAGCCAGGCGCTCGATCCCGTCATGACCGCGCTGACCGGGGTACGCGCCCCGCACTGAAGGGCCACCGCCCCGCGCACTCCGCGCCCGGGTGCGCCGACCGGCGTAGAGGGCCGCACGGCAGCGGGCAGGCAGCCGGGGGCGGGCCTACATTGGATCTGACGCCAGTGCACCCCTCCCTCAGGCCCGGAGCCGTCAGATGCCGGTCACCACGCCAGTCGCACCCGCAGCCGCGCCCCCGCCGGACACCACCGTGCCCCAGGACTTCGGTGCCCTGTTCCGCCAGGACCCGGAGGCCGGCGCCATCCTGCTGGCCGAGGCGGGCCGGCAGGCGAGCACCCTCCAGCTGATCGCCGCCGAGAACTTCACCTCGCCCGCGGTCCTGGCCGCCCTCGGCTCCCCGCTCGCCAACAAGTACGCCGAGGGCTACCCCGGCGCCCGCCACCACGGCGGCTGCGAGCAGGCCGACGCCGCCGAGGACCTCGCCGTACGGCGCGCCAAGGCACTGTTCGGGGCCGAGCACGCCAACGTCCAGCCGCACTCGGGCTCCTCCGCCGTGCTCGCCGCCTACGCGGCGCTGCTGCGCCCGGGCGACACGGTGCTGGCCATGGGACTTCCGTACGGCGGCCACCTCACCCACGGTGCGCCGCAGAACTTCTCCGGGCGCTGGTTCGAGTTCGCCGGATACGGCGTCGACCCCGACAGCGGCCTCATCGACTACGCGCAGGTCCGCGCCCTCGCCCGGGCACGGCGCCCCAAGGCGATCGTCTGCGGCTCGATCTCCTACCCCAGGCATCCCGACTACGAGCAGTTCCGGGACATCGCCGACGAGGCAGGCGCCTATCTCATCGCCGACGCCGCCCATCCCATGGGGCTGATCGCCGGGGGAGCGGCGCCCAGCCCGGTGCCGTACGCGGACGTGGTCTGCGCGACGACGCACAAGGTGCTGCGCGGGCCCCGCGGCGGCATGATCCTCTGCGGCGTGGAGCTGGCCGAGCGGATCGACCGCGCGGTGTTCCCCTTCACCCAGGGCGGCGCGCAGATGCACACGGTCGCGGCGAAGGCGGTCGCGTTCGGCGAGGCGGCGACCCCGGCGTACGCGGTCTACGCCCACCGGGTCGTCGCGCACGCCCGGGTCCTGGCGGCCGCCCTGGAGACCGAGGGCTTCGAGGTGACCACGGGCGGCACGGACACCCACATCGTCGTCGCGGACCCCGGGCCCCTCGGCGTGGACGGCCGCACGGCCCGCGAGCGGCTGTGCGCCGCGGGGATGGTCCTGGACACCTGCGCGCTTCCCTACGGGGACGCGCGCGGAATCCGGCTCGGCACGGCGGCCGTGACCACCCAGGGGATGGACGAGGACGACATGGTCCGGATCGCCGGGCTGTTCGGCGCCGCCGTGCGTGACGAAGGCGACACCGGCCGGCTGCGGGCCGACGTGCGCGCGCTGGCCGAGCGCAATCCGCCGTATCCGGGGTAGCCGGACCATGTGCAACCATCACCCGTGGCTCGGTGTCCTCGTTCATGAGACTAGGGTGTGGGGCTGAGATGGCCGGCGAATTCTGTGGGGCAGCCCGTGCGTGATTACCTGCTGACGCTCTGTGTCACGGCCGCAGTTACCTATCTGCTGACCGGACCCGTGCGGAAGTTCGCCATCGCGGTCGGGGCGATGCCCGCGATCCGTGCGCGCGACGTGCACCGGGAACCGACTCCCCGGCTCGGCGGCATCGCCATGTTCGGCGGACTGTGCGCCGGCCTGATCGTCGCGGACCACCTGTTCAACCTGAACGATGTCTTCGAACTCTCCAACGAGCCCAGGGCGCTGCTCTCCGGCGCGGCCCTCATCTGGCTGATCGGTGTCCTGGACGACAAGTTCGAGATCGACGCGCTGATCAAGCTCGGCGGACAGATGATCGCCGCCGCGGTCATGGTCATCCAGGGTCTGACGATCCTGTGGCTGCCCATCCCCGGTGTCGGGACGGTCGCGCTCACCCAGTGGCAGGGCACGCTGCTCACGGTCGCCCTGGTCGTGATCACCATCAACGCGGTCAACTTCGTCGACGGCCTGGACGGCCTCGCGGCCGGCATGGTGTGCATCGCGTCCGCGGCGTTCTTCCTGTACACCTACCGCCTCTGGTACGGGTACGGGATCGAGGCAGCGGCCCCCGCGACGCTCTTCGCCGCGATCCTGATGGGCATGTGCCTCGGCTTCCTGCCGCACAACATGCACCCCGCCCGGATCTTCATGGGGGACTCGGGATCGATGCTGATCGGCCTCGTGCTGGCCGCCGGCGCCATCTCCGTCACCGGTCAGGTCGACCCGGACACGATGAAGCTCTTCGAGGGCAGCGAGCGGCAGGCCACCCACGCGATGCTCCCCGTCTTCATCCCGCTGCTGCTGCCGCTCACGATCATCGCGATCCCGGCCGCCGACCTCGTGCTGGCCATCGTGCGCCGCACCTGGAACGGCCAGTCGCCTTTCGCGGCCGACCGGGGGCACCTGCACCACCGGCTGCTGGAGATCGGGCACTCGCACAGCAGGTCGGTGCTGATCATGTACTTCTGGTCCGCGCTGATCGCGTTCGGCGCCGTCGGCTATTCGGTGCACTCGGCCTCGCTGTGGATCGTGCTGGTCATCGTGGGACTCAGCGCCGTCGGTCTGATCCTCCTGCTGATGCCGCGCTTCACCCCGCGGGCACCGCGCTGGGCGGAGGCGTTCGTACCGCCCCGCTACCGCCGCCGGCGCAAGGGCCTGGCAGAGGCCGTGCAGGGCGCCGAGGACGGCGCCGAAGGCCAACACGGCCCGGGCGGCTCGGAGATGGTCTCCCCGGCACCGGAGCGGGCCCCGGTGGCCGTGGGGGTGTCCGGCGTCAACGGAGCGACAGCGATCGGCCCCCGTTCGCGCTTCACGGATCGGGACCGGGCCGACTCGTCACGCTGACGGACGGGGTGCAGACGCCCCGATACCAGACAATCCGCTGTGACGTGCTGCACAGACGCGCGAAACAACCCTCACGTGTGACAGCTGGCACACTTTCTGAGTAAAGACCTCATCAAATAGTTTGTGATAGCGTTCACGAAGCCCGGTGATGAAGCCGAAGGACCTGAGTAGCGCGGTCCATTGGCCCGGATCATCGATCTCGGACCGGGCCTACGCTCGTCCCTGACGACCACTGCCCACCCCCTGCCATGCGGAGCAACCGCCATGCCGTCCAACGACGTCCGGACCCTCCTTCAGACCGCCGTGCCCACTGCTGCCGCCGGCGTCGTCGCCGCTGCTGTCAGCGCCGGTGTCGCGGGCGGCAAGGGAGCCGTGGGTGCGGTCGTCGCGACGCTGGTCGTGATCCTCTTCATGGGGATCGGACTCGTGGTCCTCCAACGGACCGCCAGGTCCCTCCCGCACCTGTTCCAGGCCATGGGGCTGATGCTGTACACGGCGCAGCTCCTCCTTCTGTTCATCTTCGTCGCCGTGTTCAAGGACACGTCGCTGTTCAACCCGAAGGCCTTCGCGATCACACTGGTCGCGACGACTCTCGCGTGGATCGGCGCGCAGGCGCGTGCACACATGAAGGCCAAGATCCTTTACGTCGAACCCGAGTCCAGCGACGCCCGCGAGCCCAAGAAGACGGGCTCGTCGGCGTGATGGGTAGGGCCGGAATAAGGGCGCTCACCGGAGCCTGCTATCGTCCGGTTTCAACTGCGGCACTGCGGGCGCGGGCATGTGAGCTGACGCCTGCTCGATCGCGAGGCTCATTGCCTGACTGCCGCTCACACATCCGTTACACCAGTCCAGTGCCGAACCGCGGCCGCGTGCCGCGCCGACACATCGAGGTTGCCGTACCTATGCGCCACGCTGAAGGAGCCCGCGGTGAGTGCTGACCCGACACAGGTGCTCGCCTTCGAGACCGATTGCCACATCTTCGACGGTTGTGGTTTCCCGGCACCCGGCCTGCACTCGTTCCTGTTCGAGCCCCTCTGGGGAGACGCGGACAGCAACCTGTACTTCAACAAGCCGATGCTGCTGGCCCTGCTCGGCTCGATCATCATCGTCGGTTTCTTCTGGGCTGCGTTCCGCAAGCCCAAGATGGTCCCCGGCAAGCTGCAGTCGGTCGCCGAGATGGGCTACGACTTCGTCCGCCGCGGCATCGTCTACGAGACGATCGGCAAGCGCGAGGGCGAGAAGTACGTTCCGCTCGTCGTCTCGCTGTTCTTCTTCGTCTGGATGATGAACCTCTGGTCGATCATCCCGGTCGCCCAGTTCCCCGTGACGTCGATCATCGCGTACCCGATCGTGCTCGCCCTGATCGTCTACGTGCTCTGGGTCAGCCTGACCTTCAAGCGGCACGGATTCGTCGGCGGGTTCAAGAACATCACCGGCTACGACAAGTCGCTCGGCCCGGTGCTTCCGCTCGCGATGCTGATCGAGTTCTTCTCGAACCTCTTCGTCCGGCCGTTCACGCACGCGGTGCGACTCTTCGCGAACATGTTCGCGGGCCACACGCTTCTGCTGCTCTTCACGATCGCCAGCTGGTACCTCCTCAACGGCATCGGCATCGCGTACGCAGGCGTCTCGTTCATCATGGTCATCGTCATGACCGCGTTCGAGCTCTTCGTTCAGGCGCTGCAGGCATACGTCTTCGTGCTCCTCACCTGCACCTTCATCCAGGGCGCGCTCGCCAAGCACCACTGAGCAGCGCGTACCGAACCCTTATTCGTCCGGTGGCCAACCCCCACCGGTCCTTGAAAGAGAAGGAAGACTGGCATGTCCCAGACCCTCGCCGCTCTCACCGGCGACCTGAAGGCTCTCGGCTCCATCGGTTACGGCCTCGCCGCCATCGGCCCCGGCGTCGGCGTCGGCATCATCTTCGGTAACGGCACCCAGGCCCTCGCCCGCCAGCCCGAGGCCGCCGGCCTCATCCGCGCCAACCAGATCCTCGGCTTCGCCTTCTGTGAGGCGCTCGCCCTCATCGGTCTGGTCATGCCGTTCGTCTACGGTTCCTGATCTTCAGGCCTGACGAACAGCACCCGAGACGAAAGGCACTGATGTGAGCCAGCTGCTTACGGTCGCGGCTGAGGAGATGGAAAATCCCCTCATCCCGCCGATTCCAGAGCTCGTCATCGGCCTCATCGCCTTCGTCATCGTCTTCGGCTTCCTCGCCAAGAAGCTCCTCCCGAACATCAACAAGGTTCTGGAAGAGCGCCGCGAGGCCATCGAAGGCGGTATCGAGAAGGCCGATGCGGCCCAGACCGAGGCCCAGAGCGTTCTTGAGCAGTACAAGGCTCAGCTCGCCGAGGCCCGCCACGAAGCCGCCCGTCTGCGCCAGGAGGCGCAGGAGCAGGGTGCCGTCATCATCCAGGAGATGAGGGCGGAAGGTCAGCGGCAGCGCGAAGAGATCATCGCCGCGGGCCACGCCCAGATCGAGGCGGACCGCAAGGCCGCGGCCTCGGCGCTGCGTCAGGACGTGGGCACCCTCGCCACCGCCCTGGCCGGCAAGCTCGTCGGCGAGTCCCTCGAGGACCACGCCCGGCAGAGCGGCACCGTCGACCGGTTCCTCGACGAGCTCGAGGCGAAGGCCGAGGCCGTCCGATGAACGGAGCGAGCCGCGAGGCGCTGGCCGCCGCACGCGAGCGTCTCGACGCGCTGACCGACAGCACGTCGGTCGACGCGGCGAAGCTCGCCGAGGAGCTGGCAGCCGTCACCGCGCTGCTCCACCGCGAGGTATCGCTGCGCCGGGTCCTCACCGACCCGTCGCAGGGCGGCGAGGCGAAGGCCGAGCTCGCCGGACGACTGCTGAGCGGTCAGGTGAGCGGCGCGACCGTGGACCTGGTCTCCGGCATGGTCCGCTCCCGCTGGTCGCAGTCGCGTGACCTGGTCGACTCGGTCGAGGAGCTGGCGAACACCGCAGACCTCACCGCGGCCCAGCGCGCGGGTGCGCTCGACGACGTCGAGGACGAGCTGTTCCGGTTCGGCCGGATCGTCGGTTCCGACACTGGGCTGCGCTCCGCGCTGACCAGCCGGACGGCGTCCACCGCCGCCAAGAGCGAGCTGCTGCGCAGTCTGCTCGGCGGCAAGGCCCAGCCCGTCACCGAGCGAGTCGTCACGCGCCTCGTGACCCAGCCCCGTGGACGTAGCCTGGAGGCAGGACTCGATTCCCTGTCCAAGCTCGCCGCGGAGCGCCGGGACCGCATGGTCGCCGTCGTCACCTCCGCGGTGCCGCTGTCCGACCGGCAGAAGCAGCGCCTCGGCGCGGCTCTGGCGAAGATCTACGGCCGGCAGATGCACCTGAACCTCGACGTGGACCCCGAGGTCCTCGGCGGGATCTCGGTGCGCGTCGGTGACGAGGTCATCAACGGCACGATCGCGGAGCGTCTCTCCGAGGCGACCCGCCGGATGGCCGGCTGACGGCGCGCAGCGCTACCAACCGCACCAACTGAACGAGCAAGTACGGCGGCCCGGTTGGGCCGTGCAGAGACTGCAGAAGATTCCTGGGGGTCGCCCCCAGACCCCCTTAAGAAACTTCGGGCCCAACAAGGAGAGCAGGGAACCCAGATGGCGGAGCTCACGATCCGGCCGGAGGAGATCCGGGACGCACTGGAGAACTTCGTCCAGTCGTACCAGCCGGACGCGGCCTCGCGCGAGGAGGTCGGTACGGTCAGCGTTGCCGGCGACGGCATCGCGAAGGTGGAGGGTCTGCCCTCCGCCATGGCGAACGAACTGCTGAAGTTCGAGGACGGAACCCTCGGTCTCGCCCTCAACCTCGAAGAGCGCGAGATCGGTGCGATCGTCCTCGGCGAGTTCAGCGGAATCGAGGAGGGCCAGCCGGTGCAGCGCACCGGTGAGGTGCTCTCCGTCGGCGTCGGCGAGGGCTACCTCGGCCGCGTCGTCGACCCGCTCGGCAACCCGATCGACGGTCTCGGCGAGATCGCGACCGAAGGCCGCCGCGCCCTCGAGCTGCAGGCCCCTGGCGTCATGGTCCGCAAGTCGGTGCACGAGCCGATGCAGACCGGCTACAAGGCCGTCGACGCCATGGTGCCGATCGGCCGCGGCCAGCGTCAGCTGATCATCGGCGACCGTCAGACGGGTAAGACCGCTCTGGCCGTCGACACGATCATCAACCAGCGCGACAACTGGCGCTCGGGCGACGTGAACAAGCAGGTGCGCTGCATCTACGTCGCCATCGGTCAGAAGGGTTCCACCATCGCCTCCGTGCGCGGTGCCCTGGAAGAGGCCGGCGCGCTCGAGTACACGACCATCGTCGCCGCCCCGGCGTCCGACCCGGCCGGCTTCAAGTACCTGGCGCCGTACACCGGCTCGGCCATCGGCCAGCACTGGATGTACGACGGCAAGCACGTCCTCATCATCTTCGACGACCTCTCGAAGCAGGCCGACGCCTACCGCGCCGTGTCGCTTCTGCTGCGCCGTCCGCCGGGCCGTGAGGCCTACCCGGGCGACGTCTTCTACCTGCACTCGCGTCTGCTGGAGCGCTGCGCCAAGCTCTCCGACGACCTGGGCGCCGGTTCGATGACGGGCCTCCCGATCGTCGAGACCAAGGCGAACGACGTGTCGGCGTTCATCCCGACCAACGTCATCTCCATCACCGACGGCCAGTGCTTCCTGGAGTCCGACCTGTTCAACGCGGGTCAGCGTCCGGCGCTCAACGTCGGTATCTCGGTCTCCCGAGTCGGTGGCTCCGCCCAGCACAAGGCCATGAAGCAGGTCTCCGGCCGACTGCGCGTGGACCTCGCCCAGTACCGCGAGCTGGAGGCGTTCGCCGCCTTCGGTTCCGACCTGGACGCGGCCTCCAAGGCGTCGCTGGAGCGCGGTAAGCGCATGGTCGAGCTGCTGAAGCAGCCGCAGTACGCACCGTTCCCGATGGAGGAGCAGGTCGTCTCCGTCTGGGCCGGCACCACGGGCAAGATGGACGACGTCCCGGTCGAGGACATCCGCCGCTTCGAGAGCGAGCTGCTGGAGTACCTGCGCCGTGAGCGCAAGGACCTCCTGACCAGCATCGCCGAGGGCGGCAAGATGTCCGACGACACGCTGCAGTCGGTCGCCGACGCGATCGCCGCCTTCAAGCAGCAGTTCGAGACCTCGGACGGCAAGCTCCTGGGCGAGGGCTGATCGATGGGCGCTCAGCTTCGCGTTTACAAGCGCCGCATCCAAGCCGTCACCGCGACCAAGAAGATCACCAAGGCGATGGAGATGATCGCCGCCTCGCGCATCGTCAAGGCGCAGCGCAAGGTGGCGGCGTCGATGCCGTACGCGACCGAGCTCACCCGTGCGGTGACCGCGGTCGCGACCGGATCGAACACCAGCCATCCGCTCACCACCGAGGCCGAGTCCCCGGTCCGTGCCGCGGTCCTGCTCCTCACGAGCGACCGCGGTCTGGCCGGCGGCTACTCCTCCAACGCCATCAAGGCGGCGGAGCGGCTGAGGGAGCGGCTGGCGGCCGAGGGCAAGGAGGTCGACACGTACATCGTCGGCCGCAAGGGCGTCGCGTACTACGGCTTCCGTGAGCGCAAGGTCTCGGATTCGTGGACCGGCTTCACCGACAGCCCCGAGTACTCGGACGCCAAGAAGATCGCCGAGCCCCTCATCGAGGCCATCCAGAAGGACACGGCCGAGGGCGGCGTCGACGAGCTGCACATCGTCTTCACGGAATTCGTGTCGATGATGACGCAGAACGCGGTCGACGGCCGGATGCTGCCGCTGTCGCTCGACAAGGTCGCGGAGGAGAGCGCCGGCAAGGACGAGATCCTTCCGCTGTTCGACTTCGAGCCGTCGGCTGAGGACGTCCTCGACGCCCTTCTGCCGCGCTACGTCGAGAGCCGCATCTACAACGCACTGCTGCAGGCCGCCGCTTCCGAGCACGCTGCCCGCCGCCGTGCGATGAAGTCGGCGACCGACAACGCCGGGGACCTGATCAAGAGCCTCTCCCGGCTTGCCAACGCGGCCCGCCAGGCCGAAATCACCCAGGAAATCAGCGAGATCGTCGGCGGTGCAGGTGCGCTGGCCGACGCGTCCGCGGGGAGTGACAAGTAATGACGACGACAGTTGAGACGGCCGCTGCCACGGGCCGCGTCGCCCGGGTCATCGGCCCGGTCGTCGACGTGGAGTTCCCCGTCGACGCGATGCCGGAGATCTACAACGCCCTGCACGTCGAGGTCGACGACCCGGCCGAGGCCGGCGCTCGTAAGACGCTGACCCTCGAAGTCGCCCAGCACCTGGGTGACGGCATGGTCCGCGCGATCTCGATGCAGCCCACCGACGGCCTGGTCCGCCAGGCGTCGGTGACCAACACGGGTACGGGCATCACCGTCCCGGTCGGCGACGTGACCAAGGGCAAGGTGTTCAACACCCTCGGTCAGATCCTGAACGAGCCGGAGGCCGAGGCGCAGATCACCGAGCGCTGGCCGATCCACCGCAAGGCCCCGGCCTTCGACCAGCTCGAGTCGAAGACCGAGATGTTCGAGACCGGCCTGAAGGTCGTCGACCTGCTGACCCCGTACGTCAAGGGCGGCAAGATCGGTCTGTTCGGTGGTGCGGGCGTCGGCAAGACGGTCCTCATCCAGGAAATGATCATGCGTGTGGCGAAGCTGCACGACGGTGTGTCGGTGTTCGCCGGTGTCGGCGAGCGCACCCGTGAGGGCAACGACCTCATCGACGAGATGACCGAGTCGGGCGTCCTGGACAAGACCGCGCTGGTCTTCGGCCAGATGGACGAGCCGCCGGGCACCCGTCTGCGGGTCGCGCTGTCCGCCCTGACCATGGCGGAGTACTTCCGCGATGTGCAGAAGCAGGACGTGCTGCTCTTCATCGACAACATCTTCCGCTTCACGCAGGCCGGCTCCGAGGTCTCCACGCTGCTCGGCCGCATGCCGTCCGCGGTGGGTTACCAGCCGACCCTGGCCGACGAGATGGGTGTGCTCCAGGAGCGCATCACCTCGACGCGTGGTCACTCGATCACCTCGATGCAGGCGATCTACGTCCCCGCGGACGACCTGACCGACCCGGCCCCGGCCACCACGTTCGCCCACCTCGACGCGACGACGGTTCTCTCCCGTCCGATCTCCGAGAAGGGCATCTACCCGGCCGTGGACCCGCTGGACTCCACGTCCCGCATCCTGGACCCGCGCTACATCGCGCAGGACCACTACGAGGCCGCCAGCCGCGTCAAGGGGATCCTGCAGAAGTACAAGGACCTCCAGGACATCATCGCGATCCTCGGTATCGACGAGCTGGGCGAGGAGGACAAGCTCGTCGTCCACCGCGCCCGTCGCGTCGAGCGCTTCCTGTCGCAGAACACCCACGCCGCCAAGCAGTTCACCGGCCTGGACGGTTCGGACGTTCCGCTCGACGAGTCGATCGCCGCGTTCAACGCCATCTGTGACGGGGATTACGACCACTTCCCCGAGCAGGCGTTCTTCATGTGCGGTGGCATCGAGGACCTGAAGGCGAAGGCCAAGGAGCTCGGCGTCTCCTGAGCCTCCGGCTCACCGAGGGGGGTGGGTGTGTCCCGCCCCCCTCACCACGCCCCGTAGAATCGAACCGACACCCGGCACGACCGCCGGGTGGTGACCCGAGGAGCCACCCTTGGCTGCTGAGCTGCATGTCGAGCTGGTCGCCGCGGACCGCAGTGTCTGGTCCGGCGAGGCCACCCTCGTTGTCGCACGAACCACGTCCGGCGACATCGGCGTCATGCCCGGTCACCAGCCGCTCCTGGGTGTGCTGGAATCGGGACCCGTGACCATCCGTACGAGCGACGGCGGGACCGTGGTCGCCGCTGTGCACGGCGGTTTCATCTCGTTCGCGGACAACAAGCTCTCGCTGCTGGCGGAGATCGCCGAGCTTGCGGACGAGATCGACGTCCAGCGCGCCGAGCGTGCGCTGGAGCGTGCGAAGTCGGAGACGGACGCGGGCGCCGAGCGCCGCGCGGACGTGCGACTGCGTGCGGTGGCGGCGCACTGAGCGTCCCCACGAGGAGTTTTTGACTCAGCCGCGGCCCGTGCTGGAATCTTCCAGACCGTGTCGCGGCTGAGGCGATGCAGGTGCGGTCCGGTTCGGCTCGGTGCGGTATCCGTTACTCGACGATGCGAGGAGGTCGGTGGAGATGGTCCTCGCGTTGTGGGTGGCCGGCGTCATCGTCGTACTGGTCGCGGTGGGTCTGTTCGTCTTCGGTCTGCGCAGGCGGCTGATCCAGCGTTCGGGCGGCACCTTCGACTGCAGTCTGCGCTGGGACATCCCGGAGGAGCCCGACCCGTCCGGCAAGGGCTGGGTCTACGGCGTCGCCCGCTACAGCGGTGACCGCGTCGACTGGTTCCGGGTCTTCTCCTATTCGCCCCGCCCGCGCCGCGGGCTGGAGCGGTCCGCCATCGAGGTGGTCGCGCGCCGGCTGCCCGAAGGCGAGGAGGAGCTCGCGCTCCTGTCGGATTCCGTCGTGCTCGGCTGTCTCCACCGGGGGACACGCCTGGAGCTGGCGATGAGCGAGGACGCCCTGACCGGTTTCCTCGCCTGGCTGGAGGCGGCACCGCCCGGCCAGCGGGTCAACGTGGCGTGAGCGGAGGCTTCCCCCCGGACGGACTCGGGCGGGCGCCGATGCGGTCTGAGCATGCGAGAACCGGGGAGACAGGGGGCGGACCTGTCTCCCCGGCGCATTTCCCGGAGTGGTGCTGCCTCGTGGGGGGTGGCGCGCCGAGGCTTCTGCCGGGCTAGCTGAGGCCGTTGTCCATCGCGGTCACGAGCTCACCGTTGGCGGTGTCGCCGCTGAACTCCCAGAAGAACGCCCCGCCCAGACCCTGGTTGTTCGCCCAGGCCATCTTGGTCGCGATCGTCGCCGGGGTGTCGTAGCTCCACCAGTTGGTGCCGCAGTGCGCGTAGGCCGTGCCGGCGATGGTGCCGGTGGCCGGGCAGGTGTTCTTGAGGACCTTGTAGTCCTCGTTGCCCGCCTCGTAGGTGCCCGGCGCCGCGCCGGTCGCCGTGCCGCCGGGGGCGGACTGGGTGACGCCGGTCCAGCCGCGGCCGTAGAAGCCGATGCCGAGCAGGAGCTTCGAGGCCGGGACGCCCTGCGCCTTCAGCTTGGCGATCGCGGCGGCGGAGTTGAAGCCCTCCTGCGGGATGCCGGAGTACGAGGTGAGCGGGGAGTGCGGGGCCGTCGGGCCCTGCGGGGCGAAGGCGCCGAAGAAGTCGTACGTCATCACGTTGTACCAGTTCATGGACTGGGCCGCGCCGGCGTAGTCGGCCTTGTCGATCTTGCCGCCGGCCGAGCCGTCCGCGGTGATCGCGGCGGTGACCAGGTTGCCGGTGCCGAACTTCGTCCGCAGCGCGGAGGCGACGTTCTTCAGGGCCGCCGGGCCGCTGGTGTCACAGGTGAGACCGCAGGCGTTGGGGTACTCCCAGTCGATGTCGATGCCGTCGAAGACGTCGGCCCAGCGGGGGTCCTCGACCAGGTCGTAGCAGGACTGGGCGAAGGCGGCCGGGTTCTGGGCGGCCTGCGGGAAGCCGCCGGACCACGTCCAGCCGCCGAAGGACCAGAGGACCTTGATGTGCGAGTACCGGGCCTTCAGCTTGCGCAGCTGGTTGAAGTTGCCGCGCAGCGGCTGGTCCCAGGTGTCGGCGACGCCGTCGACCGACTGGTCGGCGGTGTAGGCCTTCTCGTAGTCGGCGTAGGAGTCACCGATGGTGCACCTGCCGTTCTGGACGTTGCCGAAGGCGTAGTTGATGTGGGTGATCTTCGCGGCGGAGCCGGAGGTCACGAGGTTCTTGACGTGGTAGTTGCGCCCGTAGACGCCCCACTCGGTGAAGTAGCCCAGGTTGATCTTGTCGCCGGTGCCGGGGTTGCCCGGGTCGGTGGTCCCGGTGGTGCGGACGGCGACCGAGGAGCTGACGGGTCCGGTCTGGTCGGCGGTGTCACGGGCCTGCACCGTGTAGGAGTAGTCGGTGCCCTTGGTGAGGCCGGTGTCGGTGTACGTCGTCGTGGTGACGGTCGCGACCTTGGCGCCGTCGCGCAGCACGTCGTAGTTCTTGATGCCCTTGTCGTCCGTGGCGGCGGTCCAGGTGAGCTTCGCGGAGGTGTCGGTCACGTTGCTCGCGGTGGGCGTGCCGGGCTTGGACGGGGCGTTGTCGCCGGGGACGCTGCCGCCGTCACAGGAGGCGCCGTTCAGCTTGCAGCCGGCGGGCGAGCCGGTGCCGGTGCCGTTGAAGCCGAAGCTGACGCTGGCGCCCGGGGCGACGGTGCCGTTCCAGCCGAGGTTCTTCGCGGTCCAGTGGGTTCCGGAGCTCGTGACGGTGGCGTCCCAGGCGGAGCCGACCGCGGTGCCGGAGGGAAAGTCCCACTCGATCGTCCAGGAGGAGAGGGCGGTGGTGCCGGTGTTCTTCACCGTCCACTGGCCCTCGAAGCCGGTGCCCCAGTCGGACTTCTTGACGTAGGTCGCCGTCGCGGACGTGGCGGCCTCGGCGGGGGAGGCCAGGCCGACCATGGCGGCGAGCGGCAGCAGCAGGGCGGTGAGGCCCGCGACCGCCTTGGACCGGGTGCCGGTACCGGCTCCGCGCCTCCATCTGAGACGGGATCCGCGTAGGGGGTTGTCAGTGCTCAACGGTGCTCCTCGGGTGAGGTCGGCTAACGGGGATGGTCCGTGGACTGCAAACCCTGCGTCGCCCTGAGCCCGCTTTGTCATGGCGTACTCACCGCAGTGTGTTCGGTGAGATTAGGAAGGTCTGGACCAATCGTCAAGAGGTCCAGACCAAAGTTTCCCAGCGGGTGTCGGATCCCCAACTCCCGTGCCGAGAAAGCCGCTTGCACCCTGCTGCGCAGCCCCGGCCCTCCGGGCGGCCGACTGACGTGTGCGTCTTCGCCCTGGCCGGGGCCGGCCGATGGTCAGCGTTCGCCGCCCGGCACCCACAGCACGTCCCCGACCTCCTTGTTCGCCGTCCTGGCGAGGATGAACAGGAGGTCGGAGAGCCGGTTCAGGTAGGTCGCCGTGAGGGCGTTCATGACCTCGCCGTGCACCTCCAGCGCCGCCCAGGTGGACCGCTCGGCGCGGCGGACGACCGTGCAGGCCTGGTGCAGCAGCGCCGCGCCCGGTGTACCTCCCGGAAGGATGAAGCTCCGCAGCTTCTCCAGGTCCTCCAGGAAGCGGTCGCAGTCCGCCTCCAGCTTGTCGACGTAGGACTGCTCGACCCGCAGCGGCGGGTACTCCGGGTCCTGGACCACCGGCGTGGAGAGGTCCGCGCCCACGTCGAAGAGGTCGTTCTGGACGCGGACGAGGACCTTCACGACGTCCTCGGAGAGGTTGCCGAGCGCGACGGCCGTACCGATGACGGCGTTGGCCTCGTTGGCGTCGGCGTAGGCCGAGATCCGCAGATCGGTCTTGGCGGTCCGGCTCATGTCGCCGAGGGCGGTGGTGCCCTTGTCGCCGGTACGGGTGTAGATGCGCGTCAGATTGACCATGGGGCCAGCGTAGTTACCGCCCCGCCCCGCGGGGGACGGACGTGCCCACCGTCACGGCCACGAGTGTCAGGGGGCCGCCACGCCGTCGGCGCGCGCCGTACGCGTGGTGGCATGCCGGCCGGCGCGGGAGCGCGTACCCGCCCACGGGCAGCGGGACGGCGCGCCGTGCGAGCGTCGAGAGGGCGCTCAACTACGCGCGGCGCGCCGCCGCGTGACGCCGGAGGGTGTGATGTCCGTCATGTGAGACGTGACGCGCATCTCTTCACGGCCTCATGTCCCCTCACGGGTACTAATCTCCGCCGGAGAGCATGAGAACGACCGACTATGCATAGGGGTGCGAACGTGGCCAGGAAGCTCGCCGTCATCGGCGCCGGACTCATGGGGTCCGGTATCGCGCAGGTCTCCGCCCAGGCGGGCTGGGACGTCGTGCTGCGTGATGTCACCGACGAGGCCCTGGCGCGCGGACGCGGCGGTATCGAGGCGAGCTATGGCAAGTTCGTCTCCAAGGGCAAGCTGGAGGCGTCCGACGCCGAGGCCGCGCTCGCCCGGATCACCATGACCACCGACCTCGACGCCGTGGCCGACGCCGACGTCGTCGTCGAGGCCGTGTTCGAGAAGCTCGAAGTGAAGCACGAGATCTTCCGCACCCTCGACAAGGTCGTCCGCCCGGACGCCGTCCTGGCGTCCAACACGTCCGCCATCCCGATCACCAAGATCGCCGCGGTCACGGAGCGCCCCGAGCGCGTCGTCGGCGTGCACTTCTTCTCGCCGGTCCCGATGATGCAGCTCTGCGAACTGGTGCGCGGCTACAAGACCAGCGACGAAACCCTCGCCACCGCCCGGGAGTTCGCCGAGTCCGTCGGCAAGACGTGCATCGTCGTCAACCGCGACGTCGCGGGTTTCGTCACCACCCGTCTGATCTCGGCGCTGGTCGTCGAGGCGGCCAGGCTCTACGAGTCGGGCGTCGCCTCGGCCGAGGACATCGACACCGCGTGCAAGCTGGGCTTCGGCCACGCCATGGGCCCCCTCGCCACGGCGGACATGACGGGCGTCGACATCCTCCTGCACGCCACGGGCAACATCTACACCGAGTCGCAGGACGAGAAGTTCGCCGCCCCGGAGCTGATGCGCCGGATGGTCGACGCAGGTGACATCGGCCGCAAGAGCGGGCAGGGCTTCTACACCTACTGATCACGACCGGGCCCCCGGGCCGTCCGACGCGCCGTCGGCCGGACCCCGGGTGCCCGGGAACCGGAGCCGCCCGGCATCCGGATCCAGGGGGTACCGCCACACCTTCTTCACTCCTCGGGGTGAATTCGGTATCGGTTCGCTTACAGACGGCAACTTCCCTGTCACCGAGGCAGTCAGTTGGGGCAGAGGAAGAAAGAGAAAACAGTCAGACCGACCTTGCTGCGGAGTATTTCCGGGGAGCGCATATGCACATCAGGGGCGACCACGCCGAACTGGTCGTCGGGGGCCGCCTCGACGTCCGAAGCGCGGCGGACGCCCGTACGGTCCTGCACTCGGCCGTCGACGACGGCGCCGGCGATCTCGTGCTGAACCTCACCGAGCTGGACTCGTGGGACGCCACAGGACTGGGCGTCATCATGGGTGCGCACCGCAGGGCCGGCAGGGCGGGCCGACGGCTCGTACTGCGCGGCGTGCCGCCGCAGATGCAGCGCCTGCTGGTCGCGACGAGGCTCCACAGGATCCTGGCCATCGAGGGCGGAATCGCGGCGGATTCCCTGCCACGCGTATAGGGAATTCCGGGCGGACCGGAGCGGCGGACGGCTATTTACGCACAATCCTCACGAGAATGTGACGTCGTGGGCGGCGCGGCCCCCCGATGGTTCATGGATACTGTGCGAAGGTTTAGGGTTCGGCCGTCCGCCGATCGACGAGGACCCACCGGCGGACACCGGACCGGAACGAGCCGAAGCGGGCGTGCGAGGCCGGAAGGGGTCACCGCGCGCTGCGCCTTTGGGGGGCTTTGACGATGGACCCGACCAACCGTGGACCGGAAGAGTACGGCCATGACCGGTCCGGTGACGACGCGCCACCGCGACGTCAGTCCCGTGAACCGCTGACGCCCGAATTCGGGCACCAGACACCGCAGCAGTCCCGCGCGGTGCAGTTGATATCGGGCGACCTCCTGCTCACCGTCAACCCGGTCGACGGCAGCGAGGTCGAGTCCTGCCGGCCGGGGGAGCGCCCCTCCACTCCCGAGCGCTACACCGCCGAGCAGCGCGAGGACCGGGAGCGCGCTGCGGCGCCGCCCGTCCCCGCCGGGCCCCCCGGCCCCCAGCTGCCCCTCCTGGAGCGTCAGGAGGACCGTGAGCGCCTCGTACGCCACCTCGGGCGCGGACGCTCGGTGCGCCTCACCGGACCGGCCGGTTCCGGGCGTACGGCCCTCCTCGACGCCGTCGCGGCCGACTGCGCGGATCTGGCCCCGGACGGGGTCGTGCGGCTCTCCGGCTACAAGCGGACCTCCGCGGACCTGCTCCACGCGCTCTTCGAGACCGTCCACCGGGCTCCGCTGCACCGCCCCGACCGGGAAGGGCTCCTCGCCCTCGTCCAGGGCATCGGGGCCGTGGTCGTCGTCGACGACCTCGAAATCGGCGGCGCCCCGCTGCAGGAGTTGCTCGACGCGACGCCCGAGTGCGCCTTCCTCTTCGGCGCGTCCCCCGACGTGCCCGCGCCCACCGCCGACTCGAACCTCGAAGAGGTCTCCCTCGACGGCCTCGGCCGCAGCGCGTCGATCGAACTCCTCCAGCGCGTCGTGGAGCGCGAACTCACCGACGAGGAGGCGAACTGGGCGGGAGACCTCTGGTTCGAGTCCGAAGGGCTGCCCCTGCGGTTCGTCCAGGCCGGCGCCCTCCTGCGCCAGCGCGACGACCTGCGGACCGGTCAGGACACCGTCGAGGCCTTCGACGACGACCCGGCCGACATGCCGGCCTTCGGCACGGCCCCCTCGGCCGACTCGCCCCTGCCCAGCCTCGGTGAGGGAGCCGCGCCCGCGGCACTGCTCGCCTCCCGGCTGAGCGAGGCCGCCCGCGAGACCCTCCGCTTCGCCGTCGCCCTCGGCGGCGAGGTGCCGCACCAGGCGCACCTGCCCGCCCTCGTGGGCGACACCCACGCCGATGCCGCGCTGGGCGAACTGCACCGCAGCGGGCTGCTCTCCCCGGCGGGTTCCCGCTACCGGCTGGCCGCCGGGGTGCTGGCCCAACTGGAGGCGAGCGGATACGGCGAGACCGCCGACTCCCACGCCCGGAGCGCCGCCCAGCACTACACCTGGTGGTCCGGCCACCCCTCCGTCACCCCCGAACGGGCCGCCGCCGAGGCTGACGCCCTCCTTGCCGCACTGTCCCGCCTCGTCCCGGGCGATCTGGCGGGACAGGCCAGTGCGGCCGTCCTGCTGGCCCGCAGCGCCGCGCCCGCCTTCGCCGCCGGCATGCAGTGGGGCTCCTGGGAGAAGGCGCTCAGATCCGGCCAGGAGGCTGCCCGGATCGCCGGTGAGGTCGCCGAAGAGGCCTACTTCCACCACGAGTTGGGAATCCTCGCGCTCTGCACCGGGCATCTCGACCGCGCCCGGGCCGAGTTGGAGACGTCCATCGGGATGCGCGGTGCGCTCGCCGACAAGTCCGGTGCGGTGGCGGGGCGACGCGCACTCGCCCTCGTCGCCGACCGTGCCGGTGAACCACTCCCGGCCGAACGCACCCTGTCGGGCGATGAGTTGCCCGTCCTGCGCGACGAGCCCGTCTCGCCCCCCGGCGGTGTGCCCGCGGTCAGACCGCTCTTCCCCCGGGTCACGGACACCTCCGCGATGCTGATCACCCATCGGGAACCCATGACGCCCGAGAGGGGCCGCACCCGCGTGGGGGTGCTCCGGGGTGCCCGGCGCAATCTCGTCGCGGTCGGCGCGGGTGCGCTGCTGGCGGCGGTGCTCGGCACGGTCGTGACGCTGGGCGCGACCTCGGGCAGCGAGGACCCGGAAGGGCGGAACGTCACGACCGAGCAGTCGGCGGACGAGGACGACGGCGGGAACGGTCTCCCCGCGGACGAACCCGCCGAGGACCCGGTGTCCGAGGACGGCACGCCCGGTGACGGCCCCGCCGCACCCGGCCCGTCCGGCACGGCCGGTGCGTCGGCGAGCGGCACTCCGTCCCCGGGCGCCTCCAGCCCCGGTGCGAGCTCCGCCACCCCGTCGAGCGGCAGCCCCACCGGACAGCCCACGCACGGCAGCCCGTCGCCGACGAAGAAGCCCACGAAGCCGCCGACCACGCCGCCCGGCCAGACCGGGACCCCGACCGGGACCCCGACCGAGACCCCGACGCCGACGCCCACCCCGTCGGAGTCGGAGACGACCACGGCCCCGACCATGTCCGACTCCGCGAGCGGACCGGCCGAGACGGTCAGCGCGTCGACCACGCAGGAAGCGACCGTTTCACCGACGACGGCCTGACGGCGAAGTACGCCGTACGGGCCCGGAATCCGGGCCCGTACGGCGTGAGCGGCAGTGCGGCGGGGCGAGGGGGCGGGCCCCCCGGGTCAGAACAGCCGCAGCTTGTGTGGCGAGGGGGCGGGCGCCCCCGGGTCAGAACAGCCGCAGCTTGTCGTCCTCGATGCCGCGCATCGCGTCGTAGTCCAGGACCAGGCATCCGATACCGCGGTCGGTTGCCAGCACCCGCGCCTGCGGCTTGATCTCCTGTGCGGCGAACACACCACGCACCGGCGCGAGATGGGGATCGCGGTTGAGCAGCTCCAGATAGCGGGTCAGCTGCTCCACGCCGTCGATGTCGCCGCGGCGCTTCAGCTCCACGGCCACCGTCGCGCCGTCCGCGTCCCGGCACAGGATGTCGACCGGGCCGATGGCCGTCGGGTACTCACGGCGGATCAGCGTGTAACCCTCGCCGATCGTCTCGATGCGGTCGGCGAGCAGCTCCTGGAGGTGTGCCTCCACACCGTCCTTGATGAGACCCGGATCGACGCCCAGCTCGTGGGACGAGTCATGGAGGATTTCCTCCATGGTGATGATCAGTTTTTCGCCCGCCTTGTTCACCACGGTCCAGACGCCCTCGTTGTCGTCGGCGCCCTCCTTCAGGGTGCAGGGCGGCGACATCCAGTTGAGCGGTTTGTACGCCCGGTCGTCGGCATGGATCGAGACACTGCCGTCCGCCTTCACCAGGATCAGACGGGGGGCGGAGGGCAGGTGGGCGGTGAGCCGGCCCGCGTAGTCGACGGAGCAACGGGCGATGACGAGACGCATGGTCGGCAACGCTACTCGACGACGCGGGGTCCACGCGATTCCCGGACCCCGCCCCGGCGCCCCCCGAAGGACCCCGATCGGGCTTGCCCCTCTTTGCAACCGTTCGTTATTGGCCGGTTGTGTTCCCAATCTCCTGGTGCGGCCCGGACTGCGCCCTTACCGTGGAAGCAGGAGGTCGCCGCCTGTGTACGCAGCGTCGCCGCCCTGCCCTGCCCGTAAGGCCCCGGCCACCCGTCGGGGTCGCGAGAGGAGAACCCATGTCGCTCGACGTCTCACCGGCGCTGTTGGAACAGGCCGAGCGAGGCGAGGTCGACGAAGCCGACTTCGTCGACTGCGTCCGGACCTCCCTGCCCTACGCATGGGAGATGATCAGCTCCCTGGTGGCACAGCTGAAGGTCGACGGCGGAGAGTTCGCCGACAACCAGACGCCCCCGCCGGACGAGCAGGCACGTGGTCAGCTGCTGCGTGCGCTCGCGAGTGATGCGATACGCGGCGCGCTGCAGCGGCACTTCGGGGTGCGCCTGGCATTCCAGAACTGCCACCGCATCGCCGTATTCCCGCTGGACTCCTCGGTCGACGAGCGTCTGGCCCGCTTCACCTCGGTGAGGGGTCAGCTGCTCAACCAGTCGCCCGAGCTGCGGGACTGCTGACGCTTCCGCTGCCGCTTCGGGCCGCGGGAGGTGCAACTGGCTCCGGAGCGGCAGCTTCCGTACCACCGCACCACCAGGACAACCAGCGTGAACCCGTCACTTCAGCAGCGGCAGCACCTCTGTGCCCAGCCGCTGCACATTGGTCTCCGTCGCCGCGAGATCGCCCGATCCCTCCACCATGAGGGCGAAGCGGGTGATGCCCGTGCGCTCCGCCGTGGCCGCCAGGCGGTCGGCGGCGAGACCGGGCGGTCCCACCGGGTGGAGCCCGCACAGGAACTCCGTGTACGCGACGGGGTCGCGCATCACCCGGTGCCGGCCGTCCACCGTCACATGGGCGTCGAGCCCCTGGCGCAGCCACCCCGGCATCGCCTTCACGAGCGTCTCCACCGCGTCGGCCGTACGGTCGGCGATCTGGGCCACCCCTGCGGACACGTGTTCCACCCGCTCCACGACGTCGGCCGGCTGGCCGGCGTCCCGGGCCGCCGTCCGCCACAGCGCGACCATCTCCGCCTTCTCCTCGTCGCCGCAGTGCATCCCGAGGAGCATCGGCAAACCCTTTCCAGCGGCGAGTTTCACGCTTTTCGGCGAGGTGCACGCCACGATCACCTCGGGGCCCGGCGGGCCGTCCCCGAGGAGTTCGTCGGCGCGCGGGACCACGGCCACCTCGCGGAAGCCGAAGCGCTCCCCGCCGCCCGCCACCCGGGGCTTGTCCAGCCAGTCGAGCAGCAGCCCCAGCGCCTCGGGGAAGCCGCGCTCGTAGGCGTCGAGGCCGCCTCCGAACACCTCCAGGTCGACCCACGGGCCGCCGCGCCCCACCCCGAGGGTGAAGCGGCCGCCGCTGGTCAGGTGCAGCAGCGCCGCCTGTTCACCGAGCATCACCGGGTGCTGGTTGGGCAGCACGCTGACCGCCGTGCCCACCCTGATCCTGCGGGTGCGGCCGAGCAGCAGCGCGGCCAGTGTCGTGGCGGACGGGCACACCCCGTACGGCACGAAATGGTGTTCCGCCAGCCAGACGGAATCGAGTCCGGACTCCTCCGCGACCTCGGCGGACCGGACCGCGCGGTGCAGGGCCTCGCCCTGCCCCTGCCCCGGAAACTGTGCCGCCAGTACGAACGTTCCTACGCGCATCGCCTCTTGCCTCCTTACGGCCGACGCGGCTGTCCCCCACTGGCAACAACGTCTGACACGTGCCAAAGGCACGGTCCGCGGCGAAGTTGTTGCGATTTTCCGGTTACCCACTCGCCCCACCGGCACTCGGGCGCCTCACACGCACCCGGTCCGCCGCGGATGGCTCTAGGCTGGACGGAACAATCTGCCCGTACCGTCACGTGAGGTGTTCCGTGTCCCCGCGCCGCAACCGCCCCCGAGGCGGCGAGAGTCCCGATGGAAACGCACGAGAGCCCGGGGAGCGGTACGGCAGCGGCGGTGCGACCGAGAGCTGGCAGGGCGAGGAGTGGTCGGTGCGCCCCGTGAGCGGCGCGAGCGCGGCGGGGAAGCGCTACCGCTGCCCGGGCTGCGACCAGGAGATCCCGTCCGGGGTGCCGCACATGGTGGCCTGGCCCGAGTTCGGCGGCATCGACGACCGGAGGCACTGGCACAAGGCCTGCTGGAACGCGAAGGACCGCCGCACCACGAGGGTGCAGCGGTCCAGGAACGCCCCGCGCTACTGAGTCAGACGTCCCGCCGGTCCAGCGAGGCGTACGCGCCCGCCATGACCACGGCGGTCACGCCGATGATGATCCACAGCGGCTGCCAGCCGGTCGGTCCCGACGTGGCCACCGAGGCGTCGTACATCGCGCCGAGCTGGCTGGGGACGGAGTACTCGAAGAGGGCCTGCTGCACGCGCGCCAGGGAGTCCGCGAACATGAACATCGCCAGCACGAGCGGGAGCAGCACCACCCCGATCATCACCGTGATCGCGCCCGCCGAGTGCCTGATGAGCGCGCCGACCGCGAGGGCGAGCAGCCCGAGCGTCGCGACGTAGAGGCCGATCCCCAGGGTGGCGCGCGTCCAGGAGCCGGCGTCGGCGGTGACCCCGCCCAGCATGGCCGTCTGCAGCAACCCGACGATCCCCGTCGTCACCGTGGTGATCGTGAAGGCGAGCAGGAAGAAGACGACCGACTTCGCGGTCAGCAGCCGCGCCCTGCTCGGGCAGGCGGTCAGGGTCGTGCGGATCATTCCCGTGCCGTACTCGGACGCGATGGTGAGCACGCCGAGCGTGATCACGCAGATCGAGCCCAGCAGCACGCCGAAGAAGCCGAGACTGAGGACCGGTGTCCCCTCCATCTCCGCGTCCGACACGCTCACGGCGAACGCGGTGAGCAGTCCGATGCCGACCAGCAGCACGATCATCACCCCGAGCGTCCACATCGTGGAGCGCACCGAGCGGATCTTCGTCCACTCGGACGCGATCGCGTCGCCGAGGCCCGGGGTGCGCACCGGGATCGGCGAGGCGTACGTCCCGGACGGGCTGCCCCAGCCCTGCTGCGGGTCCTGGTGGGGGTGTGCCTGCGGGGGCGGCGGTGTCGCCGGTGTCGTCATCGGGGGTCCTCGCTGGTCGTGCGCTCGGTCGGTTCGGCGGTGGCCGCGGGGGCGTCGGCGTACGGGTTCTGTCCCGGCGGGGGCGGGGCGTACCAGCCCTGCCCCGGGACCTCGGGCGGCGGCTGGGGGGCGTATCCCGGCTGCGCGTACCCGCCGGATCCCGGCTGCCCGAATCCGTGGGCGGGCTGCGGAGGCTGGAGTCCCGCCTTGGCGTCCGCGGTCGACCGGTAGTCCACGGCGCCCTGCGTCATCCGCATGTACGCCTCCTCCAGCGACGCCTGGTGCGGCGAGAGCTCCCACAGCCGTACGCCGGACTCGTGGGCCAGGTCGCTGATCCGGGGGAGCGGCAGCCCCGTCACGCGCAGGGCGCCGTCCGGCTCCGTCATGACCCGGCCGCCCGCCTCCGTCAGCGACGCCGTCAGCTTCTCCCGGACCTCGGGCCCGTCCGACGCGACCCGCACCCGGGCGAAGTCCGCGGAATTGGCCGAGATGAAGGCCGTGACGCTCATGTCGGAGAGCAGCTGCCCGCGCCCGATCACGATCAGATGATCGGCGGTGAGCGCCATCTCGCTCATCAGATGGCTGGAGACGAAGACGGTGCGCCCCTCCGAGGCCAGCTGCTTCATGAGGTTGCGCACCCACAGGATGCCCTCGGGGTCGAGCCCGTTCACCGGTTCGTCGAAGAGGAGCACCTGGGGATCCCCGAGCAGCGCCGCCGCGATCCCGAGCCGCTGCCCCATGCCCAGCGAGAAGCCGTTGGAGCGCTTACCGGCGACGTCCTGGAGCCCGACGACGCCCAGGACCTCGTCCACCCGGGCCGCCGGGATGCCGGCCAGCTGGGCGAGGCTGAGGAGGTGGTTGCGGGCGCTGCGCCCCCCGTGGACCGCTTTGGCGTCGAGCAGCGCCCCGACCTGGCGCGGCGCGTTGGGCAGGCTGCGGAAGGCGTGTCCGCCGATCGTCACGTGGCCGGACGTCGGCCGGTCGAGGCCGAGCATCATGCGCATGGTGGTGGACTTGCCCGACCCGTTGGGACCGAGGAACCCCGTCACGGCACCCGGGCGTACCTGGAAGGAAAGGTTGTGCACGGCCGTCTTCGCGCCGTAGCGCTTCGTCAGGCCGACTGCCTCGATCATTCTCCAGCCCCATCGACGTGTCTGTCGTCGGGGCCCAGGCCGGCCGGCCGCACGCCCCCGTAAGACTTAGGAGGATAACCAGCGTGCCCTGGTTCCGGCCAAGCCGTCGCGCGGGTCGTCGGGCACACCGCGTCCGCACCGACGGGGTGCCGCCGCCGGGCCGGCGCACCCGCTTCCGGTCAGGCGTCCCGCTTCTTCAGGACGAGGAAGCCGCCCACCAGCGCCGCGATCACCCACAGCACCATGATCCCGAGCCCGCCCCACGGTCCGTACGGTGCGGGGTCGCTGTTCATGGCGTCCGGGACGACTTGGGTGATCTCGGAGCCCGCCTGGTCGGGGAAGTAGCGGGCCACGCTCTTGGCCCCGGGGACCGCCGAGAGGATCTGCGAGACGAGGAAGAAGAACGGCATCAGGATGCCGAGCGACAGCATGGAACTGCGCAGCATCGTGGCCACGCCCATGGAGAAGACCGCGATCAGGCCCATGTAGAGACCGCCGCCGAAGACGGCGCGCAGGACGTTCGGCGCGCCGATGTCGGTGCTGTGGTCGCCGAGCAGGGCCTGGCTGAAGAAGAAGGTCACGAAACTCGTGGCGAGGCCGACCAGCGTGGCGAGGACGCCCGCCACCGCGATCTTGCTGAAGAGGAACGAGCCCCGCTGGGGCACGGCCGCGAGCGACGTGCGGATCATGCCGGAGCTGTATTCCGTACCGACCACCAGGACCCCGAAGACGACCATCGCCAGCTGCCCCAGGATCAGTCCGGAGAAGCCCACGAAGGTCGGGTCGAAGGTCGCGCGCTCGGCGTCGGAGAGGTCGTCGAACTGGCTGTTCAGTACGGCGCTGAGGGCCGCCCCGATCGCGACGGTGACGGCGAACGCGGAGATCAGCGTCCAGGTGGTCGAGGAGACCGTCCGGATCTTGGTCCATTCGGAGTTCAGGACCGCGGGTACCGATGCCATCGCCGTCACGCGCCCTTCGTGCCGTCGCCGGCCTGCTGGTTCCACCGTTCGCCCCAGTTCGGACCCGCCGGCGCGGGCACCGGCGGTGTGCCGTCCCGGTCGGAGTGGGCGTGGTACTCCACGGAGCCCGCGGTCATCTGCATGAAGGCCTCCTCCAGGGAGGCCTGCTGGGGACTCAGCTCGTGCAGCACGATGCCGTGCCGCGCGGCGAGTTCACCGAGCCGCTCCGGGGGCTCGCCGTCGACCTCCAGTGTGCCGTTGCCCGACTCGACCACGACGACGCCCTCCGTGTGCAGCACGTCGAGCAGCCGCTCCCGCTCGGGAGAGCGCATCCGCACGAAACTCCGGGAGTTGTCGCGGATGAAATCGGCCATCGAGGTGTCGGCGAGCAGCCTGCCCTGTCCGATGACGATCAAATGATCTGCGGTCAGGGCCATTTCGCTCATCAGGTGCGAGGAGACGAAGATCGTCCGGCCTTCCGCGGCGAGGGCCTTCATCAGATTCCTGATCCAGTGAATTCCCTCCGGGTCCAGACCGTTGACGGGTTCGTCGAACATCAGGATCTCGGGATCACCCAGCAGCGCCGCGGCGATTCCCAGCCGTTGTCCCATACCGAGCGAGAAACCCTTGGACTTCTTCTTCGCCACCGCGCTCAGACCGACGGTGTCGAGCACGTGGGCGACCCGGCTCGCCGGGATGCGGTTGCTCTGGGCGAGGCACAGGAGGTTGTTGTACGCGCTGCGCCCGCCGTGCATCGACTTGGCGTCCAGCAGCGCGCCGATGTGCTTGAGCGGCTCCTGCAGCTCCCGGTAGTGCCTGCCGTCGATGCGCACCGTGCCGCTGGTCGGGTTGTCGAGGTCGAGCATCATCCGCATCGTCGTGGACTTGCCCGCGCCGTTCGGGCCGAGGAATCCGGTCACCATGCCCGGCTTGACCCGGCATGACAGATGGTCGACGGCAACCTTGCTGCCGAAGCGTTTGGTGAGGCCGTCCAGCTCGATCATGCGTTCACGCTAGAACGGCCGCGCGCCCGGCGCCACCACAAGGGCGGAACCGGGCGCGCAAGAGGTACAGCTGAGGTGCGTGGGGCGTCAGCGGCTCTGCTGCGCCGGGACCCCGCGGGTGGCGGGCTCGTCCTCCGCCGGGGAGCCGGCGGCGGCGACCGCGGCACCCGTCAGCGTCGCCAGCATCTCGCGGACGTTGGTCAGCTGGGCGTTGATCGAGTCGCGGCGGTTGGTGAGCGCCGCCAGCTCGCGCTCCGACTCGCTGCGGATCCGGTCGGCCTTGGCGTTGGCGTCGGCCACGATGTCCTCGGCCTGGCGCTGCGCGGTCTCCACCGTCTGACGGGCCCGGCGCTCGGCGTCCGTGCGGAGCTTCTCCGCCTCCAGGCGAAGCTGCTCGGCGCGGTGCTCGATCTCGGCGAGACGCTTCTCGGCCTTCGCCTGGCGGGACGCGAGGTCGCGCTCGGACTGCTCGCGGCGCTTGGCGAGGTTCGTCTCGAAGTCCGCGGCGGCCTGGGCGGCCTTGGCGCGGGTCTCCTCGAAGAGCGCGTCCGCCTCCTCGCGCTTCTGCTGGGCGTCCTTCTGCGCCTCGGTGCGCAGCGTGCCCGCCTCGCCCTTGGCCTTCTCGACGATGCGGACGCCCTCGTCCTCGGCCTTCGACTTGCGCTCGGCGGCGAAGGTCTCCGCGTCGTTGCGCACCTGCTGGGCGGCCGACTCGGCGAGCTCGCGGTGCTGCTCGGCCGCGCGGCGGGCCTCCTCACGCAGGTCCTTCGCCTCTTCCTCGGCGAGGCGGAGGATCTTCTCGACACGGGCACCGAGGCCGGCGTACGACGGTTCGGCGTCGTTGACCTGGGCCTGGGCGTTCTGCGTTTCGAGGTGGAGCTCCTCGATGCGCTTTTCCAGCGAGGTGATTCGGGCGAGGGCGCTGTCACGGTCGGCGACGAGTTTGGTAATGCGGTCGTCCACCTGACCGCGGTCGTATCCACGTCGCACGAGCTCGAAGCCGAAGGGGGAGGAAGGGTCGCTCATGGGGTTCCTGTCGAATGAGACCGGTGAGGTGTTAGAGGGAATCCTAGGGGCCTGGGCGGCGTGTCAACGTGAAGATGCCGCTTTGGTATGGAGAATGACACCCCTTTTGAGTGGCTGACCTCCGGAGTGCTTGCCACTCGAAGGATTGAATGTTCATGGCAAAGTCGTACGAGGCTAGCCGTCCGACGTCTTGCCGCCCGACCGGTTGCCCACCGAGGCACCGGTCTTGACGCCCCCGGCGCCACCCCCCGCGGCCTTGCCCGTCCCACCCGGAGCCTCGAAAGACTCCAACGCCTCGAGCACGTCCTGGACACGGGAGATCTCCGTATTGATGTCCTCCCGTCTGCGGACCAGCAGATCCAGCTCCCGCCTGCCCTCGTCGACCAACTGCTGTGCCTCGGCCTCGGCGTCGGCGTGCAGCTTCTCCGCCGCGCGGGTCAGCTCGGCCTTCTTGGTCTCGGCCTCCTTCAGGAGCGACTCGGCGCGCTTCACGGCGGCGATCCGGACCTTGCTCGCCTCCGAATTCGCGTCGTTCAGCAGCTCCTTGGCCTTCGCCTCGGCCTCCTCGCGCTGCTCCGTCGCGGCCTTCATGAGCTTGTCGACACGCTCGCCGGCCGTCTTCATCTGCTCCGAGGTCTCGCGCCGGGCACGCTCGTGCAGTTCCTCGATCTCGCTCTCGATCCGGGCCCTGAGCTCCTCCGCGCGCTCCCGGGTGGCGGTGGCGTCACGGCGCGCGCCGACGAGCAGCTCGTCCGCGTCCGTACGAGCCCGCTCGACCAGGGTGTTGCCCTCGACGGTGGCGGCCGAGGTGATCCTGACGGCCTCGTCGCGGGCCGCCCCGACCATCCTGTCGGCCTGCTCCTCGGCCTCGGTGGCGGAACGCAGCGCCTCCTCCTGCGCCTTCTCCATGAGCTGGTCGGCCTGTTCGGCGGCGTCCGTACGCCGCTTCGCCGCGGCCTCGCGCGCCTCGTCGAGCAGCCGGTCCGCCTCCTGGCGGGCATCCGCGCGCATCCGCTCGGCCTCGGCCTCGGCCTCGGTGCGCAGCCGCTCCGACTCCTCGCGCGTCCGGGCTGCGTGTTCCTGGGCCGACCCGACGGTCTGCGCCGCCTCGGCCCGCAGCCGCTCCGCCTCGTCGGTCGCCTCGCCGACGAACCGTGCCGACTCCTCGGTGGCCTCGGTGCGGACCCGCTCGCTCTCGCTCGTGGCCTCCGCCACGAGCCGGTCGGCCTGAGCCGCCGCCTCCGAACGGATCCGGTTGGCGTCCTCACGGGCGTCGGCGCGGGCGCGCGAGGCGTCCTGCTCGGCCGAGGCGAGGGCGTCCGACGCCTCGGTGCGCACCCGCTGGCTGTACTCCGAGGTGTCCGAGCGGAGCTTCTCCGACTCGGTGATCGCCTCGGACACGGTCCGTTCGGCCAGGGACTTCGCGGCCTCCGACTCCTCGTGCGCGACCTGGCGCACACGGTTGGCGTCCTCGGTGGCCCGCTCGCGCTCGGCGTAGGCGTCGGCCCTGACCCGGTCCGCCTCCTCCTGGGCCTCGTTCTTCGTCCGCTCGGCAGAGTGCTCGGCGGCCGAACGCAGCCCGGTGATCTCCTCCTCGGCCTGCTCCTGCAGCCCGGACACGGAGTCGCGCACCTGCTGGGCGGTCTGCTCGGCGGCGGAGACGAGCTCCGACGCCCGGCTCTCGGCCTCCTCGACCAGCCGCTGCGCCTCCGCCTGGGCCTCCTCGACCCGCTTGCGCGCGGAGGCGAGGAGCTCCTCGCTCTGCTCGCGGGCGCGCTCGCGCTCCTGCTCCGCCTCGGCGCGGGCGGAACCCAGCGTCTCCTCGGCCTCGCGGTGGCGCCTGTTGGCCTCCTCCTGGGCGGCGGCCAGAGCCTCGGCCGCCTCCGTGCCGACGCGCTCGGCGGCGGCGGCCGCCTCGGAGCGCACCCGGTCGGCGGTCTCCTGGGCCTCGGTCTTCAGCCGCTCGGCCTCCGCCGCCGCCTCGCTGCGCAGCCGTACGGCCACGGACTCGCCCTCGGCGCGCGACTGGGCGGCGTCCGCGGCGGCCTCGATGCGCAGCCGCTCGGCCTCCGTCGTCGCCTGCTCCTGGAGCGTGCGCACCCGCTCGGCGGCCTCGGAGCGCAGCCGTTCGGACTCCTCGTTGGTCTCGCGGCGGATGCGCTCCGCCTCCGTACGCGCCTCGCCGAGGGCCTCCTCGGCGGCGGTGACCCGGGACTCGGCCTCGGTGTGCAGCCGGGCCAGCTCGTCGGCCGCCTCGGTCTTGCGGGCCTCGACGCCGCGCTCGGTCTCCTCGCGCAGGGCCTCGGCCGCCGTCTCCGCGGCGGCGGTCAGCGCGGCGGCCTGCTCCTCGGCCTCGGCACGCACCTTCTCGGCGTCGGCGCGGGCACGTTCGAGGGCTTCCTCCGCCTGCTTGCGCAGCGTGGCCGCGCGCTCGGCCGCCTCGGTCCTGACCCGCTCGGCCTCGGTGCCCGCGGAGGTACGCCGCTCCTCGGCGTCGTCCTTCGCCTTGGTGAGCAGTTCCTCGGTGGTCCGGGCGCCCTCCTCCAGCTGCTGGACGGCCTCCCGCCGGGCCTCGCCGCGGATGCGCTCGCCCTCGGCGACGGCCTCGGAACGCAGCTGCTCGGCCTCGCCGCGCAGCCTGCGCGCCTCCTCCTGCAGCTCGACGGTCTTGGCCCGGTACTCCTTGGTGTCGTCCTTGGCCGCGCCCTTGAGCTGGTCGGCCTGCTCGGCGGCCTCGCCGCGCAGCCGGTCCGCCTCGGCCTCGGCCTCGCGGCGGATCCGGTCGGCCTCCTCGCTCGCCGCCTTGGTCGTGGACATGGCGTCCTCGGAGGCCTTGGTCAGGACCTCCTCGGCGCTGCGGGCCGCCTTCGCGAGCTGGGCCGCGGCGTCCTCGGCGGCCAGGGTGCGGGCCTTCTCGGCGGCCTCGGCGACCACCCGCTCGGCCTGCGCCCGGGCGTCGGTGAGGGCCTGCTCGGCCTCCTCCTTGAGCGTCTCGGCCTGCTTGGTGGCCTCGCCGACCAGCCGGGCGATCTCGGACTTGGCCGTACGGGTGCGCTGCTCGTTCTGCGACTCGGCACCGGCCAGCCGCTTGACGGCGGCCTCCTTGGCCTCGGCGAGGACCTTCTCGGCCTCCAGCCTGGCCTCGCGCAGCCGGGTCTCGGCCTCCTGCATGCGCTGCTCGGCCGTGCGGTTGAGCTCGGCCGTCTGCTGACGGGTCTGGTCCGTCTCGGCGGCCGCCGTCGAGCGCAGCTGCTCGGCGTGACTGGTGGCCTCCTGCGCCTGCGTGGACGCGGCGTCGAGCAGTCGCTCCGCGTCCCGGCGGGCCCGCAGCAGCGTCCCCTCGGCCTCGTTACGGGCCGCCTCCGCTTCGGAGTTGAGGCGCCGACGGGTCTCGTCGGCCAGCCGCGCGGCCTCCGCGCGGGCGCCCGCCAGGGACTGCTCGGCCTCGGTGCGCGACTCGTCCAGGAGACGGCGGGCCTGCGACTCGGTCCTGGCACGCAACTGCTCGGCCCAGGCGACGTTCTCGTTGACGTGGGACTCGACGGTCTGCCGGCGCTCCGCGAGCTCCTGGTCGAGCCGCTGGCGCCGCTGCACCGCCTCGGAGTGCAACTCGGCCTGCAGACGCGCCTGGTGCTCCGCGTGCTCCTGGAGGATCCGCTGCGTCTGCGCCCTGGCCTCGCGCAGCTCGCGCTCGGCGTCCGTGCGCAGCTGATCGGCCTGGATCTGGGCGTTGCGGAGCATCTGTTCGGCCTGGTAGCCGATGTCCGCGCCGTCGTGTGCGGGGCGGGTCGCGAGATTGCGCCGCGCCTCGTGCAGCTTGGCGCGCAAGACCTCGACCTGGTAACCGAGGTCCTCGGCGTGCTGGACGGCCTTCTCCCGGTCGGTCTTCAGCCGGTCCATCTCGGCTTCGAACCGCGAGAGATGGTCGTCGTCAGCCCGGTGGCTCTGCTGGCCTTCGTAGCCCCGCACTGCGCGGTCCCATCCTTCCCCGAGCTCTCAACATCGTTCGAGCGGGGGAGACCCCAACCCTGTCGCAAAATCCGTACGAGCACCGCTCGCGGCGAGCGGTCCCCCGGGGAATGGTGACAGATCAACGGTGAGGACGGGGCACGGCCCCGACCCGGCCCCGGCCCGGAACCGCCCACTCTACCGGGCCGGGTATCCGGCGGGTCAGTGCTCCGTTGCCGAGGTGACCAGTTCGGTCAGCACCCCGTGGCAGTCCTTGGGGTGGAGGAAGGTGATGCGCGACCCCATGGAACCCGTCCTGGGCTCGTCGTACAGCACCCTGACGCCCTTCCCGCGGATGTCCGCGGCGTCCGCGTCGACGTCCGCCGTACCGAAGGCGATGTGGTGCACACCCTCGCCATTCTTTGCCAGCCACTTGCCCACGGCCGAGTCCTCGCGGGTCGGTTCCAGCAGCTGGAGGTACGAGGCACCGCCGTCGGAGGTGTCATTGATCTTGAGCATGGCCTCCCGGACGCCCTGCTCCTCGTTGACCTCGGAGTGGTACACCTCGAAGCCGTAGGTCGCGCGGTAGAACTCCACCGTCCTGTCCAGGTCGAAACAGGCGATTCCGATGTGGTCGATTCGCGTCAGCATGGAACCAGTGCAGCGCCCCGGGGATGGTTACGCAACGTGCGCGCGATCACACCCACTGCCGGATGACGGGCGCGGTACCGCTCAGTACATTCAGGTAAACCCTCGTTCACAACCAATCCAAGGGGCTGCGCCTCATGTCAGGAACGACCGGTACCACCTCAGTGATCGTCGCGGGCGCACGTACGCCCATGGGCCGCCTCCTCGGCTCGCTGAAGAGCTTCTCCGGGGCCGACCTCGGCGGCGTCGCCATCAAGGCCGCGCTGGACCGGGCCGGCATCGGCGGCGACCAGGTCCAGTACGTGATCATGGGCCAGGTGCTCCAGGCCGGGGCGGGGCAGATCCCCGCACGCCAGGCGGCGATCAAGGCCGGAATCCCGATGAACGTCCCCGCGCTCACCGTCAACAAGGTGTGTCTGTCCGGGCTCGACGCGATCGCCCTCGCGGACCAGCTGATCCGGGCCGGCGAGTTCGACGTCGTGGTGGCCGGCGGCCAGGAGTCCATGACCAACGCCCCGCACCTGCTGCCGAAGTCCCGCGAGGGCTACAAGTACGGAGCGGTCGAGCTGCTCGACTCGATGGCCTACGACGGCCTGACCGACGCCCACGAGAACATCCCGATGGGCGAGTCCACCGAGAAGCACAACTCCCGCCTCGGCCTGACCCGCGCGGCCCAGGACGAGATCGGCGCCCTCTCGCACCAGCGGGCCGCCGCCGCTCAGAAGAACGGCCTGTTCGAGGCCGAGATCACCCCGGTCGAGATCCCGCAGCGCAAGGGCGACCCGGTCCTCTTCTCCAAGGACGAGGGCATCCGCCCCGAGACGACCGCGGAGTCGCTCGGCAAGCTGCGCCCGGCCTTCACCAAGGACGGGACGATCACGGCGGGCACGTCCTCGCAGATCTCCGACGGCGCCGCCGCCGTCGTCGTCATGAGCAGGGCCAAGGCCGAGGAGCTGGGCCTGGAGTGGATCGCCGAGATCGGCGCCCACGGCAACGTGGCGGGACCGGACAACTCCCTCCAGTCGCAGCCCTCCAACGCCATCCGGCACGCCCTGAAGAAGGAGGGCATCGGCGTCGAGGACCTCGACCTCATCGAGATCAACGAGGCCTTCGCGGCCGTCGCGGTCCAGTCGATGAAGGACCTCGGCGTCAGCTCGGACAAGGTCAACGTCAACGGCGGCGCGATCGCGCTCGGCCACCCGATCGGCATGTCCGGCGCCCGCGTGGTGCTGCACCTGGCGCTGGAGCTGAAGAGGCGCGGCGGAGGCACCGGCGCGGCGGCTCTGTGCGGCGGCGGCGGTCAGGGCGACGCGTTGATCATCCGCGTACCGGGCAAGTAGTACACCGTACGAACGAGCGAGGAGGCCGAGTGTGAAGGTGGACGTCCCCACCCTGGTCGAGCAGGCGCGGGAGGGCAGGCCGCGTGCGGTGGCCCGGCTCATCTCCCTGGTGGAGGGTGCCTCCGAGCACCTGCGCGAGGTGATGGCCGCCTTGGCGCCGCTCGCCGGCCGGGCGTACGTCGTCGGCCTGACCGGGTCGCCGGGGGTCGGGAAGTCCACCTCGACCTCGGCGCTGGTCTCCGCCTACCGGAAGGCGGGCAAGCGGGTCGGGGTCCTCGCCGTCGACCCGTCGTCGCCCTTCTCCGGGGGCGCGCTCCTCGGCGACCGGGTCCGGATGTCGGAGCACGCCTCCGACCCGGGCGTCTACATCCGTTCGATGGCCACCCGCGGGCATCTGGGCGGGCTCGCCTGGTCGGCCCCGCAGGCGATCCGGGTGCTGGACGCGGCGGGCTGCGACGTGATCCTCGTGGAGACGGTGGGGGTGGGCCAGTCGGAGGTGGAGATCGCCTCCCAGGCCGACACCTCCGTCGTCCTCCTCGCCCCCGGCATGGGCGACGGCATCCAGGCGGCGAAGGCCGGGATCCTGGAGATCGGCGACCTCTACGTCGTCAACAAGGCCGACCGGGACGGCGCCGACGCGACCGCCCGGGAGCTCAACCACATGCTGGGCCTGGGGGAGTCCCGGGGGCCCGGCGACTGGCGGCCGCCGATCGTGAAGACGGTCGCGGCCCGGGGCGAGGGCATCGACGAGGTCGTCGAGGCGCTGGAGAAGCACCGGGCCTGGATGGAGGAGCACGGCGTTCTCGCCGAGCGGCGCACGGCACGCGCGGCCCGCGAGGTCGAGACGATCGCCGTCACGGCGCTCCGTGAACGGATCGCCGATCTGCACGGCGACCGCCGGCTGGACGCGCTCGCCGAGCGGATCGTGGCGGGAGAGCTCGACCCGTACGCGGCGGCCGACGAGCTGGTCGCGGGACTCACCAGCGGAAACTGACCGCCCCGGGCGGCGTGCGGGCCGCCCGGGGAGGCTTCCGCCGGACGGCTCCCGGCCGTCAGTCGTCGCTGTCGCTGTCGCTGTCGTCGTCGGTGTCGTCATCGGCACGGTCCGCCGTGACCTTGCCGCTCTTCGCGTCGACGTGGAGCTCGTGCGCGCGGCCGTCCTCGCCTGTGACGTCGACCTCCCAGTGCGGCGCGGCCTTCCCGCCGTCGTCGCCGTCGTCGTCAAGGTCCACGGACGTCACGGTGCCCGGCCGGTCGCCGAGGGCCGCCTTCACGGCCGCGTCGAGGGAGACGGCCGTCCGGCGGGGCGCACGGTCGCGGTCGTCGTTGTCGTCGTCCGTGCGCTCCGACAGCACCTTGCCGCCGCGGGCGTCCACCGTCACGTCGTGCCAGGCCTTGTCGGAGCCGTACACGTCCAGTTCCCAGACGGTGCGGCCCCCGTGGTCGTCATCGTCGTCCAGCCCGGCCTCGGTGACCGTGCCCGGGACGGCCTTCAGGGCGGTGCCCACCGCCTCGTCCAGGGGGATCGTCCGGCCGGCCGTGCCGCTGCCCGTGTTCCCGGCCGTGCGTCCCTCCTTCGTGCCGCCGTCGGAGTCGGCGAACGCCGCGGTGGTGACGAGCCCGCCGCCCACGAGCACGGCGGCGGTGAGAGCGGCGACGGTGATGTTGCGCTTCATGGCGGGTTCCTCCCCGATGGGATGTGCGGTGCGGTACGACGGGAACCACACTGGCGCCGCGATGCTGAACCCAGCCTGAAGCCGCCTGAAGACGTCTTCAGGTCCGGTTTGGGAAGCTGTCCCCATGCGTCTGTTGATCGTGGAGGACGAGAAGCGCCTGGCGACGTCACTGGCGCGCGGGCTGACGGCCGAGGGGTTCGCCGTCGACGTCGTGCACGACGGTCTGGAGGGTCTGCACCGGGCCGGTGAGGGCGTCCACGACCTCGTCGTGCTCGACATCATGCTGCCCGGCATGAACGGCTACCGGATCTGTGCCGCCCTGCGGGCCGCCGGACACGAGATGCCGATCCTGATGCTGACCGCCAAGGACGGGGAGTACGACGAGGCGGAGGGCCTGGACACGGGCGCCGACGACTACCTGACCAAGCCGTTCTCGTACGTCGTGCTCGTCGCCCGGATCCGGGCGCTGCTGCGCCGTCGCGCCGGTTCCGCCTCGCCGGTGCTGAACGCCGGTGCGCTCCGGATGGACACCGCCGCCCGGCGGGTGCACAGGGACGGGGAGGAAGTCGCCCTCACCGCGAAGGAGTTCGCCGTCCTGGAGCAGCTCGTGCTGCGGGCCGGCGAGGTGGTCAGCAAGGCGGACATCCTGGAGCACGTCTGGGACTTCGCCTACGACGGCGACCCGAACATCGTCGAGGTCTACGTCAGCACCCTGCGCCGCAAACTCGGCGCCACCTCGATCCGCACGGTCCGCGGCGCCGGTTACCGGCTGGAGGCGCGGTGAGGTCCGTCCGGGCGAGGGCGGCGCTGGGCGCCACCCTCGTCGTCGCCGTCGCGCTGATCGGTGCCGGGCTGGCCGTCCTGCTGGTGCTGCGCGCCAATCTGACGGACCGGGCCGGGCTGGAGGCGGAGGTGGCCGCGCGCGAGGTGGCCGGGCAGCTCGCCCTGGGGACGGCGTACGCGGAGCTGGAACCGGGCGACGAGGAGACCCACCCCGTCCAGGTGACCGACGAGGAGGGGCGCGTCGTGGCCGTCTCCAAGGACCTGGAGGCGATCTCGGGCACGGGCACGGCGGAGGTCGAGCCGGAGCCGCCGGCGCCGGCCCCGAGCCCGGAGGGCGACGATGACGACGATGACGACACGAGCACCCCGGACCGCGGTGAAGTGTCCTCCGACCGGTTGGACTTCGCGAACGGCACGGCCACCGTCGACGGCGAGACGGCCGACTACCGGTTCGCCTCCGTCGAGCTGACCACGGACGAGGACGTCACCCTGACCGTCCACGCGGGTGCCCCGCTCGCGGCCGAACAGGAGGCCGTGGACTCGGTGCGCGACTCCATGCTGACGGGGCTGCCCGTCGTGCTGCTGGTCGTCGCTGGGGTGACCTGGCTCGTCACGCGGCGCGCGCTGCGCCCGGTCGAGGGCATCCGGCGGGAACTGGCCGCGATCACCGCGTCGGAGGACCTCGGGCGTCGCGTCCCCGAGCCGGACTCCCGGGACGAGGTGGCGAGGCTGGCCCGTACGACGAACGAGACCCTGACCGTGCTGGAGGCCTCGGTCGGCCGGCAGCGGCGTTTCGTCGCGGACGCCTCGCACGAGCTGCGCAGCCCGATCGCCTCGCTGCGCACGCAGCTGGAGGTGGGGGCCGCCCACCCGGAGCTGCTGGACGTGCCGGGCGCGGTCGCGGACACGGTGCGCCTGCAGACGCTGGCCGCCGACCTGCTGCTGCTGGCCCGGCTGGACGCGGGGGAGCGGCCGGGGAGCGTGGTGGTCGATCTGGGCGCCCTGGTCCGCGAGGAGGTGTCCCGGCGTACGGGGGACCGGATCGCCCCGGCGGTGTCGGTGCGGGAGGAGGACGGTCTCGACGTCACCGGTTCACGCGGTCAGCTGGCCCGGGTCGTCGGCAACCTGCTGGACAACGCCGAGCGCCACGCGGTGCGTTCGGTCGCCGTGTCGGTGCGCGCGGACCGTGGCGGCGTGGTCGTGGAGGTCACCGACGACGGCGCCGGGGTGCCGCCGGGCGAACGCGACCGGATCTTCGAGCGCTTCGTGCGCCTGGACGACGCGCGCAGCCGGGACGACGGCGGAGCCGGACTGGGCCTGGCCATCGCACGCGACGTGGCCGTGCGGCACGGGGGCACGCTGACGGCCGGCGCGGCCTCGGACGGTGGAGCGCGCTTCACCCTGCGGCTGCCCCGCAGGGGGTGAGCGGGTCCCGGCCGGCCGGGCCGACGGGCGCCCTACGGCTTGCCGCGGCGGCCGCGCAGGTGGTCCGCGATGGGGGTCAGCGCCGCGTGCAGTTCGGCGAGCGCCTCGGGTGACAGCAGGTCCATGAAGTGGCTGCGCACCGACTCGACGTGGTGGGGCGCGACCTTGCGCATCGTCTCGCCGCCGAGGTCCGTGAGGACCGCGTAGAGCCCGCGCCGGTCCGACTCGCAGTGCTCGCGCCGCACGAGGCCGGCGGTCTCCATGCGGGTGATCTGGTGCGAGAGCCTGCTCTTGGACTGCAGGGTGGCGGCGGCGAGGTCGCTCATCCGCATGCGCCGCTCGTCCGACTCCGAGAGGTTGACCAGGATCTCGTAGTCGTTCATGGTCAGCCCGAACGGCTGGAGGTCCTTCTCCAGCTGGTGCGTCAGCAGCCTGCTGACGTCAAGGTGGGTGCGCCAGGCGCACTGCTCCGCGTCGTTCAGCCAGCGGGTGGCCGTCTCGGTCTCCATGTATGGATTCTACCTAAGATGTTGAAAGCCGGACGAAGTCAGGGAGTGTGACACCTCGCACGCACTGCCGGGCGTCACACTCCGCAGACTATCGTTTACAGGCCGAAGCGACGCTGGAGGTCCCCCAGCTGACCGGGCATGCGGGGTGTGGAGCCGTGTTGACCCGCTCCGGGACCGCCGCCGGGCACACCCGGCTCGTGCGGGACCGCGCCGGTCGCCTGCTCGGGCATCAGCACCTCGGTCGACTGGAGCAGCACCGTGCCCGCCCCGACGAACTCGAACTGGTGCTCCTCGCCCGAGGTGCCGCCGATACCGGTGAGCGACCGCAGCCCGCCCATCACGCCCGTCATGTAGCCGTGGTCGTAGTGATGGCAGGGGGACGGGCAGTCCGCCCATCCCACCAGCGCCTGCGGGTCCACCCGCACCGGCGGCTCCATGAAGACCACCGGGCCGTTGGACGCCGCGACGAACTTCCCCGTCCCGATCAGGGTCAGGAAGCCCGGGACGATCGACTGCTTCAGCGCGAGCGTCGGCTGGTACGCCAGCAGGTTGCCCGACCTGATGGTCAGGTTGCCGTCGTCCAGGTCGTAGGAGTTCACGTCGAAGGCCCGGTCGGCGAGCAGCATCTTCCCGCTGCCCTCGGCCACGACCCAGTCACTGGCGTGCAGGGGGGAGTGGAAGCTCGTGCGGATCAGCCGCTCGAAGCGCCCGTGCCCGATCCCGTTGAAGTCGATGCGCCCGTAGTAGGCGATCATCTTGCCCTTCTGCAGGAACCACTGGCTCCCCTTGAGCTCCACGCAGAAGGTGTACGCGTTCACGTTGTCGTCCGACGGCAGCGTCGTCGGATCGAAGATCACCGGCGTGCTCACAGCTTCTCCTCCGACGCCTGGACGTACACCGCTCCGTTGCCGCTGAGCTCCAGCTGGAACGCCTCACCCGAACCGCGCCCCACCATGTCGCGCCAGCCGAGCGCCGTGGACAGCTTGTTGGTCACGCTCCCGTGGTGCGCGACGTACGCCTGCGGATCGACGTGGACCGGGCGGCCCTGGGTGATCGGCAGTTCGATCACACCGCCGTGCGCCATCACGGCGACGGCGCCGTGGCCCTTGAGTGTCGTGGTGAAGAGGCCCTGCCCCGTCACCTGGCCGCGCACCATCCCCATGACCCCGCCCTGCGAGCCCATGAACATGGTGCCCTGCTGAAGGGTGCCGTCGAAGGCGAGCAGCCGGTCGGCCTCCACGTACAGGGTGTCCCCGGCCAGGTTGATCACCTGGATGTGGTGGCCGCCGTGGCCGAACATCACCGTGCCGCTCCCCTCGACGGTCATCAGGGGGGTCGCCTCGTTGGCCACCCGCCGGCCGATCATCGACCCCAGGCCGCCCTGGCCCCCCTGGATGTTCGGGGTGAACGACACGTCGCCGCGGTACGCGAGCATCGCGCCGCGCTGGCTGTACATCTTCTGGCCGGGTGCCACCGTGGCCTCGACCATCTTCGAGTTGATCTCGCGGAACGGCATCAGACGTCGCCCCCCACGGTGTTGCGCTCACTGGGCTGGACGTACACGAGGCCCTCGCCCTCGAAGCGGATCTGGAAGGACTCCCCGGAGCCCTCGCCCATGAGCGTCCGGAAGTTCACGCCGGACTGGAAGTGCTGCTGGAGCCTGCCCTGATGGGCGATGTAGGCGCCGGGATCGACGTTCAGCGGGTACTGGGGGGTCACCCGCAGTACCACGGCCGAGCCGTCCGACATGATCGCGGCCTGGCCGGTCCCCTCGACGGTCGTGGTGAACAGGCCGTTGCCGCTCGCCCCGCCCCGGAGGCCGGTGAAGGTGGTGCCGGTGCGGAGCCCGGCGTCCGCGGCCAGCAGGTTGCTGGCCTCGACGTACAGCTTGTCGCCGTGCAGCGAGACGAGGTTGATCTCACTCGCGCGGTCCGCGAAATAGCAGGTCCCCTGCCCCTTCACCTCCATCATCTCCATCTGCTCGCCGGTGAGGCGGCGGGTCACCATGCCGCGGATGCCCTCACCGCCGCCGGACATCTTCTTGAAGTCCATCCGGCCGTCGTACGCGACCATCGAGCCGTTCTTCGCCTTGACGGCATCGCCTGTCAGGTCGACGGCCAGCGTCTTGCTGCCTTGGAGTCGGAACATCGCCACGATGAGACGGTAGCCGCAGGTGCGCCGCGCGGACAGGCCCCGGTGACCGATCCCACCCCGAATGCCCCCCGCGACGGCCCTGAAATGCACCGGTACGTGCTGCGGAGGCGGTACGGGGACCCCGCTCGGAGGGGGGCCGTGCCCGATGCCACAATGGCTGTGCTTGTGCGTGCGTTCACAAGCCGACACGCCCCTCCCACCGAAGGTGCCCTCGTGGACATCAAGACCGCTTCCGCCCTGCACCGGCTGCGCCTCATCTCGCTTCCCGAAGCACTCTCCTTCCCGGCGCTGCTCATCTTCGGCTCGCTGCTCATGCGGGTCTCGGACATCGACTTCCTGATGCCGCCCCTCGGGGCGCTGCACGGCATCCTGTTCACGATCTACGTGATCTTCCTCGTGGACGTCTGGGTCAAGGCCAAGTGGCCGCTCAAGCGCGTCGGCCTGTTCTTCCTCCTCGCGGTCGTGCCGTTCGGCGGGCTCTACGGCGAGAAGCTGCTCAAGAAGTACGAGGCCGACGGCGTGATCGCCGCCCGCGCCCGCGCCGAGGGCACGGTGAACGCATGATCGTCGCCTTCTCCGTGAGTCCCCTGGGTGTGGGCGAGGACGTCGGCGAGTACGTCGCCGACGCCGTGCGCGTCGTCCGCGAGTCCGGGCTGCCCAACCGCACGGACGCGATGTTCACCTCGATCGAGGGCGAGTGGGACGAGGTGATGGACGTGGTGAAGCGCGCCGTCGCGGCCGTCGAGGCCCGCGCGGGCCGCGTGTCGCTGGTGCTCAAGGCCGACATCCGGCCCGGTGTGACCGACGGCCTGACGTCCAAGGTCGAGACGGTGGAACGCCACCTCGCCGGCTGACGGACCCTCCGTACCGCTCTCCGCACACCCAGGAGCCCCCGGCCGCCCACAGGCGCCGGGGGCTCTTCCCCGTTCGGCGGAAAGAATCCGCCCGCCCGGTCCTGCCGGGTCGACACCTTCGCGTCTCTCCCCTTCTGTGGGGATACCGGCATATTCGACCGTTGGAGGCGCGATGCCGACGGAGGGTCACGACCACGACAAGCGCGGCCGTCCCGCGGGACGGACCGCCGGGCCGCCGACGGCGGAGCACCAGGACGCGCCCGCGGCCGGGCACGGAGGCACGGGAGGGCTGCTCACGGCGGCGTTCGCCCCCGCGCTCACCGGCCTGCTCGCCCTCGGCTCCGTCCTGCAGGCCCAGCGCCCCGCACTGCTCGGGGTGGTCTGCCCGCTCGTACTGGTCGCCGTGGTCAACGCGGTCCTGACGGTCCGGGCCGTCCGGGCCGCCCGGGAGCCGGTCCCCGCGACGCCCGAACCCGGCTACGCGGTCGCCTTCCTGGCCACGTACGCACCGGGGAGGGAACCCCTCTCCGCGGTGCGGGCGGTCCTGGAGGGCGCGGTGCGGCTGCGGCACCCCGGGCCGCTGGACGTGTGGCTGCTCGACGAGGGCGACGATCCCGAGGCCAGGATGCTCTGCGCCGAACTCGGCGTGCACCACTTCACCCGCCGCGGGGTGCCCGAGTGGAACCGGGCGCGGGGTCCGCACGAGGCGGGGGCGGAGCACGGCAACCACAACGCCTGGATCGCCAAGCACGGCGACGACTACGGCCTCCTGGCCTGCGCGGCCCCGGGTCACGTGCCGCACCCGGGCTTCCTGGAACGCACTACTGGCTGGTTCCGGGACGCCGACACCGCCTTCGTGGTGGGCCCGCAGGGCGAGGGGGCCGACGGCCCGGGGCCGGACCCCGTCCACCGGGCGCTGGTCCAGTGCGCGGGCAACCACCACGGGGCGCCCCTGCTTTCCGGCTCCGGCGTCGTCGTACGCGTCGAGGCGCTGCGCGGGGCGGGCGGGTTCCGGGCCCCGGCCACCGGCGACATCGCGGCCGGGCTGGAGATGCACCGCCGGCACAACCCCCTCACCGGACGCCACTGGCGTTCCGTCCACAGCGCGGACGAGCCGGCCGCCCGAGAGGTGTCGGGGGCGCGCCGGGACCCGTCGCCCGGGCTCCGCAGAACACTGCTGCCGCTGTACGGGAAGGCGCTGTTCCGGGTGCCCGCCGGCCGGCTCCTGGGCTACACCCTGCTCCTCCTCCACCGCCCCGTGACGGTCGTCGGCTGGGCGCTCTGCGCGCTGACCTGGCTACTCTTCCCGGCGACGGCCTGGGCCGCGCTCACCCTGCCCGCCGCCCTGGCGCCGACCGCCGTGAGCTCCCTCGCGCGACTGCGGGAGCGCCGCCGCCAGGAGGCCCGCGGCCGTGAGGCGCTGCCCCTCACGGAGGCCGAGCGCGCCCCCGCCGCCGCCGCGGGCACTCCCGCGCCGGGCGGCTGACCCGGCGGCGCCGGGCGGACTCAGGCCTCCTGGCCGGCCAGCGCGATGCCGAGCGGCGTGCGCTCGTACAGCACCTGGTGACCGTAGCGCCGTGAGGTGAGCAGACCCGCCGCGCGCAGCACCGACAGGTGCGCCGAGACGGAGGAGGGAGCGAGGGCCAGCCGGTGCGCGAGGGCGCTGGTACCGGCGGGTTCGTCGAGCGCGCACAGCACGTCCGCGCGTGCCCGGCCCAGCAGACGGGCGAGCGCGTCGGGCGTCCGGTCGCCCGCCGGGGTCCACAGACCGCCGATACCCCGCGCGGGGTAGATCACGGCCGGCTGCCAGGGCGGTTCGTGGCCGCCGACCACGTCGGGCCAGACGAAGGCGCTGGGCATCAGGACGAGCCCCTGGCCGCCGAGCACCCGGGTGTGGTTCCCCCTGGTGCCGGCCACCGTCAGCGTCGAGTCCGTCCATCGCAGCCGCGGGCTGATCTCACCGAGCAGGCGCTCGAAGCCGACCTCGGCGAGACGGCGCGAGTGGTAGGCGATGTCCGCCTCCAGCAGGGAGCGCAGCCGGGGCCAGTGCGGCTCGACCATGACCCGCCAGGCCCGCTCCAGCAGGTCGGCGAGCTCCCGTACCGCCCGCACCGGGTCGGCGAGCATCCGCTCACCGGCGGGGCGGTCGGGCCGCCCTGCCAGGGCCAGTGCGATGTCCTCGCGGGCGACCAGCGGATCGGTGCCGCGCACCCCGTCGATCTCCTCCTCGAAGGTGGTCGTGGGGCCGACGGGCGGCGGGCAGATGAAGTCGGGGTTGTGGCCGCCGTCCGGCATGAGCAGCCACAGCGGGGTGAAGTCGAGGGCTGCCGCGTCCTCGCGGATGCGGCGCAGCCAGGGCAGGTGGTGGCCGTGCGCCCCCGGACGGGCCAGCAGTCGTACGGCCGCCTGGGTCTCCCACAGCGGCGAGAGGGCGAAGCGGCAGCGCAGCAGGTCGTGCCATGCCGAGCGACACCACCACCCCGGCGGGCACACCCCGCGACGAGTCCACCGCCGACACCCCGTCCACCGGTCCCGCACCGCCCCCGCGGTCCGCGAACTACCGCGCCGTGTTCGCCGTACGGGAGTTCCGGGCGGTGTTCGCCGCCCATCTGCTCTCCCTCCTCGGTGTCGTCGTCAGCGAGCTCGCGCTCACCGTGCTCGTCTACGACCTCACCGGCTCGCCGCTGCTGTCCGCCCTCACCTTCGCGCTCGGTTTCCTGCCGTACATCGTGGGCGGAACCCTCCTCGCCGGCGTCGCGGACCGCTACCCCGCCCGGCGGGTGCTCGTCACCTGCGACCTGATCTGCGCCGGATGCGTCGCCGTCATGGTGCTCCCGGGGACCTCCGTCGGCCTGCTCCTCGCGCTGCGCTGCCTGGTCGCCGCCGTGGCGCCCGTCTTCACGGGGACCCGCACGGCCGCCCTCCCGGACATCCTCGGCGACGGCCCGCTCTACGTCCTCGGCCGGTCACTGCTGCGCCTGGTCTCGCAGAGTGCCCTGCTCATCGGCTTTGGCGCGGGCGGGGTCCTGCTCGCCGCGCTGTCCCCGCGCGGGGCGATCACCGTCACCGTGGTCACGTTCCTGTGCTCAGCGGCCCTGCTGCGCCTGGGCACCGAGGCCAGGCCCGCCCGCTCGGGAGGGGACGTGGGCGGCACGCTGCTGAAGGAGTCGCTCGCCGGGGCGCGCGCCGTCCTCGGCGACCGCGGGGTCAGGGGGCTGCTGCTCCTGTTCTGGGTGCCCGCGTTCTTCGTGGTGGCCCCGGAGGCGCTCGCGGCCCCGTACGCGGACGCGATCGGCGCGGGACCGGCGGCGCTCGGGCTGATGATGTGCGCGATGGCCGTCGGCCACATCGGTGCGGAGATCTTCGCGGGTACAGCCCTCGGGCCCCGTGCCCGCTCCAGGATCGTGCTGCCGGTCGCCGTCCTGGGCCTGCTGCCCCTCGTGCTGTACGCGTTCCGCCCGGGGACGGCCGGGGCCGTCGTGGTCCTCGTCCTGGCGGGCACGGGGGCCGCGTACGTCATCGGGCTCGACCAGTGGTTCGTCCAGGCGGTCCCCGAACACCTCAGGGGCCGGGCGATGACCCTGCTCACCGCGGGCCTGATGACGGTCCAGGGGCTCGGCATGGCCCTGGCGGGACTGGCGGCGGAGTTCTTCCCGGTCCACCAGGTGGTGGCCGCCTCGGGGGCCGTGGGCGCCGTGACGACGCTGCTGCTCGCCGTGGAGGTCCGTAGAACACGCGTCCGGTACCGAAGTGCGAGACGGGCATGACCGCCATGTGACCAGTGGGTAAGGTCGTGCCGTGCCGAAGCCGCTCAGCCTCCCTTTCGACCCCATCGCCCGTGCAGAGGAACTCTGGCACCGGCGCTGGGGGCCGGTGCCCTCGATGGGCGCGATCACCTCGATCATGCGGGCGCAGCAGATTCTGCTGGCCGAGGTGGACGCGGTGGTCAAGCCGTACGGCCTGACCTTCGCCCGCTACGAGGCGCTGGTCCTGCTCACCTTCTCCCAGGCCGGTGAGCTGCCGATGTCCAAGATCGGTGAGCGTCTGATGGTGCACCCGACCTCCGTGACGAACACCGTCGACCGGCTGGTGCGGTCGGGCCTCGTCGCCAAGCGCCCCAACCCCAACGACGGGCGCGGAACCCTCGCCTCCATCACGGACAAAGGCCGTGAGGTCGTCGAGGCGGCCAGTGCGGACCTGATGGCGATGGACTTCGGGCTCGGGGCGTACGACGCGGAGGAGTGCGCCGAGATCTTCGCGATGCTGCGCCCGCTGCGGGTGGCGGCCCGGGACTTCGAGGACAAGTGACCGCACCACGCCGGGCGGGCGGGCGTGCGGTGCGAGGTGCGAGGTGCGGGGCGCGGGGTGCCGCAAGATCGCCCCGGCCGCCCGGATACGCTCGATGCCATGAAACGCAGTGTGCTGACCCGCTACCGGGTGATGGCCTACGTCACCGCCGTCATGCTGTTGATCCTGTGCGTCTGCATGATCTTCAAGTACGGCTTCGACACCGGTGAGGGTCTGACGCTCGTCGTCTCGCAGATCCACGGTGTCCTCTACATCATCTACCTGGTCTTCGCCTTCGACCTCGGTTCCAAGGCGAAGTGGCCCGTCGGCAAACTGCTCTGGGTGCTGATCTCGGGCACGATCCCGACCGCCGCGTTCTTCGTCGAGCGCAAGGTGGTCCAGGAGGTGGAGCCGCTGATCGCCGACGGCTCCCCGCAGACCGTCAAGGCCTGATCCGCACCGCGAAACCGCACCGCGAAACCGCCCCGCGCGAAGCGCCGGGCGGTTTGCCATCGACATTTACTAGGACGTCCTAGTAAATTCGTACCATGGACGCTCACGCGATCGAGGAAGGCCGCCGACGCTGGCAGGCCCGTTTTGACAAGGCCCGCACACGCGACGCGGACTTCAGCACGCTCTCCGGCGACCCGGTGGAGCCCGTGTACGGGCCCCGCCCCGGCGACGCGTACGAAGGATTCGAACGGATCGGCTGGCCCGGCGAGTACCCCTTCACCCGGGGACTCCACCCCACGGGATACCGGGGCCGCACCTGGACCATCCGCCAGTTCGCCGGCTTCGGGAACGCCCAGCAGACCAATGAGCGCTACAAGACCATCCTGGCCAACGGCGGCGGCGGACTCAGCGTCGCCTTCGACATGCCGACCCTGATGGGACGCGACTCCGACGACGCCCGCGCACTGGGCGAGGTCGGCCACTGCGGTGTCGCCATCGACTCCGCCGCCGACATGGAGGTCCTCTTCCGGGACATCCCGCTCGGCGACGTCACCACCTCGATGACGATCAGCGGGCCCGCCGTCCCCGTCTTCTGCATGTACCTGGTCGCCGCCGAACGCCAGGGCATCGACCCGGCCGTGCTCAACGGCACGCTCCAGACGGACATCTTCAAGGAGTACATCGCGCAGAAGGAGTGGCTCTTCCAGCCCGAGCCGCACCTCCGCCTCATCGGCGACCTGATGGAGCACTGCGCCCGCGACATCCCCGCCTACAAGCCGCTCTCGGTGTCCGGCTACCACATCCGCGAAGCGGGGGCCACGGCCGCACAGGAGCTCGCGTACACCCTCGCCGACGGCTTCGGCTACGTCGAGCTGGGTCTCTCCCGCGGCCTCGACGTCGACACCTTCGCCCCCGGCCTGTCCTTCTTCTTCGACGCGCACCTCGACTTCTTCGAGGAGATCGCCAAGTTCCGCGCGGCCCGCCGGATCTGGGCGCGCTGGATGAAGGAGACGTACGGCGCGAAGACCGACAAGGCGCAGTGGCTCCGCTTCCACACGCAGACCGCCGGAGTCTCGCTCACGGCCCAGCAGCCGTACAACAACGTGGTGCGTACCGCGGTGGAGGCGCTCTCCGCGGTCCTCGGCGGAACCAACTCGCTGCACACCAACGCCCTGGACGAGACCCTCGCCCTCCCGTCCGAGCAGGCCGCCGAGATCGCGCTGCGCACCCAGCAGGTGCTCATGGAGGAGACCGGCGTCGCCAACGTCGCCGACCCGCTGGGCGGCTCGTGGTACGTCGAGCAGCTCACCGACCGGATCGAGGCCGACGCCGAGAAGATCTTCGAGCAGATCAGGGAGCGCGGCACCCGGGCCCACCCGGACGGCAAGCACCCCATCGGGCCCATGACCTCGGGCATCCTGCGGGGCATCGAGGACGGCTGGTTCACCGGCGAGATCGCCGAGTCGGCCTTCCGCTACCAGCAGTCCCTGGAGAAGGGCGAGAAGCGCGTCGTCGGCGTCAACGTCCACCACGGGTCCGTCACGGGAGACCTGGAGATCCTGCGGGTCAGCCACGAGGTGGAGCGCGACCAGGTGAGCGAACTCGCCACGCGCAAGCAGAGCCGCGACGACGCCCGGGTCCGCAGGGCACTGGACGCGATGCTGGCCTCCGCGCGGGACGGTTCGAACATGATCGCGCCGATGCTGGAGGCCGTACGGGCGGAGGCGACGCTGGGCGAGATCTGCGGCGTGCTGCGTGACGAGTGGGGCGTCTACACCGAGCCGCCCGGCTTCTGACCTCGCGTCAGTCCTCCCGCGAGGCCGCCGCCGCTCCCAGTCCCGAGAGCAGCAGCAGGGTGAAGCGCCGGGCCCAGTCGGCATCGACGGGCTCGGCGCTCACCAGCGCGCGGTGCACCACCGCGCCGGCGATGACGTCGAAGATCAGGTCGGCGGTCCGGGCCGCGAGCTCCGGGTCGGACTCCAGGGGCAGTTCCCCGCGCTCCTCCGCCCGCTCGCGCCCCTGCAGGACCAGTCGCTTCTGCCGGGCCACGATCGAGTTCCGTATACGGTCCCGCAGGGCCTCGTCGCGTGTGGACTCCGCGACGACCGCCATCAGCGCCGTCCTGGTCTCGGGCCGCTCCAGCAGGGCGGCGAACTGCAGCACCACCGCCTGCACATCGGCCGACAGACTGCCGAGGTCGGGCAGCTCCAGTTCGTCGAAGAGCACGGCGACCGCGTCCACGACCAGTTCGTTCTTGCCCGCCCAACGGCGGTAGAGGGTCGTCTTGGCGACCCCCGCCCGCGACGCCACGTCCCCCATGGTCAGCTTCGACCAGCCGAGATCGACCAGTGACTCGCGGGTCGCCTCCAGGATCGCGGCGTCGGCCTCGGCGCTGCGGGGACGTCCGGATCGGGCGGGTTCGGTCGGGCTGCGGCTCAGCATGCGGCGACCATACCGGCCGGTAAGTAGCGCTGACCGGCCCCGGAGCCCGTGAGACAGATCACCGTGCGCTCTTGCCCCGGAGGGGGGCCGGGCAGTTACGCTACGGGTCGTAGCGTAAGAAGCGACGGTCCGCCGTCGTCACGCAACGACCGATCGACAGCCACAGGCACCAGGTGGGGACCCGGTGCCGACCAGGGGGTTTCAGGGCCTCGGGGCCGCTTTCGACCACACGCCGCGCACTCCGGTGCGGCTGTGGGCGGGGGCGGCTCGCGGATCGCTTTTCGCGGCAGCGCGCACAGGGGGGAGGATGTACGTATGCAGCCTAGGAACATGTCCATGAGCGGCGTCGTCGACCTCGCCGCTGTGAAGGCGGCCGGCGAGGCCAAGGCGAAGGCGGAGCACGCCCGCGCCGAGTCCGCCCGGCAGGGTGGGACCGGCGCCGTGTCCCCCGCCTCCCTGGTGATCGACGTCGACGAGGCCGGCTTCGAGACCGACGTCCTCCAGCGCTCCACCGAAGTCCCGGTCGTCATCGACTTCTGGGCCGAGTGGTGCGAACCCTGCAAGCAGCTCGGCCCGCTCCTGGAGCGTCTCGCCGTCGAGTACAACGGCCGCTTCCTGCTGGCCAAGGTCGACGTCGACGCCAACCAGATGCTCATGCAGCAGTTCGGCATCCAGGGCATCCCGGCGGTCTTCGCCGTGGTGGCCGGGCAGGCGCTGCCGCTCTTCCAGGGCGCGGCGCCGGAGAGCCAGATCCGCCAGACGCTCGACCAGCTGATCCAGGTGGGCGAGGAGCGGTTCGGTCTCACCGGGATCGTCGTCGACGCGGAGGCCGGGGCCGGTGGTGCGGAGGCCGCCCCCGCCGAGGTGCCCGCGGGGCCGTACGACGCGTTGCTGGAGACCGCCGCGCAGGCGCTGGACGCCAATGACTTCGACGGCGCGGTCCAGGCGTACCGGAGCGTCCTGGCCGACGACCCGCTGAACACCGAGGCGAAGCTGGGCCTGGCCCAGGCCGATCTGCTGGGCCGCGTGGGGGGCATGGACCCGCAGCAGGTCCGCAAGGCGGCCGCCGACGACCCGGCCGATCCGGCGGCGCAGATGGACGCCGCCGACCTGGACCTCGTCGGCGGTCACGTCGAGGACGCCTTCGGGCGGCTCGTCGAGACGGTCCGCCGTAATTTCGGTGACGACCGCGACGCGGTGCGGGTGCGGCTCCTGGAGCTCTTCGAGGTGATCGGCCCGGACGACCCGCGTGTCGTGGCCGCCCGGACCGCCCTCGCGCGCGTCTTGTTCTGATGTGACAACACGGCCGTGGAGCCCTCCCGGGCACCACGGCCGTTTTCGCGGGCGAACGACAACGAATGCCCCTGCTTTACCAAAACTTGATAAAAGTACTCACTGTTACTGGCAGTAAATCGCCTCCCGGGGTCTGTCCGGTTGAGGGTCGAATTACCCCCATTCGCGCGCCCCTCCGGGGCCACCCTGTGTGGCCGGGCGGTATCGCCCTGTCGTCCCCTGGTTATCGGGCCGTTACTAGCGAGTAACGACCCCCCTTGTGTCATGGCCGCGAATGCACCACGATCGGCCACGCTCGGTCCAATACCCGCCGGCCCGACGTCCAGTCGAGCGGGCGGATCCGTTGGGTCCCCACCGGGTGGTCGGCGGCAGTGGCGCCGATCGCGGACAGGGGGGTTCCTGCCCCTGGGCAGGGCCTGTCCGAACCGGCCGTGCAGACGCGCGGTCAGTGGTTGTCGCTCGGGGGTGATCGCCGGTGATTCGGATGCGGTACGCGCCTCCGGTCCGGGCGCTCTCCTTCCCGAGGACGTAGCACTTCTCCCATCCCAGGGCGGGCACGATGCCCGACCGGAGATGTACGTCCGAGAAGGAGGAAATTTTATGAGTTCGCAGGTTCGCGGTGGTACCAGATGGAAGCGTTTCGCTCTGGTCATGGTCCCGAGCGTCGTCGCGACCGCCGCCGTCGGCGTCGGCCTGGCGCAGGGTGCGCTCGCCGCGTCGTTCAGCGTCTCCGGCCAGAGCTTCAAGGTCAGCACCGACAAGCTCGTCGGTAAGGACTTCGTCCAGTACGGCAGCGTCGCTGTCGGCAAGGACCTCAAGGGCAACGACGCTGCACACCCGGTCGCCGTCTCCGGCTTCAGCAGCGCCACGATCACCAACATGTGCCAGTCGGTGGTCACGCCCGACCTGCCCTTCGGTCTCGGCAGCGTCAGCCTCGAGCTGAACGCGGGCACCGACCCGAAGAAGCCCGTCGAGGCGACGAACCTCTACCTCGACGTGGCCCAGCTCGACGCGGACGCGTACTTCGAGAAGATCGACATCGGCGTCGCCGCCGGTTCGGTCGGCAAGCCCGGTATCCAGCCCGGCACCGAGAAGGCCGTCAACCCCAACGGCTTCGCGCAGCGCGCCGAGACGGCCACGCTGACCAACGTGGAGCAGACGGCGTGGGCGACCACCGCCGGCACCTTCAAGCTGAGCAACCTCAGCCTGAAGCTGCACAAGGGCGTCAAGGAGTGCTTCTAAGCGCTCGCCCGGGTGGCCGGAGTGCTCCGTGAGGACCTCCGGCCGCCCACCCCTTCTCTTCTCACAGCAGTACCGGTTCCAGGGAGCTGTTTTCCATGAGCCCCGAGTCCACAGGGCAGAACGAGCACTACCTCACCGTCTTCTGGCGGGGATTCCGCACCTGGCGGGGTAACCGGCCTTTCTGGGCGGGCCTGTTCACCATCCTGGGTGGTCTACCCATCGCGTACTTCCCGTACGCCAACATGCACCTCGGCAACATGACGATCGCGATGTCGACCACCGCGGGCGCGGGATCGCTGATCATCGGGGTCCTGCTCGTCACGCTCGGCCTCACCATGTGGTTCCACCACATCGTGCGGGTGTTCGCGGGTGTCGCGGCGATCCTGCTCGCACTGATCTCCATACCCGTCGCCAACATCGGCGGCTTCATCGTCGGCTTCGTCTTCGCGCTGCTCGGCGGAGCCCTCTCCATCGCCTGGGTCCCCGGCGAGGCGATGGCCCCGGCGCCGGCAGGCGCTCCGGAGCAGTGGACGCGGCAGGACGACGACGCCCGGGCGCCGGAGTACGGCCAGGAGTTCCACGGCGCGGCCCCGGTCCCGCCGCAGCCCGCGCAGTTCGACGGGACGGTCGACGCGGACGGCGGGAGGCACCGTGCGGGGTGACGACACGCAGACGAACGGCTCCGGGCAGGACGCGTTCCCGGAGCGAAGAGGACCCCGGCACGCGGCCCCCAGGAAATCGCTGCTGACGAAGCTCCACATGCCCGCGGGCAAGAAGGCGTTCGCGCTCGCCGCGATGCCGACCGCGGTCTTCGTGGGCATGGGCCTCACCCCCAGGCTGGCGATGGCCGACGACAGCACGGACATCCCCTTCGCGCCCGGCCCCTGCGTGACCCGCTCCGACGAGCCTGCCGAGTCGCAGGAGCCCGAGGCCAAGCCGACCCCGAGCGCCACCCCCTCCGACGACGCCGGCAAGGACGACGAGGCGGGCAAGGACGACGGAGCGGGCGGGGACGGCGGCAAGGACGAGACGGCCGAGCCGAAGCCCTCGGCGAGCGCGTCCGGCACGCCCTCCGCGGCCGAGGGCGAGGACGACGCGACCGCGACCCCCGCGCCCACCGAGTCGAAGAACCCGCTCGACCCGCTGGGCGTCGGCGACGCGCTCAAGGACCTCCTCGACGGACCGGACAAGGAGACGGCCGAGCCGTCCCCCGGCGCCACCACGGAGACCCCGGAGCCGTCGGAGAGCACCACGCCCGCCAAGCCGGCGGAGAAGGTCACGGACGCGGCGAAGGACACGGTCGACAAGACCACCGACGCCATCCGTGAGGCCGCCGACAAGGCCGGCAAGGACGTCGAGGAACTCGACGAGGACGTCAAGGGCCTCGACCCGGTGAAGGACGAGGACATCCCGGACGGCGCCAAGGAGCGCTTCCCCTGCCCGACCGCCGACCCGGAGGCGCTCGCCGCGGCCGACCTGGAGCAGGGCATCCCGCTGCTCCCGGACGACCCGTGGACCCTGGAGACCTCGAAGCTCACGCTCACCGGTCTCGACTACCACGGCATCGTCGAGGTGAAGACGTACGGCGGCAAGGTCAAGAAGGTCCTCAAGTTCACCGCCGACACCATCGACATCAGGGACCTCCACCAGCTGACGAAGGGCCCGGCGGGCACGACCGGCCACGTCAAGGCGGAGGAGGGCTCGACGTCCACCATCCGCAACGGCACGGTGACGATGTACACGGAGAAGCTGAAGGGCAACCTCTTCGGCATCATCCCCATCACCTTCAGCCCGGAGAGCCCGCCGCCGCTGAACGTACCGTTCGCCTTCTTCACCGACGCCGAGGTGACCCAGGCCGGCCAGTTCGGCGGCTCGCTCAAGGTCCCCGGGCTGCAGAACTACTTCACCGGCGGCAACGGCTAGCCGGTGGTCCGGACCCGTCCGGGAGCCGCACAGCACTGTGGCCCGCCCCCGTTCTCACGGGGCGCGGGCCACAGTCGTGTGCGGGGGCGGGACGTCAGACGCCCTCGCCGCCCAGGTGGTGCACCCGGACCATGTTGGTGGTGCCGGGGACGCCGGGGGGCGAGCCGGCCGTGATGACCATCGTGTCGCCCTGGCTGTAGCGGTTCAGCTTCAGCAGCTCGGCGTCCACCAGGTCGACCATGGCGTCCGTGTTGTCCACGTGCGGCACGACGTAGGAATCGATGCCCCAGCTCAGCGCGAGCTGGTTGCGGGTCGACTCCTCCGTGGTGAAGGCCAGGATCGGCTGGGCGGTGCGGTAGCGGGAGAGACGACGGGCCGTGTCACCGGACTTGGTGAAGGCGACCAGGGCCTTGCCGTCGAGGAAGTCCGCGATCTCGCAGGCCGCACGCGCCACCGAACCGCCCTGGGTACGGGGCTTCTTGCCCGGTACCAGCGGCTGGAGGCCCTTGCCGAGAAGCTCCTCCTCGGCGGCGACGACGATCTTCGACATCGTCTTGACGGTCTCGATCGGGTACGCGCCGACGGAGGACTCCGCGGACAGCATGACCGCGTCCGCGCCGTCCAGGATCGCGTTGGCGACGTCGGAGGCCTCGGCGCGGGTCGGCCGCGAGTTGGTGATCATCGACTCCATCATCTGGGTCGCCACGATCACCGGCTTGGCGTTGCGGCGGCACAGCTCGATGAGCCGCTTCTGCACCATCGGGACCTTCTCGAGCGGGTACTCGACGGCCAGGTCGCCACGCGCGACCATGACGCCGTCGAAGGCCGCGACGATGCCCTCCATGTGCTCGACGGCCTGCGGCTTCTCGACCTTGGCGATGACGGGGACCCGGCGGCCCTCCTCGTCCATCACCTTGTGCACGTCCTTGACGTCCTCGGCGTCCCGCACGAAGGACAGGGCGACCAGGTCGCAGCCCATCCGCAGGGCGAACCGGAGGTCCTCGACGTCCTTGTCGGACAGCGCGGGGACGTTGACGGCCGCCCCGGGCAGGTTGATGCCCTTGTGGTCGGAGACGACACCGCCCTCGATCACGATGGTGGTGACCCTCGGGCCGTCCACCGAGACGACCTTCAGCTCGACGTTGCCGTCGTTGATCAGGATCGGGTCGCCCTTGGCGACGTCACCGGGCAGCCCCTTGTAGGTGGTGCCGCACACCGACTTGTCGCCGGGGACGTCCTCCGAGGTGATGACGAACTCGTCCCCCCGGACCAGCTCGACCGGGCCCTCGGCGAACTTCGCGAGGCGGATCTTCGGCCCCTGGAGGTCGGCGAGCACGCCGACCGCGCGGCCGGTCTCGGCGGCGGCCTTGCGGACCCTGTCGTAACGGCCTTGGTGCTCCTCGTGGGTACCGTGACTGAAGTTGAAACGGGCCACGCTCATGCCGGCCTCGATCAGAGCGACGAGCTGCTCATGGGAGTCGACGGCGGGACCGAGGGTGCAGACGATTTTGGAACGGCGCATGAGGCGGATCCTATCGGTTTGTTTCAGTGCGGAATATTCCGGCTGGTGGAAGATACAAAGGGGCGGAGGTCCGCTCAGTTGTGGACCAGGGCGAAGGTCTGGCCGGCGATCTCCAGCTCCTCGTCCGTAGGCACGACCGCGACCGCGACCCGGGCGTCGTCGGGCGAGATCAGCCGGGGTTCGCCGGACCGCACGGCATTGCGGTCCGGGTCCACGGCCAGGCCGAAGAACTCCAGCCCCGCCAGCGCAGCCTCGCGCACCGGAGCCGAGTTCTCCCCGACCCCCGCCGTGAACACCACCGCGTCCACCCGGCCGAGCACCGCCGCGTAGGCGCCGACGTACTTCTTCAGACGGTGGACGTAGACGTCGAACGCGAGGGCGGCCCGCTCGTCGCCCTCGTCCACCCGGCGCCGGATCTCCCGCATGTCGTTGTCGCCGCAGAGACCGACCAGGCCGCTCCTCTTGTTCAGCAGGACGTCGATCTCGTCCGTCGACATCCCCGCCACCCGCTGCAGGTGGAAGGTGACGGCCGGATCGATGTCTCCCGAACGCGTACCCATGACCAGCCCCTCCAAGGGGGTCAGTCCCATCGACGTGTCCACGCACCGGCCGCCCGCCACCGCGGACGCGGAGGCGCCGTTGCCGAGATGGAGCACGATCACGTTCACCTCGTCCACGGGGCGGCCCAGCAGCTCCGCCGTCCTGCGCGACACGTAGGCGTGCGACGTGCCGTGGAACCCGTAGCGGCGGATGCGGTGCGCGTCGGCGGTCTCGACGTCGATCGCGTAGCGCGCCGCGTACTCCGGCATCGTCGTGTGGAACGCCGTGTCGAAGACCGCGACCTGCGGCAGGTCCGGCCGCAGTGCCCGGGCGGTGCGGATCCCCGTGATGTTGGCCGGGTTGTGCAGCGGGGCCACCGGGACCAGGCGCTCGATCTCCTCCAGCACCTCGTCGGTGATCACCGCCGGCTCGCTGAACCTCAGCCCGCCGTGCACCACCCGGTGGCCGATCGCGGCCAGCTCGGGGGAGTCGAGCCCCAGCCCGTCGGCGGCCAGCTCCTCGGCCGCGGCCTTCAGGGCCTGCTCGTGGTCGGCGATGCGCCCGGCGCGCTCCCGGGGCTCCCCGCCGCCGGTCAGGGGGGTGTGCACCACACGGGACTCCGGCTCGCCGATGCGCTCGACGAGGCCGGTGGCCAGCCGTGAGCGGTCACGCATGTCCAGCAGCTGGTACTTCAGCGACGAGGAACCGGAATTGAGCACGAGCACGCGCGGGGCGTCAGTCATGGAGCGGGAACCTCCGCTGGTCGGGTCGGTGGCCGTCGTGGTCATGCGCCGTCCTGGGCCTGTGCCTGGATCGCTGTGATGGCCACCGTGTTGACGATGTCCTGCACCAGCGCCCCGCGCGAGAGGTCGTTGACCGGCTTGCGCAGCCCCTGCAGGACCGGGCCGACCGCGACCGCGCCCGCCGAGCGCTGGACCGCCTTGTAGGTGTTGTTGCCGGTGTTGAGGTCCGGGAAGACCAGCACGGTCGCCCGGCCCGCCACCTCCGACGCCGGCAGCTTGGTCGCGGCGACGGACGGCTCGACCGCGGCGTCGTACTGGATCGGGCCCTCGGTCCTCAGGTCCGGCCGCGAGGCGCGTACCCGCTCCGTGGCCTCACGCACCTTGTCGACGTCGGCGCCCGAGCCGGAGGTGCCGGTCGAGTAGGACAGCATCGCGATCCTGGGCTCCACCCCGAAGCGGGCCGCGGTCGCGGCGGACTGGACCGCGATGTCCGCGAGCTGCTCCGCGTCCGGGTCCGGGTTGACCGCGCAGTCGCCGTAGACCAGCACCTTGTCGGCGAGGCACATGAAGAAGACGGAGGAGACGATCGATGCGTCCGGCTTGGTCTTGATGATCTCGAACGCCGGCCGGATCGTCGCCGCCGTGGAGTGCACCGACCCGGACACCATCCCGTCGGCCAGGCCCTCCTCGACCATCAGGGTGCCGAAGTAGTTGACGTCGGAGACGACGTCGTACGCCAGCTCCACCGTGACCCCGCGGTGTGCGCGCAGCGAGGCGTACCGCTCGGCGAAGCCCTGGCGCAGCTCGGAGGTCTGCGGGTCGATCACCTGGGTGCCGGCGAGGTCCACGCCCAGGTCGGCGGCCTTCCTGCGCACGGTCTCCACGTCGCCGAGCAGCGTCAGATCGCAGACGTCGCGGCGCAGCAGCACGTCGGCGGCGCGCAGGATGCGCTCCTCGGTGCCCTCGGGCAGCACGACGCGCCGCCGGCCGGCGCGGGCCTGCTCCAGCAGTTCGTGCTCGAACATCATCGGGGTGACCCGGCCACTGCGGGCCACCGAGATCCGGTCCAGCAGGGCCGCGGTGTCCACGTGGCGCTCGAAGAGGCCGAGCGCGGTCTCGGCCTTGCGGGGCGTTGCCGCGTTCAACTTTCCTTCCAGGGCGAAGAGTTCACCGGCCGTGGGGAAGGAGCCGCCCGACACCGCGACGACCGGGGTGCCCGGTGCGAGGCGGGCCGCGAGCCGGAGGATCTCCTCGCCGGGGCGCTCGTCCAGGGTCAGCAGCACACCCGCGATGGGCGGGGTGCCCGCGCTGTGCGCGGCGAGCGACCCGACGACCAGGTCGGCGCGGTCGCCCGGGGTCACCACCATGCAGCCCGGGGTCAGTGCCTTCAGGAGGTTGGGGAGCATGGCCCCGCCGAAGACGAAGTCCAGCGCGTCCCTGGCCAGCCCCGCGTCGTCACCGAGCAGGACCGTGCCGCCCAGGGCGCCGGTGATCTGGGCGACGGTGGGCGCGGACAGCGCCGGGTCGTCGGGCAGGACCGAGCAGGGGACCGGCAGCTGGGTCCGCAGACGTTCGGCGATGTCGTCCCGGTCCTCGGACGCCACCCTGTTCACGATCATGGCGAGGACGTCGCAGCCGAGGCCGGTGTACGCGCGGTAGGCGTTGCGCGTCTCGGCCCGCACGGACTCGGCGTCCTGGTCCTGGCCGCCGACGACCGCGATCACCGAGGCGCCGAACTCGTTGGCCAGGCGGGCGTTCAGAGCCAGCTCGTCCGGCAGCTGGGTGGCGGCGAAGTCGCTGCCGAGCACGAGCACGACCTCGTAGTCACGTGCCACCCGGTGGAAGCGGTCCACAAGCAGGGAGACCAGTTCGTCGGTCCCCTGCTCCGCCTGTATGGCGGAGGCCGCGTGGTAGTCCAGCCCGAACACGGTGTCGGGGCTCTGCGAGAGCCGGTAGCGGGCCCGCAGCAGCTCGAACAGCCGGTCGGGTCCGTCGTGGAGCAGTGGCCGGAAGACGCCCACCCGGTCCACCTGACGCGTCAGGAGCTCCATGACTCCCAGATCGACGACCTGGCGGCCGTCCCCCCGGTCGATCCCGGTCACGTACACGCTGCGCGTCACGCGTGCTCTCCCGTCCTGTTTGGCTGGCATTGCCCCTTTGACGATACCCACCGGAACAGGCGGGACGCCCGCCGGCGGACACCCGCTCCGAGCCCTCCCGGGCAGCGGACGGACCCGCACCGGCGAAGCCGGAAGCACGTGGCCGGGGCCCGGCGTGGGACAATCGTCGTGGCTCACGGTACGGGGGTTTTCGAGAGGTCCCCGGAATGCATGCCACTAGCGAGCAGGAGACAGAGCACGATGCGCATCGGAATTCTCACCGCAGGCGGCGACTGCCCCGGCCTCAACGCCGTGATCCGGTCGGTCGTACACCGCGCCGTGGTGGGGCACGGCGATGAGGTCATCGGCTTCGAGGACGGTTTCAAGGGGCTGCTCGACGGCCACTTCCGGCCCCTCGACCTGAACGCGGTCAGCGGCATCCTGGCGCGGGGCGGCACCATCCTCGGCTCGGCGAGGCTGGAGCGCGACCGGCTGCGCGAGGCGGCGGAGAACTGCGCCGAGCTCTCGCTCCGTTACGGCATCGACGCCCTGATCCCCATCGGCGGCGAGGGCACCCTGACCGCCGCGCGCATGCTGTCCGAGGCGGGCATGCCCGTCGTCGGTGTCCCGAAGACCATCGACAACGACATCTCGGCCACCGACCGGACCTTCGGCTTCGACACCGCCGTGGGCGTCGCGACCGATGCCATAGACCGTCTCAAGACCACCGCCGAGTCGCACCAGCGCGTCATGGTGGTCGAGGTCATGGGCCGCCACGCGGGCTGGATCGCGCTGGAGTCCGGGATGGCCGGCGGCGCCCACGGTATCTGCCTGCCTGAGCGGCCCTTCCAGGTCGACGACCTGGTCAAGATGGTCGAGGAGCGCTTCTCCCGGGGCAAGAAGTTCGCCGTCATCTGCGTCGCCGAGGGCGCGCACCCCGCGGAGGGCTCCATGCCGTACGCCAAGGGAGAGATCGACCAGTTCGGTCACGAGCGCTTCCAGGGCATCGGCAACCGGCTCGCCGTCGAACTGGAGCTGCGCCTGGGCAAGGAGGCCCGGCCGGTCATCCTCGGGCACGTGCAGCGCGGTGGCACGCCGACCGCGTACGACCGGGTGCTGGCGACCCGCTTCGGCTGGAACGCGGTGGAGGCCGTGCACCGCGGGGACTTCGGCCGGATGACCGCGCTGCGCGGGACCGACATCGTGATGGCGCCCCTGGCGGACGCCGTTGCCCGGCTGAAGACGGTCCCGAGCGACCGGATGTACGAGGCCGAGTCGGTCTTCTGATCCTCCCGCCGGGCATCGTGTCCGGCACTCCCACGCCCCCGGTCTCCCTCGGGAGGGCCGGGGGCGCCGTCGTGCCCCCCGCGGCCCGGATCAGATGCCCGCGGTCCGCCAGAACTCCTCGACGACCCGGTCGATGAACTCCCGTCCCGCGTCGCCCGCGGTGCCCGCCCGGTCCCGGTTCGTGGTGTTCCAGCTGAGCGTCGAGACCATCAACGCCTGGTAGTCGGCGTGGAGTTGCTCCAGCACGTCCTGCACCAGGATCCGGTCCAGCGGGACGAGCTTGTCCACCGGCCGGACGTAGGCCTGCCAGCGGGTCGTCACCGCCCTGGTCAGCAGGTCGGCGAGCTCCTCGTTGCGGCCGGTCGCGGTCAGGAACTGCGCGGCCGACATGTCCAGCGCCTCGCACAGGGCGACCGCCTGGCGCTCGTTGCCCCTCCAGCGCCCCGACTCCTCGATCCGCGTGTACGCGCCCCCGGTCATCCCGAGGGAGCGGGCCAGGTCCTCCACGGAGAGGTCGCGCGCGATCCGGTGCTCGCGCAGCGTGCTCGCGGCGGCCAGCAGATCACCCGGGGCGCACCACAGCACCCCGGCCAGTGCCATCAGTTCGCGTTCGCCGGGCAGGGCCGTACCCCGCTCCCAGGCCATCACGGTCTCCGCTGTTATCTGCAGTCCGTACTGGGCTCCGAGGCCGTACGCAACATGTCCTGGAGCCATTCCCAGTGCCTCGCGGAGACGGCGGGCGGCGGGGGCGTTGAAGGGCGGGGTGGGGTGCACGGCCCCACCGTATGAGGCCGGGATCGGCCTGGCTACAGGCTGTTCCGACCAGTTCACCCTTCGTATGATCCTCCTAGCGGATCGGTCGCGGGCTGCCGGGGCCGTCAGCGGGTTTCGGCCACCCAGTGGTAGTGCAGTTCGGGACGTCCCACCTGGCCGTAACTCGGGCGCCGCTCCGCACGTCCGGCGGTCACCAGGTGCTCCAGATAGCGGCGGGCGGTGATCCGGGAGATGCCCAGCTCCTCCCCGGTGGCCGCAGCCGTCGCCCCCTCCGGGGACTCGCGCAGGGCCCTGGTCACGGCCCGCAGGGTCGGTCCGCTCAGGCCCTTGGGCAGCGTCGCGGGGTCCGCGACCCGCAGCGCTCCCAGGGCCCGGTCCACCTCCTCCTGACCGCTCGCCTCGCCGGCCGCCGCCCGGAACTCGGCGTACCGCACGAGCCGGTCCCTGAGGGTGGGATAGGTGAAGGGCTTCAGCACGTACTGCACGACGCCGAGCGACACCCCCTCCCGCACCACCGCCAGATCGCGCGCCGACGTCACCGCGATGACGTCCGCGCCGTGCCCCGCCGCGCGCAGCGAGCGCAGCAGCTGCAGGCCGTGACCGTCCGGCAGGTAGAGGTCCAGCAGGAGCAGATCCACCTCCGTGCGGTCCAGCGCCCGTACGGCCTGGGCCCGGGAGTGGGCGACGGCCGCCACCTCGAAGCCCGGTACCCGCCCCACGTACAGCTGATGGGCGTCCGCCGCCACCGGGTCGTCCTCCACGACCAGCACCCGGATCATGCCGTGACCACCTCCGCGCCGGTGGCGCGGCCGGAGAGCGGCAGCCGCACCGTGAACTCCGCGCCGCCGTCCGGTGCCCTGCCCAGGGTGACCGTCCCGCCGTTGCGGTGGACCGCCTGCCGCACGAGCGCGAGGCCCAGCCCCCGCCCCGTGCCGTGCGTCGTCCAGCCGCGCCGGAACACCTCGTCCGCGTCGTCCGGGCCGATCCCGGCGCCGGTGTCCGCGACCCGCAGCAGCAGTTCGCCCGCCTCGGTGAGCGCGGTCACGGTGACCAGGGCCCGCGCCGGCCCGGTGCGCTGCGCCGGCACGGGGCCGCCCCCGGCCGTCGCCGTCTCCGACGCGGCGTCCACCGCGTTGTCGATCAGGTTGCCGAGGATCGTCACAAGGTCCCGCGGTGCCAGCGAACGCGGCAGCGCCCCGTCGTCGATCAGGCTGTCCTCGGCGAGGGCCAGCTCCACGCCGCGTTCGTGGGCCTGTGCGGCCTTGCCGAGCAGCAGCGCGGCCAGCACCGGCTCGGCGACCGCCCCCACCACCCGGTCGGTGAGGACCTGTGCGAGCTCCAGCTCGGCCGTCGCGAACTCCACGGCCTCGTCGACCCGGCCCAGTTCGATCAGCGACACCACGGTGTGCAGCCGGTTCGCCGCCTCGTGCGCCTGTGAGCGCAGCGCCTGGGTGAAGCCGCGCTCGGAGTCGAGCTCGCCCGACAGCGCCTGCAGCTCCGTGTGGTCCCGCAGGGTCACCACCGTGCCGCGCCGCTCGCCGCCGACCACCGGGCTCGTGTTGACCACGATCACCCGGTCCGCCGTCAGGTGGACCTCGTCCACCCGGGGCTCGGACGCCAGGAGTGCCCCCGTCAGCGGCGCGGGCAGCGCGAGTTCGTCGACCCTGCGCCCCACCGCGCCCGGCGCCAGTCCCAGCAGCTCCCGGCCCGCGTCGTTGATCAGGGCGACCCTGCGCCGGCCGTCCAGCATCAGCAGCCCCTCGCGCACGGCGTGCAGGGTGGCCTCGTGATACGTGTGCATCCGGCTCAGCTCCCGGGCGTTCATCCCGTGCGTGTGCCGCCGCAGCCTCGCGTTGATCACGTACGTCCCGAGCCCGCCGAGCGCGAGTGCGGCGCCCGCCGCGGTCCCGAGGGCGCCCAACTGCTCCCGTACCTGGGTCGACACCCGCTCGACCGTGATGCCCGCGCTCACGAGCCCGACGATCCCGCCGCCGTCGCGGATCGGCGTGACGACCCGTATCGAGGGCCCGAGCGTGCCGGTGTACGTCTCCTCGAACGTCTCGCCGGCGAGGGCGCGCTCGGTGTGCCCGATGAAGCGGCGGCCGATCTGGGAGGGATCCGGGTGGGTCCAGCGGACGCCGTCCGGATCCATGATCGTGACGAACGCGATCCCGGTGTCCGCGCGCACCCGCTCCGCGTAGGGCTGGAGCACCGCGGAGGGGTCCGGGGTGCGGATCGCCTCCCGCACGGACGGTGATCCGGCCATCGCGAGGGCCGCAGCGCGCACCTGGCGGGCCGCCGTCTCCTCGGCCTGCGCCCGGCCCGAGGCGTAGGCGAAGAAGGCGCACCCGGCGACGACCGCGGCCACGAGCAGGGCCTGCATCGCGAACAGCTGGCCGGCCAGGCTGCGGGGCAGGGTTCGGGGCAGGCGCATGCCCCACAGTCTGCCTGGCACCGGGCACCGGCCCAAGGTGGCCGATAAGCATCCGTGAACGATATGAACACAAGGGTGACGGGCGTCACAGGGGAGTGAATAGTCACCGGGGCCCCCAGGGACGGGGAGCCACCGCATACCCGAGGAGACCCCCGTGGCAGAGCAAGCCGCACGACGGGACCGTACGCACTATCTCTACCTGGCCGTGATCGCCGCCGTGGTGCTGGGCATCACCGTGGGCCTGGTGGCGCCGGACTTCGCCGTGGAGCTCAAGCCCATCGGCACCGGCTTCGTCGCCCTCATCAAGATGATGATCTCGCCGATCATCTTCTGCACGATCGTGCTGGGGGTCGGCTCCGTGCGGAAGGCCGCCAAGGTCGGCGCGGTCGGAGGGCTCGCCCTCGGATACTTCCTCGTGATGTCGACGGTCGCCCTGGCCATCGGCCTCGTCGTGGGCAACATCCTGGAACCCGGCTCCACCCTGCACCTCACCGACGCGGCACGGGCCGCGGGCGAGAAGCAGGCGTCCGGTGCCAGCGAGTCCACCGCGGACTTCCTGCTCGGCATCATCCCGACCACCATGGTCTCGGCCTTCACCGAAGGCGAGGTCCTGCAGACGCTGCTCATCGCCCTGCTCGCGGGCTTCGCGCTGCAGGCCATGGGGACGGCCGGCGAGCCGGTCCTGCGCGGCATCGGCCACATCCAGCGCCTGGTCTTCCGCATCCTCGCGATGATCATGTGGGCGGCGCCGGTCGGAGCGTTCGGTGCCATGGCCGCGGTCGTCGGCGAGACCGGCGTGGACGCCCTGAAGTCCCTCGCCATCATCATGGTCGGCTTCTACGTCACCTGCGCCGTGTTCGTGTTCGTGATCCTGGGCGCGATCCTGCGGGTGGTGGCCGGGATCAACATCCTGTCTCTGCTGAAGTACCTGGGGCGCGAGTTCCTGCTGATCCTGTCCACATCGTCGTCAGAGTCGGCGCTGCCGCGGCTCATCGCGAAGATGGAGCACATGGGCGTCAGCAAGCCCGTCGTCGGCATCACCGTGCCGACCGGCTACAGCTTCAACCTCGACGGCACCGCCATCTACCTCACGATGGCCTCGCTCTTCATCGCCAACGCCACGGGTGACCCGCTGAGCATCGGCGAGCAGATCTCGCTCCTCGTCTTCATGGTGATCGCCTCCAAGGGCGCCGCGGGGGTCACCGGCGCCGGCCTCGCCACCCTCGCGGGCGGCCTCCAGTCGCACCGCCCCGAACTGGTCGACGGGGTCGGTCTGATCGTCGGCATCGACCGCTTCATGAGCGAGGCCCGTGCCCTGACGAACTTCGCGGGCAACGCGGTGGCCACGGTGCTGGTGGGCACCTGGACCAAGGAGATCGACCGGGAGCGGGTGGACCAGGTCCTCTCCGGAGCGCTTCCCTTCGACGAGCAGACGATGACGGACGACGCCCACGGCGGCGAGCCGCACGTCCCGGACGCCAGGGACGGGGACGGCGAGAAGCCCTCGCTCGTCAAGGCCTAGGCGCCGGCGAGGAGGCCTGGGCGCGACGGTGCGGCCGGCACGGGAATCCCGTGCGGGCCGCACCGCCATGTCCTGTCACGTCCGGCCGTCCGGTCGCCGATGTGTCCGGTAATCGGAGAGCGTGATCATCCCGTGCTGGTGCCGGACGGCCGAAGGGGCCACGATCAGGGCTCCGGTCAGACGTAGAGGATGTCCTGACCAGGCACAAGGGGTGGGGACACTGAAGACCGCACGACACCGGAGAGCAGCAGCCGCGCTGCTGCTGCCGGTCATCATCGGCATGGCCGGATGCGCCGCCGAGGACAAGACCCCCGCAGGGGAGGCGGTCTACGGAAGGCCGCTCGCCGAGCAGTTCCAGGCGGCGACCGACGCCACCCGTGACGCGGGAACCGCCGCCTTCAGCTCGACGCTGACCTACGGAGCGGCGGGTGGCGACGCGGTGGACCGCACGCGGGGCAGCCTGGACTACACGCGCGGTACGTCCTTCGCGAAGCTCGGCCTCGACGCCGACCGGCACTTCCCGGCCGAACTCCGCGAGCAGCTCCATGCGTCGGATCCGAAGGCCGGGGAGGTCCTTGTGACATCCGGTGAGGACGTCTACCTCCGGCACGGAGCCTCTTCCTGGCTGAAGTTCACGCCCCGCGCCGTCAACGAACTCGGTGAGTCCACCGGCGTGATCGCGGCACACGCCGCGGGCGACGCGGCCCCGTACAGCGGCACCCTCGCGGATCTCGTGCCGCGCCTGATCCCGCGGGAGAAGCCGGAACGGCAGGCCGACGGCAGCCGCGTGTACCAACTGACCGCACTTCCCGAGGTCGCGTCCGAACTGCTCCCCCGCGACCTGCAGAGCCTCCAGAACGACTGGGGCCTCGACCCGGTCGACGTCACGGTGCGCCTCGACGCCGACGGGCGGCTGTCCTCGGCCACCGCCGACCTCGGGCCCGTGCTCGACCGGCTCCACGCGCGGGGGGAACTCCGCCCGGTGAAGCGGCTGCACGCCGCGTTCGCGCTCAGCGCCTTCGGTGAGCCGGTGAAGAGCAAGGGCCCGTCCGGCGGCGCGTCTGTCGAGGACGCTGCCGAGGTGCTGGCCCCCGTCGACACCCTCAAGCGCGGGCGGTGTGCCACCACGGGCGATACGGGGCTCGGCACGACGGCGGTCGTACGGCCCGTCGACTGCGCGAAGCCGCACGACCTCAGGGTGTTCGGACAGGTGAAGGTGGACCGGAGGCTCCCCGGCAATCAGGACATCGAGAACGGCGACCCGTTCGCCAGGGTGGCGTGCGAGCGGAAACTGGCCGCCGCGCCGGAGGACTGGCGGCGCGGCGGCGCGTACGCCGAGGGCTTCAGCTTTGTCGGGTCCTCCCAGGTGGGCAGCAGCTTCGGCGGTGAAGCCGGGGCGGAGACGACGGTGACAGGCACCTACACCTGTTACCTGCGGTCTGCCTGACGAGCCATCAGCCGTACGGGATGTGGACGACCGACTGGTTGCCGATCCCCACGGCGCTCGTGCCGTTGCCGATGGCGTTCCAGACCTCGACCTTCACCGTCCCGTTGGACAGGTTGCCGTGGCTTCCGGTCGAGGACTTGAGCCCCTTGGACTGGGTGTAGTGCTCGTATCCGCTGACGGGATCGGTGGCGAAGTAGTTGTACGTCTCCGTGCGGTCCCAGGTCCCGTCACCGGTGCGGTCGTAACTCACTCGCACCTGCTGCCCGTTGGCGACAGTGGTGCCCGAGTCGGCGAAGACGTCGAACTGGGTCGAGCCGCCGTCGTACGCCCGCGTGAGGCCGGTGGCCGTGAACGTCTGCGGGCTGTGCGGGGTGCCGTCGTAGTTGCCGCCACCCGCGGAGGCGACCGTCACGGACGAGGCGGAGGACTGGGCCGCGCCGAGGCCGCCGCCGGTGCGCAGGGCGAGGGTGGAGGAACCGGTCGGCGGGTCGGTGGGGGGATCGGTGGGCGGGTCGGTGGTCCCGCCGCCGCCCTTGGTCCAGACGCCGACGTAGTCGACCAGCATGGGCCGGCCCGGCACCGTCTCGGCGGTCGGGGTGGAGCCGCCGAGCGCGTTCGGGAAGGCGCCGCCGATCGCGAGGTTCAGCAGCAGGAAGTACCCGGCGTGGTCCGTCATGTTCGACCACGTCGCGGCGTCGAACTGGTTCTGCGTGAGGCTGTGGAAGAGCTGGTCGTCGACGTACCAGCGCAGTGCGTTGGGGCTGACGGCGCGGTCCCACTCGAAGCGGTAGGTGTGGAACGCCGACTGGCAGCTGGACCCCGGGCAGGCCCGGTTGTTGGCGAGGCCGGTCGTCTCGTTGCAGGGGCCGCCCGGGTTCACCCCGCAGTGCAGCACGCCCCAGACGGAGTTGATGCCGTTGACGTTCTCCATGATGTCGAACTCGCCGATGCCCGGCCAGTTCCAGTAGTTGCCCCGGTAGGGCGAACCGAGGGCCCAGAAGGCGGGCCAGTAACCAAGGGCGGCGTTGCCGGTGACGTTCGGCATCTGGACGCGGCCCTCGATGCGCAGGGTGCCGCCGGCCGGCGCCTTGAAGTCGGCCCGCTTGGTCTCGATGCGGCCCGAGGTCCAGTTGCCCGCGTTGTCGCGCAGCGGTGTGATGCGGAGGTTGCCGCTGCCGTCGAGGCTGACGTTGTCGGGGCTGGCGGTGTAGTTCTGGATCTCTCCAGTGCCCCAGTTTCCCGGACCGCCGGGATAGCCGTGGCCCGTGTCGATCTGCCAGTTCGCCGACGACGGCAGGCTGCGGTTCGCGCCGTTGAAGTCGTCGCTCCACTTCAGGTCCCAGCCGGGAGTGGAGGGCACGTCGCCGCGGGCGGACCCGGAACCGGCGACGGTGATCACTCCGGCGAGGGTGAGTGCCAGGGCGGTGAGGAGGGCGAGGAGGGATGTGCGTCTGTGGGGGACGGTGCGGCTCGTATGCAAGTGAACCTCCGGTGGGGACGTGCCGGGAAGGATTCTGAGAGCGCTCTCAGTGTTATTTAGATGCACCCGGGCCGGTCGTCAATGGTCCCGGCCGCTTTACTTCCCGAAGGCTGGCCCGTCGCCCCGTCGCCCCGTCGCCCCGTCGGCTCTTGCCTTGACGCCGACGTCAAGGATTACGGTCGCGGTATGCGAATCGGGGAACTGGCCGAACGAGCCGGGACGACGACACGGACCCTGCGCTACTACGAGTCGCGCGGGCTGCTGCCCGCCCGCCGCGCCGGGAACGGCTACCGCACGTACGACGAGGGCGATCTGCGCCTGATCGAGCAGATCCGGACCCTGCAGGACTTCGGGTTCGACCTGGAGGAGACCCGCCCCTTCGTCGACTGCCTGCGCGCCGGTCACCCGGCGGGCGACGCGTGCCCCGCGTCGCTGGCGGTCTACCGGCGCAAACTCGGCGAACTGGACGCACTCATCGACCAGTTGAGTGCGGTCCGGGCGGAAGTGGACGCCCAGCTCACCCGGGCCGAACTGGCGGCCTCCGCCGAAATGCCGGGCGGCCCCGAACCACGATGCGAACTGAACCGGAAGGACGAGGGATGATCCACGCAGAGGGTGTCGCCGAGGTCACGGACGCGACGTTCGGCGCCGAGGTACTGGAGGCGGGCCTGCCGGTCCTGGTCGAGTTCACGGCGGACTGGTGCGGCCCCTGCCGTCAACTGGCCCCGGTGCTCGGTGCGATCGCCCGGGAGGAGGCGGACCGCCTCAAGGTCGTCCGGATCGACGTGGACCACAACCCCGGGACCGCGTCCCGCTACGCGGTGCTGTCGATGCCGACCCTCATGGTGTTCCAGGACGGTGAGCCGGTGAGGTCGATGGTCGGCGCCCGGCCGAAGCGCCGCCTGCTCCAGGAGCTGGAGGACGTGCTCCCGGCAGGAGTCTGACACCTGTGGGCGGGTTCCACCCCCGCAGGACGCCGAGGGGGCGGCGCGCCGGTTGTCCCGTGCGCCGCCCCCTCGTGCGGACCTCAGGCCGGCCGCAGCCAGATGGTCGCCAGCGGCGGGAGCGTCAGCGTGATGCTGGTGTCCCGGCCGTGCGCCGGCACCGCCTCCGGCTTCAGCGGCTCCTCGTTGCGCACGTTGCTTCCGCCGTAGCGGGCCGCGTCGGTGTTGATGATCTCCACCCATGCCTCGGGGCCGTCCGGTACGCCGATGCGGTAGTCGTGCCGCACCACCGGGGAGAAGTGGGAGACGGCGATCAGCGGCGAGCCGTCGGCGTCGTAGCGCACGAAGGAGAACGCGTTGTCCTCCGCCGCGCCGCCGTCGATCCAGGAGAAGCCCGCCGGATCGGTGTCGCGCTGCCACAGCGCGGGCAGCGCGCCGTACACGGCGTTCAGGTCGCCCACGAGGGTGCGTACGCCGCGGTGGTCACCGGATGCCTCGTACGTCTCGTCGAGCAGCCACCAGTCGGGTCCGTGCCCCTCGGACCACTCCGCTCCCTGTGCGAACTCCTGGCCCATGAAGAGGAGTTGCTTGCCGGGGTGCGCCCACATGAAGCCGAGGTAGGCGCGGTGGTTCGCCCGCTGCTGCCACCAGTCCCCGGGCATCTTGCTGACCAGTGCCTGCTTGCCGTGCACGACCTCGTCGTGCGAGATCGGCAGCACGTAGTTCTCGCTGTAGGCGTACACCATCGAGAACGTCATCTCGTTGTGGTGGTACTTGCGGTGCACCGGTTCCTTGGAGACGTAGACCAGGGAGTCGTGCATCCAGCCCATGTTCCACTTGAGCCCGAAACCGAGACCGCCGTGGTCGGTGGCGCGGGTGACGCCCTCCCAGGCGGTCGACTCCTCGGCGATCGTGACGACACCGGGGTTGCGGCGGTAGACCGTCGCGTTCATTTCCTGGAGGAAGGCCACCGCGTCGAGGTTCTCCCGGCCCCCGAACTCGTTCGGCGACCACTGGCCGTCCTCGCGGGAGTAGTCGAGGTAGAGCATCGAGGCCACCGCGTCCACGCGCAGGCCGTCGATGTGGAACTCCTCGCACCAGTACGTGGCGTTGGCGACCAGGAAGTTGCGGACCTCCGTCCGGCCGTAGTCGAACTCCAGGGTGCCCCAGTCGGGGTGCGCCGCCCGCCGCGGGTCGGAGTGCTCGTACAGCGGCCGGCCGTCGAACTCCGCGAGTGCCCAGTCGTCGCGCGGGAAGTGCGCCGGCACCCAGTCCATGAGGACCCCGATGCCCGCCGCGTGCAGCGCGTCGACGAGGAAGCGGAAGTCGTCGGGGGTGCCCATCCGGGACGTCGGGGCGAAGAAGCCCGTGACCTGGTAGCCCCACGAGCCGCCGAACGGGTGCTCCGACACCGGCATCAGCTCGACGTGCGTGAAGCCCAGCTCGCGGACGTACGCCGGGAGTTGGGACGCGAGCTGTCGATACGTCAGGCCTGGTCGCCAGGACGGCAGGTGGACCTCGTACACGGAGAACGGCGCCTCGTGGACGGGGCGGTCGCCCCGGTGCGCCATCCAGTCGGCGTCCTGCCACTCGTGGTGGGACGCCGTGACCACCGAGGCGGTGGCCGGCGGCACCTCGGTGTGCCGGGCCATCGGGTCGGCCCGCTGGGTGTGCGACCCGTCGGGGCGGCAGATGTCGTACTTGTAGGCCGCGCCCTCGCCCACGCCCGGGAGGAACAGCTCCCAGATGCCGGAGGAACCGAGCGAGCGCATGGGGAAGGCGGTGCCGTCCCAGTAGTTGAAGTCGCCCGTGACGCGGACCCCCCGGGCGTTCGGCGCCCAGACCGTGAAGCGGGTGCCCTGGGCGCCCTGGTGCTCCATGGGCGCGGACCCGAGCGCCTTCCAGAGCTCCTCGTGCCGCCCCTCACCGATCAGGTGGAGGTCCAGTTCGCCGATCGCGGGCAGGAAGCGGTACGGGTCGTCGACCTCGATCGTGTTGTCGTCGTACGCGACCTCCAGCCGGTAGGCGTCCGGCACCGCGGGCATCGGGAGGACCCCGGAGAAGAAGCCGTCACCGTCGCTCTGCAGCTCGGCACGCTTCCCCCCGGCCAGCACGGCCACCGTGCGGGCGAAGGGCCGCAGGGCCCGGAAGAGCACCCCGCCGGTGACCGGATGCGCGCCCAGGACGGCGTGCGGGGCGTGGTGCTCACCGGCGAGCAGCCGGCCGCGGTCCGCGTCGTCCAGGGTGGTGGCGGGCAGCGCGTTCTTGCTGCCCCCGCCGCGACGCGGACGCGGCGGGGTGCCGGCGGCCGCGGGGGTCCGCTTGGCACGGGCGCGCTTGACCGGGGCCGGTGCCGCGGCGGCCTCCGCGGCCGGGGCGGGGGGATCGGCGGGGGCGGCCGCCGTGACCTCGGTGGTCACCGGCTTTGCCGCGGGCGGGGCCTCGATGGGCTCGGGCGACTTGCGGGACGGCTTGCGGGCGGTCACAGGGACTGCCTCCTCGGATGACTCGAAGGGGAAACGGGGGTAGGGGAGTTCACGCCGGCGCGGCGGCCAAGCGCTGGATGGCGGCCATCGGGACGGGCAGCCAGTCGGGACGGTGCCGGGCCTCGTAGAGCACCTCGTACACCGCCTTGTCGGTCTCGTGGGCGCGCAGCAGTTCCGGCTCGGCGCGCGGATCCGCGCCGGCCGCGCGGGCGTAGCCCTCGCAGTAGGCGGTGCGGCAGCGCGCCGCCCACTCCGGGTTCCAGGGGTGGTGGGAGCGGGCCGCGTAGTCGAAGGAGCGGAGCATCCCCGCGACGTCGCGCACCGTCGGCTGCGGACTGCGGCGCTCGGGCAGTGGTCTGGCCGGCTCGCCCTCGAAGTCGATCAGCGACCAGAAACCGTCCTCGCCCCGCAGCGTCTGACCGAGGTGCAGATCGCCGTGGACCCGCTGCGCGGCCCAGCCGCGGCCCTCGTCCCCGAGCGCCGCGACGGCGTCGAACGCGGTCCGCAGGCCCGGTACGTACGGGACGAGGGCCGGCACCGCCTGAGCGGCGGCCTCCAGCCGCTCCACCATCCCGGCCACCAGGTGCCGGGTCCGGTCGTGCGCCAGCGGAGGCGTCGGCAGGGCGGACGCGAGAGCCGTGTGGACCTCGGCGGTGGCCCGGCCGAGCGCGTGTGCCTCGGACACGAAGTCCCGTCCGGCCGCCAGGGCCGCGAGCGCGAGCTGCCACCCGTCCTGCGCGCCGCGCAGGAACGGCTGCAGCACCCCGAGCGTGAGCGGCTCCGGCCCGGTGGCCGCCTCGAACCAGGCGACCGGCGCCGGGACCCGGCCGCAGCCCTCGCGGCCGAGAGCGAGCGGCAGCTCCAGATCGGGGTTCGTGCCCGGGAACACCCGGCGGAAGATCTTCAGGATGAGCGCGTCGCCGTACACGAGCGAGGAGTTGGACTGCTCGGTGTCCAGGACACGCGGGGTGAGTCCCGCCGGGACCGGCTCGGCCCGGTCGAAGCGGAGCGGGCCGAGGGATCCGGGGTTACGGAATCGTTCCAGCAGAAGGTCGGCGACGCGCGGGTCGTGCAGTCCTTCGTACAGGGTCCGCCCGGCCAGCGGCCCTTCGGTGACCCGGCCGATGCGCGCCCCGGCCAGCCGTTGGGGCAGGGCCGTGCGCACACCGAGCAGCAGCTGGTAGCAGTCTCCCTGCGCCTGAGCGGGCCGGGCGCCCGGCTGGTGGACCCGGACGAGCAGGTGCAGCAGCCCGGGTCCCGTGCCCGCCGTGTCCAGCGGCAGTATCTCCGTCGCGGCCACCAGCGAGAACCCGGTGACGGGCTGTCCCTTGCCCGCGAACCACCGCTGCCGGGGCACCCACTCGTGGAGGAGCGGCGCGAGGGACGGCAGCAGGGCGGTCGTGCCCGTACTCGCCGGGTGTCGTCTTGTCGTCTTTCTCGATGTTGTGCTCTTCGCCAGGGCGACTCGAGTGGATGCAGCCTCCGACATGGCATCGCGTCCTTTCCCCGGGCACACCACAGGATGCGAAGAGTGTCCCGGATTGCGGCAATGGCTGTCCGACTGTGCGGGACGTGTCGGGTGAGGAAAGTCCGTACGGACTCGATCGATCGGCCCCAGGGGCCGGATGGAGCCCGGAGAGCTCGATATGGGGGAGAGTGCCCCGTGCGGGGCGGTGGAAACCGCCCCGCGGGTGGCGCCCCGGGGCCGGGGCGCCGTCAGCCGCCCGTCGTCGGCGGTCAGCCGACCGGGGCGTCCTTGCGCATGCGGAACCAGTAGAAACCGTGGCCCGCGAGTGTCAGCAGGTAGGGCCACTGGCCGACGGCCGGGAAGCGCACCCCGCCGATCAGCTCCACCGGATGACGCCCGTCGAAGGCCCGCAGATCGAGTTCCGTCGGCTGTGCGAACCGCGAGAAGTTGTGGACGCACATGACGAGATCGTCCTTGTACTCACGCGTGAACGCGATCACCGCGGGGTTCGACGACGGCAGCTCGTTGTACGAGCCGAGGCCGAACGCGGGGTTCTGCTTGCGGATCTCGATCATCCGCCGCGTCCAGTGCAGCAGCGACGACGGCGAGGCCATGGACGCCTCGACGTTGGTGACCTGGTAGCCGTAGACCGGGTCCATGATCGTGGGGAGGTAGAGCCGCCCCGGGTCGCTGGACGAGAAGCCCGCGTTGCGGTCCGGCGTCCACTGCATCGGGGTGCGCACGGCGTCCCGGTCGCCCAGCCAGATGTTGTCGCCCATCCCGATCTCGTCCCCGTAGTAGAGGATCGGGGAACCGGGCAGGGACAGCAGCAGCGCCGTGAACAGCTCGATCTGGTTGCGGTCGTTGTCCAGGAGCGGGGCGAGCCGGCGGCGGATGCCGATGTTGGCGCGCATCCGCGGGTCCTTGGCGTACTCCGCGTACATGTAGTCGCGCTCTTCGTCCGTCACCATCTCGAGCGTGAGCTCGTCGTGGTTGCGCAGGAAGATGCCCCACTGGCACCCGGACGGGATCTCGGGCGTCTTCGCGAGGATTTCCGAGACCGGGTAGCGGCTCTCCCGCCTGACGGCCATGAAGATCCGTGGCATCACCGGGAAGTGGAACGCCATGTGGCACTCGTCGCCGCCCCCGGTGTAGTCGCCGAAGTAGTCGACGACGTCCTCGGGCCACTGGTTGGCCTCGGCCAGCAGCACCGTGTCCGGGTAGTTGGCGTCGATCTCCTTGCGGACCCGCTTGAGGAAGTCGTGGGTCTCCGGGAGGTTCTCGCAGTTGGTGCCCTCGCGCTGGTAGAGGTAGGGGACGGCGTCCACGCGGAAGCCGTCGATGCCCAGGTCCAGCCAGAAGCGCAGCGCCGAGATGATCTCCTCCTGCACCGCCGGGTTCTCGTAGTTGAGATCGGGCTGGTGCGAGAAGAACCGGTGCCAGTAGTACTGCTTGCGCACCGGGTCGAAGGTCCAGTTGGACGTCTCCGTGTCGACGAAGATGATCCGCGCGTCCGGGAACTGCTTGTCGTCGTCCGCCCAGACGTAGTAGTCGCCGTACGGTCCGTCCGGATCGGTCCGCGACTGCTGGAACCAGTCGTGCTGGTCGCTCGTGTGGTTCATGACGAAGTCGATGATCACGCGCATGCCGCGCTGGTGCGCGGCGTCGACGAACTCCACGAAGTCGGCGAGGTCGCCGAACTCCGGAAGCACGGCGGTGTAGTCGGAGACGTCGTAACCACCGTCTCGCAGCGGGGACTTGAAGAACGGCGGCAGCCACAGGCAGTCGACGCCCAGCCACTGCAGGTAGTCCAGCTTGGCGGTGAGGCCCTTGAGGTCACCGACGCCGTCCCCGTTGGAGTCCTGGAACGAGCGGACGAGTACCTCGTAGAAGACGGCGCGCTTGAACCAGTCGGGGTCGCGGTCCTTGGCGGGAGTGTCCTCGAACAGGTCGTGGACGGGCTCATTGACGATCATGGCGTGGGTGACCCTCCGGTCGGCGGGGACGGTCGCAGGGCGACGATGTGCGCGGGTGTCACACCCGGCTCGAGACGCACATAGAAGGCCCTGCCCCAGTGATAGGTGTCGCCGGTGAGCTCGTCGCGCACCGGCACGCTCTCGTGCCAGTCGAGGCCGAGACGCGGCATGTCCAACGAGACCGTGGCCTCCTGGGTGTGGTGAGGGTCGAGGTTCACGACCACGAGGACGACGTCCGGGCCCGACCGCTTGCTGTAGGCGATCAGGGCGTCGTTGTCGACGGAGTGGAAGTGCACGTCGCGCAGTTGCTGGAGTGCCGGATGGCGACGCCGGACCCGGTTGAGGGAGGTGATCAGGGGGGCGAGCGAGCGGCCCTCACGTTCCGCCGACTCCCAGTCCCTGGGCCTGAGTTGGTATTTCTCCGAGTCGTGGTACTCCTCGCTCCCGGGGTGCGCCGGGGTGTTCTCGCACAGCTCGAAGCCCGCGTACACGCCCCAGGAGGGGGACAGCGTCGCGGCCAGCACGGCCCGGGCCTCGAAGGCGGGGCGGCCCCCGTCCTGGAGGTAACCGGGAAGAATGTCGGGCGTGTTCACGAAGAAGTTGGGGCGCATGTACGAGGAACTCTCGCCCGACAGCTCCCTGACGTACTCGGTGAGTTCGTCCTTCGTGTTACGCCAGGTGAAGTAGGTGTACGACTGCTGGAAGCCGACCGAGGCCAGCGCGCGCATCATCGCCGGGCGGGTGAAGGCCTCTGCCAGGAAGATCACGTCCGGGTCGGTGCGGTTGACGTCGGCGATCACCTTCTCCCAGAAGACGACCGGCTTGGTGTGCGGGTTGTCGACACGGAAGATCCGTACGCCGTGGTCCATCCAGAACCGCAGGATGCGCACGGTCTCGCGCACGATCCCGCTCATGTCCTTGTCGAACGCGATGGGATAGATGTCCTGGTACTTCTTCGGCGGGTTCTCGGCGTACGCGATCGAGCCGTCCGGGCGGTGGTGGAACCACTCCGGGTGTTCCGTCACCCACGGGTGGTCCGGGGAGCACTGGAGCGCGAAGTCCAGCGCGACCTCCATCCGCAGGGTGCGTGCCGTCGCCACGAAGTGGTCGAAGTCCTCCAGCGTCCCGAGGTCCGGGTGCACCGCGTCGTGACCGCCGTCGGCCGAACCGATCGCCCAGGGCACCCCGGGGTCGTCGGCACCGGGGGTGAGGGTGTTGTTGGGGCCCTTGCGGTGGGTGGTGCCGATCGGATGGACCGGCGGGAGGTAGACGACGTCGAACCCCATCGCGGCCACGGCGGGAAGCCGCTCGGCTGCGGTGCGGAACGTGCCGCTGACCAGCCTGGTGGCAGGCGCGGCGACCTCCGCGGTGACTGCGGAAACCTTCTTCCGCGTGGCGGCGGCCGTCTTCGCGGTCTTCGTGGCCCGCGGCTTCCGCGCCGGCTTCGCGGGCGCCACCGGCTCCAGCCGGGCGCCCTCCGAGCGGGGGAACAGCTCGTACCAGGAGCCGTACAGGGCACGCCGCCGCTCGACGGTCAGCGGCAGCGGCCGGGAGGCGGTGACCAGCTCGCGCAGGGGGTGGCGGCCGAGCGCGTCGTCCACCTCGGGGGCCAGCGCGGCGGCGAGCCGGGCGGCGGCGGGGCGGCCGGTGTCGCGGAGCGCGTCGACCGCGGCCAGCACGGCCTCGCGGCCGTCCTTCTTCGGCACGCCCTCGGCGGCGCGTGCGTAGAGCTCGGCCCCCTCCGCGAACACGAGAGCGGTGTCGATGTCCGCGGGGATCTTGATCCGCGCGGCCGTCCGCCACGTGGTGACGGGGTCGCTCCACGCCTCGACGGTGTACGTCCAGGCCCCCTCGGAGTCGGGGGTGACGTCGGCGCCCCAGCGGTCGGTGCCGGGGGCGAGCTCGCGCATCCGGGTCCAGGGGCCGGGCCGTCCGTTCGCGTCGCACAGGACGACGTTGGCGGCCACCGCGTCGTGGCCCTCGCGGAAGACTGTGGCGCTGACCTGGAAGGTCTCGCCCGCGACGGCTTTGGCCGGCCGTCTGCCGCAGTCGACGAGCGGAGTCACGTCCAGGACGGGAATGCGACCGATCATGGAATCACCTGGGGGTCGGAGCTCGGCATGCACGGTGCGCGACGTGGGCGTGAAGGGCTGACCGCGCGCGCCGCGATGGTGGGGTTGCGTCCTTTGTAGCTGCTCGGTCGTCGGCTGGCGGGCTGTGGGCATGGCCGCTCCTGTCCGCGTTCACTCGAATGGCACTCGAATGGCAGGTGCGCGGGGGATTCGGGCTCCGACCGGGGCACCTGGGGTGTGCAGCGCGGGACTGTTACCGGGGGAGCCTTCCCACCGTTCTCGGGCGGCCAACCCGGCGGTGTGTTAACTCCTGGGTGCAACCGGCGCACACGCTCATGTCCGCACGCCGGTCATCCGGCGGTTTCGCGGGCACCTCCGAAGCCTTCCCTGTGGTGCGGGGTGCCACAAGTCCGCGTGCGGTGGGGAAATCAGCCATATCGCCCGTGACAGATGGGTACGCAACTGGCGCATCTGGCCCATGGGACGGCCGGGGGCGAGGGAACACGCGGGGCCCGGGTGGTGGATGTGGCGTCAGCGACGCCAGGGGGAAGGCGCGTGCCGTGCAACGCCGGGGACGGGGGCGGGCGCGCCGGGCCGCCGTGGCCCACTGAGCCGTCCGCGCGCCGTGGTCGCGCACGGCGGCCCACCGCTACCGTCGAGGGTGACGGAGAGGGCGTCCACCGTCGTGCGTCCCCTCGGATCCGTACGTCCCCTGTAAAGGTGGGATACGTGAAGGCCATTCGTCGATTCACCGTGCGTCCCGTCCTCCCCGAACCCCTGCGACCGCTCAGCGACCTCGCCCGCAACCTGCGCTGGTCCTGGCACACCGACACCCAAGAGCTGTTCCGGGCGGCCGACCCCGAGGGGTGGCGGCCCGCGGACGCCGACCCCGTCCGGCTGCTCGGTGCCGTCTCCGCCGCCCGGCTCGCCGAGCTGGCCGGGGACCAGCACTTCCTGGACCGCCTCGCCGAGGTGTCCGAGGACCTGAAGGAGTACCTCGGCGGCCCGAGGTGGTATCAGGACCAGCTCTCCCAGGGCGCGGAGCTCCCCGCGGCCGTCGCCTACTTCTCGCCCGAGTTCGGGGTGACCGCCGCCCTGCCGCAGTACTCCGGCGGGCTCGGCATCCTGGCCGGCGACCACCTGAAGGCCGCCAGCGACCTGGGCGTACCCCTCATCGGGGTCGGCCTGCTCTACCGGCACGGCTACTTCCGCCAGAGCCTGTCCCGGGACGGCTGGCAGCAGGAGCACTACCCCGTCCTCGACCCCAACGAGCTGCCGCTCACCCTCCTGCGGGAGACCGACGGCACTCCCAGCCGGGTGGTGCTCGCACTGCCCGGCGGCCGCTCGCTGTACGCCTGCGTCTGGCAGGCCCGGGTGGGCCGCGTGCCCCTGCTGCTCCTGGACTCCGACGTCGAGGAGAACGCACCGGGCGAGCGTGACGTCACCGACCGGCTCTACGGCGGCGGCAGCGACCACCGGCTGCTGCAGGAGATGCTGCTGGGCATCGGCGGGGTGCGCGCGGTGCGCACCTACTGCCGGCTGACCGGGCACGCGGCTCCCGAGGTGTTCCACACCAATGAGGGCCACGCCGGATTCCTCGGTCTGGAGCGGATCAGGGAACTCTCCGAGACCGGACTGGACTTCGACGCGGCCATCGAGGTCGTGCGGGCCGGCGCGGTCTTCACCACGCACACCCCGGTACCCGCCGGGATAGACCGCTTCGACCGCCAGCTCGTGGCCCGCCACTTCGGGGACGACGGCGAACTGCCCGGGGTCTCCGTGGACAAGGTCCTGCGCCTCGGCATGGAGACCTACGAGGGCGGCGAGCCCGGTCTCTTCAACATGGCGGTGATGGGACTGCGGCTGGCGCAGCGCGCCAACGGCGTCTCCACCCTGCACGGAGCCGTCAGCCGGGAGATGTTCTCCGGGCTGTGGCCGGGATTCGACCCCTCCGAGGTGCCGATCACCTCGGTCACCAACGGCGTGCACGCGCCGACGTGGGTCGCCCCCGCGGTCCTGCGGCTCGGAGCCGGCACCTCCGGTTCCGGTGGCGCGGAGAACGCGTCAGCCGACGCCGGCGCGGCGGACGGCACCAGCGGCGGCCGGGCCGGCTCACCCGGGCCCCTGGAGGCGGTGACGGCCGCCCCCGACCGGGAGATCTGGGACCTGCGCAGGGATCTGCGCGAGCAGCTCGTCACCGAGGTGCGCAAGCGGCTCCACGCCTCGTGGCGCGGGCGCGGCGCGGGCGCGGCCGAGCTCGGCTGGATCGACGACGTGCTCGATCCCGACGTGCTCACCATCGGCTTCGCCCGCCGGGTGCCCTCGTACAAGCGCCTCACGCTCATGCTCCACGACCGTGACCGGCTGAGGGAGCTCCTGCTCCACCCGACGCGCCCGATCCAGATCGTCGTCGCCGGCAAGGCCCACCCCGCCGACGACGGCGGCAAGCGGCTGATCCAGGAGCTGGTGCGTTTCGCCGACGACCCGCGCGTGCGCCACCGCATCGTCTTCCTGCCGGACTACGGCATGGCCATGGCACAGAAGCTCTACCCGGGCTGCGACGTCTGGCTCAACAACCCGCTGCGCCCCCTGGAGGCCTGCGGGACCAGCGGGATGAAGGCGGCGCTGAACGGCTGCCTGAACCTGTCCGTGCGCGACGGCTGGTGGGACGAGTGGTTCGGTCCCGACTTCGGCTGGGACATCCCCACCGCCGACGGCTCCGCCACCGGGGAGGAGCGGCGCGACGAGCTGGAGGCCAACGCCCTCTACGCGCTCATCGAGGACCGCGTCGCCCCGCGCTTCTACGACCGCAACGCCGAGGACCTGCCCGAGCGGTGGATCGAGATGGTCCGCAGCACGCTGGTCACCCTGGGGCCCAAGGTCCTCGCGGGACGCATGGTGCGGGACTACGTGGAGCGGCTCTACGCCCCCGCCGCCCGGGCCCGCCGGGCACTGGAGCCTGCCGCCGCCCGGGAGCTCGCCGCCTGGAAGTCCAGGGTCCGCGCGGCCTGGCCGCAGGTCGCGGTCGACCACGTGGAGGCCACGGCGGACACGGTCGTCGGCGACTCGGCGGAGCTCGGTTCCACCCTGGCACTCCGGGTCCGGGTCGCCCTGGGCGGTCTCGACCCGGACGACGTGGAGGTGCAGGTCGTCGCCGGGCGTGTCGACTCCGGTGACGCGATCGCCGAGGCCCGGACGTATCCGCTGAAGCCGGCGGGCGGTCACGACCTGGAGGACCGCTGGCTCTACGAGGGTCCGCTCGCCCTCGACCGCACCGGCCCGTACGGATACACCGTGCGTGTCCTGCCCTCGCACCGGCTGCTCGCCTCGGGGGCCGAGCTCGGTCTCGTCGCGGTGCCGAACGCGTCCACGGGCGACGGCGGAGGGGTGCTCCTGCGCTGACGTCCCCCGCTGCGGTGGGCCCGGCGCGCGCGTGCGGCGCCGGGCCCACCGCCGTGCCCGGTGGCCCCGTAGACGACCGGCAGGGGTTTTTTCGCCGTGATCTCGCTAACATGACAGCCCTGCCGGTGCTGCCCAGCAACCACCGACGTGACGAGCGAGGCGTTCCCCCGGACGCGAGTGGAGGTCAGCACGGTGAACGGCGGCGGAGGCCGAGCGAGACGCCTGACCCGTCGGCCGGCCGCGAAGGGAGGTGTCTCCCGGCGGCTGCACATACGCCAGTCCGAACCAGGGGCCCTGCGCGGTGACCGCTTCACCTCCGCGGTACGGATGCGCTGGCTCAACGCGGCGAGCACCCGGATCGGCACGAGCCTCGACCTGGAGCGGACGGCCGAGGAGCTGGCCGCGTACAGCGTCCCGAGGCTGGCCGACGGAGCCGCCGTCGACCTGCTGGAGTCCGTGCTGCGCGGCGAGGAGGGCGAGCGCGTGACCGGCGCGGCGGTCCCCGTCACCCGAGCCATGGCGGTCCGGGCCATCGACTCGCTCAAGGGGCTCGAACCCTCTCCCGTGGGTGAGGTGGTCGACCGCAGGGAGCGCCGGGAGACGCTGCTCACCACCGAGTGCCTGCGCAACGGCAGGCCCGTGCTGGTCAGCCGGATGACTCCGCTGGACTACGAGCGCGTCACCCCCACCGCGAGCGCCGCGGTGGCCATGCGGCGCCAGGGAGTCCACAGCTACATGGCCGTGCCCCTGACCGCGCGCGGTGTCCTGCTGGGCTCCGCGGACTTCGTGCGCGCCGGGGACAGCCCGCCCTTCAACCGCGCGGACCTGGACCTGGCCGGTCAGCTGGCCTCCATGGCCGCCGTCTTCATAGACAACGCGCGGCTCTACGGGCGGGAACGCGAGCACGTCGTCTCGCTCCAGCGCTCCCTGCTCCCGCGTGCCACCCCGCGCACACCGGGTCTGCGGGTGCACGCCCACTACGCGCCGGCCGTCGACGCGCACGGGGTGGGCGGCGACTGGTACGACGTCGTGGCACTGCCCGGAGGCCGCACGGCCCTGGTCGTCGGTGACGTCACCGGCCACGGTCTGCCCGCCGCCGCGACCATGGGCCGGCTGCGGACGGTCGCCCGCACCCTCATGACCCTGGACATCGCGCCCGACAGGGTGCTGGCCCGGCTCGACCTCGCCACCCGCGACCTGGAGGACGACCAGGTCGCCACCTGCCTGTGCGCCGTGTACGACCCGGCGGACTCCAGCTACACGATCGCGAGCGCGGGGCATCCGCCGCCCCTGCTGGTGGACGCCGGCGGTACCGCCCGCTACGTCGACGTGCCCGTCGGGGCGCCGCTGGGGGCGGGCGTCATCCCGTACGACCCGCTGCGGCTGCGCGGCCCGGTCGGCGCGCGGCTGGTGCTCTACACCGACGGGCTGATCAAGACGCGGACCGACGACGTGGACGTGCAGCTGGAGACGCTCCGCACGTCCGTCGCGGTGATGCCGCCCGAACTCCTCGACTCCGGAAAACCGTTGACCTGCCCCCGGCCGGACGACGGCCGCTTCGACGAGGCGGTGCTGCTCGTCGCGGGGGGCCATGAGCTGCCGGCCGACGTCCGGCTGCGGGAGTGGGACCTGCCCACGGAGGGGAACCCCGCCTCCACGGCGCGCAAGCTCGTCACCGAGCAGCTCGCCCTGTGGGGTCTCGCCGATCTCGCGGACGTGACGGAACTGGTCGTCAGCGAGCTGGTGGGCAACGCCCTGCGGTACGGCGGCGGGCCCGGCCGGCTCCGGCTGCTGCGGGACGAGCGGCTCGTGGTGGAGCTCGCCGACACCGGGCCCGACCTGCCGCAGATCCAGCACGCCGACGTCAGCGACGAGGGCGGCCGGGGACTTCAGCTCATCAACCTGCTGTGCCGGAGCTGGGGTTCGTGCCGCACGGCGACCGGCAAGGTGGTCTGGGCCGAGCAGAACATCCCCGACTGAGCGCGGGACGGCCCCGGGGAAGCGTGCTTCCCCGGGGCCGTCGGAAGTCCTGCGCGCCGTCCCGGGGACGCCTTCTCAGGCGCCCCCGGGCGGTGCTCAGAAGGTCAGCTTGACGCTGTTGAAGGTGCCGGTGTCGCCCGTGTAGGCGTCCTGGATCCTGAGGTTCCAGGTGCCGTTGGCCGCCTCGGACGAGGCGTTGACCGTGTAGGTCGCCACCACGTTGTCCGCGGAGTCACTGGACGAGGAGTTCTTCAGCCGGTACGCCGTGCCGTCCGGGGCCACCAGGTCGAGGACGAGGTCGCCGCGGTAGGTGTGCGTGATGTTGACCGCCACCGACAGGGTGCTCGGCGCGTTGCCGGTGAGGCCGGTGACGACGACCGGGATGTTGGTGGTGCTGCGGTCGGCGAGGGCCTTCGCGGTCGTGTTCTGGAAGACCTTGCCACCCGGGTCGGGGTCGCCGCCGCCGGGGCGCGAGCCCACGTTGATGCCGGCCCAGGCGTTGGCGACCGCGGTGTACTCGGCGCTGGTGGCGCCGTACAGCTCGGTGGCCACGGCCAGGGTGCCCGTGCGGGCCGCCGCGTAGTTCGTGGTGGAGGTGAACTTCGTGGTGAGCGCCTTGAACCAGATCTGGAGCGCCTTGTCCCGGCCGATGCCGGTCACCGGAAGCCCGTCCGACGTCGGGGAGTTGTAGGACACCCCGTTCACCGTCTTCGCGCCGCTGCCCTCGGACAGCAGGTAGAAGAAGTGGTTCGCCGGGCCCGAGGAGTAGTGGACGTCGATCGAGCCGAGGCCCGAGTACCAGGAGTCCTTGGACGCCCCGTCCTTGCTCGGCTTGTCCATGTAACGCAGCGGCGTGCCGTCGCCGTTGATGTTGATCTTCTCGCCGACGAGGTAGTCGCCCGGGTCCGTCGAGGTGTTGGAGTAGAACTCCACACCCGCCGCGAAGATGTCGGAGGTGGCCTCGTTGAGGCCGCCCGACTCGCCGCTGTAGTTGAGACCCGCGGTGTTGGAGGTGACGCCGTGCGTCATCTCGTGGGCCGCGACGTCCAGCGAGGTGAGCGGCGAGAGGTTGCCGCTGCCGTCGCCGTACGTCATGCAGAAGCAGCTGTCGTCCCAGAAGGCGTTGACGTAGCTGTTGCCGTAGTGCACACGGGAGTACGCGCCGACTCCGTCACCCCGGATGCCGCTGCGCCCCATGACGTTCTTGTAGAAGTCCCACGTCTCCGCCGCGCCGTAGTGCGCGTCGGCGGCGGCCGTCTCCGCGTTGGACGCGCTGCCGTTGCCCCAGACGTCGTCGGTGCCGGAGAACAGGGTCCCGGTGCCGGACGTGCCGCGGTTCAGGTTGTTCGTCCGGTGGTTGCCGCGCCCCGTGTCGGTCAGGTTGTACGAGCTGCCGGAGCCCGAGGTCCCCAGCGTGACCGTGCCGCTGTACTGCGTGTTGCCCGTGCCGGTCTCGATGGCCTGCCACTCGAACAGCTTGGCGCCCGAGGAGGCGTCGGTGATGACGTGCAGCTCGTTGGGCGTGCCGTCGTGCTGGAGGCCGCCGACGACGGTCTCGTACGCGAGCTGCGGGGTGCCGTTCGCCGCCCAGACGACCTTGCGCGGGGCCTTGCTCGCCTCGGTGCTCTTCGAGCCGTCCGCCCTGGCCGCGGTCAGAGCCTGCTTCTCGGCGGCGGCCGGCGCGACGTCCGCCGCGGTGCCGACGGCCTTGAGCTGTGCTCCGGTCGCCTTCGACGCCTTGGTGACGCTCTCGGTCCTCCCCGCCTTGGACTCGGCGACGACGAGGTCGCCGCCGAGGACCGGGAGCCCGTCGAGCGTGCGCTCGTAGCGGGTGTGGGTGGTGCCGTCGACATCCTTGACGACGTCCCGGACCACGAGCTTCTCCGTCGACCCGAGGCCGAGCTCCTTGGCGGTGGCCGCCTTGGTGGCGTTGGCCTCCCGGAGCAGTTCGGCCCGCTCGGCGGGGGAGAGCTTCGCGGGCAGCGCGCCGGGGTCGGCGCCCTTCACAGCGGCGGCCGGGGCCGCGGAGGCGCCTTCGGGGGCGGCCGTTGCGGCACCGCCCTGCATTCCGACGGCGAGGAGGGCTGCTGCGGCTATCAGAGCGCCGGTCGCGGTGGCACGACGGCTGGGCGTGGGTCTCACGCGGACTCCTTCTGCGAGGGGGGTCACGGCCGACTGGGTGAGCCGACCGGCAGAGCAGGCGGTGCGCGGAACGGGGGAAGAGTGCCAGCAGAAACGGGCGCGTGTCAGGACCGCGTCAACACAATGGCCGGAAGTCGTCCGTTGCCGGAAGTGCCGTGTTCGTTAAGCGGACGTTTCGTCGTGTGTCATACCGGTGCCGTATGGGGGGTGCCGGAATGCCGGGGGGCCGGAAATCGCGGGAGGACTTGAGATTTCGTTCGAATCTGCGCCGTTCGAACAGGAAGGCTCGCGGGAGGTGCGGAAACGGAGTCGGGACGGCGCGGCACTGTGGCCAGTTCCGCGCCGTCCCGAACGGCACCCCGGGCGGAGCCGCGGGGACCGGGGGAGAGGCCGTCCCGGCGGACGGAAATCCGTGCCGCCGGTGCCGGGTGCGGCCGCGCTGTGACCACACCCGGCACACACGTCACGCCAGGCTCTCGCGCCACGCACGGTGCAGGCCCGCGAACCGGCCGGTCCCCGCGATGAGGTCCGCCGGGGCTCCGTCCTCCACCACGCACCCCCGCTCCATCACCAGGACCCGGTCGGCGATCTCGACGGTCGACAGGCGGTGCGCGATCACCACCGCCGTGCGCCCGTGCAGCACGGTGTCCATCGCCCTCTGCACCGCACGCTCGCCGGGCACGTCGAGCGAACTCGTCGCCTCGTCCAGGATCAGCACCGCGGGATCCGCCAGCAACGCCCGTGCGAACCCGACGAGCTGACGCTGCCCGGCGGAGATGCGGCCACCCCGCTTGCGTACGTCGGTGTCGTAGCCGTCGGGCAGGGCGCTGATGAAGTCGTGCGCCCCGATCGCCTTCGCCGCGTGCTCGATCTCCTCGGGCGTCGCGTCCGGACGGCCGATCGCGATGTTCTCGGCGATCGTCCCCGAGAACAGGAACGCCTCCTGGGTCACCATCACCACACCCCGCCGCAGCTCGTCGACCGCCAGATCACGCAGATCCGTCCCGTCGAGCAGCACCCGGCCCTCCGTCGGGTCGTAGAAGCGCGCCAGCAGTTTCGCGAGCGTCGACTTGCCCGCACCCGTCGAACCGACCACCGCCACGGTCTGGCCCGCCGGGATCGTCAGGGCGAAGCGGGGCAGGACCTCGCCGCCCGTCCGGTACGCGAACCGCACCCCGTCGAAGGTCACCTCGCGGCCCGGGTGCTCACCGGCCGGGGGCGGCAGCGCCTTCGGGGTGAGCGGCTCGGGGACCGAGGGCGTCTGGGCCAGCAGACCGGCGATCTTCTCCAGCGACGCCGCCGCCGACTGGTAGGAGTTGAGGAACATCGCGAGCCGGTCGATCGGGTCGTAGAGCCTGCGCAGATACAGGACCGCCGCGGCCAGTACGCCGAGGGCCAGCGTGCCCGACGCCACGCGGTAGGCACCCCACAGCACCATGCCCGCCACCGCCGTGTTGGCGACGAGCCGGGACCCGACGACGTAACGGGCCATCTCCAGCAGGGCGTCGCCGTTGGTGCGCTCGTGGCGCCGGTTGAGCACCGCGAAGTCCCGGTCGTTGACGAGCTCCCGGCGGAAGGCCTGCACCGGACGGATCCCGTTCATCGTCTCGGCGAACTTCACGATGACCCCGGCGATGGCCGACGAGCGCGCCGAGTAGGCCTGCGCGGCCCGTCGGCGGTAACGCCGCACCAGCACGTACAGGGGAGCGAAGGAGACCACCGCGATGGCCCCGATGCCGAGGTCGAGCCAGAGGAGCAGGAGCGAGATCGACACGAACGACAGGATCACGCCGATCAGCTCCTGGAGCCCTTCGCTGAGCAGCTCGCGCAGGGACTCCACGTCCGTCGTCGAGCGGGAGATCAGCCGGCCAGAGGTGTAGCGCTCGTGGAAGTCCACGCTCAGCGCCTGGGCGTGGCGGAAGATCCGGCCGCGCAGGTCCAGCAGCACGTCCTGGTTGATCCGCGCGGCCGCCCGGATGAAGGCGTACTGCATGACGCCCGCGCCCAGCGAGCACACCGCGTATCCGGCTCCGACGGCGGCCAGCGGGCCGTAGTCGTGGTTCCGGAAGGCCGGCACCCCGCTGTCGATGGCGTATGCCACCAGCAGTGGTCCCGCCTGCACTGCCGCCTGCTGGACCAGCAGGAGGAGGGAGGCCACGACCACCCTGGCCCGCATCGGCCCGAGCAGGGACATCAGCAGGGCGCGCGTGGCGCCCCCGGGCGCAGGCAGGGAGTCACCTTCGAAGGCGTCGTCCTCCGTCCGCGCCGGGCCGGACCCCTCGTCGGGCAGGTCGTCGCCGGTGAGGGCGGGGCCGTCGGCAGTCGTACTGCTCATCGGGTGCTGCCCTCCTCGGGCACGAGAACACCGGCGCCGTCACCGGCGCCGTCATGGGAGCCGGCCATCAGCCAGGCGTACTCGGAGCTCGTCCGCAGGAGTTCCTGATGGGTGCCCACGGCACTGATCCGGCCCTCCGACAGGAGCGCCACCCGGTCCGCGAGCATCACGGTGGACGGGCGGTGGGCGACGACCAGGGCCGTCGTGTCCGCCAGGACACGGCGCAGGGCCGCCTCCACCAGGGCCTCCGTGTGCACGTCCAGGGCGGAGAGCGGGTCGTCGAGCACGAGGAACCGGGGCCTGCCGACCACGGCACGGGCGAGTGCGAGGCGTTGACGCTGACCGCCGGAAAGGCTCAGCCCCTGCTCCCCGACCTGGGTGCCGACGCCCTGCGGGAGGTCGTCGGCGAAGCCGGCCTGCGCGACCGACAGGGCGCGGCGCAGGTCCTGTTCGCCCGCGTCCTCCGCACCCATCAGCACGTTCTCCCCGACCGTGGCCGAGAAGAGGGTCGGCTCCTCGAAGGCCACCGACACCAGCTCGCGCAGCGTGCGGCGCTCCATGCGGGCGATGTCCTCACCGTCCAGCAGGATCCGGCCGGCGGTCACGTCGTGGAGCCGCGGGACGAGGGCCGTCAGGGTCGTCTTGCCGGAACCCGTCGCGCCCACCAGCGCCATCGTCTCGCCGGGCCGGATCCGCAGGTCGATCCCGGCGAGCACGGGCGGGGAGCCCGGCCCCGCGTCGGGATAGCGGAACTCGACCCCTTCGAAGACGATGCCCTCGCCGGCCGCGCCGGCCTTCCCCGCAGGGCTTTCCGGCGCCTCGGGCTCCGGCTCCTCCTCGACGTCCATCACCTCGAAGAAGCGGTCGGCGGCGGTGGCCGACTCCTGGCTCATCGCCAGCAGGAACCCGATCGACTCGACGGGCCAGCGCAACGCGAGGGCGGTCGACAGGAACGCCACCAGTGTCCCGGCCGACAGCTCGCCGTCCGCCACCTGCACCGTGCCGAGCACCAGCGCCGCCCCGATGGCCAGCTCGGGGATGGCGGTGATGAGCGCCCAGATCCCGGCGAGCAGCCTCGCCTTGCCGAGCTCCGTGCCGCGCAGCCGCCGGGCGAGCGTGCGGAAGGCCAGCGCCTGGCTGCGGTTACGGCCGAAGCCCTTGACGATACGGATGCCGAGCACGCTCTCCTCGACGACCGTCGTGAGGTCACCGACCTGGTCCTGGGCCTTGCGGGCCACCAGCGCGTACTTCGTCTCGAAGAGGGAGCACAGGATCATCAGGGGTACCGCGGGCACCAGCAGGACCAGTCCCAGGGACCAGTCCTGGGCGAACAGGATGACGAAACCGACCAGGATCGTGGTCCCGTTCACCAGCAGGAAGGTCAGCGGGAAGGCCAGGAACATCCGCATGAGCATCAGGTCCGTGGTGCCGCGGGAGAGGAGCTGACCCGAGGGCCAGCGGTCGTGGAACGCCACGGGCAGGCGCTGCAGATGGCGGTAGAGGTCGGCGCGCATCGACGCCTCCACGCTCGCCAGCGGACGGGCCACCAGCCACCGCCGCAGACCGAACAGCCCCGCCTCCAGGATCCCCAGCAGCAGCAGCCAGAGAGCCCCCAGCCACACCCCGCCGGGGTCGCGCCGCGCGACCGGGCCGTCCACCATCCACTTCAGGACCAGGGGGATGACCAGGGCGAGAGCGGAGGCCAGCACCGCCACGAGGGCGGCACCGATCCAGCGCGCGCGCACCGGCCGGACGTAGGGCCACAGGCGCAGGAGGGAGCGCACGGCGGACCGTTCCGTGGGCTCTGCAGGTTTTTCGGGCATCAGGAGTGAGCCTAAGGTTCACCACTGACATCACTCACCTTGTTTTCGGGTCACGCCGTCCTGGCCGCAGCGCCGCATCAGCCGATCGGCGGGTGCCGTCAGGCCGCCTCGGCGGGCACCGGCGCGGGCCGCCCGCCGGAGCTCCGCCGGACGAACCCGCGTGCCGGACGGGCCTCACCCCGTCACCCGCAGCAGCAGCACCGACCTCCCCGGCACGGTGAGCACGGTGCCGCCGGAGTGGAGGGTCCCCGGGGCCGTGGACTGCTCCTCGCGCGAGGTGTCCACCAGCAGTTCGTAGGCCTGCGCCCAGGGCGGCCCCGGGAGCCGGAAGTCGCAGGGGCGGTGGTCCGCGTGCAGGACGGCCAGGAAGCTGTCGTCGGTGATCTGCCCGCCGCGGGCGTCCCGGCCGGGGATGTCGCGGCCGGAAAGATAGAGGCCGAGCGTCGCCGCCGGCGCGTACCAGTCGGCCTCGGTCATCTCCTCGCCCCGCGAGGTGAACCACGCCAGGTCCCGCAGCCCGTCCGGGGCCTGGGGCGTACCGGCGAAGAACGCGCGGCGCCGCAGCACCGGATGCCGGTGGCGCAGGGACAGCACCCGGGCGGTGAGCTCGGTCAGCTGCCGCCACTCGGGCCGCTCCAGCAGGGACCAGTCGAGCCAGCTGACCTCGTTGTCCTGGCAGTAGGCGTTGTTGTTGCCGCCCTGGGTGCGGCCCATCTCGTCACCGGCGACGAGCATGGGCACCCCCGTCGACAGGAGGAGCGTGGTCAGGAGGTTGCGCAACTGGCCGCGGCGCAGGGCGTTGACCTCCGGGTCCTCGGTCTCGCCCTCGGCCCCGCCGTTCCACGAGCGGTTGTCGTTCGTCCCGTCGCGGTTGCCCTCGCCGTTGGCCTCGTTGTGCTTCTGTTCGTAACTGACCAGGTCGCGCAGGGTGAAACCGTCGTGCGCGGTGACGAAGTTGACGGAGGCGTACGGGCGCCTGCCTCCCCAGGCGTACAGGTCGCTCGACCCGGTCAGCCGGTAGCCGATGTCGCGCACGTCGGGCAGCGCGCCCCGCCAGAAGTCCCGTACGGCGTCCCGGTAGCGGTCGTTCCACTCGGTCCACAGCGGGGGGAACGCGCCCACCTGGTAGCCCCCGTTGCCGACGTCCCACGGTTCGGCGATCAGCTTGACCCGGCGGAGCACCGGGTCCTGGGCGATCACGGCGAGGAACGGGGAGAGCATGTCGACGTCGTGCATCGAGCGGGCGAGCGCCGCCGCCAGGTCGAAACGGAAGCCGTCGACGCCCATCTCCGTCACCCAGTAGCGCAGGGAGTCGGTGATCAGGCGGAGCACCTGCGGCTGCACCACGTGCAGGGTGTTGCCGCAGCCCGTGTAGTCCGCGTAACGGCGCGCGTCCTGGGAGAGGCGGTAGTAGCCGCGGTTGTCGATCCCGCGCAGGGAGAGCATGGGGCCGAGCTCCCCGGCCTCCGCGGTGTGGTTGTAGACCACGTCGAGGATGACCTCGATGCCCGCGTCGTGCAGGGCGCGCACCATCTGCTTGAACTCGCCGACCTGCTGGCCGGTGGTGCCGCTCGCCGCGTAGCCGGCGTGCGGGGCGAAGTAGCCGATCGAGTTGTAGCCCCAGTAGTTGTGCAGCCCGCGCCGCAGCAGGTGGTCCTCGTGGGCGAACTGGTGGACCGGAAGCAGCTCGACCGCCGTGACCCCGAGGCGTCTGAGGTGGGCGATGGCCGCGGGGTGGGCGAGACCCGCGTAGGTGCCGCGCAGCTCCGGCGGGATGCCGGGGTGGAGCTTGGTGAAGCCGCGTACGTGCAGTTCGTAGATCACCGAGTCCGCCCACGGCGTCTTCGGGCGGCGGTCCTCGGCCCAGTCGTCGTCGTCGTGGACCACGACGGCCTTGGGCACGAAGGGGGCGGAGTCCCGGTCGTCGCGCACCGTGTCGGCGACGTGCTGCTCGGGCCAGTCCCGCACATGGCCGTACACCTCGGGCGGCAGGGTGAACGACCCGTCCACCGCGCGGGCGTACGGGTCGAGGAGCAGCTTCGCCGCGTTCCAGCGGGCTCCCGTCCAGGGATCCCACCGGCCGTGCACCCGGTAGCCGTAACGCTGCCCCGGACGCACACCCGGGACGAAGCCGTGCCAGATCTCGTGGGTCAGCTCGGTCAGCGGCAGCCGCGTCTCGTGTCCCCGCTCGTCGAAGAGGCAGAGCTCGACGGCTTCCGCGCCGCCGGCCCAGAGGGCGAAGTTGGTGCCCGCCACACCGTCGGGTCCGACCCGGAAGCGTGCCCCCAACGGCATAGGGGCACCCGGCCATACGGGTGGTTCGTCCGGACCGTTCCTGAGGACCGGTCCGGTCTCCACGATCCTCCCGGCGGTGCGCGGCGTTTCCTCCTGCTCGGCTGTGCTCGACACCTCTCGGCCTCCTGCGGCTCGTCGGAGCGGCCACCGGCGGAAGGGGTCCGCGGCGTCCCGGCGGCGGCCTTCCTGATGGTGTCCTCACCCCTTGTTCTGCCCACCGGGGGCCCCGCACTCACGTTTCCCCCGGACGACCCCTGTCGTTGGGGGAGCGTGAACCACGTAGCGAAGAGAGCACGGGCGGGTTCGACCGCCGTGCTGACATGGGCAGGACTGTTCACCGTGCTGGCCGTACTGACCGGCTGCACCGGGACGTCGTCGTTCTTCGGTGACGACCGCTCACCCGGGGACGCCATCCGGATCGTCCCCAAGGACGGCGCCGCGGACGTCGGCGCCGACAGCCCGCTGGAGGTGACCGTCCCCGACGGTCGCCTCGAACGGGTCAGGGTCACCCGCATCGAGGACGCGGAACAGCAGGAGGTGCCCGGCCGGATCGCGGGTGACGGGCGCTCCTGGGCTCCCAGGGAGGACGGCTACCGGCTCGGGCTGGCCGGGAAGTACAGCGTCGAGGCGGTCGCGGTCGACGGGGACGGTCACCGCTCGGCCCGCAGCACCACCTTCACCACCCTGGTCCCCAAGGACCGCTTCATCGGCTACTTCAAGCCGGAGAACCGGTCCACCGTAGGCACCGGGATGATCGTCTCCTTCGACTTCAGCCGGCCGGTCACCGACCGGGCCGCTGTGGAGAGGGCCATCCGGATCACCACGGAGCCCGAGGTCGAGGTGGCCGGCCACTGGTTCGGGAAGAACCGTCTCGACTTCCGCCCCGCCGCCTACTGGGAGCCCGGCACCGAGGTCACCGTCGACGTCGGCCTGCGGGACGTCGAGGGGGCTCCCGGTGTGTACGGCAGCCAGCGGAAGAAGGTGACCTTCCGGGTGGGGCGTTCCCAGACGTCCGTGGTGGACGTCAGGGAGCACACCATGGAGGTGCGGCGCGACGGCGAACTCGTCAGCGCCGTACCGATCACGGCGGGTGCCGAGAAGACGACCACCTACAACGGGAAGATGGTCGTCTCCGAACTGCACGACGTGACCCGGATGAACGGCGACACCGTCGGCTTCGGCGGCGAGTACGACATCAAGGACGTGCCCCATGCGATCCGTCTGACGAAGTCGGGCACCTTCCTGCACGGCAACTACTGGGAGGACCCCGACATCTTCGGCTCGGAGAACACCAGCCACGGCTGCATCGGGCTTCGCGACGTGAAGGGCGGCGGCTCGGACACCCCGGCCGGATGGTTCTTCGAGCGGACGCTCGTGGGCGACGTGGTCGAGGTCGTCAACTCCGCCGACCGGACCGTCGCACCGGACAACGGCCTCGGCGGATGGAACCTCGACTGGCCCCGGTGGAAGGCGGGCTCCGCACTGCGCTGACCCCGGTCCGACCTGCGAAGGTCCCGGAGAAGGACTCTCCGGGACCACCGGGCGTCGCCCCGGGCGGACTTGGGACCGAACGGTGACATCCCGGGGAAGTTCTCCTTACGCGCGGTGTGATTATCTGGCGTCTGGCGTGCATGTGCAGCGCGCGGGGGTGCGGGCCATGGCGGGGCCAGGGCCGTGCGAGGGGAGACGACCACATGAACGGGCAGCCGATATCGGGGGCAGGATCCGGCGCGGGCGGGGGACGGCGTGGGCGCGGTGCCCCCGGACTCCTGCCGCTGGTACTGGGCGCGCTGCTGCTGCTGGTGACCGCGTGCGGGGGGAACGGCACCACGGGCACGACCGACGACAAGAAGGCGGGCGCCGCGGTGGACGACACCAGCGCCTCGCAGGCGGTGGTGACCATCGCGCCCAAGGACGGCGCCGACGACGTCGCGACCAGCGGTGCGCTGAAGGTCTCGGCCGCCCAGGGCAAGCTGAGCACGGTGAAGGTCGCCGATCCCAAGGGCAAGGAGGTCGGCGGCAGGATCGCGGCCGACGGCCTGAGCTGGGTGCCCGACCGCCATCTGGCCGCCGCCACCAAGTACACGGTGCACGCGGTCGCCAAGGACGCCAAGGGCCGCCAGTCGGCGAAGGACACCACCTTCACGACGCTGGTCCCGCAGAACACCTTCATCGGGCAGTACACCCCCGAGGACGGGTCGACCGTCGGCGTCGGGATGCCGGTGTCGATCCACTTCACCCGGGGGATCACCGCCCCCGAGGCCGTCGAGAAGGCCATCAGCGTGACGGCGGAGCCCGCCGTGGCGGTCGAGCCGCACTGGTTCGGCAACGACCGCCTCGACTTCCGTCCCGAGAAGTACTGGGCGGCGGGCACCAAGGTGACCGTGCGCCTCGACCTCGACGGCGTCGAGGGCCGGCCCGGGGTCTACGGCAAGCAGGCCAAGACCGTGAAGTTCACGATCGGCCGCAGCCAGGTCTCCACGGTCGACGCGAGCTCGCACCGGATGAAGGTGGTCCGGGACGGCAAGCAGATCAAGGACATCCCGATCTCCGCGGGCGCCCCGGCGACGACCACGTACAACGGCCAGATGGTCATCAGCGAGAAGCTCAAGGTGACCCGGATGAACGGCGACACCGTGGGCTTCGGTGGTGAGTACGACATCAAGGACGTCCCGCACGCGATGCGCCTGTCGACCTCGGGCACCTTCATCCACGGCAACTACTGGGGAGGGTCGGGCATCTTCGGCTCGACCAACACCAGCCACGGCTGTGTCGGGCTGCGGGACGTGCGCGGAGCGTGGGACAGCAAGACCCCCGCCGCGTGGCTCTTCGACAACTCGCTGATCGGCGACGTCGTGATCGTCAAGAACTCCAAGGACAAGGTGATCCAGCCGGACAACGGCCTCAACGGCTGGAACATGGACTGGTCGGAGTGGACCGAGTAAGTCCTCCCGTACGGCGGATGTGAGGCGGGCCCGGTGCTGTGACCAACAGCACCGGGCCCGTGCGCGTTAGCGGCGGTTAACCTGCTTCCCATGACCGTAACCCTTGAAGTGAGCGACAGAGTCGGCACGATCCGGCTGGACAGGCCGCCGATGAACGCCCTGGACGTCGCCGTCCAGGACCGGCTGCGCGAGCTCGCCGAGGAGGCGGCCCGGCGCGACGACGTGCGGGCCGTCATCCTCTACGGCGGCGAGAAGGTGTTCGCGGCCGGAGCGGACATCAAGGAGATGCAGGCGATGGACCACGCGGCCATGGTCGTGCGGTCCAGGGCCCTCCAGGAGTCCTTCACCGCCGTGGCGCGCATTCCCAAGCCCGTCGTCGCCGCGGTGACCGGCTACGCCCTGGGCGGCGGCTGCGAGCTGGCGCTCTGCGCCGACTTCAGGATCTCCGCGGACAACGCCAAGCTCGGCCAGCCGGAGATCCTGCTCGGGCTGATCCCCGGCGCCGGGGGCACACAGCGTCTGGCCCGGCTGGTGGGGCCCTCGCGGGCCAAGGACCTGATCTTCACGGGCCGTCAGGTCAGGGCCGACGAGGCCCTGGCGATCGGCCTGGTGGACCGGGTGGTGCCCGCCGCCGAGGTCTACGAGCAGGCCAGGGCCTGGGCCGCGAAGCTGGCCCAGGGGCCCGCGCTGGCGCTGCGGGCCGCCAAGGAGTCCGTGGACGCGGGGCTGGAGACCGACATCGACACCGGCCTCACGATCGAGCGGAACTGGTTCGCCGGCCTCTTCGCCACGGAGGACCGGGAGCGAGGCATGCGCAGCTTCGTGGAGGAGGGCCCGGGCAAGGCCACATTCCTCTGACCGGAAGTCAACTGCGTACAGAGGGACGCGTATTCATCCGTGTGGGCGGATTAGCTGGACCTTAAGAGAGCCTTAAGGTCCAGTGCTCCGGCCGCTCGTGCAATTACCCCGCTCCGCGGCGTCCGCGCAGGTGGATGTGGCCGCAGAGCGGTCCGTACTGCCTCTGGCATATGCCGGAGAACCAACCCGGAATGACTGGTTCCGGGAAAGGGATTCCGTCGGAACGGTCACGGAGCGCGTTCCTTGCGGCCATGATGGGGGCATGGCGGGCCTGGAGGGTGTGGAACAGCCGCGACCGCGCAGCAGTGCGACCGCGGCGCGCTGGACGTCTGCCGTCGATGACGAACAGGCGTTCAAGGCGCTGGAGTTGTTCGGGAATCCGACGGACGGCGAGGTGGCGCTGCCGTCCCGCCCGGAGTCCGCCGCGACCGCCCGCCGCATCACCTCGTGCGTGATGCAGCGCCAGTGGCAGCTTCCGCCGCAGACCGTCGAACACGGTGTGCTACTGGTGTCCGAGCTCGTGGGCAACGCGGTACGGCATACCGGTGCGCGGGTTTTCGGCTTACGCATGCTCCGTCGGCGGGGCTGGGTCCGCATCGAGGTGCGCGACCCGTCGCGCGGGCTCCCGTGCCTGATGCCCGTCCGGGAGATGGACGTGAGCGGCCGGGGGCTCTTCCTCGTGGACAAGCTCTCGGACCGCTGGGGCGTGGACCTGCTTCCGCGCGGGAAGACCACCTGGTTCGAGATGCGCACCGTCGACCGCTGACACACAGAAACCCCCGGGCGGCCGGGGTGCGGCACGTCGGGGGCTTCTGAGGGGGCCGTGGAATGGGGGGTGTGTCCACGGCCGCTCGCGGGACCTGGCTCGGGTCGGAGGAGGTCGTGTCACCGACTATGGCAGACGGGCGACCCGGGAGCCAATGTGCGAAAACGGGCAATAGGCATCAAAAGTGCATGTTTCGTTTCTGAATCATAGGTGCGATGGGTCACTCGCCTGGTTTTCTTCACACTTTCATCGCCTCCGCTGGGTGATTCATTGATGACCTCCTGGAAGCGTCCAGCCGAACAATCAGCTGGTTCCGCCCTAACGTGGGGGTGTCTCGGGAAGATCAGCACCCGAACCGACCCGCGAGGTGGACGGCCATGGACGGTCGCAGGACACCGGTGCCCCGCCGTGACGCGCTGCGTGCCGCCGCCGGCACGCTCCTGACGGCCACCGCCGCCGCGGGCTGCGCGCGGGACACCCCGTCACGGCCCGCCGCCACGGCGGACGAGCTCCGCGCCCGCCCCGCCCGCAAGGCCCACGGCCCCGCCGCCGCCCCGCGCCGCTTCCCCGGGCAGCCGGTCCAGATCGCCCACGGTTCCCGCAGCCGCCCCCGCGTCGCCCTCACCTTCCACGGCCAGGGCGACCCGGTCCTCGCCCGCGCCGTCCTCGCCGAAGCCGAGCGGGCCGGGGCCCGGGTCACCGTCCTGGCCGTCGGCAGCTGGCTCGACGAGCACCCCGGCATGGCACGGCGGATCCTCGACGGCGGCCACGACCTCGGCAACCACACCCAGGGCCACCTCGACATCAACGCGATGGACGAGGCGCGGGCCTACGCCGAGATCACCGGCTGCGCACAGCGTCTGCGCAGGCTCACCGGGTCCATCGGCACCTGGTTCAGGCCCTCGCGCGCGCAGTTCGCGACCCCTCTGGTCCAGGACCTCGCGCGCCGGGCGGGCTACCCGCACGTGCTGTCCTACGACGTGGACTCCCTCGACTTCACCTCGCCCGGCGTCCCGGCGGTCACCCGCAAGGTCGCCGGTGAACTCCGCAACGGTTCCGTGGTGAGCCTGCACTTCGGCTACCGCGACACCGTCGCCGCCCTCCCCCTCCTCCTCACCGAAATCGACCGGCGCCAACTGCGCGCGGTGACCACCACGGAGCTGTTGACCTGATGCCTCCCTCCCCGCGTCCCCTCGCCGCCGCGGCCCTGCTGGTCGCCGCACTCGCCGCGTGTGCGGCCCCCGCCGACCACGCGCGGTCCGCCGCCTCGCGCACCGAGGCCGCCGCGCCGCCCGACCGGGCCGCCCGGCCCGCGACGCCGCCGGGCCTGCCCGGGATGCCGCCCGTGCTCGACCCGGCGGACGTCTACGCGGCGGACCGGCCCGGGAAGCTGGCGCCGGCCGTCAAGGACTTCCCGTCCCGGGTGTACGTGCCCAACACGAACTCCAACACGGTCTCGGTGATCGACCCGGCGACGTACAAGGTGATCGAGACGATCCCCGTCGGCAACCAGCCCCAGCACGTCGTGCCCTCCTGGGACCTGAAGACGCTCTGGGTGAACAACGACCTGGGCGACAGCCTCACCGCCATCGACCCCGCGACCGGGAAGACCGGCCGGACGCTCGACGTCTCCGACCCGTACAACCTCTACTTCACGCCCAACGGCAAGTACGCCGTGGTCATGGCGTCCATGGACCGCGAACTGGTCTTCCGTGACCCGCACACGATGAAGACGGCCAAGACGCTGCCGGTCGACTGCGCGGGCGTCAACCACGCGGACTTCTCGGCGGACGGACGGTACTTCATCGTCTCCTGCGAGTTCTCCGGGGACCTGCTCAAGGTCGACACGGAGAAGATGGAGATCGTCGGACAGCAGAAGCTGCCCCGGCAGGGTGCGATGCCGCAGGACGTGAAGCTCTCCCCGGACGGGAGGACCTTCTACATCGCCGACATGATGTCGCACGGCATGTGGGTGCTCGACGGCAAGGCGTTCACCGTCCCGAAGCTGCTGCCGACGGGCAGGGGGGCCCACGGCCTCTACGTCAGCCGCGACTCCCGCGAGATGTACGTCACCAACCGGGGCGAGGGCTCCGTGTCGGTCTTCGACTTCGCGAAGAACAGGCTCACCAAGAAGTGGCACCTTCCCGGCGGCGGCAGCCCCGACATGGGCGGTGTCTCCGCCGACGGCAAGGTGCTCTGGCTCTCCGGACGCTACGACGCCGAGGTGTACGCCATCGACACCGCGAGCGGGAAGGAACTGGCCAGGATCCCCGTCGGCAGCGGGCCGCACGGACTGGCCGTGTACCCGCAGCCGGGCCGCTACTCGCTCGGCCACACCGGGGTCTTCCGCTGACGGCCGTCCCGGGACCCCACCCGTCGGTCGCCCCCCGGACGGTCCGCCCGCGCTGCCGGATAATCTGACCTCCGTCAGCAACGCTTAACGAAGGGGCGGAACAGTGGCGGACATCGAGTCGGCACGCAAGGCATTCGAGCGCTTCGACCAGAACAGCGACGGCAGCATCACGGCCGCCGAGTACAAGAGCGCGATGGCGCAGCTCGGTGACCCCTACGTCACCGAGACCGTGGCGCAGGCCGTCATCAACGCCCACGACACCAACGGCGACGGCGAGCTCACGTTCGACGAGTTCTGGGCCTCCCAGAACAAGGCCTGACCGCACCGGACCGGCGGTCGCGGGTTCCGGGCGGCCGAGCGGCCGGTGGGGGTCCGCGCCGGTGAGGCGTTCCCGGTGCCGCTCGCGGCGGCCGGCTGCCCGGTCCGGCGGTCCGCTCCGGCCGGACCGGCCGGACGGTCAGGCGGTGAAGTGGGGGGACAGGGAGCCCTGCCACTCGGCCCGGACGAGATCGGGACGGGTGTAGCGCTCGGCGCGCGCCTGGTGGTCGAAGCTCCCGCGCGCCAGGCCCCGATGGCTCCGGGCGCAGTCCCGCAGCGCCGTGCGGACAGGGCCCGCGAGGCGTGCGGCGCCGATCTCCCTGGTGAGCTCCTTCTCCGCACGCTGTATCCGCTCGGCCATGCGCGACAACTGGATGCCCGCCTCGTTCACCGCTTCCTGGAGTGTGTAGCCCCGGTCCCGCCGGAGGAGGAGGACGGCGTTGTGCCCGTATCCGAGCACGGCCTCCTTCTCCAGTGAGCAGATGTCGTTGCAGAGCCCGGCGTGGTCGGCGACCGCGTTCCGCAGGGCGATGTACGACGGCAGGCCGCGTGCCGACTCCGGGAGATCCGTTCCGGCGGCGACCTCCTGGAGGTCCAGGAAGGGCCGCACGGCCACGGAGTCGCGGCGGTGCTCGGTGAAGTCGGCCCGGGCCGGCTCCCGTCCGGCGGCCCGCTCGACGGCCTCGGCGTAGTACGTCCACAGCCAGGAAGCGGTGTCCCGCCGGAACTGCCGGGTCCAGCCCGCCGACCGGCCCCGGCAGGCACGCTCCCGCAGGTCCCCGAGGGCGTACTCCATGGGGCTGGCCGGTCCGGCGCCGTCGAGGACGCCCACCAGCCGCGCGACGACCCGCTCGCAGAGGCCGGGGTCGCGGCCCGCGACCCCGTCGTCGAACTCGTCGTCGACCAGGAGCATCCAGAAGAGCCACTGGGAGAAGAGGTCGAGATGTTCCTGCGAGGCATCGGGGAAGACGAGCGAGGTCCAGAGCTCCGGCCGGGCCCGGAGCATCCTGTTCCGGGCGGCGGGGGAGAGCGAGAGGCCGTTCTCCCCGGCCCAGTGCCAGACGGCCTTACCGGCGAGCTCCATGTGCGGGTTGCAGCCCGCGCTCCTGAAGGGCATGTGGAGCGCGGGCAGGACGATCTTGCTCATTGCGGCCCCTCCTCGGAGAAGGGTCGGCGGGCCGGACGGGTGGCCGCGTCACCTCAAGTCACTGTCAGTGAACCCCTTGGGGGTGCCCGTGGGAAGGCATATGCCAGTGAAGCCGCATGATTATGGCGGAAAGCCATCTATTGCTGCCCACTTGGCGCCGGGCGGCGCTCCTGGAGGCCGGTTCAGGCCTACGGCCCGGAGGGGTAGACCGCCTCGAAGGCCGACCGGAACACGGCCTGGACCTCCTCGCCGCCGAGCCCCTCCTCGCGCGCCAGGTGCAGCCAGTCGTTCAGCGCGGCCCGCAGGGGCCATCCGGGTCCGGAATCGGGCTCGTTGAGGCTGCGGGTGATGAAGGTCCCCGCTCCCTGGCGGACCTCCGCCAGCCCGGCACGCTCCAGTTCGCGGTAGGCCTTGAGCGTCGTGTTCGGGTTGACCTTGGTGGTGGCCGCGACCTGCGCGGCCGTGGGCAGCCGGTCACCCTCCTCCAGCGCACCCATCCGCAGGGCCTGTTCGACCTGACGGACGATCTGAAGATACGTCGCCACACCGCTGCGCCGGTCGATGCGGAACACGACCACGGACATCACCTTCCGCTCAGATGGCAACACTTTACGTAGGAAGGGGAGCCGGGCCTACAGCGGCCTCCTGGAGCCCCGCCACAGGACGAACGCGGTCAGGGCGGCCGCCCCTGCCAGGAGAAGGCCCGCGCCGGTCCACTGCATGGCCGCCATCTGGTCGTAGCCGAGGTATTCGACGACGTTGTTGACGATGCCCTTCTCCGCGATGCACGCGTTCGTGGCCTTCTCGGTCGCCTCCGCGCACGCGCCCCATCCGTACAGATGCCCGTCCGCGCTGCCCACCCAGCGGTCGAGTTCGTGGGCGTCGTCGAGGAGCGCGGGGGAGTCGCCGTTCAGCGGGTAGGTGAGGGTGCGCGAGGTGGCCAGGTGGTCCCGGAGGACGCCCCAGGCGACCTGTACGGCGACGCAGACGGCGAAGGTCGCGACCATGGAGGCGAGCACCCGGCGGAGCAGGACGCCGATGGTGACGCCGGCGGCGGTGAGGAACAGGGCGAGTGCCGGCAGGACCGGGCCCGTGGTGTCGAAGACCGAGGCGTCGATCCAGCTGTCCGCCAGGACCGAGTGGTAGGAGCGCCACCACCACGTGAAGAACACGGACAGGGTCACGGAGACCACCAGGACGGCGAGGAAGCACCAGCCGAGCTTCGCGACGAGCCAGCGGCGGCGCGTCACGGACTGCGTGGTGACGAGTTGCGCGGTGCCCTGCTCCTGGTCGGCCGCGATCAGCGGGGCGCCGACGAAGAGCGCGAGGACTCCCGGAAGCAGTCCGAGCAGTGTGGTGAGGGCGCTGTAGCTCTGGCCCGTGACCGGTTGCGGCGCGGTCTTCGCCGGCCAGCCCGCCGCGTCGAGCAGGTCGGCCAGCTGGGCGCGCTGGTACAGGATCCACAGCGAGCCGAGCACCGTCAGGGCGAGAAGGCAGAGCATTGCGGCGCGGTGCTGGCGCACGACGAGCCAGGTGAGCCCGCGTGTCATCCGGCGGGACGTGGTCGGGGTGGCGGGCACGCCGGTCAGGGTGGTGCTCATGCGGTCCTGGCCTCCTCGGGTTCGACACGGGCGCCGGGTGTGTAGAGCGCGGGTGCGTCCGGCGACCGCAGATGCGCGAGCAGCACTTCCTCCAGGCTGGGTTCGGCGACCTGCCAGTCCCCCCGCAGCGGGCCGTTCGGCCGGACCAGCGCCTGGAACTGCCGTCCCTGCACCCGGTTCTCGATGACCGTGTGGCCGGCGAGCGCGTCGGGGAGGGCGCCGTTGTGGGTCACTCCGGTCACCAGGGCGTGGGCCGGGACCAGCGCGTCGGCGTCACCGGCCATCCGGATCCTGCCCCCGGCGACGACGAGCAGGTAGTCGCACATGTCCTCCAGTTCGGCGAGCATGTGGGAGGACATCACCACGGTGGTCCCGCGCTCGACGGCCTCCGCCATGAGCAGGGTGCTCATCTCGTCCCGGGCGAGCGGGTCGAGGTCGGACATCGGCTCGTCGAGCAGCAGCACGTCGGGCCGCTTGCCGAAGGCGAGGGCGAACGCGACCCGGGTGCGCTGACCGCCGGAGAGCGTTCCGATCGCGGCCTTCATCGGCACGTTTCCCGAGCGCACGATCCGCTCGGCCGCCTCCCCGTCCCAGCCGGGGTTGAGTTCACCGCCCATCCGCAGGGTGTCCGCCACGGTGAACCGCTTGAACAGGGGCTTGTCCTGTCCGAGGAACGCGAACCTCGGCATCACGCCGGGGTCGCTCACCGGCACCCCGAAGACGCGCAGTTCGCCCTCCGTCGGCGCCACCTGCCGGGAGGCGATGCCCAGCAGGGTGCTCTTGCCCGCACCGTTGGGCCCGACGAGACCGCAGATCCTTCCGGCGGGAAGCCGGAAGGAGCAGTCGCGCAGGGCCCAGCCGCGCCGGTAGCGCTTGCCCAGGCCGCGGGCCTCCAGTGCCCAGGCGCCCGGACTCGTGTCCGGGGTACTCGTCTCCACCACGCGCCTCGCCTCAATTCCACTAGTCAATTAATGGAATCATGGTCATGAGTGGGCGCGACTGTCAACAAAGGGGCCCCCGGGCCCGTCGGCCGGAGCCGCGGGCCCGGGGGCCGGGTGCAGTGCCTCAGCCGAACATGCCGGGCCGGTAGTCGCCCGCGGGCTGCCGCACGATGACGTTCAGCCGGTTGTAGGCGTTGATGACCGCGACGAGGCCCACCAGGGCGACGAGCTGGTCCGTGTCGAAGTGCTTGGCGGCGGCGGACCAGGCCTCGTCCGTGACCCCGCCGGCCGCGTCGGCGATCCGGGTGCCCTGCTCGACCAGTTCCAGGGCGGCGCGTTCGGCCTCGGTGAACACCGTGGCCTCGCGCCAGGCGGCGACCAGGTTGAGGCGGGCCGGGGTCTCACCGGCCGCCGCCGCGTCCTTGGTGTGCATGTCCGTGCAGAAGCCGCAGCCGTTGATCTGGCTGGCGCGGATCTTCACCAGCTCCTGGGTCGCGTCGGGCAGTCCCGCTTCCGCGAGGACCTTGCCCGCGGAGTTGATGTGCTGGAGGAACCGCGCCGCGAGCGGGTTGCCGAAGAGGTTCAAGCGAGCGTCCATGACGAACTCCTGTGCCGTTGCCGTTGTCGGTTGCACCCCTTCGACGGACGGGACCCGGCGGGATGTGACATGGCGGCGGATGTGGCGTGCGTCTCGCCCCGGGGGTTGGTGCGTGCGGGCCCGCGCGGGTGCCGCCGCCGTCGCCCGGACCGGTCCGCGACGCGTGCGTCCGCCCGTCCCGGCGGGCGCCCCGTCACGACGTCCATGAACCGCCGACGGGCCAGGTGTTGGGGCTCCGAACGTATGGGAGGGTTGAACGGTCCCAATCGGCTTACGGGGCAAGGGTGTTCGCGGGAAGCGCGTGATCCGCGTGCCGACCGGCGGACGATCGTGACGCAAACTGTATGAATTCAGTTTGCCCACTGTCCGCTTTCCCCGTGTCTAATGACGGGTGGTCGTGAACGCGGTGGCCGTGATCCCGTGCGTCCACCACCATTTCGCCCCGGTGCATGCCGGTCGGAGTTGGACAACGTTGTCATGCTCGTGGCGTCGTCCGCCGGACCGTGCGTGCGTATCGCGACCTGGAGAGGTTACGTGTCCATAAGATCCCATCCCGCCCTGCCTCGCCCGGCGCTCCCGAGACCAGCGGGCCGGCATCGCCGGCGCATGCGCGCGACGGTCGCCACCCTGCTCTCCGGGGCGCTCGGCCTCGCCGCACTGGCCGGTGGCGGAGCGGCCGTTGCCGCGCCCCACGCCACGGCGTCCGCGGGAACGTCCGGCGGCACGGACTACACGGCACTCGTCGACCCCTTCGTGTCTACCGCGGGTGACGACGGCAACGACCTCCCGGGCGCCCAGGCGCCCCACGGCCTCGCCAAGGTCAACCCGATGACCACGCCGGGCCGCAACCACACCGGGTACGACTACAACGAGAAGCAGATAGCCGGGTTCACCGCGACGAACCTCGACGGCGTGGGCGGCTCGGGAGGCGGCGGCGACCTGCTCGTCGTCCCGACCTCCGTGCAGTACGACAAGCGGCCCGCCCCCAGCACGTACGCGCACACGTACAGCCACACCGACGAGAGCGCGTCGCCCGGCTCGTACAAGGTGGGCCTCGGGGCCGTGTCCGGGACCGGGGCGTCGGTCGTGCGGGACTCCGGCACCATCAAGGCCGAGATGACCGCGACGACGCGCACGGCGCTCGAACGCTACAGCTTCCCCGCCGGGTCGAAGCCCCAGCTCGTCCTCGACCTCGCCAACAACTACACCAGCCGCACCCGTTCCACGATGAAGGCGACGACGCTCCCCGACGGGACCGGCTCGATCTCCGGAGTCATCGCGGGATCGTTCAACGGCGCCGCGTACCAGCTGTACTACAACGCCACCACGAACGTCCCGGTGACGTCGCTGAAGAGCTGGGGCAACGACGGCAGGCTGAGCGACGCGACCAGCCAGGACGGCACCGACACCGGCGCCGTCCTCGGCTTCGACACGTCCGCCGCGAACGACGTCGAACTGCGCATCACCCTTTCGCCGATCAGCGCCGAGCAGGCCGCGACCGACCAGGCCCAGGAGGTCGGCGGGCTCACCTTCGACCAGGCGCGCGACCGCACGAAGGCGGAGTGGAACCGTACGCTCGGCGCCGTCGCGGTGCGCTCCTCGGCGAAGTCCGACCCCGGGTCGACGCTCACCAAGGAGTTCTACACCCACCTGTACCGCATGTACGCGCTGCCGGTGAACGCCACCAGCACCAGCGGCACGTACCGCGGCGCCGACGGCGCGGTGCACAAGGCGAACGGCTTCACGTACTACGACGGCTGGTCGACCTGGGACGACTTCCGCAAGTACTCCGTCGAGGCGTACATCGACCCGGCGACCTACCGGGACATGATCCAGTCGCTCGTCGAGCTCTTCGCCGACACGCGCACCTCGGGCAAGAGCCTCGGCAGCCTCACGCACTCGGTCCCGACCGTGCGCTGGGAGCGTTCGGCCGTACTCGTCGCCGACGCGCTGTCGAAGGGCTTCAAGAACTTCGACCGGCTCGACGAGGCCTACCCCGCACTGCTGTCGTACTCCGGCTACTACACCGGGGCACAGCTGCGCCAGGGATACGTGTCCGGTGACCCCGGCACGACCGTCCAGCGCGGCTACGACCAGTGGGCGCTGTCCGTCATCGCCGACGCGCTCGGCAAGAAGGACGACGCGAAGAAGCTGCGCACCCAGTCCACGATGGCGATCGACAACCTCGTGAAGTCCGGCGCCTGGACCGCGCCCGACGGCACCAAGGTGGGTCTGCTCACCCCGCGCGCGACGGGCGGGGACTGGCAGAGCGCCGACTACGAGAAGTTCGAGGCGGCCGGTCTCTACCAGGGCACGCTCTGGCAGTACCACTGGTACGACGCCTACGACATGGACCGCCTCATCAAGGCCATGGGCGGCGCCAAGGCCGGCAAGGCCGCGGTCAAGCACATGTTCGGCGAGGACTCCGCCGTCGACGACGGCTCGACCATGCTGCACTCCAACGCCAACGAGATCGACCTGCAGGCCCCGTACCTCTTCAACTACGTCGGCGAGCCCAGCCTGACGCAGAAGTGGGTGCGCTCCATCTACACCGGCACGACCTGGAACCGCTACATCGCGACGGGCTCCTCGAACGAAGCCCCCAGCTCGGGCGGCCAGTTCACCCCGCCGGTCAAGACGCAGGTCTACAAGCTCTCCCCGAACGGCTTCCTGCCGACGATGGACAACGACGCCGGCACCATGTCGACGATGTTCGTCGGCGCCGCCCTGGGGCTGTTCCCGGTGACCGCCGGTTCCAGCCAGTTCCAGATCGGCAGCCCGTTCTTCGACTCGACGACGATCACCTACGCCAACGGCACCCGGTTCACGGTGAAGGCCGACGGCGTCTCGCCGGACAACTACTACGTCCAGAGCGCCAAGCTCAACGGCTCGCGGTTCGACAACACCTGGCTCGACTACTCCCAGATCATCGCCGGCGGAACGCTGGACTTCACCATGGGATCCAAGCCCTCCCAGTGGGGCGCCCACACGAAGCCCGCGTACTCCCTGAGCACCAGCACGGGTGACGGCGGCACGGGCACGGGCAAGGGCGACACCGTCGTCTCGGCCAAGCCCGGGACCGTCTCCACCGCCGCGGACGGCAAGCTCGGCGGCAGCGTGGTGCTCACCCTGACCGGGCCGGCGTCGTTCGCCGCCCGCACGGGCACCAGCCTCACGAAGACCGGCGCGGCGACCTTGACCGGCCTGCCGGCCGGTGTCACCGCGGACCTCCGCGTCAGCGGACCGCGCACGGCGACGCTGTCGCTGAGCGGCACCACGAAGACCGACGCCCGTCTCGGCATCACCTTCCAGGACGCGGCCTTCGCCCACGGAGTGAAGGCCTCCACGGTCCGCGGCACCGGGATCTCCCCGACCGACCCGCTCCTCGTCTCCGCCGCCGCGGTGCACCGCAAGGCCCTCGCAGCCCTCGTCGCCGAGGCGTCCCTGGTGCGCAGCGGCAACTACTCCGACGGGTCCTGGACCCTGTTCCGGTCGGCGCTCGAACGCGCACGGACCGTCGTCGCTGACACCTCCTCCGCGACGGGCACGATCATGGCCGCGGACGACGCGCTGCGGTCCGCCGTCGACGCGCTCACCATCGACGAGGGCGGCTACGCCGTCCTGCAGGCCGAGTCCCCCGACCAGAAGGAGGGGCCCAGCCTCGTCAGCGAGCGGAACAACTCGGACGGCAACCTCGGCGGAGTGACCGAGGGATCGTGGGAGCGGTTCAACAAGCTCGACTTCGGCGGGGTCGCCCCGCGGAGCATCTCCGTCCGCTACGCGAACTCGCAGGCGACTAACGCCAAGGCGAGCAGCGTCGACGTCCACGCCGGCGCCGCCGACGGGCCCGTCGTCGCGACCGTCCAGCTCCCCGGCACCGCCGCCTGGCAGAACTACAGCACGGTGCAGGCGGCCGTCACCGACGCGGACGCCCTGCTGGACGCGTCCAGTGCGACGTTCGTGTTCCACGCCCCGTCCGGCCAGCAGTGGGTGTCGAACTTCGACTGGTACCAGTTCTCGCCGTACGACGTCTCCTCGTCGCCGGTGACCACTCTCGCCGCGCTGACCGCGGTGAACAGCACCACGACCGGAGGCGGTTCGCTGCCCCTCAAGCTCTCCAACGGCATCTTCGAGAACGTGACGAACGGTGCGTGGGCCGAGTGGAAGGACACCGACCTCCGTAGCGGCGCCGACACCGTCACCGTCCGCTACGACAAGCCCCAGTCGCGCGCGGCGTCGGACTCGCGCATCGAGCTCCACCTCGGCTCGAAGGACGGCCCGAAGACCGTCACCGTCCCGCTCGACTACAGCGGATCGGGCTGGGGCACGACCGCCACCACGAGCGTGCACCTCGACCCGTCCGTCTTCACCGGCGTCCAGGACGTGTACGCCGCCTTCGTCTCCAGCACGCAGACGGACGCCCAGCCCTACGTGGGCAACGTCCACTCGCTGGCCCTGACGCAGGAGGCCGACGCCCCCGTGGCGTTCGACGCCACCGCGTTCCGCTCCCACAGCGGCGGCGGGCTCAAGAGCGAGCCGGCCGGCTGGACCGGCGCGGGTTCCGCCACCAGCCTCGGCGGCACCTACGACGGAGCCTGGCTCGACTACGGGGACATCGACTTCGGTACCTCCGCGAAGAGCACCGTCACGGTCACCTACGTCAACAACTCCGCCCGCTGCGGAACCGGTTCGGCCGTCCAGATCTATCTGGACTCCTTCGACGCGGCAAGCCCCGGCACCCCGTACGCGACCGTCCCGCTGCCGGTGACGGGAGCGGCGTGGTCGTCGGGCGGGACGACGAGCCTGACCCTGCCCACGGCGATCACCGGTAAGCACGCCGTCCACCTGCGGCTGACGACCAGCCCGGACGCGTCGCACCCCTACGTCGCCAACCTCGGCCGGGTCGCCTTCAAGCACGTCGACACCCCCGCCGTCACCGACAAGTCCGCCCTGCGCAAGGCGATCGCCCAGTACGAGACGCTGTCCGGCGACGCCGTGCGCTACGACGCGATCGACTTCGGCGTGTACCGGCGCGAGCTCGCCGCCGCGCGCGCCGCGGCCGACGCCGACGGCGTCACCCAGCTGGAGGCCGACACCCGGACCCGCAGCCTCACCCTCGCCGCCAAGCAGCTGATCCCTCTCCCGAGGCTGAAGCTGGAGGACCTCGTCGCGACCGCGTCGGCCCTCGACAACGCGCGCTACACGGACGCGTCGTGGAAGGCGTTCACCAAGGCGCTCGCCGAGGCGAAGACCGCTCTCGCCGACGCCACGGCGACGGACGCGGCCCTCGCCGCGCGCCACGACGCCCTCGGCCACGCCGTGTCCGCCCTCGTCACGAAGCCCAGGACGGTGCCGGCCACGCCCGGCGCGGTCTCGGCCACGGTGTCCGGCACGAGTGTGACCGTCGCCTGGTCGGCGCCCGCCGACACCGGCGGCTCGCCGGTGACCGGCTACCGGATCACCCTCAGCGACGGCCACGAGATCAAGATCTCCGACCCGGCCGGCCGGAAGGCGACGTTCAGCTGGCTGCGCGCCGGCTCCTCGTACACCGCGCGCGTCCGCGCGGTGAACAGCGTCGGCAACTCCTCGCAGAGCCCCGCCACGGCACCCGTGGTCATCGGCGGCATCAAGCCGCACGCCCCGTCCGTGACGAGCGTGATCACCGACGGCAAGCAGGTCCGCGTGACCTGGCGGACGGCCGACACGGGCGGATTCCCCGTCATCGGCTACACCGTGACCCTCGGCGACGGCACCACCGCGCACGTACCGGCCACGATGAACACGGCACTGCTGACGGCCTCGGACAAGGCGAAGGCGCACACCGCCACCGTCACCGCGGTCACCCTGGCCGGCACCTCGGCCGGCTCCGCCGCGAAGGCCCCGGCGCGGTCCGCCGACCCGGCGTACGAGCCTTCGCCCTTCCCGGACGACACGCTGAACGCGGACTACGCGTCGGACAAGTGGCCGGGTGACGGCGACGGTACGGACTACTTCTTCGGCCTGCTCAACGGTTTCGACGACCTCGGCTCCGGCATCCTCGGTGCGAACACCAAGGTGCCGCACGGCGCCGCGGTCACCGCCGAGAACGACCGCATCGCCGTGAGCATCAACAACGCGGCCACGCAGAAGGAGGTGGACCGGGCCGAGATCGACGCGACGAACAGCTCCACCGTCACGATGGCGGACGGTCTGGGATCCCGGCTCGGCCGGATCTACGGCGACGCCCTCGGCGGCGGCCGGCTGCCGAAGACCAGCGCCCTCTTCTCCCGCGTCACGAAGGGGCTCGACAAGGGCGGAGCGGCGAAGGACCACTTCGGATACATGCGCCCGTACGTGCGGCTCGGATTCGTGGGCGACGGCGGCGACATCTACGAGTCGCAGGACGGCTCCTACGGCGGCCTCACCACCAGCGGCTCGTACCCCAGCGGTCACACCTACGGCGGTTACGAGGCCGGGACCATCCTCGCCACGCTCCTGCCGGAGCTGGCACCGTCGATCCTCGCCCGCACCTCGGAGTACGGGAACAACCGCATCGTCCTCGGGTTCCACTACCCGCTCGACGTCATGGGCGGCCGCATCGGCGCACAGGCGACCGTCGCGCACCGCTGGGCCGACCCCGGCTTCGCGAAGCTGCTGACCCAGGCGCACACCGAGATGGAGAACGTGCTGCTCGCGCAGTGCGAGAAGGAGGGATACGGCGACACGCTCGCGGCCTGCCAGGGCGACTCCTACGCCGGCCTGAACACGGACGAGCACGTCAGCCTGTACACGCGCCGCCTGACCTACGGGTTCTCCCGGGTCGGCGCGTCCGGGCAGGCACTCAAGGCGCCCTCCGACGCGGCGGCCCTGCTGATCACGGCCTTCCCGGACCTCACCACCGAGCAGCGCACCCAGGTCCTCGAACAGACCGCGACGGACTCCGGGTACCCGCTCGACCTCACCGCGAAGGGCGGGGCGAGCTGGGAGCGCATCAACCTGGCGGCCGCGATGGCGGCGAAGGTGGTCGTCAACGCCGACGGCTCGGTCACGGTGAAGAACTTCTCGGACGCCACCAAGGGAAGCGTCGCCGACGCGAAGTCGATCAAGGTCGGAGGCGTCGCGATCGACGGGTTCGACCCGGCCGTGTCCACCTACGTCGTGGACTGGCCGAAGGACAAGAGGATCCCCGCCGTCATCGCCGTCGCGGCCCAGCACGGCGCGCGGCTGAGGATCACCGACGGCAGTCCGGTCCTCTCGTCGCCGGTGAGCAGGTTCACCACCCGCACCATCAAGGTGACCTCGGCCAACGGGTCGGTCACCCGGACCTACACGGTCGGGTTCCAGCCGACGTCGAAGGACCACCGGCCGGGCGCCGGGAGGTGATCACCCCGAGGGGCGGTGCGACCCGGTGACCGGCGGACCCGCCGTGCCGTGAAGGCGCGGTGGGTCCGCCGGGAGGCGCAACGGCCCCGGGCCGGCGGCCCCTCCGGAAGAACCGCTCGGTTCTTCCGGAGGGGCCGCCGGCATGAGGGCCGGCCGGCTCCCCGCCGCGACACGGTCGTCGAGCACCTTTTGCGCAGCCTTGGGCAAAGCTTGCCGGGCCCAAGGGGCGGACGGTCCGAACGCGCCACGGCGGCAGGGTACTTTTCGATGCGCGCGAAGTCCGGGTGCCGGGGGACCGGAGCGGCCCGGACGACGCAGCAGCGACGAATCAGCAGAACCAGGGGTGGGAAACGCATCATGTCTACGTCCAAGAGACACCGGCTGTCCAAGCGCAACCGCTACCTCGCCTGGGGCGCCACCGGCGTCGTCGTGGCCGCCGCGGGAGCGTTCGCCGCGACCAGCGCCTCGGCGACCACGGCCTGGCCGGCGCAGAAGACGTTCACGGGCCGTGCCTTCGACGCCTGCACCGCGCCGTCCGCCGCCGCGATGAAGGCCTGGCACACCGGCTTCTACGGCGCCGCCGCCGTGTACATCGGGGGCAAGAACCGCGGCTGCTCCCAGCCGAACCTCACCGCGTCCTGGGTCAAGACCGTCAACTCCCAGGGCTGGAAGCTCATCCCGCTCTACGTGGGTGCCCAGCCGCCGTGCCAGACCGGCACGCGCAACGAGAAGATGACGACAGCCGGCGCCGCCGCGCTCGGCGCCACCGACGGCAAGGACGCCGTCGCCAAGGCCGCCGCCCTCGGCATGAAGGCGGGCAGCGCGCTGTACCTGGACATGGAGCCGTACGACATCAAGAACACGTCCTGCAACAAGGCCGTGCTCTCCTACGTCCGCGCCTTCGACAAGGTCCTGCACGACAAGACCTACCGGGCGGGCTTCTACGGGTTCTCCAGCTCCAGCGCGGCCGCGATCGCGACCGCCACGGACCGCACCAACCTGCCGGGCAACCTCTGGTACGCCAAGTGGGACAAGGCGAACACCACGACCACCGACTGGCCGTGGTCCAAGTCGCTGTACACGAACCACAGCCGTGGCCACCAGTACATGGTCAACAGCAAGGAGAAGCGCGGCGCGTACACCATCACGGTCGACCGGAACGCGTGGGACGGCCCCGTCGCGATCGTCGGCTGACCTTTCACACGCGGCCGGTCCGCCGGGGCCTGGCCGGGAGACGCGGGGGCGGTGCGGAGACCCGGCAGGCGGGTCTCCGCGTCACCTGCCCGCTAGCACTCGATGATGTTCACCGCGAGCCCGCCCCGCGCCGTCTCCTTGTACTTCACGCTCATGTCCGCCCCGGTCTCCTTCATGGTCTTGATGACCTTGTCCAGGGAGACCATGTGGCTGCCGTCGCCGCGCAGCGCCATCTTCGCGGCCGTGACGGCCTTGACCGCCGCCATGCCGTTGCGCTCGATGCAGGGGATCTGGACGAGCCCGCCGACCGGGTCGCAGGTCAGGCCCAGGTTGTGCTCCATGCCGATCTCGGCGGCGTTCTCCACCTGCTCGGGAGATCCGCCCAGGACCTCGGCGAGCGCGCCGGCCGCCATGGAGCAGGCGGAGCCCACCTCGCCCTGGCAGCCGACCTCGGCGCCGGAGATCGAGGCGTTCTCCTTGAACAGCATGCCGATGGCGCCCGCGGCCAGCAGGAAGCGGACCACGCTGTCGTCCTTCTCGGCCTCGGTGCAGCCGCCCGCCGCGAAGTTCATGTAGTAGTGCAGCACGGCCGGGATGATGCCCGCGGCGCCGTTGGTCGGAGCGGTGACCACGCGGCCGCCGGCGGCGTTCTCCTCGTTGACGGCCATCGCGTAGAGCGTGATCCACTCCATCGCGTGCTCCTGCGGGTCGCCCTCCGCGCGCAGCTGCCGGGCGGAGTTCGCGGCGCGGCGGCGTACCTTCAGACCGCCGGGCAGGATGCCCTCCCGGGACATGCCACGGGTGACGCAGGCCTGCATGACCCGCCAGATCTCCAGCAGACCGGCGCGGATCTCGTCCTCCGTGCGCCAGGCCTTCTCGTTCTCCAGCATGAGCGAGGAGATCGACAGCCCCGTCTCCCGGGCGAGCCTCAGCAGCTCGTCGCCGGTGCGGAACGGGTGCTTGAGGACCGTGTCCTCCGGGACGATCGGGTCCTGGCCCGCGACGGCGTCCTCGTCGACGACGAAGCCGCCGCCGACGGAGTAGTAGGTCTTCTCCAGGAGCGGAGCCCCCTCGCGGTCGTACGCGAAGACCGTCATCCCGTTCGCGTGGTACGGCAGGGCCTTGCGGCGGTGCAGGACCAGCTGTTCGTCGGCGTCGAAGGGGATGTCGTGCATGCCCAGCAGGTTGATGCGGCCCGAGGCGCGGATCTCCTCGACGCGGGCGTCGGCGCCCTCGACGTCGACCGTGCGGGGCGACTCGCCCTCCAGGCCGAGCAGGACGGCCTTCGGGGTGCCGTGGCCGTGTCCGGTGGCGCCGAGCGAGCCGTACAGCTCGGCTCGTATCGACGCGGTGTGGGCCAGGAGGCCCTCGTTCTTGAGGCGGCGGGCGAACATGCGCGCCGCGCGCATCGGGCCGACCGTGTGGGAGCTGGACGGGCCGATGCCGACCGAGAAGAGGTCGAAGACCGAGATGGCCACGGGAGTACTCCTAAGGGGTGCGGCGGACGCCGTTGTCTGCCGGGTGGTGCGGGACGGGCCTGTGGGCACGAAGAGCGCGGGGACAAGGGTGGGGGCACCGCGCTCACTCTTCAGTGTGCGTGGTGCCCCCACCCTGCGTGCAAATTGCGGGTGGCCTACTTGAGGCCGGCGTACAGCGGGAACTTCTCCGCGAGCGCGGAAACCCGGGCCTTGAGGCCCTCTGCGTCGTAGCTGGGCTTCAGCGCGGCGGCGATGATCTCCGCGACCTCGGTGAAGTCCTCGGCCCGGAAACCGCGGGTCGCCAGGGCCGGGGTGCCGATCCGCAGACCCGAGGTGACCATCGGGGGACGCGGGTCGTTCGGGATGGCGTTGCGGTTGACCGTGATGCCCAGCTCGTGGAGCCGATCCTCGGCCTGCTGGCCGTCGAGCTCCGAGTTGCGCAGGTCGACCAGGACCAGGTGCACGTCCGTGCCGCCGGAGAGGACGCTGACGCCCACCTCGGTGACGTCCGGCTGGACCAGGCGCTCGGCCAGGATGCGGGCGCCGTCCAGGGTGCGCTGCTGGCGCTCCTTGAACTCCTCGCCCGCCGCGATCTTGAAGGAGACCGCCTTGGCCGCGATCACGTGCTCCAGGGGGCCGCCCTGCTGACCGGGGAAGACCGCCGAGTTGATCTTCTTGGCGAGCTCCTGCGTCGACAGGATCACGCCACCGCGCGGACCGCCGAGGGTCTTGTGCGTGGTGGTCGTGACGACGTGGGCGTGCGGCACCGGGTTGGGGTGCAGACCGGCGGCGACCAGGCCCGCGAAGTGCGCCATGTCGACCATCAGGTACGCGCCGACCTCGTCCGCGATGCGGCGGAAGGCGGCGAAGTCCAGCTGACGGGGGTAGGCGGACCAGCCGGCCACGATGAGCTGCGGCTTCGACTCCTTGGCCAGGCGCTCGACCTCGGCCATGTCCACGACACCGGTGTCGTCGACGTGGTACGGGACCACGTTGTAGAGCTTGCCGGAGAAGTTGATCTTCATGCCGTGGGTCAGGTGACCGCCGTGGGCCAGGTTGAGACCCATGATCGTGTCGCCCGGCTTCAGCAGTGCGAACATCGCGGCGGCGTTGGCCTGCGCACCCGAGTGCGGCTGGACGTTCGCGGCCTCGGCGCCGAAGAGCGCCTTGATGCGGTCGATCGCGATCTGCTCGACCACGTCGACGTGCTCGCAGCCACCGTAGTAGCGGCGTCCGGGATAGCCCTCGGCGTACTTGTTGGTGAGGACCGAGCCCTGCGCCTCCATGACGGCGACCGGAGCGAAGTTCTCCGAGGCGATCATCTCGAGGGTGGACTGCTGACGGTGGAGCTCGGCGTCGACGGCGGCGGCGACGTCCGGGTCCAGCTCGTGGAGGGAGGAGTTCAGAAGCGACATCAGTGGGTCCCTTGGGGTCTCAGTTGCCGGAGAACGCGGTGTACTCGTCGGCGGAGAGAAGGTCGTTCGGCTCCTCCGCGACGCGCACCTTGAACAGCCAGCCGCCCTCGAAGGGGGCGGAGTTCACCAGCGACGGGTCGTCCACGACCTCCTGGTTGGCCGCGGTGACCTCGCCGGTCACGGGCGAGTACAGGTCGCTGACCGACTTGGTCGACTCCAGCTCACCGCAGGTCTCGCCCGCGGTCACCGTGTCGCCGACCTCCGGGAGCTGGGCGAAGACGACGTCACCGAGGGCGTTGGCCGCGTGCTCGGTGATACCGACCGTGGCGACGCCGTCCTCGACGGCCGACAGCCACTCGTGCTCCTTGCTGTACCGCAGCTGCTGGGGGTTGCTCATGACCTGAATTCTCCTGTACGCGGGGGAGTGCTGATGAACGGTGGTCTTACGGTGTGAGACACGAATGCGTCACGTGGTGCTGCGCGGCCCTGTCACTTGCGGCGCTTGTAGAACGGCAGTGCCACGACCTCGTACGGCTCGTGCGTGCCCCGGATGTCGACACCGACACCCGCGGTGCCGGGTTCGGCGTACGCCGCGTCCACGTAGGCCATGGCGATCGGCTTGCCCAGGGTGGGCGACGGCGCACCGGACGTGACCTCGCCGACGACCTCCCCGCCGGCCACGACGGGGAAGCCCGCGCGGGGCACCCGGCGGCCCTCGGCGACCAGGCCCACGAGCTTGCGGGGCGGGGCGGCCTCCGCGCGGGCCGCGGCGGCGGACAGCGCCTCGCGGCCGACGAAGTCGCCCTCCTTCTCGAACTTCACGACCCGGCCGAGGCCCGCGTCGAAGGGGGTCAGCGCGGTGGTGAGCTCGTGCCCGTACAGCGGCATGCCCGCCTCCAGGCGGAGCGTGTCGCGGCAGGAGAGCCCGCAGGGGATCAGGCCGTACGGCGCGCCGGCCTCGGTGAGGGCGGTCCACAGCCGCTCGGCGTGCTCGGGCGCGACGAACAGCTCGAAGCCGTCCTCGCCCGTGTAACCGGTACGGGCGATGAGCGCCGGGACCCCGGCGACCGTGCCCGGGAGGCCCGCGTAGTACTTCAGTCCGTCCAGGTCGGCGTCCGTGACCGACTTCAGTACGGCGGGGGAGTCGGGCCCCTGTACGGCGAGCAGGGCGTACGCCTCGCGGTCGTCCCGCACCTCGGTCTCGAAGCCGGCCGCGCGCTCGGTGAGGGTGTCCAGGACCAGCTGGGCGTTGCCCGCGTTGGCGACGACCATGAACTCGGTGTCGGCCAGGCGGTAGACGATCAGGTCGTCCAGGATCCCGCCGTCCGCCGCGACGATCATGGTGTAGCGGGCCCGGCCCACGCCGACGGTGGCGATGTTGCCGACCAGCGCGTAGGCCAGGAACGCCGAGGCCTGCGGGCCCGTGACGGTGATCTCGCCCATGTGCGACAGGTCGAACAGGCCCGCCCGGGTGCGTACGGCGTTGTGCTCGTCGCGCTCACTGGCGTACCGCAGCGGCATGTCCCAGCCCGCGAAGTCGGTCATGGTGGCGCCCAGCGACCGGTGCAGGGCGTCGAGGGCGGTGAGTCGGGGGGCGGCGCTCGGGGCAGTGCTCATGGACATGGCTCCAGGGCATGACGACAGAGGGTTGATCCCTCCCCATCTGTCATCGGAACCTGAGAGGTTCGCCGAGACCCCCCGAAGGGGTCCAGAAGGGTCGCGCCCTTCGGGTTCGGCTTGCACCTTGGGTGGGGCCGCACGGCGGCCCGCTTTTCAGATCTGCCTCATCCACGCGGTACGGGGCCTGAGAGATTCAAGGGAGGAACTTGCTCCTTCGGCGCCCGGCGCACACGGTGTCCGGGACTCTCCCGCGCGGATTCAAACGGCCGGTATGCAATTGGCGGGGTCATCATCGCACGCATTGGGAGAGAGTGGGGCGTCCAGGTCCGTGCGGGTGTCCGGAGCGGGACGCCCGCGACACGTGCGGTCCGGACCGGTTGTGCCGCATTACCTTTTCTTTACACTTCTTGGGCAGGTCAGTGGGTGAATCGGCAGGGGGACGGCGATGAGGTTGCAGCGCTACGCGACGACCGCGGGGGTCACGCACGAGGTCATGCCCCAGCAGCCGGGCGCGCCGGCCAGGGAGCTGACGGGCGGACCGGCGCCTGTGGTGCGGGATCTGCGGGACGCCGAGGGGCGGGGCCCGCGCGGCCTGGACTTCGCCGCGGGGGACGTGGTGGTGGTCTCCGGGCTGCCCGGCAGCGGTAAGTCGACGCTGATCCGGCGGGCGGTCGAGGAACACGCGATCGACTCCCAGGACACCAGGGACCGCTGGGCCGAGGCCATGCCCGGATTACTCCCGTACGCGCTCTACCGCCCCCTGGTGCGCGCCGCGCACTACGCCGGGCTGTGGCGGACCCTCCGCTCGGGCGCGTCCGTGGTCGTGCACGACTGCGGCACACAGGCCTGGGTGCGCCGCTGGCTGGCGCGTGAGGCCCGGCGCCGGGGCCGCCGGCTCCACCTCGTGCTGCTCGACGTCGCCCCCGGGGTGGCGCGGCAGGGACAGCGGGAACGCGGGCGCGGCGTCTCCGGATACGCCTTCGCCCGGCACCGGCGCGCCGTGGGCCGGCTGCTGCGTGACACCGAGAGCGGGGTGCTGCCACCGGGTTGCGCCTCGGCGGTGCTCCTCGACCGGGAGTCGGCGGGGGCCGTCGCCCGCATCTCCTTCCCGGAGGCCGGGCCTCCGCAGCGGTAGCCGCCCGGCGGCGGCGCCCGACCGGGGTGTCACCGTTCGCATACGCACAGTCCGCCGGACTCCGGCGGGCCGTCCGGAATACGGACGACCCGCCGGGGCCTGGCACCGCTTCCGCCCGCGGCCCTGCGACAGGGGCTCGACCCGGTCTAAGGTTTCTGCCGCACAGCATGGCGAGAAAGGGACACAGACACCGTGGACATTCCGGCCCAGGCCGCGCCCCCTCAGACGAACGGATGGCCGGCCAACGAGCTCGAAGAAGTGCTCGGCGCCTCCATCGGCATACCCGGAGCCGGCGGCCGGCTGGTCGAGGTGCTCGGCCGCAGCCACGTCTGGGTGCCCCTGCCGAACGGCGGCGGGCCCGACAGCGCCGACCTCGACCTCCCGACCGTGGACATCGACGGCGCCGCCTACGTCCCCGTGTTCAGCTCCGAGGCGCAGTTCCTCCAGTGCGTCGGATCGCACCTCTCCTTCGCCGTCGCGCCCGCGCGCGAGTTCGCCCGCGGGCTGCCCCCGCAGCTCGGAATCGCGGTGAACCCCGGGGGAGCGGTCGGCGTGCCCCTGCCGCCGCCCGCCGTCGCCGAGCTCTGCCGGGCCGGCCGCACCCCGCTGGACGGGGCCGCGAGCGGAGGCCGGGTGCGGCTCTACCAGCCGGACTGGAAGGAGGACCCGGTCGACTTCCTGGCCGCGGTGTCCGAGGAGTTCCGGGCGACGGGCGTGGTGAGCACCGCGCGCCGGGCGCTGGCCAGCATCGAGGGCGACAGCCCCGTCCTGTTCGTCGGCGTCGAGGCCGGCGTCTTCGACGACGCGGGACAGAGCGCCCCGATGGACGCGCTCGGCCGGGCCCTGGGACGCGTCCAGGTGCCCTGGCCGGTCAATCTCGTCCTGCTCGACGTGGCTCGGGACCCGGTGGGCGACTGGATGCTGGAGAAGGTGCGCCCTTTCTACGTGCGCGAGGCGTACTGAGGCCCGGGCGACGCTCCGCCACGCGGCGTCAAGGCGGTGTCAGGGGCGGCGCATAAGCTGGTTTGATGGCGGGACCGGCGCGCCCGGGAGCGGCTGCACGGCACCGCGGGGCGAGCGGGCGGCGGAACAGCGGATCGAAGAGGGGCGGGACCCAGGGTGAGTGCGTCAGGCACCGCGGCGGCCGGACAGGTCGAGCACATGCTGCGCCAAGTGACCCCCGGGCGCCTCGACACGTACGAGGAGCTGCTGAGGTCCCTGGCCGGCGGGCAGGTCTGGATGCTGCTCTGGCACGGCACGGCGGGCTCCCCCGACGCGCAGTACGGCAACATGGAGGTGGACGGCCTCGGTTACGCCCCCTGCGTGACCTCCGCCCAGGAACTCTCCGCGAGCGGCTGGAGCAGGGCCCACGAGGTCACGACCGGCCGCGACATCGCCCGCTCCCTCTTCCCGGACCGCTGGGGCATCTGGCTCAACCCGCACGCTCCCGGCGGGGGCGTCGGCATTCCCTGGCTCGACCTGCGCCGCATCGCGACCGGACTCGACCGCATGCCGGCGGGCCCGCTGCGGCTCTCCGAACCGGCCATCGAGATCCCGCAGTTCTACGCCCTGCTGTCGCAGAACGCCCACCGCACCCCTGCCGTCCGCGCACTGCGGCGCGCCTGGGTACAGCCGGCCCTGGGCGTTCCGTACCTGGCGATCGGGCTCGACCTCTACGACACCGGCCGTCCGTCCGTGGACGCCGTGCGCGCGATGATGCGGCAGTCGATCGGCGTGGTGCCCGACGGCCTGCCCGTCTCCACGGTCTCGATGTCCGACGAGTACGACCCGGTCGCGATGTGGCTCCGCGCCAACTCCCGGCCCTTCTACGACCGCGAGGCGCACGCGCCGGTGCCCGGCACGGGTTACGGCTACCCGCCCGCCCCCGGCCCGGCCCCGCAGGCGTACTGACGGACCGTCGGCCCGGTGCGGCCGAGTGTGTGGCCGAGTGTCAATTGGTCATCACATCAACGTGCTTGGGCGGCATGTCCGCTATAGCGGATTAGTGGCCGACAGGTCCGCTCACGCAGCACAGCTGTCCGGATAACGGAAGCCTCTGGGCAGCATCACGTTTGAGCAAACATTCCCCGTCAGGTCTGGCGGGTGATCGCGAACTGACTTCAAACTCCACAGAGCAGGTGTTCCCTGCCCCGCACATCCCTCTTTCAAACAGGGTCAGTTCCGGGGTGTGCGATCACGTGTGTCACGTTTTGTACGAGCCGCTACAGCGGCGGTCATGGGCCGGCCACCGTCGGCCGAGAGGGGTCTCCACCGCAATGACGGCACCTATCGAGACCACCAGGGCGGAAGTGCAGCCCGAAGCGGTGCTGGAAGGCGCCCCGCGCAAGCAGATCGAGGGCCGCTCGCTCGGCCGGATCGCCTGGACCCGCTTCAAGCGGGACAAGGCCGCGATGGCCGGTGGCATCGTTGTCGTGCTGCTGATCCTCACCGCCCTGCTGTCCAAGCCGCTCCAGGCGCTCCTCGGGCTCGACCCCGACGCGTTCAACCAGAGCCTGGTCGATCCCGTACTGCTCGCGCCCAAGGGGGACTTCGGCGGTATCAGCTGGGACCACCCGTTCGGGGTCGAGCCCCAGACGGGCCGCGACATCCTGGCGCGCATCCTCGAAGGCTCCTGGGTCTCGCTGGTCGTCGCCGTCGGCTCGACGCTGCTCTCGGTCGTGATCGGTGTCGTCATGGGCGTCGTCGCGGGCTTCTACGGCGGCTGGGTGGACAGCTTCATCAGCCGGCTGATGGACACCTTCCTGGCGTTCCCGCTGCTGCTCTTCGCGATCTCCATCTCGGCCTCCCTGCAGGGCGAGGCGTTCGGACTGCAGGGACTGGCGCTGCGGATCGCGGTTCTGATCTTCGTCATCGGCTTCTTCAGCTGGCCCTACATCGGCCGCATCGTCCGCGCGCAGACCCTGTCGCTCCGCGAGCGGGAGTTCGTCGAGGCCTCGAGGTCGCTCGGCGCCCGCGGTCCCTTCATCCTCTTCCGCGAACTGCTGCCGAACCTGATCGCGCCGATCCTGGTGTACGCGACACTCCTGATCCCCACGAACATCCTCTTCGAGGCATCCCTCAGCTTCCTCGGCGTCGGTATCGCGCCGCCGCAGGCTTCCTGGGGCGGAATGCTGACCCAGGCGGTCGACCTCTACGAGGTGGACCCGATGTTCATGGTCATCCCCGGTATGGCGATCTTCATCACCGTGCTGGCCTTCAATCTGCTGGGGGACGGGCTGCGTGACGCACTCGACCCTCGTGGCAAGTAATCGCGGCCATGCCGCACCGTTCGATCGAGGGGGCTTTCCTCAGCATGAGAAACAGAAAGACAGCTTCGGCCATCGCCGTCGCCGTGGCGGTCGCGCTCGGCGCGTCGGCCTGCAGCGGCAGTGACAAGGGCACCGACGGAGCGGGGGGCGCCGGCGGGGGCAAGGCCGACGCCGGCCTGACGTCCATCGTCAACAAGACCGACAAGAAGGGGGGGACGGTCACCTTCGAGCACTCGAGCGGTCCCGACTCCCTGGACCCGGGCAACACGTACTACGGCTGGGTGCAGAACTTCTCCCGCCTGTACGGCCGTTCCCTGGTCACCTTCAAGCCGGCCGCCGGCAAGGAGAGCCTGGAGATCGTCCCGGACCTCGCCACCGGTCTCGGCAAGGCCAGCGCGGACGCCAAGTCCTGGACCTACACGATCCGCAAGGGCGTGAAGTTCGAGGACGGCACGGAGATCACCTCGAAGGACGTCAAGTACGCCGTCGAGCGCTCGAACTTCGCGCCGGAGGCCCTGTCCAACGGTCCGACCTACTTCAAGGCGTACCTCGAGGGCGGCGACAAGTACAAGGGTCCCTACAAGGACAAGTCCCCCGAGGGCCTCAAGTCCATCGAGACCCCGGACGACTACACGATCGTCTTCAAGCTGAACAAGCCGTTCGCGGACATGGACTACCTCGCCGCCTTCTCGCAGACCGCTCCGGTCCCGCAGAAGGCCGACAAGGGCGCCAGCTACGTCCAGAAGATCGTGTCCTCGGGCCCGTACAAGTTCTCGGCGTACGACGAGAGCAAGGGCGCGACGCTCGTCCGCAACCCGGAGTGGGACCCGAAGACGGACCCGATCCGCAAGGCCCTGCCGGACAAGATCGAGCTCAAGCTCAACGTCAACCCCACCACGGTCGACGACCACCTGCTCAACGACGTCACCACCGCCGACATCGCGGGCACCGGTCTGCAGTCCAAGACGCAGCCCAAGGTCCTCGTGAAGGCCGCCGAGAAGGCGAAGACGGACAACCCGTACGCCGGCGTGCTGCAGTACATGGCGCTGAACGTCAACGTGAAGCCGTTCGACAACGTCGAGTGCCGCAAGGCCGTCCAGTACGCGGTCGACAAGCAGAGCCTGATCGACTCGATCGGTGGCTCGGTCAAGGGCGACCCGGCCACCACGGTCATCCCCCCGACCGTCGCCGGCTACAAGAAGTTCGACCTGTACCCGACCGCGGGCAACAAGGGCGACGCCGCCAAGGCGAAGGAGGCGCTGACCAAGTGCGGTCAGCCCAAGGGCTTCAAGACCACGCTCACGGCGCGCTCCGACCGTCCTGACGAGATCACCGCGGCCACGCAGCTCCAGGGCAGCCTGAAGGCGATCGGCATCACCGCCGAGATCAAGCAGTTCCCCTCGGACAAGTACTTCACCGACTTCGCGGGTGTCCCGGCCTGGGTGCACAAGAACAACGCGGGCATGATGATGATGCAGTGGGGTGCCGACTGGCCGACCGGCTTCGGCTTCCTCGACCAGATCGTGAACGGCACGGCCATCAAGCCGTCCGGTGGCACGAACCTGATGGAGCTCAACGACAAGGCCGTCAACGAGGCCCTCGTCAAGGGCATCGGCACGGTGGACGCCACCGCGCGCAACGCCGCCTGGGGCGACGTCGACCAGAAGGTCATGGAGAACGCCTCGGTCGTCCCGCTCGTCTACCGCAAGAACCTGCTGTACCGCCCGGACTCCGCGGCGAACGTCACGGTCACGGACGCATACCTCGGCATGTACGACTACGTGCTGATGACCTCGACCAAGAAGTAACACCTGTTCATCGACAGCATCATTTGAAAGGCAGGTGAAGGCGCCGGGCCGGCGGGTGTCAACCCGCTCGCCCGCCCGGCGCCGCACGGCTGTGGCTGCGTACATCATCCGACGCGTATTCGCCGCGGTGTTGCTGCTGCTGGTGGTCAGCGCAGTCACGTTCGCGATCTTCTTCCTGGTCCCCCGCCTCGGCGGGCAGACCCTCGACTCGATGGCCGCTCAGTACGTCGGGAAGAGTCCCGACCCCGACGTCATCGCCGCGGTCAAGAAGAACCTGGGGCTCGACCAGCCCCTGTACCTGCAGTACTGGAACTTCATCAAGGGCATCGTCGTCGGCGCCGACTACCAGTTCGGTCCCGACCCGGTCACCTGTCATGCCCCGTGCTTCGGCTACTCCTTCAAGACCCACACCGAGATCTGGCCCCAGCTCATCGACCGCATCCCGGTCACGCTGTCCATGGCCATCGGTGCGGCCGTCCTCTGGGTCGTCTCCGGTGTCGCCGCCGGTGTCGTCTCCGCCCTCAAGCGGGGGTCGCTCTTCGACCGCCTCTCCATGGGCGTCGCCCTCGCCGGTGTCTCCCTGCCGATGTTCTTCACCGGCCTCGTCGTCCTGGCGCTGTTCGGCAACGGCGAGTACGTCCCGTTCACCCAGAACCCCGTCGAGTGGGCGAGCGCCCTGGTCCTTCCCTGGTGCACGCTCGCCCTGCTGTACTCCGCCCTCTACGCCCGGCTCACCCGGGCCGGGATGCTGGAGACGATGGGCGAGGACTACATCCGCACCGCGCGGGCCAAGGGCCTCCAGGAGCGCAAGGTCGTCGTCAAGCACGGCCTGCGCGCGGCGCTCACCCCGCTCGTCACGATCTTCGGCATGGACTTCGCGCTGCTGCTCGGCGGCGCGGTCATCACCGAGAGAGTCTTCTCCTTCCAGGGGCTCGGCGCGTTCGCCATCCAAGGTGTGACCACGGCCGACCTGCCCAAGGTGATGGGCGTGACCCTGGTCGCCGCCTTCTTCATCGTCATCTGCAACCTGCTGGTGGACCTCGTGTACGCCGCGATCGACCCCCGGGTGAGGCTCTCATGAGCGACGTCAGCAAGAAGGAAACCCCCGCGCCCGAGACGGCGCCGGCGACGGTCCCCGCTCCCCGGGACGCCTCGGCGGACGCGAAGGAGTTCCTCTCCGTACGCAACCTCAGCATCCACTTCGACACCGACGACGGTCTGGTCAAGTCCGTCGACGGCGTCAGCTTCGACCTGAAGGCCGGTCAGACCCTCGGCATCGTGGGTGAGTCGGGATCGGGCAAGTCCGTGACCTCGCTGGGGATCATGGGACTGCACACCTCGGAGCGCGCCCGGATCGGTGGTGAGATCTGGCTCGACGGTGAGGAGCTGATCGGCGCCGGTCCCGAGCGGGTACGTGAGCTGCGCGGCCAGAAGATGGCGATGATCTTCCAGGACCCGCTGTCGGCGCTGCACCCGTACTACAGCATCGGCGCGCAGATCGTGGAGGCCCACCGCGTCCACAACAAGGTCGACAAGAAGACGGCCAAGAAGCGCGCGGTGGAGATGCTGGACCGGGTCGGGATCCCCGAGCCGCACCGCCGTTACGAGGACTACCCGCACCAGTTCTCCGGCGGTATGCGCCAGCGCGCCATGATCGCGATGGCCCTGGTCAACAACCCCCAGCTGCTGATCGCCGACGAGCCGACGACGGCCCTGGACGTCACCGTCCAGGCGCAGATCCTCGACCTGATCCGCGACCTGCAGAAGGAGTTCGGCTCCGCGGTCGTCATGATCACCCACGACCTCGGCGTCGTCGCCGAGATCGCGGACAACCTGCTGGTCATGTACGCGGGCCGCTGCATCGAGCGGGGAAGCGCCGAGAAGGTCTTCTACGGTCCCCAGCACCCCTACACCTGGGGGCTGCTGGGCTCGATGCCGCGCATCGACCGCGAGCAGACCGACCGGCTCGTCCCGGTCAAGGGGTCGCCGCCCAGCCTCATCAACGTCCCGTCCGGCTGCGCCTTCCACCCGCGCTGCCCGTACGCCGACGTGCCCAAGGACAACATCACCCGCACCGAGCGCCCCGAGCTGACGCCGGCCGGCGACGGGCACTACTCCGCGTGCCACATGTCGCGTGAGCAGCGGGAACAGATCTGGACCGAAGAGATTGCGCCGAAGCTGTGACTGATCTGAAGAAGGAGGCCCCCGCGTCCGCCGCGGCAGGGCCGGACGGGTCCGGGTCGGAGCCGCTCCTCAAGGTCGAGGGTCTGGCCAAGCACTTCCCGATCACCAAGGGCGTGCTGAAGCGCAAGGTCGGTGCGGTCAAGGCCGTCGACGGGCTGACCTTCGACGTCCGCCCGGGGGAGACCCTCGGTGTGGTCGGTGAGTCGGGCTGCGGCAAGTCGACCATGGGCCGGCTGGTGACGCGTCTGCTCGAACCGACCGGTGGCAAGGTCGAGTTCCAGGGCCGCGACATCACCCACATGTCCGCGGGGCGGCTGCGGCCGATGCGCCGCGACATCCAGATGATCTTCCAGGACCCCTACGGGTCGCTGAACCCGCGCCACACCGTCGGCGGGATCATCGGCACCCCCTTCAGGCTCCAGGGCGTCAAGCCCGAGGGCGGCGTGAAGAAGGAGGTCCAGCGGCTGCTGGAGCTGGTGGGTCTCAACCCCGAGCACTACAACCGCTATCCGCACGAGTTCTCCGGCGGTCAGCGCCAGCGCGTCGGTATCGCCCGCGCGCTCGCCCTCAACCCGAAGCTCGTCGTCGCGGACGAGCCGGTCTCCGCGCTGGACGTGTCGATCCAGGCCCAGGTCGTGAACCTGCTGGACGACCTCCAGGACGAGCTCGGTCTCACCTACATGATCATCGCGCACGACCTCTCGGTCATCCGCCACGTGTCGGACCGGATCGCGGTCATGTACCTCGGCAAGATCGTCGAGCTGGCGGACCGCGACTCGCTGTACGGGGCGCCCATGCACCCGTACACGAAGGCCCTGATGTCCGCGGTGCCGGTACCCGACCCCCGGCGTCGCGGCGAGAAGAGCGACCGCATCCTGCTCAAGGGCGACGTGCCGTCGCCCATCTCGCCGCCGAGCGGCTGCCGGTTCCACACCCGGTGCTGGAAGGCGACGCAGGTCTGCAAGACCACGGAGCCGCCGCTGCTGCAGCTCAAGACCGGGCACCAGGTGGCATGCCACCACCCGGAGAACGGCGAGGACCAGGCCCCCGGGGACGCGCCGCTCGTCGCGGACGTCATCACGGTGAAGCCGGCGAAGGACGCCGAACCCGTCACCGAAAAGAAGGCGGCCGAAGCGGTCGCCGAGGCGAAGCCCGCCGTTGCCGAGAAGCCGGCCGTGGCGGAGAAGGCCGCGGTTGCCGAGGCCGCCGAGCCGGAAGGGGCTGCCGAGGCCGCCTCCGAGGACGCCGGAAAGGGCTCCGCCGCACCGTCCACCGGTACGGAGGAGAAGCCGAAGGAGTAGGACCGGCACAATTGCCCGGTGCTCAACGAACTCTTCACCCCCTCCGTCCAGCACGCGCTCGACATCGCGGGAATCTTCGTCTTCGCGATCTCGGGCGCCCTGCTCGCCGTACGCAAGAACTTCGATGTCTTCGGCATCGCGGTGCTCGCCGAGGTGACAGCGCTGGGCGGAGGGATTTTCCGTGACGTGATGATCGGCGCGCTGCCCCCGGCGGCCTTCACGGACCTCGGGTACTTCCTCACGCCCCTGCTCGCCGCCGGCCTGGTGTTCTTCCTGCACCCGCACGTCGAGCGCATCCAGGTCGGTGTCAACGTGTTCGACGCGGCGGGGCTGGGTCTGTTCTGCGTGTCCGGCACGATCAAGGCGCACGACTACGGCCTCGGTCTCACCTCGTCGGCCGCTCTCGGACTGGCCACCGCGGTCGGCGGCGGCGTGCTGCGGGACGTCCTGGCCAACGAGGTGCCCTCGCTGCTGCGCTGGGACCGCGACCTGTATGCCGTACCCGCCATCGTCGGGGCCGTGACCGTGGTGCTCTGCATCCGCTTCGACACGCTCAACGCCTACACCAGCGGTGCCGCGGTGATCACGGCCTTCGTCCTGCGGCTGCTGTCCATGCGCTTCCACTGGAGGGCCCCGCGCGCCTGGAACAGGCGCTCGGCCTCGGCGGAGGACAACTCGGCCGTCATCTGACCACAACAAAAGCTACCGCTCAGTAATACGATCGGTGTACGGTGCATGCCATGGCACAGGCAGCAGCGCAGGCGTCGCGCGCGGTACACGCGGTACGGGCGACCATCGGGGACAGCGAGTTCGACCGCGACACCGCGGTCACGCTCCGGGGGGACGGTGTCTACGACGCGGAACTCTCCGCGGGCTGGACGATCATCCGCGCGGTCAACGGCGGCTATCTGCTCGCCATCCTCGGCCGGGCGCTCGGTGAGGCGCTCCCGCATCCCGACCCCTTCTCGGTCTCCGCGCACTACCTGACCGCCTCCGTTCCCGGTCCGGCCGTGATCCGCACACAGGTCGTCCGCACCGGGCGCACCCTCTCCACGGGCGAGGCGTCGCTCTTCCAGTTCGCTGAGGACGGCAGTGAGATCGAGCGCATCCGGGTGCTGGCCACCTACGGCGACCTGGACGGTCTGACCGACGAGGTCCGGACGTCGGCGGAGCCGCCGGTGATCCCGCCCATGGCGCACTGCCTCGGCCCGGCGGACGGTCCCGCGCCCATCCCCGGGAGTTCGGCCATCACCGAACGGCTCGACATCAGACTCGACCCCGCGACGATCGGCTGGGCCGTCGGCGCCCCCTCGGGCAAGGGCGAGATGCGAGGCTGGTTCGGCCTCGCGGACGGACGTGACGCCGACCCGCTCTCGCTGCTGCTGACGGTCGACGCGCTGCCGCCGACCTCGTTCGAGCTGGGCCTGAAGGGCTGGACGCCCACCATCGAGCTCACCACGCACATCCGCTGCCGCCCGGCCCCGGGCCCGCTGCGCGTCTCCATCACCACCCGCAATCTCGCAGGCGGCTTCCTTGAGGAGGACGCGGACGTCTGGGACAGTGCCGGCCGCCTCGTGGCTCAGTCCCGCCAGCTCGCACGCGCGCCGCGCGCCTGAAGCCGCCCGCGCGGGCCGGTGCCGTGCCCGCCCGGTTCTGCCCGCTGCCCCGCTGCCCCGCTGTGCCGTGCGGCCCGGTCCGGTCGGCTCGCGCCTCCCGTACCCGAGCCGCGGCCCGGGTGCCCGCGGTGATGACGGGCGCCCCCTGGGCGGTCCTCAGGCTGCGTCGAGCCAGTGGGCCCTGCCGAGCGTGACCAGGCGCAGCCTGCGGCGCGCCACCCGGACGACCTCCTGCCGGCCGTCGGGACCCGCGTCCAGGAGCGCGGAGGCGGTGAGCACCATGTGGTCGACGTACAGGCCGCCCAGCATGAGCAGGTCGTCGCGCTCCCACCCGGCGGACTCCGGCTCCTCGGCCAGGACCCCGGCCACCTCTTCCGTGAACAGCCGCAGTTGGGCGGCGATGGCCTCACGCACCTGGCCCACCCCGCCGTGCTGCTCCCGCGCGATGAACCTGAAGTGGGCCGGCTGCGCCGTCACGTGACGTGCTATCAGCCGCACGCTCCGGTCCAGCCGTTCGTCGGTGTCGCCCGTCTCGGCGAGGATCGCGCCGATCATCCCGTGCAGGCTGCCCAGGGTCTCCTCGACCAGGGCGACGCCCAGGGCCGCCGTGCCGTCGAAGTGCCGGTAGAAGGCGGTCGGGGCCACGCCCACGGCGCGGGTCACCTCGCGCAGGCCCAGACTGCTCAGGCTCTGGTGCTCCAGCAGTTCGAGCGCCGCGTCGAGGAGCGCCTGGCGCGTCTTCAGTTTCTGGGCCTGTCGGACACCGACGGTGTGACTCATGCCATTCAGTAAACAACCGTTCTCCGAGTCGGGGAAGAGGTGAAGGGTCTAGACTCAAAAGTCAGTGAACAGTTGTACTCTCAAAGCTCGCAGAAAGGCACCGGCATGTTCGTCCTCGTCGCAGCCCTGCTCCTGCTGGGGGTCGTCCTCGGAGCGGTCGCCCATCTCCCGCTGCCGCTGACCCTGGCCGCCGCCGCCGTGATCGGTCTCTGGCTGGCGGGCTTCGGTGTCCGTGAACGCCTCGCCCGCCGCACCCGCTGACGAAGGAGCACGAACCATGACGCTCACGACCCCGCACATCGGCCGTTCCGCCGGCGCCCGGTTCCGCGAGGCGAGGCCCGCCGGCACCGGCACCGGCACCGGCCGAAGCCCCGCCGCCCGTACCCGCCGTCCGTCCCGGGAGGCGGACGGGCTGGCCGTCGCGTCGTTCGTGCTCGGGCTGCTCGGCCTGCTGGTGATGAACATCCTGCTCGGGCCCGTCGCCATCGTCATGGCGCTCATCGCCCTCGCCCGCTCCACCACCCGGCGCGGGCGCGCCCTGCTGGGGCTCGGCCTGGGTATCGCCGACCTGATCGTCCTCGCGGTGCTCGTGACCGCCAACGGCACCGTCTCCTGGAGCCTGGCCGGCTGACCGGCCGCAGCCGGACGCCGCGTGGGCGGCGTCGTCCGGGGTGCCCGCGCCCGCCGGTACGCCATGCGCCCGGCACGCGCCCCACCCCGGGCTCGTAGAATCGGTTCCACCATGGCTTACCTCGACCACGCCGCGACCACACCGATGCTCCCTGAGGCGATCGCGGCGATGACCGCGCAGCTCGCCGTCACCGGCAACGCGTCCTCACTGCACGCCGCCGGGCGCAGGGCCCGCCGTACCGTCGAGGAGTCCAGAGAGACCCTCGCCGACGCGCTCGGCGCCCGCCCGAGCGAGGTGGTCCTCACCTCGGGGGGCACCGAGGCCGACAACCTCGCCGTGAAGGGGCTCTACTGGGCCCGCCGCGACGCCGACCCCCGGCGCACGAGAGTCCTCGCCAGCCCCGTCGAGCACCACGCGGTCCTGGACGCCGTGGACTGGCTCGCCGAGCACGAGGGCGCCCATGTCGACTACCTGCCGGTCGACTCCTACGGGCGGGTGCACCCCGACGCGCTGCGCGAGGCCCTCGCCCGCAATCCGGACGACGTGGCCATGATCAGCGTGATGTGGGCGAACAACGAGATCGGCACCGTCATGCCGATACGTGAACTCACCGAGGTGGCGCACGAGTTCGGCGTCCCGATGCATGCAGACGCCGTACAGGCCTTCGGGCAGCTGGAGGTCGACTTCGCCCGCTCCGGGCTGGCAGCGATGACCGTCAGCGCACACAAGATCGGTGGACCGGTCGGCACCGGCGCGCTGCTGCTGGGCCGTGACCAGACTCCCGTGCCCGTGCTGCACGGGGGCGGGCAGGAACGGCACGTGCGCTCCGGGACGCTCGACGTGGCCGCCGTGGCGGCGTTCGCCGTCGCCGGACGCCATGCAGCCGACGGTCGCGACGCGTTCGTCCGCGAGGTCGGGGCACTCCGCGACGACCTGGTCGCGGCGGTGCTGAAGGCCGTCCCCGACGCGATCCTCGGAGGCGACCCGGCCCCGGGCGGGCGGCTGCCCGCCAACGCCCACTTCACCTTTCCCGGCTGCGAGGGCGACTCCCTGCTGCTGCTGCTCGACGCCCAGGGGATCGAGTGCTCCACCGGTTCCGCGTGCACGGCGGGCATCGCCCAGCCCAGCCATGTGCTGCTGGCCACCGGAACCGACCCCGGCCTGGCCCGCGGCACCCTGCGCTTCTCGCTGGGTCACACGTCCACCGCGCGGGACGTCGAGGAACTCGCACGGGCGATCGGCCCCGCGGTCGACCGGGCCAGGACGGCGGGGCTCAGCTAAGGCCTTTCCTGCGGATCATCCGATCGAGGCCAGGAACGCCGCCGTCCATCCGGCGGGACTCCACCTCGCCACGATCCTCGTCCGGTCGGGGAGGCGATTCGAAGGGCCGCCCGGCCCCGTCCCTCGTCGTGGCAGATCGTCCGGGTGTCTCCCACCGCCTTGCCCCCCACCGACTTGTCCGGTTTGGCCAGCCTTGTCCGGTTCGGCGGTGGATGCGGTGTTCGCGATGACCGCCGGTGGGCGCGGGCAGCCGCACCGCCGAAAGTGCCGCCACGGCCCACCGGCGGTGATGGAATGGGCAAAGGTGGTGGCCCCGGTTCCGACGGGGCCACCACCCTGTGCTCATTCAGGCCGACTCGGTCAGGCCTCCTGCCTCAGCTCAGCCGGCGCAGAGGGTCACCTTGATCGTTGCGCCCTGGTGGACGATCGTGGGCGCGTGCGGCGAGACCGCGATGACCGAAGTCGGCTTGCAGTTGGGCGAGGACGCCTTGACGAACTCGGCCGTCATCCCTGCCTTGGTGAGCTGTCCCTTCGCGGTGGCGGAGTCCAGGCCCCCCAGTTCGAGAGGAATGGTTACCCCGCTCGGGTGGCCGTAGAGCACGGTGGTGGTGTCCTTGTCAGCGGTCGCGGCGTGGGACGAGGCTGCCTGACCCGTGGCATGCGAACCGCCGACGGCGGCGGCGGCCAGTGCGGTGCCACCGCCCACGATGACGAGGGCGGCCGAGATGCCCGCGATCGCCGTGACCCGCTTGCGGCGGGCCACGCGTGTGATGACGACGGCGTCGAACTGCGGTGCGTCGGAGCTGTTCACGAACTCGTTCATGGCATTCACCAATTCCTGCTCGAAGGGGGAGTACCCCGTGCCGCCGGAAGGCCGTGAAACGTCAGACGTCATTGTGTTCCTTCCGATGGCTGTTCTGATGAAGGGCCGGAGAGTGTGGGGAACTGGCCCCTGAGCTTGTCGATCCCCCGTGCGAGCTGGGATCGGACCGTGCCCGGCGCGATCCTGAGGTCGGCCGCGATCTCGTTGTCCGAGAGGTCGTGGAAGTACCGCAGGACCACGACTGTCCGCATGCGCATCGGCAGACCTTGCAGGGCCCGGACCAACTGGCGGTTTCTAGGGATCGTCGCAACACGTGGTCGTGTTGATCAGGCCGCGAGCAGTTTATGCAGGCGCTCGGCTGGGGTTTCCCAGCCGAGCGTT